>NZ_JBKFAQ010000002.1:0-749693 GCF_053345735.1 Bacillus sp. D48C
TTGTACCCACTAGATATGGGATTTGCGAAAAAGAATATTTGTTTAGAGTGTTATACATCACTGACAGGGAATTATCCATCTCAAGAACCGCCAACATCAACTAATGAAAATAACATACAAACGGAGCAGGAGCAGCTATAAGCTGTTTTTTATTTTGCATAAAATACGGCTTTTGTATGGAGATTCCTACGATGTATTCACCGTGAATAAGGTTGTCTCATATTATATGAAGATTGCTTTATTAAGATGATAAAAGGATGTGAATGTATTGGAAGATGTATATGTAAAAATCGATAGTTTAAAAGCAGAACAAAAAGAAATTATGCGTGATATTCGTAATTTAGAAACTCGCACAACAATTAATGAGAAAGACATCGCTACAATTAATAAGCAATTAGAAAAGATTAGTATGAATACAACTTGGATTTTACGAATTATTGTTAGTGCAATCACAATGTCGGTTTTGGGTTTAATATTAAAAGGAATGATATAAAACCTTAAAATAAAAGTACCTATTGAAAGAGGGGCAAGCGTCTCTCTTTTTTATTATAAATAAGGAGTGAACAGATGGATCGTATTGATGTATTATTAAAAACCTTTATTGCCACTTTCGGTGGTTTCTGTGGGTATTTCTTGGGAGGATGGGATACAACATTGAAAGTTCTAGTAATCATGGCAGCTATCGACTATATCACAGGAGTAGTCGCAGCAGGATATAACGGAGAGCTAAAAAGTAAAGTTGGTTTCAAAGGCATCGCCAAAAAGGTGGTGCTTTTTCTTTTGGTTGGAGTGGCGACCCAGCTGGATGTGGCACTTGGAAGCAATAGTGCTATTCGTGAAGCAACAATTTTCTTCTTCATGGGTAATGAATTACTTTCACTTTTAGAAAATGCTGGTCGAATGGGTATTCCGTTGCCACAAGCTTTGACAAATGCAGTTGGAATTTTAGGTGGTAAACAAAAACAAGAAGAGAAAAAGGGAGATGTTCAATAATGGAAATCAGAAAAAATTTAGTTGATGCAAGCAAATATGGTACTAAGTGTCCTTATACAATGAATCCAGAATTCATTACTGTCCACAATACTTATAACGATGCTACAGCAAATAACGAAGTGGCTTATATGATTCGTAATGACAACCAAGTATCGTTTCATATTGCGGTAGACGATAAAGAAGCTGTACAAGGTATTCCTTTAGAGCGTAACGCTTGGCATTGCGGTGATGGTGGTGGTAACGGAAATCGTAAATCTATTGGAGTTGAAATTTGTTACTCTTTAAGTGGTGGAGATCGATATTATAAAGCTGAAGATAATGCAGCTATCGTTGTAGCTCAATTAATGAAACAGTACAACATTCCAATCAGTAAAGTTCGTACACATAAATCATGGAGTGGAAAGTATTGTCCTCATCGTATGTTAGCAGAAGAACGTTGGAACAGCTTTATTGAAAGAGTCCAAAATGTATATAACGGTGGAGGTAATAACGTACCCCCAACTCATATTCCACCGTCATCTAGTGGGACAGGTATTGCATATATTGAGGGGAATAATGTTAATCTTCGTAAAGGACCTGGTACTGGATACGGGGTTATTCGTCAATTAGGGAAAGGAGAATGCTACCAAGTATGGGGTGAGTCAAATGGGTGGCTAAACTTAGGTGGCGATCAGTGGGTATATAATGATTCATCATACATTCGTTATATAGGAGAAAATGCACCAGCAGCTTCTAAACCTTCAAATGATGGCATTGGTGTAGTAACTATTACTGCTGATGTGTTACGCGTTCGTACTGGTCCAGGAACTAACTATGGTGTCGAAAAAAATGTGTATCAGAGCGAAAGATATCAGTCTTGGGGATATAGAGACGGTTGGTATAATGTTGGTGGCGACCAATGGGTTTCAGGTGAATATGTGAAGTTTGAAAAGTAAAAATAAGAGCCGTTTATTGGGCGGCTTTTTTTTAGTTTATATTCACTAATTCATCAAACTTAAACTCAGTACTCAAAGCAAAAGCATCTGTACAATATACAGTTTTTATCAGCGGTTCAATATGCGATACACTTATGTACATGTCGTGGATTATTCCGTCACGATAGTATGAAATAGATATTTCCTCTTTACTTTGCATCGAATGAATAAGACTTCGTTCAATTTGCTCCTGCATATCAACGCTAACAATTGATTTAGGAACTTTATTTAAATCGTTAAGCATTTCGTTTAATGAAAAGATTTTTTTATAAAAAATTCCTTTTTTTGCTATAATTAAGTGGTAACAATAAATATACTCTAGTTAAGAACGTATGTTTGAATATTGGTGCTAGAAATGATAACATAGGAGGAAGAAAGTTAATGAATGATGTAATTGAACAAATTGAAATTTCACAATTAGATGTAAATGATCGCTTTTTCGAAAGTCTGATAGAGGACTATGAGGGTTTCGAAAGATGGTTCGAGAAGAAAGCCTATCAAGGTGAAAAAGCTTATGTTTTAAGAGAAAATGGAGTTCAGGGATTTTTGTATCTTAAGGAAGAAGATGAGTCTGATGATACTATCACCCCGAATTTTCTGAAAAAAAGACGCCTTAAGATTGGAACCTTTAAAATCAATCCACATGGAACAGTTCTGGGAGAACGTTTTATTGGTATTATTTTGAAGAGAATGCTAGAAGAACAGTATTCTGAATGCTATGTAACTCTTTTTGAAAAGCAAGTAAAGTTAGTGGAGATATTTGAAAAGTTTGGTTTTGTTTTTTGGGGGAGAAAAAATAACGGTGAATTGGTATATGTAAAAACATTGGAGAAAAAAAATGATATTTTTAGAGACTTTCCATGTATTCAATTAGAGGAAAACAATAAATTTGTACTTGGTATCTATCCTAAATACCATACAAGATTATTTCCGTTTTCAAAACTAGACACGGAAAGAAATCATAAAATAGAAGATTTATCTTTTACAAATACAGTTGAAAAGGTTTATTTAACAGCTATGCTGGGGATAGAAAGTATTCAATCTGGAGATATGTTAGTAATTTATCGAACAGCTGAATGGGGTCAGTCCGCTAAATATAGTTCTGTTGCAACATCTATATGTACTGTAATAGAGAGAAAACATATTAGTGAATTTAATAACTTTGACGAATTCATTAAATTTTGCGGTAAAGGAACAATTTTTACCCCTCTAGAGTTAAAAGGATTTTGGGAGTTAAAAAAGTATCCTCATATTATTAAAATGTTGTATAATATTGCATTGCCAAAACGTATTATTAGGAAAGAATTAATTGAAAAAAATGTGATAAGTGACGGGAAGTACGCAGGTTTTATGCCCTTAACAAATTCACAATTTGAAAAGATTTTAGAATTAGGTGAGGTATGTGAAAGTTTTATTATCGATTAAACCGGAGTTTGTAGAAGAAATTATTTCGGGAAATAAAAGATTTGAATACAGAAAAAATATCTTTAAAAGAAAAGATGTTTCTTCTGTAGTAGTTTATGCAACTAAACCATATGGAAAAGTGGTAGGGGAGTTTGAAATAGAAGATATAATTATGGATAATCCCAAAAACATATGGAAACAGACAAAAGAATATTCGGGGATAACTAGAAGATTTTTTAATCATTATTTTGAGGGGAAACAAAAAGGATTTGCAATACAGATTAAAGAATTTAAAAAATATGAAAAGCCTTTAGATTTAATCGAATTCGATAGTACTTTAAAAGGTGCACCTCAATCATTTTGTTATACCAATGGAGGCATATGATGGTAGAATATATTTTTTTATCTGGCATACATGGTGTTGGAAAATCAACTTTAGTAAAAAAGTTACAAAATGACATGGATCTTGAAGCATTTTCTGTTAGTGATTTAATTAGAAAAGCGGGTAATGATATTGAAATATCTCAAAAGAGTACTGGTAATATTTCGAGGAATCAAGAGATGTGGAAGAGTGAATTAAACAATTTAGAATTAACTGATTCAAAATTGTTGTTAGATGGACATTTTTGCTTGTTAAACTCGAAAAATGAAATAAACCCTTTAGATTTTTCAACTTTTAAGGGTACTAATATGAGTAAGATTATTTTTATGAAAAATAATCCTCAAGTAATAAAAGAAAGATTATTCAAAAGAGATCGTATAAAATATTCGATAGAACTGTTAGCGGATTTTCAAGAATTTGAAATGTGTCAGGCTATTAAATATTCGCAAGAGAATGATATCGAGTTATTTATGTATGATGAAATTGAACCATACTCAGAGCTAATTAGATTTATTAAAAGCTAGTAGTATTTTGGTTAGGAGTGAAGAGTATACTATGCTACATAATTTGAAAATAAATACCGTTTTTTTTGAACCGGTGTTGAAGCGTATTAAGACCTTTGAAATCCGCAAAAATGATAGGGATTTTCATGTAGGTGATACAATTAATTTAAATGAATGGGATAATGAGCGAAAAGAATATACAGGAAGAAGCATAGCGATAGAAATTTTGTATATTACAGATTTTGAGCAAAAAGAGGGTTATGTAGTTTTTAGTTTTAAAATAGTATAGTATTTTTATTTCATAATCTTAACAAGGCGTATATTTAATTTTTTGTTTGGGTTCCTTTTGATATTAAAGGAATATAATTAGTCGACTTAAAGGCTATTTTACTTTTGCGTAACTATAACAGTTAATAATGAGAAAGTAAAAACATAAATTTAAAAACCCACTTAATTGTAATGATAGGTGGGTTTTTAAATTGTATAGGCGCCCACAAAGTATTCAATTAAAAGCCTATGAAATCGTATCTTTAATATATCAATAATATAAAAGGTTTATCTATATCAAGGAATTAAAAAGTAATTCTTAATATAACTTACTGTAGAAGAAAATGAAAAGGTGTGGTGAGTTTACAACTTACTACAAAAATAAATATAAGGATAAAATACCAATCGTTCATTTTTTACCGTAACAGAATATAGACAAAAAACTTTAGAGCAGTTTGTAATGAAGAATGGCGTTTATGTGAAGGTGTATGTTGTCCCAGAGTTTCAATAAAAAAGTGCAAACAAGTTTGCAAACACACTTGCTAACACCTATAAGAAATAGACATAAATTATCGCTGATATGTCTTCTTTGAAAATAGCTTTAATCAGTTACATCATACTTATACGAAATGCTCATAAAAACAGTCTTAATATCAAGAATATAATCATCCAGATATTCCTTTACTTTTCAGACGAAAACGAGGGATGATATTGATTTCTACCCCAGAGTTTGCATCAAATAATAAAAAAATACGGTTTGTAAAACTAAAAATGCAACAAGCTACAACCGGCATGAAATGGATTAAGATATTTAGAAATTTAAAAGATGATTTTCAAATAGGTGGAGATTTGGATTTAGACCATATTCTCCAATATCCGAAAGATTATATTGTCGGGGAAAATAAAAGGGTGTTATTTCCATACAATGAAAGAATATATAAAGTCCAAGGTACTAAAATAGAACCAGGTATAAAAGTAAAGGAAAGAGAGTATTTATTTAAAGAATTCCAGCGTAAATTCTCTTATTTCACAATACTTCCAGAATGTAAAAAGGTAGCAACAAATAACAAAAATGAATTATTTCCTTTATTTGCACCAAAAGGATTAGAGACATTAACATTAGAAGTTTGGTCTGAAAATATAGCGCTGGAAATAGAACAAGCATTACTTGATAGCGAAATTGTTTTGACTAAAATTGGTGAAAATTCTTATGTATTGAATACAGATTTCCCAGTATTATTAAAGATTGTGAGATACAATATTGAAAAGGTGTTACAAAATCCATATAAAATGCAATATTGTCAAAAATATAAAACAAATCTTGTAGATGATGTTACGAAAGCTGTCTATGCTACCGCGGGTGAGCGCAGTGATGCGACATTAGCATTAATCGCAATGAAAAATTGTGATGGACGCGAAAAAATTGATCCAAAACAAATCATTAGAGAGGGATTTGCACGAACAAATCGTATTTCAACATTTATTAATTTATTTATAGGCCAAAGTGTATCTCGTAAAACAATTGTAAATAGTGTTTTTAGTCTATTAGAACAAAAAGGATTTTTGAAGCGTAGTTGGAATAAGATAAATTTACCTTGTACATATGTTAATTTATCAATTGAACGAATATCGAAATTTGATTTCTTACCTATTCTTTCAAAAATAAAAGGAAAAGAAATTTTATATAAATTATATGGGAATACAGAGTGGCAAAAGATTGATTACGTATTATTAAATATAAATAAACATAATGCATTTTTATCACAACCATCAAAGAGAAATGATATGGGGGCTCTTTTTAAACAATATGTTTTCGAAACATTAATGGAAATTGTACAATATGCAAAAGAACAAAATGAACAAGTTTACTTCATTGTAGATGCAAATTTGAGAAAATATTGGATAAAAGAGTTACAAAATAAAGAAATTAATACAGATATTTTACCTGATATTGTTCCAGAGGTATTAAAGGTTCCCAACTTAAATATTATTAGAATAAATACAGGTTTTGATGTACCAAGCTACGGTGTAATAGAATGTGATGATGCTCTAGATAGAATAGGCTTATATGCAGATCAAAAAGGGATGTATTATAGCACTGGTGAATATTCACTTAATTGTAGTGAAGTTTTTCAGCGATATATAATTGAAATTCTACCATTAGGTGTAAAACCTGTAGAAAGGGATTATATCGCTAAAATGATACATTACATGTGCTGTAATTCTAGTATGCTTTCGAAAAAGAATGTACACATGACATATTCCGTACATATGGAAAAAGTAATAAAGAGTTATATTACTGACATAGATGCAAGAGAATTTAAAGAATTTGATGATGAATTGGATGTAGATGTAGTAAAAGTAGAAAAGAAAGATTCAATTATTCTACTTTAAATACTAGTAAACAAATCCTGCTCGTTATATCGATCAGGATTTGTCATTTTTTTATGCAAATAAGGATATCATTTGTCAAGTATCTTTTCGTTTACATATTTACTTTATGTGCAGACAGGATTAATATGTTTTTTAGAAATACAAAAACTATACCAAATGGAAAAGCGATTTTTATTAATTGAAAAAATTTGAAAGGAATGGGGAATGGTGAAGAAATTAGATGTGCTCTTAATGCTACTGAGCGTCCTCTTTCCAATTGCAGGACTTACAAAGCAAATCCCTCTAGAACAATCTGTATATATTGGAGGGCTTTTATTTTTTACTAGTTTCGGTAGTTATTTTGCTAAAAAGATGTATTCACGTATATGCAGCTGGATAGCGTATGCGCCATTTATAACATTACTGTTAGTTATTTGGCATCAGGATATTACAACAAGCTCAATCATAGCAAATGCGAAAATTGCTGCATGTGTCGCGTTAATTCCATGTTTATTTCGTTTTCGTACATATGGACTTACTTTGGGATTATTCTCATTATGGGCCGCTTTACTATGGGATATAAAAGAAGTACAGTCGTTAGTCATACTTGAACGCATGACGAGTTTAATGACAAGCCATTATGTATATATATTACTATTAATTGGAGGACTTGTATTAGGAGGATTACTTGCGATGTTCATTCACCGCAAAGAGAAAGATAATAATAAAGAAAATATAAATCTACTTGGACCAAAAAAGAAACGCAAAAGATTATCATTTAAGATTCGTCTTCCGAGATTACCGAAATTAAAGATGAAACTATTTAAGTTTGGTGGGAAAGAATCTAAAAGTAAAATTCCAGAAAAGATACATGAGCATAAGTACGAAGAACCAGTTGCAACATATAAAATGACAGAGAAAATAGATCCATACAAAGAAAATGAAGTTCAAGGTCAAACAAGGATGGAACGCCGAAGAAATAGGTTTAATGCATAATGAAGTTTAATAACCCCGTAATGACTTATCTTAATATTGATAAATCATTACGGTTTTTTTATGTAATTAAATAAAGGTTGCTAATGAGGGGGGGGATAGCATATTTTATAGGTGAGAAGTTAAATAAAATAAGGGGAGGATAAAATGCTTATCATTACATATATATCTGCTTGTATATTATTCTTAGTTAGCTTTTTACATGTATATTGGGGTTTCGGAGGTAATTGGGGGACAAATAGTGTTATACCAACTAAATCAGGGGAAAAGGCGTTTACACCTCGTGCCGGAATGACATTGTTCATTGCATTATTATTAAGTATGGCAGCGATAATTTTGTTGCAACAAGCAAATATTGTTCATTTTGCAGTTCCTAATGTTATTATTCAAGTCGGTTCCTGGATTTGTATGATCGTCTTTTCTATTAGAGTAATTGGTGAGTTTAATTATTTTGGTATCTTTAAACGACAAAAAGATACGCACTTCGCTAGAATGGATACTGGTTTATATATTCCACTTTGTGCATTTTTATCTTTATCTTTCTTATTAGTAATAATTTTGTGAGTAAATAATAGTAGTTTCTTTTCTCAAAATATATGTAAACGTGAGAAATCCAAGAGTAAATAAAAAAAGGGTGTAAGCGCCTTCTTGTCGAAATGTAAATTATTATGAAAGGCGGTGACACTATGAAGTATGTAAAAGTTAGTATGAATGGTGGAAGTGAACACAAATTTTCAATGACTTTAGATCGGTTTGAAGAACTTATTACTACAGAGAATGGGATATTAGAAAATAAATTAGTATGTATTGAAAATGTAATGATTAATCCTACTAATATATCTTCTGTAGTTGAAAAAATTGGTGTACCGGCTAAGTTTATGGAAGCTTAAAATCGTTAGATAAAAAACATCCCCAATGGATGTTTTTTAATTTATAAATATGAAATTGTATAGTGAATATTTGAGTAGATTTTTTTAGCAATGACTATGCATATATTAAGTACCTGAACATGGTGCTTAATATATGCACGAAATAATAAGTACAAGCATATATTATGTAGTAGGACAAGATCTTCGTGTCCTACTTAATACTCAGAAAAAACTTCTAATCACATAAGAGCATCCAATTGCAGGGTGCTCTTATTTTTGTAAAAATTTACTGCAAGGCTTATTTTATAGTAGGATGCAAGAATAAAGGGCTATTTTTAAATAATGTTCTTTAGCCTTTAATTTTAAATTTATCTTTAACATTAGTAAATATTAAAAATAATATGATAGCAGAAATTAAGTTAGATAAGTAGAAATCTTGATGAAACAGTAGTTCGAAGATGACATAGAAAGTAACGAATAAGGCGATAACAGGTAGTATGCAAATAAATATAAATCTCCAATTTTTTAAGTAATGTCTATAATTAGTAAGTACTTTCTCCATAAATGTAGCTCCTATATTTTTGTTTTTATATAATTATACATTTAGATACAAGGATTTTCAAAGTAAAAATATTTAGCAATTCAAAAATATAAGGAAAGTATTTGTTGAAAATCCAGATTGCTCTAGCAATCTGGATTTGACTTTAAAGAACTATACTAAAATGATACACTATAATCTACGTTATTTTTGAAATGAATAGAGGGATTTGTGTGATAGATAAAATTAAAAATGCTGTAGAGGATATGTACGAGGATGAGGTTAAAGATTTACTTCAAAGTATTCTCATACAGTTAAACTTATTAGAAGAAAACTATAGTGAAGATACAATTAAAAATTTGATGGATATTCCGAAACAATTAACGAGTAATCCTACTTATAAAAGAAATGTAAAAGAAAGTACGCACGTACATATTGCTTTTGATGATTCAACGGCTGGTTGCTTAACATATATGTTAAGTCAAGAAGAATTATCTGAAGAGAGTGTTGTTGCTTTTTCTGAATTCTTTTCAATTGGACCGATATATAAGTTGCATACGAATGGGGGGCAACTAGCAAGACAGAAGTGGTTAATAAATAATTTAACTGCTTATGATAGTTATTTTGAAGAAGAATATTTATCAAGATTTATAGCAACTATAGAAGAACTACATACTATTCCTGTTGAAACGCCTATTACAATTTGGAAGGCTGATAATGCACATGAACATGTAGGCCTAAGTTTTGTAATGGCACAATTAAAGGATAAGAAAAACATTCGAGTTATTAATACATCTGAAGCAAGTCGAGAAATATTAAAACAAGAGTATGATATTCGTGGAACTGGAGAATTACCACCTGAAAGTTTAGCTCTATTCCAAAAAAGTTTTGCAAAGTTACCTTATTTAACTGAAGAGAAGCGAATGAAGTTTGAACATGAATGGGATAGAATATCGGGAAGCGTAGAATGTTTAAGAGTGTGGAAAGAAAATGAAGTATATTCTGTACAAGAAGATTATTTTGATCAATTTATAATTGAATGCGCGAAAAGTGTGGGTGCTGATCGAGAATTCCTCAAAGCTCCTAGAGTAATTGGTGAAGCACTTGGTCTTGTTGAACAATTGGTTGGAGATACTTTCTTAGAATATCGCTTGAAACAATTAATTAAACAAGAAGTATTTGAATTTGAAGGTTCGTTAGATGAAATGCGTTTTTATAGTGTGAAGTTAAGGAAATAATAAACACCTTCTATTTTTGAAAGGCTCGTATTTTTAATAATACGAGCTTTTTAAGTTGAATTTGGGCTATAACATAAGCTTCCCAGAGAGGGCATATCACATATAAATGTTAAAGGTAATGAATGAAAAGTAGGTGATTTGTTAATATGTATAACCAACAAAATTATCCATATGATCAAGCGATGTATTATAATCCACAAAACTACGGGTATGAATCTGTAGATGAAGCGAGAGATATGGAACAAGAAGATTACAGACCAGATGATGCGGAAGATGCTCCAACGTCACCACCGCCGTCGCAAGCTCCGTCGTTACCGTCTACCTTTGCGTCTCCATCTCAAGCGGGCAATATGAAATCATGGATGTGTAATTGTCTAGGAAGATGGGGCTATTTACGTTTACATCGTCCTGGTCCTTTCGGAAGGGACTTATGGTTCTTTCCGACTGAAGTGAGAAGAAACGGAGTATCAGGTTACACTTGGCAAGGTGGTCGTCGTCGTAAAGTAAGTTATCGCTATCAACAAATTAGTAATTTTATGTGCTTCGCATAAAGAGTAGTGGGAGAGTGAAACGATTTTACTCTCTCACTTTTTTATTTTTCAATATACGAAGTAAGATTTTGGTTAAAAATTTACAATTTTCACGTTTTTATTAGAGTATAATGCATATGTTGGGTTGGTTTTCAAAAACAAATGAGAGTGAGGGAATACAATGTCAATGAAAAACAAGGTTGGACTAAAAATAGAGGAGGGCATTAATTTAGCTTCAGCTCAATTTAAAGAAGATGCGTATGAAATTTATAAAGAATCTAGAAAAATGCAACCTATCTTATTTGTGAATAAAACTGAACTAGGTGCGGAATGGCTTATCACAAGATATGAAGATGCTTTGCCACTTTTAAAAGATAGTCGCTTAAAAAAAGATCCAGCCAATGTATTTTCTCAAGATACATTGAATGTGTTTCTTACTGTTGACAATAGTGATTATTTAACTACTCATATGTTAAATTCAGATCCACCTAACCATAATCGTTTACGATCACTCGTACAAAAAGCTTTTACACCGAAGATGATCACGCAATTGGAAGGAAGAATACAGGATATTGCAGATGATTTGTTAAATGAAGTCGAGCGAAAGGGTTCATTAAATCTTGTTGATGATTATTCGTTCCCTTTACCGATTATTGTAATAAGTGAAATGCTTGGCATTCCAAAAGAAGATCAAGCGAAATTTAGAATTTGGTCTCATGCTGTCATTGCTTACCCAGAAACACCAGAAGAAATAAAAGAAACTGAAAAGCAACTATCTGAGTTTATTACATATCTTCAATATTTAGTTGATATTAAACGAAAAGAGCCAAAAGAAGACTTGGTGAGTGCTTTAATACTTGCAGAGAGTGAAGGGCATAAACTTAGCGCTCGGGAACTATATTCAATGATAATGTTACTAATTGTGGCGGGACACGAGACAACGGTAAATTTAATAACAAATACGGTATTAGCGCTCCTCGAAAATCCAGATCAATTACAGTTATTAAAAGAAAATCCAAAATTAATTGATGCCGCTATTGAGGAAGGACTACGATATTATTCTCCAGTTGAGGTTACAACTTCAAGATGGGCAGATGAACCTTTTCAAATTCACGACCAAACAATTGAAAAAGGAGATATGGTTGTCATTGCCTTAGCTTCTGCAAACCGTGATGAAACTGTATTTGAAAACCCAGAAGTATTCGATATTACTCGGGAAAATAATCGTCATATTGCCTTTGGTCATGGTAGCCATTTCTGCTTAGGCGCTCCACTTGCTAGGTTGGAAGCAAAGATTGCTATTACTACTTTGTTTAATCGAATGCCTGAACTACAAATAAAAGGGAATCGTGAAGAAATTAAATGGCAAGGTAACTATTTAATGCGTTCTTTAGAGGAATTGCCTTTAACTTTCTAGAATAGTAAAAGGAGACATGCATACATCGAAAATGATTTACATAGAGTATGTATGTGTTATTTAAATTCGAAACGGAAGGGTGAAGACATCCCAATGATCAACTAATTCTATTTGTAAGAGATCTTCGTTAAAAAACGAAATATTCTTCTGAATAGGGTTAGTCTGTACATTTATAGAAAAGGGATGTATTTCGCTCTGCGAATATATAGTCTTTTTATATGATTTGTGCTGCCTCCTGTTCAGAACATGAAATAGGAGGCTTTTTTATGTCGACAAATGTAGTAACGAAACAAAACAATGGGGTATCACAAGTATTAAAAAATCGGTTTGTTCAAGGGATTTTAGCATCAGCATTATTTTTACAAATAGGAATATGGGTTCGAAACTTTGCGGTATTACTATATGTAATGGAAATGACAAAAGGTGATGCTTTTGCTATTTCGATGATTTCAGTTGCTGAATTCGCTCCAATTTTTATTTTTTCATTTATTGGCGGTACTTTTGCTGATAGGTGGAAGCCAAAGAAGACAATGATATGGTGTGAGACGTTAAGTTCCATTTCAGTATTCGCTGTATTAATTACGCTTATGTTTGGAACGTGGAAAATTGTGTTTTTTGTGACACTCATCTCTGCAATCCTTTCACAGTTTTCACAACCATCTGGAATGAAGTTGTTTAAACAACATTTATCAACGGAACAAATTCAATTAGCAATGTCTATATATCAAACGATATTTGCAATATTTATGGTATTAGGACCAATCCTAGGGACATTTATCTTTCATAGTTTTGGAATTTATATTTCAATCATCATAACAGGCATCTCGTTTGTACTTGCGGCAGTTGTATTGTTATTTCTTCCGAAAGATCTTGAAAACGACGTAGAAAAGAAAGATATCACTCTGTTGCAGGAGATGAAGGACGGTATTAAGTATGTCAAAAAGAAAAAAGCATTAACTTTGCTGGGGCTTTGTTTTATGGCTGCAGGACTAGGTATAGGATTAATTCAGCCATTAGGTATATTTATTGTGACTGAGCAGTTAGGATTATCAAAAGAGAGTTTACAGTGGCTACTAACAGTAAATGGTGCGGGAATGATTGTTGGCGGGGCATTAGCGATGGTATTTGCGAAAAACGTTGCTCCGCAAAAGATGTTAATTATCGGTATGCTTGGTCAAGCAATTGGTATTAGCATTATAGGGTATTCTACAAATTTATGGGTTACACTTACAGCGCAGCTTTTTAGTGGTTTAGCTCTTCCTTGTATCCAAATTGGTATTAATACGCTTATTATTCAAAATAGCGATACCGATTTTATAGGTCGTGTAAATGGTATTTTAAGTCCGCTATTTACCGGTTCAATGGTAGTAACGATGAGTATAGCTGGCTCATTAAAAGAGATGTTTTCATTAAGTATGATGTATGAAGGGACGGCTTTACTTTTTATAATTGGATTATTGTTTATTATACCTATATACAATTTAAAGCCAGTAATAGCGATAGAAAGTGAAATAAGTGGTAAAGGAAGTGCTGTACAGAATGAATCCTAATCCAAATATTAAATACCCTATTGAAGGAAATCAAAACGTTCAATTTATAAAAAATACAATAACAAAATCTAATATACTTGTTGGTGACTATTCTTATTATGATGCGAAAGATGGAGAAAAATTTGAAAATCGAGTATTACATCATTATGAATTTCTTGGAGATCGCCTTATTATTGGAAAGTTTTGTTGTATTGCATCTGGAGTTAACTTTATTATGAACGGAGCCAATCATCGGATGGATGGATTTTCGGCATATCCATTTAATATATTTGGAAATGGGTGGGAGAAGTATACACCTAGTTTGTCTGATTTACCTTACAAAGGTGATACAGTTATAGGAAATGACGTTTGGATTGGTATGGATACAACAATTATGCCCGGAATAAAAATAGGGGATGGTGCAATCATTGCAGCTAAATCTGTTGTGACTAGAGACGTCGCACCATATACAATTGTTGGTGGAAACCCTGCAAATAAAATAAAAGAGAGATTTTCAAATGAAACAATTCAAGAATTATTGCAAATTCAATGGTGGCATTTTGATATTGAAAAAATAACTGGAAATATTGATGCTATTGTACGCGGAGATATTGAACCATTAAGAAAGCTAAAAAGGGAATAAAAAATGGATGACGAATAGTATCATACCTCCGAATTTTGTTAATGATAATAGAACAAGGAGGTGTGATACTATGGCACAAGACGTTTTATGTGAAGTAAACAACTGTAAATTTTGGGCGAACGGTAATAAATGTAGTGCAGAGGCAATTTACGTAGTAAGTCATAAAGGTAAACATGCATCTACAACGGAAGAAACAGATTGCAAAACATTCGATCCAGAAGTGTAAATTGTTTAAGGGTAGCCAAATCGTGGTTGCCCTTTTATTAATGATAGTATTGATAATAAATATCATTTTCATTCATTGATTTTAGCTTTTTTTGTTATTTTTTCATATTTTCTTCATAAGTGATGTAATCCAACTCAATTCATGTTCAATTCGTGATTTACTAAATTCAATGACTTCAGTAATAAAGGGTGAGGTAACCTCTAGAGACTGGATAGCGGTAAGTTGATTATGTAGTACGTTTTGACGTACAGTCAAAATCTCTTTTCTAGCTTCATATTCAAGTTTTTCAAATAGTGCGATACGAACAAGAAATTCTGCATTATTTGTCGCAAGTTTTTCGGGAAACTCTCGTAACATTTCAGAAAAAATTTCTTCTCCTGTTTCTGTTATATCGTACATATTTCGATTTGGTTTTCCAACTTGTTTATGTATTTTTTTCGTTATAGCACCCATATTTTCAAAGCGCCGAAGGGCAGGGTAAAGCATGTTGTGATTTAATTCAAAATTCTCACCTAAACGATTTTGAACATTTTTTTTGATTTCATATCCATGTTTTGGTCCTGTCGTTAATTCTGCTAGTAGTAAAATGTCAACGTACATAAAAATCCCCCTTATATATTTCTCAAGTTCTCTAATGAAAAATCTCCTTTAGTATATGTTAAAATAACATATGATAGTTTATACAACTTTGAACTGCCGACCTATCACTTTTATTGTAAAAGAAAAGGGAGGAAAGAACTATGGCTTCACCTGAAAATGTTATTTTAGTTCATGAAATTTCAAAGCTGAAAACAAAAGAAGAATTATGGAATCCATATGAATGGTATCGTTTGATGAGGGATAATCACCCAGTTCATTATGATGAAGAGCAGGATGTATGGAATGTTTTTTTATATGATGATGTAAATCGTGTTTTATCAGATTATCGCTTATTTTCAAGTAGAAGGGAGCGCAGACAATTCTCAATCCCTCCATTAGAAACTAGAATAAATATAAACTCTACAGATCCACCAGAACATCGCAATGTACGTTCCATTGTTTCTAAGGCATTTACTCCAAGAAGTCTAGAACAGTGGAAACCTCGAATACAGGCTATCGCAGATGAACTTGTACAGCATATCGAAAAATATAGTGAAGTTAATATCGTTGAACAGTTTGCTGCCCCTTTACCTGTTACCGTTATTTCTGATTTATTAGGAGTCCCAACAACAGATCGTAAAAAAATTAAAGAATGGTCTGATATTTTATTTATGCCGTATAGTAAAGAAAAGTTTAATGATCTGGATGCGGAGAAAGAGATAGCATTAAATGAATTCAAAGCATATCTTCTACCGATCGTTCAGGAAAAGAGATATCATTTAACTGATGATATCATTTCCGATTTAATTCGAGCTGAATATGAAGGCGAAAGATTAACCGATGAAGAAATTGTAACCTTTTCATTAGGTTTACTAGCGGCTGGGAATGAAACCACTACAAATTTAATTATTAATAGCTTTTATTGCTTTTTAGTAGATTCACCTGGAATTTATGAAGATTTAAGAAAAACCCCTAGCTTAATTTCAAAAGCGATTGAGGAAGTATTACGCTATCGCTTTCCTGTTACATTGGCCCGGAGGATTACAGAGGATACAAATATATTTGGCCCTTTAATGAAAAAGGATCAGATGATTGTTGCGTGGGTTAGTGCAGCGAATTTAGATGAGAAAAAATTTTCACACCCCTCTCAATTTAATGTACATCGAATAGGAAATGAAAAGCATTTAACCTTTGGGAAAGGTCCTCACTTTTGCTTAGGAGCACCACTTGCACGTTTAGAAGCTGAGATTGCATTAACTACCTTTATAAATGCTTTTGAAAAAATAGAGCTATCTCCATCTTTCTGTTTAGAAAAATGTATATTGGAAAATGAACAAACATTAAAATACTTACCTATTCGATTGAAAGCCAAATAAAAATCTCAACAAGGTGCATACATTTGCATCTTGTTTTTTGTTTCTCAATTGTGAGTTTCAGGTAATTACCTTAATATGGAGTTGTATAAAACGTAGAGGAGGATTCCTATGTTGACTTGTAATGGAAGTAAATCATTTCAAAAGTTTATTAAAGGTGTTACAGATCTTATGGAAAACGGTTTATTTGAAGAAGAAATAGTGTGTGGCATTGAAAAGTTACTAGAAGAACTTTTAGAAAAGAAAACATGGCTTCCGTTAGATAAACAGAAGGCGAATTCGACTCAATATGCACGACATTTATTGTATGAGGATCCGCTCAAACGTTTTGAAGTACTAGCTCTCGTATGGAAAGATGGACAATCTACACCTTTACATGATCATGACGGCACATGGGGGGTAGAAGGTGTCTTTTCAGGAAGGATAATGGTGCAGAACTTTATACAAACGAAACAACTTGGAAATTCACTTGTTTATTTAACACATACAGGAAATCTTTATTTGGGAGAAGGAGAAACCGATAAAGTCATTCCACCTGCGGATTGTCATATTCTTGAAATTAGCAAAAAGGAAAGCGTTATCACAATTCATATCTATGGAAAACGGTTAGAAAAGTTTAAAGTATATATCCCAACTGAAGAAAAAAATGTGTACATGTGTGAGACAAAATACATTAGTTATAATTCATAGTTTGAAATCCAAAGCTTTTTAAAAAGAAAAGCTTTGGATTTTATTTTTAATTATTTCTTGACCTGAAACGCTTTTCATAAATTATAAATAAGAAGTACCTCACGAGGATTGTATGAAAACGATACCTAATAATTAATTAGAACTCGTGTATTTATAGAAAGTGGTGAAGAAATAATGAAATTAATCGCAATTGATTTAGATGGAACTCTTCTTTCGGGGAATAAAATGATTAGTAAAGAAAATGCAGAAGCAATTCGAACATGTCAAGAAGCTGGCCATGTTGTAGCAATTTGTACTGGACGTTCTATTGTTGATATTGAACGATTATTGTTAGAAGTTGATTTAGAGTGTCCAATCATTGCGGAAAATGGTGCGCTTATATATAAAGATAAGAAAATGATGAAGAGATATCCAATTCAAAATATGCAGGCACTTGAAATTGTGGAATATCTTGAAGAGAATGGTTTATATTATCAGCTTTATACTGATAAAGGTGTGTATGTACCGGATTATGGAGTAGAGAGTGTACGTAATGAAATTGAGTATGTGAAGAATTCAAAAGAAAATTTCGACTTGAAAGAGTTAAAAACAATCGCAGCATTATATCTTGAGCATACAGCGTTTCATAGTGCGGAAAGTTGTAAGCCAATTGTAGAAACAGATATACATGTGCATAAACTATTACCATTTTCTTATGATATTGAGAAATTAAAAAAACTAAAAGAAACATTTATTCATAATACAGATTTAGCAATTACATCTTCATATTGGCACAATTTAGAGATTAATCATAGAGATGCTCAAAAAGGGAATGGATTATATACTTTAGCAGAATATCTTAATATTCCAGTTGAAAACACTGTAGCGATAGGTGATGGGCTAAACGACGTTTCTATGATGGAAAAAGCGAACATATCAATTGCGATGGGTAATGCAGTTGAAGAAATAAAAACAATCTGTAAATACGAAACGTTATCAAATGAAGAACATGGTGTGGCACATGCTTTATATAAATATGTAATGTAATTAAAAAAGAAAAAAGAATCCAAAGGGATTCTTTTTTCTTTTTTATTAGGGGTAAGGTATTCTATGAGATTCATAGAAGCCTTATTACATTTCATTATATAGAATATATTGGAATAAATGTTTATATTTTTCATGAAATTTGTGAATATTTTATGAATTTTATACTTGTTGCATTTTTATACCGTTATTAGTGACGCGTATGACCCTCAAGGAAAAATTCAGTGAATGTAAGGAGGAATGAACGAAATATCTACTAATTAAAGGTATATTCAGTATATACATTCTTTTCTTATTTTAATTGAAAAATAAAATTTGTGCGAATAATTATTCTACAGCTATATACCTACACTAGCTTTCTTCGTATAATGGAGAAGTATGAATTTTAGATTTGTATTAATTTTACATATTGAGGTGAAAAAGGAATGAATTCGCGGCTAATGGAACTTATTGATGTGAGTACAATAGAAACCATGGCAGAACAATTTTATAAATTAACTAACATATCACATCAACTTCTTGATGCTGAAAAAGAGTGTATTTTTTCATTCGGAATGAATGAGATAATTAAGAGTAAACTTCCAAAGATTGAAATCCCCATTTTCTTATACAATCAACATTTAGGATCTTTTGTTGTATGGTCCAAAAAAAGCGAAATTTTCAGTTGTCAAAAATACTTTGAAATGCTCTCAAGTTTAATTTTAGATGGCGCAATAAAAGTAATTCAAAGTAAAAAAACAACGTTGCTTTCTCAGAAAGAGGAGGAACTACATACGATTTTACAAAACATGCCTGTTATGGTCGATGCGCTTGATTATAATGGAGATTTTGTTTTGTGGAACCGAGAATGTGAAATTGTAACAGGTTATACCGCTGAAGAAATAATTGGAAATCCAAATGCACTTCAATTATTATATCCTGATCATAGTTATCGCCAGCAAATACAAAAGAAATTTTTAACTTGTGGAAAAAATTTCAGAGATTGGGAAATGCACTTAACATGTAAAAATGGTGAAATCAAAACAATAATGTGGTCTAATATATCAGAACAGTTTCCTGTAACAGGATATAGTTATTGGGCTGTTGGTGTAGATATTACACATTTAAAAGCGATAGAAGAGCAGTTAAAACAACAAACATCTGAACTGGAATTAATATTTAAAGCTTTACCAGATTTATGTTTCTTAACAGAAGATGATGGCACAATTATAGATTACAAAGCAGGATCTCCTACAAAGTTTTACGTACCCGCAGAAGCTTTTATGGGAAAAAAGTTTTACGAAGTATTACCATCTTCAGTAGCACAGCAGTTTCAGGAAGCCATTAATCAAGTGAAGAAAAAAGGAACGAATGTAATTGTAGAATATCCACTCACACTTAATGGAAGTATTGATTTCTTTGAAGCTAGGTGCTTACCATTATTACATGATAAAATTATGATTATTGTACGTGACATTACAGAGCGAAAAAAGACAGAAGAATTGCTAAACAAATCAGATACGCTTGCAGCAATTGGTCAATTAGCAGCTGGGGTAGCTCATGAAGTAAGAAATCCCTTAACTGTAATTAAAGGTTTTATACAGTTATTCCAAATTAATAAAGAAGATCAAGAAAGATATTTTGATCTTATGCTTTCTGAAATTGAAAGGATAGAAGCGATCCTGCAAGAATTTTTGTCAATTGCTAAAACAGATGAGATAAATACAGAAAAGAAAAATATTTATCAAATTTTTAAAAATGTCGTATCGTTAATGAATACAAAAGCAATTATGACAAATATTCAAGTTGAACTATTTACGGATGACAAAGATATAATTATTGAATGCTCGGAAAATCAATTGAAACAAGTATTTATTAATATTTTGCAAAATTCAATCGAAGCTATGCCAAATGGTGGGGAAATTTCAATTCACATAAAAGAAATAAATGATGATGGTGTCATCATTCATGTAATAGATGAAGGAATAGGAATACCTGAAGAAAGAATTAAGAGATTAGGTGAACCTTTTTATAGTACGAAAGAAAAAGGGACTGGTATTGGATTAATGTTAAGTTATAAAATTATTGAAAGTCATCAAGGGACAATTAGTATCATGAGCGAGGTTGGTGTCGGGACAACAGTAACAATTTACTTACCGAAAGTACAAAGTAAACAATCTTTTTCTAATTGTGACGATAAATGTATAGCAATACGCACTAGTAGTAATTCTTAAATCAATTAATACCCAATAACAAAGCGATTAGTGAAAGCTAATCTTTTTGTTATTGGGTATTTTTTATATTTAATTTAGTAAACTTTATCTTTTCTTTACATTTGTTTTAATTTCTATTAAGTTTTAAACATTATATTAATATTTGTACAAAGCAATGTATAAAAATTGTACATTACTTTTAATATAGAAAAGTGATTATTATTTGGAATATTGTAAGGAGGAGATTATGACAAGGTGAAAAAACAAGAGAAGAAGAGTGGTAGAGTAGTACCTCTCCGGTTAAATATTTTATTCCTTTGTGTTTTTTTATTATTTTCTGGCATCATTATTCAGTTAGGAAAAGTGCAAATCTTTGATGGAGAAACATATAAAAATGAAGTAGAGAAGAGAGAAAATACAACCGTGGGCCTTTCTGTACCACGTGGGAAAATATTTGATCGTGAAGGAAATCCAGTAGTTGATAATAAATCTTTACGTACGATTACATATACAAAGGTGAAAGGTGTAAAACAAGAAGAAATATTAAAATCAGCAAGACAACTTGCAGACATTATTGAAATGCCGCAAGAAGATATAGATAAGTTAACTGAGACTGATAAGAAAGACTTTTGGATGCAATTAAATCCAGAACTTACTCAAGACTTAGTATCAAAAAAAGAAATAGATAAGTTCCGAGATAAGGATATTACCGGAAAAGAGCTAGACAAAAAAATAGAAGATTTAAAAAGGAAGCGCGTTACAGATAAAAATCTTCAAGAACTAACGGCTAAAGATATAGAAGTGTTAGCTATTAAAAGTAAAATGACCTCAGGTTTTCAGATGGCACCTCAAATTATTAAAAAGGACGTTAGTGAACAGGAATATGCGGTGATTAGTGAAAATTTAGCGAAACTTCCAGGGGTAGACGCATCAGTTGATTGGGAGAGAATCTATGTAAATGATGGTCTATTTCGTTCCGTTCTTGGTAACGTTTCAAATGCTGATGAAGGATTGCCACGTGAAAGATTAGATTATTATTTAGTGCGTGATTATAGCCGAAATGATAGGGTCGGCAAAAGTTATATCGAACAGCAATACGAAGATGTACTTCATGGTACGAAAAAAGAAGTAAGAAGCATTGCTGATAAACAAGGCAATACAATGAGAACGGAAACGGTTTCGGAAGGAAAAAGCGGTAAAAATTTAACTTTAACCATAGATATGGAATTGCAAAAAAAAGTAGAGGAGAGTATAGAAAAAATATTAAAACAATATAAAGGATCAGAATCAATGTTAGACCGTGCTTTCGTAGTGATGATGAATCCTAAAAATGGCCAAGTATTATCAATGGCTGGGAAAAGGCTTGTAGAAAAAGATGGGAAAATGGAAGTAGAAGATTATGCTTTAGGCACGCTGACAAGTTCATATGAGCTTGGATCAACGGTTAAAGGTGCGACAGTGTTAACAGGGTTTGAAACAAATGCAATAACTCCTGGAACACATTTTTATGATGCACCTATGAAGTTTAAAGGAACTAAGGAAAAGAAGTCTTGGAAAAATTTTGGTGATATAGACGATCTAAGAGCGTTACAAGTTTCTTCAAACGTTTATATGTTTAATATAGCATTAAAAATTGCTGGTGTGGATTATGTGAAAAATAGTTCACTAGATATTAAACAAGAATATTTTGATAAAATGAGATATTATTTCAGGCAATTTGGACTAGGCGTACAAACTGGTATTGATTTACCGAATGAAACTGCAGGACAAATTGGAAGAAAAGATAATCAGCCTGGTTTCTTATTAGATTATTCTATTGGACAATATGATACATATACACCACTTCAGCTTGCACAATATATTTCGACTATCGCAAATGGAGGGTATCGAATGAAACCACAAATTGTTCAAGAGATTAGAGAACAAACCGTTCAAAAAGATGAGGTTGGTAAAGTAGTACAATCAATAGAACCCGTTGTTTTAAATAGAATCGATATGAAACAAGAATATATTAATCAAGTAAAAGAAGGATTTAGAAAAGTATTTCAAGAAGGAGATGGAACGGGAGTAAGAGCGTTCCAAAAAGCACCATATAAACCAGCTGGTAAAACAGGGACCGCACAAACTGTATATGGTGGAGAAAATGAAATTGGGCGAAATGCGAAAGGCGATCGTAGAGAATGTTATAACTTAACATTAGCTGGATATGCGCCATATGATGATCCAGAAGTAGCATTTTCTGTTGTAGTACCGTGGGTTGAAAATGATAAATCGGGCATTAACTCCGATATTGGAAAAGAAGTTTTAGATGCTTATTTTGATTTGAAAAATAAGCGATTAACTGGTGAAGCGCCAAAAACAGATGCCTCTAAAGAGAATTAAAATGGACGAAACGTCTCTAGCATTCATGTGAACTAGAGGCGTTTTTATCTGGGAATAGATTAGAAATGAGGTATATATGAAGCCGTTTATTCTAAAATATTGGAGGAACATATGTAGCTACATCTTAATTATAATAGGGGTTATTTTTATTAATAAGTCATTTTTATTTTGTATGGTAGAAGGAATTTCGATGCAACCTACTTTGAATGAAAAAGATTATATACTTGTTAATAAGGTAAACGTCTGTTTATCGTCTTTTCATCATGGAGATGTTGTCATTATAAAAAAAGAAGACGAGCCTACTTACTATGTGAAACGAATTATTGGATTATCGGGGGATAACATACAACTAAAAGAGGATGAGGTATTTATTAACGGTAAAAAGCGTGATGAATCGTATATACATTTAGATATGTCACAAGTATCCAATCGTTTTTCAAATTTGAGAGAAATAAAAGTTCCTACGCATAAATTATTTGTGTTAGGGGATAATCGTAATCATAGTAAAGATAGTAGGAATACACTTGGACTTATTGATGAGTCAAATATAATAGGTAAAGTAGAAATGGTATTTTATCCATTTGATCATATAAAATGGATAAAATAATTCTATTAACTATTCACGTTTTATAAAATAAATCATATATTGATAGCATAGGACAAGCAGAGAAGCTTGTTCTAACCTCACAGAACACTCCTTATCACGGTTAGGCATCTACATAGGTAGATGCTTTTTTTATGTTGATGACTGAAAATTATTTATCAACATAATGTAGCAAGCATTTTAGGACTATTAGGGGACGATTACATGTACAAATAACAGTATGCTTTAATTAAAACAGTGAAATGTAAGGAGTGAGGAATAAGTGCTAAATATTTTAGTAGTTAATTTTCCAGCAGAGGGACATGTAAACCCTACATTAAATTTAGTGAAAGCCTTTACTGAACGAGGGGATAACGTACATTATATTACAACTGCAAACTTTAAAGATAGGATTGAAGATTTAGGAGCTACTGTACATACACATCCGGATCTATTAAAGGAGATTTCTATTGATGCTGAAACCTCATCTGGGTTAAATGCTTTCTTTCATGTGCATGTTCAAACTTCTTTATATATATTAGAAATTACGAAACAATTAAGTGAAAGCATAAATTTTGATTTCGTAATTTATGATATATTTGGTGCGGGAGAGTTAGTAAAGGAGTATTTACAAGTTCCAGGTGTAGTGTCCTCGCCTATATTTTTAATTCCTTCAGAGTTTTTGAAGACATTACCTTTTCATTCAAATGCAGATATACCATTCCAACCAGAGGAGATCTCTGAAAAATTACTAAACCAGATGGAACATGAATTTGGAGTAAAACCAAAGAATAATCTTCAATTTATGAATAATAAGGGTGATGTTTGTCTCGTATACACAAGTCGTTATTTCCAACCTAATAGCGAATCGTTCGGAGAAAATAACATTTTTATTGGACCGAGTATTTCAAAGCGTAAAACAAATATAAAGTTTCCACTGGAATCACTTAAAGAGAAGAAAGTTATTTATATTTCAATGGGAACACTGCTTGAAGGACTCGAACCATTCTTTAATACTTGTATTGATACTTTTTCAGATTTTGATGGGATAGTTGTAATGGCAATTGGTGATAGAAATGATATTTCTAAAATTAAGAAAGCACCAGATAATTTTATAATTGCTCCATACGTACCTCAATCAGAAATATTAAATGAAGCGGATGTTTTTATTACACATGGCGGCATGAATAGCGTACACGATGCCATTCATTATAATGTCCCATTTGTAATAATACCGCATGATAAAGATCAGCCTATGATAGCGCAAAGATTAACTGAACTGGAAGCAGCGCGTAGACTATTGAAAGAACATGTTAATGTGCACACTTTAAAAGAGGCTGTAACAGATGTTCTTTCAAACGAAAAGTATAAGCATGGTATACGAAAACTTAATGATAGCTTTTTAGAATGTGGTGGTTCAAAAGAAGTAATTGCAGTTATTGAATCTCTTTTAAATAAAGTGAAACTTTAATCGTTGGGGGTTTTACTGCCCGTAAATAGCGGGGGAAATAGTCGTAACTATATACAAGCATAGAGGTTCGTACCTTTATGCTTGTATATTCTTATCCAGCAAATTGCACAGCAGTATTTGCATGTAAAAAAGCAGTATCAAAAACGGGAACAGTAAGATCATTTTGGGAGATGAGTAAAGGTATTTCAGTACAGCCTAATAGTATACCTTCAGCGCCGTTTTGAATTAATGACTTTGTAATTTGTAATAGCTTTTCTTTAGATGCTTCTGAAATGATCCCTTTACTTAATTCATCTAATATGACATGATGGATAACTGTTCTTTCCTCTTCATTTGGGATAATTGTCTCAATGTTATGTTTCGCTAATCGTGATTTATAGAAATCTTGCTCCATCGTTTGTTTTGTTCCTAATAGTCCGATACGTTTTATATTTTGTTTTACCATTTCTTTAGCACTTACATCGCCAATGTGAAGAAGCGGGATAGAGATTGCTTGTTCTACTTCTTCGGCAAATAGATGTACAGTATTTGAACACATTAATAAACAGTCAGCCCCAGATTTTTCAACCTTCTTTGCAACCGTGACTAGTTCATTTTTTACTTCTTCATATTGATGGTTTTGTAATAAAGTAGTTACTTCTCCAAAGTCCATACTATATAAAACTAGCTTCGCATTTTGATCGTATTGAGAGAGTGTAAGTGTATTAATATGTTTATAGTATAATGATGTAGATTCCCAACTTAATCCCCCAATTAAACCAATAACTTTCATAATGCATTCCTCCCGAAACGATTTTGAATTTATTATTTCATAATTCCGATAAGAATACAATGATTTAAATGTACTATTTAACGAAAAATAAAAATAGTTAGAAAAGTATTGAAATTTATGCTTTTTAGTGCCATAATACGAATTACAAATTAATACTTATCCAGAGAGGTGGAGGGAACGGCCCTAAGAAACCTCAGCAACCCCTATGCAATTTTATAGGAAGGTGCTAATTCCGCAGAGGACACGATGTGTTTTTTGAAAGATAAGAGGATTCTTGAACGTGAAAGAAAATGACCTCTTATGTAAGAGGTCATTTTTTTGTTGTATAGAAAGGAAGTGTCGATGCATAATTCATTTTTAAAATAAATATAGAATAATAAAAGTTGACCAATATGAGAGGGGAATTGTAATGAATAAATTATCAACAAAGTTAGTAGTAGCAATCGGGATTGGAGCAGCCTTATACGGGATATTAGGACTTTGGGGATTTTCTATTGCACCGAATACATTTATTAAACCAGCATTAGCTATATTAACTGTTTTTGGAGCATTATTTGGTCCAGTGGCAGGACTCTTAATCGGACTTATCGGTCATACCGTAACAGATACGATTGCTGGCTGGGGGATTTGGTGGGGCTGGGTTATTAGTTCAGGGATTATTGGTTTTTCAATGGGTCTTATTCAAAAAAGAGTTGGTTTTAGTGTGAAAAACGGGTCATTTAACAAGGGAGATATTTCTTATTTAGCAATTACTGGGTTAGTTGGTATTGTCATTGCTATTATATTTGCTGGGGCATTCGATATTATTGTGATGGGAGAACCATTTGACAAAATTGTTATACAAGTATTAGGAGCAACAATTTCCGATGTTATCGTATTCTTAGTTCTTGGATTGCCACTTACAATTGGCTTGGCGAAATCCAATAAGAAACATGCACATTTAAAAATTGAAAAGTAGGGATGTTAACATGCAACCAATTATTTCGTTTGAACAATTCACCTTTCAATACGGGCATGCTGCGCAGCCTACTTTAAGTGATATTAACTTTCATATATACCCTGGGGAAAAAGTGCTAATTGCTGGACGAAGTGGTTCAGGAAAGTCGACATTAGCTCATTGTATCAATGGGCTAATTCCATTTTCTTATGAAGGGATTAGTACAGGTAACGTATTAATTGCCGGTAAAGACCCGAGGGAAGGCAGTATTTTTGAACAGAGTAAACATGTGGGAACAATTTTGCAAGATCAAGATGCTCAATTTATTGGTATGACAGTAGAAGAAGATGTAGCTTTTTATTTAGAAAATGAATGTGTAAATCAAGAGGATATGAAAAAGATTGTTTCGGACTCATTAAGAAAGGTGAAGATGCATACGTTTCATAAACAAAGTCCACATGAATTATCAGGAGGTCAAAAACAAACAGTTTCTCTTGCTGGTTTATTAACAACAAATGCGGATATATTATTGTTCGATGAACCGTTAGCGAACTTAGATCCGCTAAGCGCCTTACATACGATAGAACTTATGAAAGATATACATGAGCAATATAATAAAACGATTGTTATTATCGAACATAGAATAGAAGAAATTTTAAAGCTGGATTTAGACAAAGTTATATTAATTGATGAAGGTAAAGTCATTGCAATAGGAACACCAAAAGAAATCTTAGCGTCAAATATATTACCATGTATTGGCTTAAGAGAGCCTATTTACATCGAAGCATTAAAGAGATTACATTTTGATAGTAATAATGACGTAATATATCCAATGGAAAACCTTCAAAAGGAAAAGGTAAGCAACGTTATAAGAGAGTGGATGGAGAAACAAGTCATATTAAAAGGTAATACTAAAAACAAGGAATTACTTAAAGTGGAGAATTTATCATTTTCATACCCTAATAAACAAAAAGTATTAGAAAATGTAAACCTTTCAATATATGAAGGAGAAATTGTGGCACTGTTGGGACATAATGGAGCAGGGAAATCAACATTAGCTCATAGTCTTATAGGCATAAACAAAATGAAAAATGGGGAAATCTTGTTAGAGGGTGAAGATATTAGTTCTTGGTCTATTCGTAAACGTGGGGAAACCATATCTTACGTGATGCAAAATCCAAATCATATGATTACACAGCCCACTGTTTTTGAAGAAGTTTCATTTACATTAAAATTAAATAATTTTTCTAAGGAAGAAATTAAGAATAGAGTAGAAGAAACTTTAAAAATTTGTGGTTTATATCCATTTCGTAATTGGCCAATTCAAGCGCTAAGCTATGGGCAAAAAAAGAGAGTAACAATCGCATCTGTATTAACAATAGATCCCAAGCTTATCATATTAGATGAACCGACAGCGGGACAAGATTATTATCATTATAAACAATTTATGTCGTTTATTAAAAAACTAGCTAAAAAGGGAATCTCATTTGTTTTTATCACTCACGATATGAATCTCGCACTAGAATATGCAGACCGTGCAGTAGTTCTACATGAAGGGAAAATTATTGCGGATAATACAGTGTCTAATGTATTTGGTGATCAAGAAACCTTACAAAGAGCCAACTTAAGAGAGAGTTCTTTAACCAAGCTTGTTAAATTTAGTGGGATTGTATGTCCAGAAAAATTTATGGAGCTTTATTTAGACAGTAATAGGAGGGAGGAAGGTGCATAGTACATATTTTCATCGTATGGATGGGGTAGTAAAATTGTTTTTATTTATTTTTTGTATGACGATTACTTTTTTGTTTTTTGATTTTAGGTTGTTGCTAATTTTATTTATTATTGGGTGTATTGGACTCGGAATTGCTAAAATTCCATTTCGTAAAATTTTAATTGTTTTTAGTGTCATATTTACATTTAGTTTATTAAACTCTGTCATGATTTTATTTATTACACCCACTCATGGATCTGAATTAACTGAATCATATACCTCGTTTTTACATATTGGATATGCAACAATTACATATGAAACATTATTTTATGCAGCTACACTTTCATTAAAGTATTTTACGTTATTACCATTTACACTTCTTTTTATTTACACGACAGATTCAAGTGAATTTGTAAGTAGTTTAAATAAATTTGGTATTCATTATAAGATTACATATGCAATAAATATTGCACTGCGTTATATTCCTGACATCCAGTCTGAGTATAAAATTATTAAACACGCGCAAGAAGCGAGAGGAGTGGCTTTTGAAAAAGGAGAAGCAAGTTTATGGGTTCGTATGAAGAACCGTGTTTTAATTTTCTGGCCACTAATCATTCATTCTCTAGAAAGAATAGATACGGTTTCAAATGCAATGGATTTAAGAGGATTTGGAAAGAAGGATAAACGTACATGGTTTTATACAAGTAAGGCGAAACGTGAAGATTTCATCGCGTTATTTGCCGGTGTTTTCATATTCATTGTTGCCGTATATTTAAAATTAAACGTATTTCAAAACTTTTGGTATCCATTTTAAAGCACTCTTTAAACGAGTGCTTTTACTTATTTTTATGTAGACATGCTCAAAAAAGGGATATACACATAATGTATAATACGAACCAGTTAAAATGATCAACTACCTATTAGTTTTCAAACCAAAAGGAGGAGAAAATATGAGTTACGGTGGTTCTTGTGGTTTTGGTGGAGGTTTCGCTTTATTAGTTGTGTTATTCATTCTATTAATAATTGTAGGATGCAGCTGCTGGGGCGGAGGATACTAATTTTTAATTAGTCTTCACAAATGTAAACTAAAAAACATTGAAGATACTTATGTATCGAAACAAATAAAAAAGGAGCGACTATGCTCCTTTTTTATTTGTTTTAATGCGTATTCTTACTATATTTTGGGAACGTAATCGTTAAAGTCGTTCCTTTACTAACGATACTTCGGATTTTTAAATTTCCATACATCGTCTCAATAATCTTAACAGCAACCATCGTACCTAAACCGGTGCCTTTCGTTTTTGTACTAAAATACGGTTCACCGAATCGATGTATTTGCTCCTGTGACATTCCAACTCCACTATCTTCAATTCGTATTTCAACTTTACTATTATTGATAGATGAGGAAATATTTAAGGTACCACCATTAGGCATTGCTTCAATACTGTTTTTTATTAAGTTTAAAAAACATTGTTGAAAGTGTTGTTTATTACCAACAATGGTTGCCTCAGAAAAATCCTGTGTAATATGTATCGTATTCATATTACACAATGGCAATATCATATTAATAACTCGATTTAACTCTTGTTTTACTGAAATTTGATCTAATTTTTCTGGAGAAGGTTTGGCAAACGTTAAGTAATCATCGATAATTTCTTGGGCACGATTTAACTCTTCAAGTATATGTTTAATATATTCGTCTCTTGATTCAGGAGTTAAATTTGGTGTTTTTAAAAGCTGTGTAAATCCTTTTACAACCGTTAAAGGATTCCTTACTTCGTGCGATATACTTGCAGCGAGTTGGCTAACAATCTCCATTTTTTCCATTTTAATTAATTTTGAGCGCATTAATACAGCATCTTTTATAACTTCATTTATATAAACAATAAATAACATTAAAGTAGTCGGTAATACCATGAAATAAATAATATACAAATTATTCACTTCAAAATCTGATAAAGTTAATACAATTACAGTTGTAAATATTGCTAGGAAAAAGGTTAAAAACATGGAAAAAGCTACTTTAAGCTTTCTATTATATGTATTAAATTTTGAAGATGCGAGTGCTGTAACGATGAACATTATTCCGTAAACAACGACTGTTAGCATATTAAAGCCATAAAATATAAATCTTGTAATTAATAAAATTGTAAACAATATGATACCGACAGGGAATCCACCATAAAGCGTACCTATTATGACCGGAATTTGTCTTAAATCATGAATACAACTTTCATCCATATAGATAGGGTATCGCATACATAAAATAAGCGGGATACTAGAACAAAGGGTAATCAGTAATATTTTGTATTTTTTCAAATAATGCCTGCTATCATATATGAAATAAAAAACAAATATACTACATAAAATGTATAGAAGGTTATTTAATACGTTTTGGTTAATATAAACAAAGTCCATAATATTTGCCTCGTTATTCTGAATTTACTTAACATATGTATTATACATGATAACATGTGTTAGGATGTATAAACCTTGTTCATACAAGATTTATTTAGCTTGTTTTATAAAATGCAAACATTAGCTATTCAAAGATACTTTTACCAAAACTTTTTACTGCTTCTTTCTGCATGTTCGGTAAAACATGGTGGGTTATGTTGCTACTATAAGAAACGTAGGTATTCTTTTTTAAACTCATCCTTTTAATTTCTAGCCACTGAACGAGATAGTCTTTTAAAGTAAGCTTAGACGGTTCCACAAAAGTCCCTTCATTTAAATCCGTAATCTTTTTCGCCACATTTTTTACTGCTTCTTTTTTGTCTTATAACCAGAAAAACACTAAGTACTTATTTCCTCTTTTTCGAATATGTCCTTTCACTTAAAACACTCCTTCATTTTGTTTTGAATTATATTGTATAAGTCTAGTTGTAATGTTGCTACTTTGAAAATTGCATAGTTGGACATATGAGCGATGGATATATTTTACCATATATGAACAAATTCAGTTATAGGATATGATATGTAAGTTACTGCTAATTTTATATTTACAATATACTGAAAATTAAGCAATGCAAAAAATGGAAATATAAAATAATGCAAGGGGGAAAGAAAATGAAAAAGGTTTTTGTAGTGTTTTTTGTACTAGCATTCGCATTTATGTCTATCAATTCTTCAAAAGTTATGGCTTACGGAAATCATAAAGCGGATCTTTATACAAGCGGCGGATCTCAATTATTGAATTATGTTGGATCTAAACAACCTTTATATAATGATCCTGGTAACCCAAATGTAGTAGGTTATGTTGCTTATCAACCTGTTAAAGTAAAACAAGCATGGTATTTAATTAATACATTGTTAGGACAAAAATGGATAGGTTATAACCTTTAAAAAGCACTCATAATGAGTGCTTTTTTTATTTATATATAAGTCTATTTATAATTTTGGTGCTATGAAAATTACATATTTGGACATATGAGTGATGGATATATTTTATCATATTTAGATTGTTATTAAGGAATAAAAAAAGAGCCATAGGGCCTCTTTTTTTGCTGTATTCATGGAAATAAAATTAAAAGCGTTATTTTATTATAAAAAAATAGGTGACTCAACAATTGTGCTAGCCGAGTCACTTAGTACTATCGAACCAAATAATGTACTTTTTCTATATGTAGTTATGGGGAGTTCTTAGAGGCTAGCCCAATAGACAGTTAAGGGACAAATAAAATCATTTTAGAGAGTTTTACATTTTGTTATGTTAATGCTACAACAGCAAGAGTTAAGCCCAACGTATTTAATGTATTAGAATATGGTCCTACATTAACAGTAAGAGTACTTGTTATACCTGGAGGTGTAGTGAAAATTGCGGGTGCTGATACAGAAGTGAATCCGGCTGTATATCCTAGAGAAGTACCTGAGCCAATGATAGGATTATTATTCAGATACATAGTTATACCTGCCGAATTACCCCCTGGTTGAATAATAACTTGCACTTCATAGATTGCCAAATAGGTTCTTCTACCTTCAAGTAAAACAGTTGTTGGTGGTGTGAATGAGATTGCCGTACCATTAGAATTTACCACGGTATCTAGTGGAATCGCAGAGTTTACAGAAACTATTGATGGGGTAGTTTGAACAACATTTAAACTGTTAGCCGTGGGAGATGGACAAGAACAAGGTTTGTGAATGTTAGAGTTGTTATCATTTTGGTAATTCACAAATAATCAAGCTCCTTTGCGTAAGATAATTTTTTATCTTATATAAAACGTAGCCTTTTTGTATCTAAGTTATTTTTAATAAGTTTTTAAAGATAAGTCGAATATTGTTGGTCAGTCGACTTTTGAAATTATTTGAAACTCTGGGATTTTAAAGTGCGTTTGATAAATATATATGAAAAATTTTTTAAGGACATTACTGTAAGTTAGGAAACATAATAAAAAACGGTAAAATGAGGGGAGTAAAAGGAAAAGAACCCTTTATATAAAGGGTTTTTCTGGTGATTTAATATATCAATTACATTCGTGGTAATATTCATCACATGAATCGTTATTATCGTTACAGTATATACAAAATGTTTTTTGAACAAATAAACTAACTACACTAGTAGAACCTTCCTGCTTTGTAAGAGTAAGACTTTGAAAATCTTCAACTTGAAATATTTTTGTTTGAACAGGTTGTAATGTAGTAGTAATTGGTACGCTAGATCTTCTTGTTAGAATAGTTACTTGAACGGGTGCACTCATCCCGACAACGAATAACTGAATTAATGTTTTATTATGATTGTTTGTAAAATCCTCAAATACAGTTTGTGGAGCGGTGGTTTCAAGGAAAACTGACACAGGTATATTTCCATTTGCATTTTCTGCAGAACCAGCTATCGTATGAGTTTCAATAAAACAGTTATTTTTTTGATTGTTGGAATGTGATTGGTTTTTATAATATTTTTTACCATCTTTATAAAATTAATCAGCCATATGAATTTAAAGCTCCCTTCTTTTGGATATCTATATAGTCTATTTAATAAAGTGAAGTAGTGCTTGTACAACATAATAAAATCCGCTCTCGTAATTATCTAAAAATGTTATTTGGAAATTAAAGAGCGCCATTCAAGGCGCTCTCGGATAAACATTAATATTGAAAAAGAATACCACATTATATTTTATGCATGTTCTTAATAAATGTGTAGTTTTTTAGCAAAATCCTTATTTGAAAACAAGAAGCCCTAGAGTTAGGGCTCTAAGGCTTCTTATTTTGGTATTCTCACATGGTTTTTCAAAAAGAATAGAACATATTGAAGATAACATGTGAATGTTTCATAAATGTATCAAAAAAGTGAACAAAATTGCTAGTGGAGAAGAAGCAGAAATGAAGTTTCTAATACGTAAGTACGTGAAAGGTATTATTTCCGGTGAATAAAATGCGCATGGGACACCTAATCATTATTTTATCGGGGGAAAAGAATATGTTATGAACTTGGTTGAATGAAAAAATGAAAATTTTACTTTTAGAGTGAAACTAAACAAAAACGCTATTTTATTAGAAAAGGAGAATGAAAATGGAGGTCCAGTTAATTCACGAACAAACATATAAAAGTCAGTATGATTTAGAAAGTGCAGTAGAAAAATTCTACGATAGTCTCCGAGAAGAATTCGGAATGGTTGAGGACGAGGATATCAAGCAATTTGACCATATAAGCAGAGTATTTGAAGCGACGGCCGTAATGGAGAATGGTTTGAAATTGAAGGTAGAAATATTCTTTGCGGATGATGCAGACGAAGATGAATCATGGGTTTGTAAAGCTTATCAAGTAGCTTAATAGAAACTTCATTTGAAAGGAAAGTGATCAGGGTGGAAGTTCAATATGATGCGCAGGGCCGAATGAAGTATCATCCTGATTACGATCCGAATCATAAGAAGCCGTATACAACGAAAGAATTAGCCTACATATGTAAGTATTATGGATTCGGAAAGGTGAAGGGAATTGCTTTAGCATTAGGAAGAACGGAATTAACGATAAGGCAGCTAGTAAATACTCTCCGGAAGAATGGAATGTTTGAAAAATATAAAACTATGGGTGAGTAATTACAATAAAAATTTCATTTTATAGAAATAAAAACCCTAGTTTCCTAGGGTAATGGTATAACTGCCAAATATATTTTATTCGTTTATATTGTAACTTAATATTACGTTAAATACATCAGGTAAATGAAACCAATTGTAGAAAATAAGAGCAGTTAGCAAAAGCTAACTGCTCATCTCCAAGGGGGAACAAGGAGAAAATCTAATGTCATGTATAGTATTGACGTAATATTTAGTTTTATTCGTGAAGAATTACATTTAACTTAATGCATAACCAACGATTAAAGTTAGTGTTAAAAACACTGATAATAACAATGTTAGCAGAACTGTTACTATGCTTCTAAGCATTGCTATCCAATTACCTGCTTTAGAGAATCCTTTAATACCAGCAAAAAATTTATATTATGCTTCATAGGTTGCTCCTTTGTTATCAAAATATTTCTATTAAATTTTAATGGAAAATATAAGAAAAAGATAGTGGTTATAAATTGGAATGAATCTTTTAACAAAATAATCCTTTTGTTTAAAGAAAAATAAGCTACCAAGTTACATTTATTAGAAATATTTTCTAAGGTATTCTTAAGAAGATGGGAATAGAAAGAATATCTTCGAGAGGAAAGGGATTAATTTATGTTAGGAAATTGGTTGGGTAAATTAAAAGAACCTAAATGTATACATAGATATAAACTTATTAATAGTCATGACAATGAAGATTTTAAAACTGGTAAGATGGGGATAGTTAGTTATTTCAAATGTGAAAAGTGTGGGAAAGAGAAGGAAATCAGCAAATATACTAATGATGTTAATAGTGACTATTAGGATATTTAAAACAACATTCGAATATCGTCCAGCTAGAAAACTAGAGGACACCAATTCATTAAAGCAGCAATTAAGGCTGCTTTACGAATGGGTGTCCTTTTTATTTTGAAAAGGGAGATGGGGTAATGGAGGGGTTAAAAAATCAGTTACATGAATGGAAAAAGAAATCCAAGCAAGAAAAGAAGAAAAAACCAAAAGAGAAATTAAGTACTCGTGAAATTGAGGATTTAATGGGGATGCATAGACCTTGTTATGAACGAAGACGTGGAGCAATAAGACACAAATAATCTAAAAATAAAAAGGAGCGGTCTTATATGACTAAACAATTATCTTTCTTACCAAAAATTGATAGAACAGCGAAACAAGAGGAATTAGAAGGCGTGTTGGAAAGTGTACGTATACATAGGAAATGTGAAAATTAGAAACAGATTCTTTCTTCTAGTAAAAATTGAAGTGGAAGTTGGAAATGTAGCCATAGAGGAATTTGTTTTTATTCGAATATCTGAGCAAGAAGCTAGAACATTGTTAGTAGGGGGTATTCAACGTTGTACTATTTCTAATTGTATTCCTAGGTCTCATGATGATTTAGAAGTAGAATTCATTTGTGTTTTAATCGTGGGTGGGGAAGCATTTGCGGTTTTTGATGTAGAAGACGATGTTGATGAAGCTGTACTTGTTCCAATTTCATTAAGAGAAGCCGAGCGTTTAATCTGTAGAGGAGCAAGACGATGTACAGTTATTAATAGATAAGAGTAAGCCTTTTTATGTTGTATATGTTGAAGATCTTTTAAATGAAAATACCCTAAATCACGGATACATAAATCATTTGGTGCTACAGTTGGAATACACAGAGAACCATAGGTTCGATTATGTTGTTTCCCTGGACCTGTATGGATATATAGGAATTGTCCGCTTAATAGGTCATATTCAAGTTGAATTTTCATCCCAGCAGTATGGCTACATCCTCCAGCCCAGGATAAATGGTTGAAAATATATCTGGAAGCTGAAATGCAGTGGAATCTAAAATGCGAATACGCTTGAAAACAGAGGTGTATGGAGAAGAAAGTGGTATAGATGAAGTTAATTTGTTATTTAGAAGGTTAGTCAATATATGTTGCAAAAACTGAACGGCTGATTTATTAAACCTTTGATTCAGTCCTTCCTGACTGATGAGTACTTCTGTGGATGATTCTAAACAGCTAGATAACTGAGCTAAAGAGGTTGTAGCGATATTTTGACTCATCCATATACATAAAGCGACTAAATCTTTTGCTTGGTATTTACTGGTTCGTTGCACGAAACCAACATCTCTAGCAAGATCCCGTAAGGTATTTGGAGATAAAAAACTTTGAATCTCTTGAGCAAATAGTTGTAATTCATCAGATACAGAAATAGACATACAAAAACGCCATCCTTTCCTATGATTCTACAAAAAGAATAGCGTATTTTTTCATTTTAGGGGAGATTTTGTTGAATTAGCTTGATAGCGATTAGTGGTACCCCTTATAGGATAATAGAAGTTTTGCATTTTCAATTTTTTTACACTCTATTAACAAGGCAGTTATAGCATCCTGGTTTAGCGTTAAGAATATGAATATATTCTACTTCTTTATTATCAAAAATTTCATCTATATTTTCTCTTAAATTTACACCTTCTGTAACCCTTGCTTCTACAATCATTGAGTCAGCATTGTAGCCGCGTACAGATAGATACCTATGATGTAACATATGCGGAATTTCATTTACATCTAGCTTAGCAGTAGTTGCTCCCTTTCGTATAAATATAGGACCACTTGCTTTATAAGGCGAATTAACACTATGATATTGGTAATTCAGTAAAATTACCTCTTCTCCTACCTCTGCATCCTTCAAACTTACCCTGCAAGGATATCCAGGATTTTTATTTGCTATTATTTTGACTGCCCCGATATTTTTTAATACTTCTTCATTCATTAGAAATAGGTTATTAAACTCCTTCTCTTGTAACGCAACGATTTGAAAGTTATTTCTCATATTCTATCCCTCCTTAATTAGTTGTTATAAAGCAATTCACTAATGATGCTACCACTAAAGTTCATAAAACTTGTTCAATAATGCTGCCCGTTTGTTGAGGATTGAATTAAAAAGCCTACAATTCTATAACAGAGAAAAAATTGCTTATTATTGTTCAATACAAAGTTGTTTACTTTTAATCAATCAGTAATGATTTATCGAAAAATACGATGAGTACAAAGCACTCTTGTTAATTCATGCTATCTTTTGTTAAAGAACGTGAATTCAGTCAAGTTCTTGGTTTACGGTATTTCCACTATGGAAAGCCCGGAATTGACTCGGTGAAAATCCTGTATTTCTTTTAAATGCATTATAAAAGCTAGATACACTTTGATAGCCTGCCCTTTGAGCTTCTTGCGCATTTGAAAAAAAGGATACATTTTCATAATTAGGAACCTTAGACTTGCAAGAAGGCCGGCAGAAAATTCCAGTTGTCTTGACTGCGTAAAAGAATATCCCGTCATACGCTGAATCACATGATACTGTTGCTTTCCACATGGTATCTCTAGAAAGGTTATTTTGATCTTTCATTAGATTTTAATCCTCCCTTGTAGGCGAAAATCTTATTACTTAAAATCATATAAATCACATATATAGCCACGACAATTAACGGAACAAATATATACAATTGAAAAAATGGAATCACCAGCAAACATAAAATGAAAGAGATTAACGATGCCCACCATGCCAGTGTGTTCTTCCTAAATAATTTAACGCCTGCCGCCATTGAAAGACCATAAACTAGAATCCCAAGAGAAGTCGGTATAAACAAAATATCATCAAACGTTAGTGACAAAGCTTTTGTCACTAACACACCTGCTACCGAAAAACAGATAACAAACAATACCATCTGTCTTGGAATTTGAGTAGTTGCATGCAGCCTTGAGAAAAATTTTGGGAAAGCACCATCTCTGCTTAATGAATATCCTAATTGCGTTAGGCTGGCTACAAAAGCATTCGCTGTCCCTGTACAAATAATTAAAGCTAAAACAGCTGTAACGACTTTGGCACCTCCGCCTACTGTACCTCCCATTATAACACCGATAGGAGACAGGTTGCTTTCTTGACTGCCATACGTGGCCGTTCCAATAGTGACAAGACTTAGCGCTAAAAATAATAATCCAATGACAACTGCACTAATAACTGCTCCTTTGACAATATCTTTTTCTGGCCTTTTAAAGTGCTCAGCCAGATTACAAATCGCCTCCCAACCGAAAAATGCCCAAAAGATAACCGTTATAGCGTTCCCGACAGAAAACCATCCATTTGGAACACAGGGAGTAAAATTCCCCCATTGTATTCTTGGAAATGCCACAAATACAGCTGACGCTAAAAGAATCAGTAATAAGGAACTTAAAATCACTGCAACTTTACCACTAACATTTACGCCGTAATAATTGGAAACACCTGCAATTACCAAAATAAAGACGGCAATTATAATTGTTTCAAAATGCGAAAATCCAAATGCCTGACTGACGTAAAAAGCACCAGTTAAAGATACAATCGTTTGACCAACTGCTGCTGTTACAAAGTAAAACCACCCAACGATATTGCCAAGATGATATCCAAAAGAATTTCTAACAAAGGTTGCTGCTCCACCAGAATCAGGATATATCCGTGCCAAACTAGCAAAGGAATAAGCAAGCGGAAAACTAATTATAATAACGATAAACCAGGATACAATAGATGCAGGGCCCGCTATTGAGGCCGTTACCCCCGATAAAAAAAGGACACCTGATCCTAGAATAGCTGAAATGTATAACGCAATTCCTTGAAATAATCCAATGGCTTTATTGTTCATGATCTCCCCCCTTTTATAGGATTTAGTGTACTAGTAAAAAGGGGGGGATTCTTCTTGTTTTTTGCGGTTTAATTCGTTTAATAAAACAATCAAAAGCATTTTTATTATATTTCTTCTTCAACAATCGGGCCAGATTGTTGAAGAAAGTAGCCTGTTCCAATAAAGAACTTTATTATTCAGTAAACAACTTGTCATGAAACCATAAAACGAACCGAAATTTTTCTTAAGGGTAGAAAATTCGGCTCGCTTTATGTTGGGATTTGCTTAGCTTATATTTTCGTTAAAATGTGGGCGGGATCCCATGCCCATCAAGCTAACATTTTGAGACATCTCCATTACGAGAAATCTTCAAGAAAACAGACTTTGAAGTAAGGATACTATATACACGTATAGTACTCGCTAATTGGTGCTTTGGCTTTATGGATGCTTATAGTAATCTATATAAAATAATCTTTTTTTATAAATAAAAGGGCCTGATGTGAGAGAAAAGGCCTTTTCAAAAATTGCATATGAGGAAAATCAATGTCAATAGTTTAATACCAATAAATAAGAATTAATTCCAGGTATTAAGTATTGAGAAATAAAAAATATTTAACGCAACAAATTGGTTAACTTTATGAGCTAACCAATTGTTACACAAAAGAAAATTCGGCCCTCTAAGTAATAGATGTGTAACTTAAAGTTACAGTTATAGTGTAAGCGAGATTGAAAATGTTATACGAAAGTAATTCTGTTAAAAAGTTTCATTTTGTCATAAATAAAAGAGCAGTTAGCCCAGCCTAACTGCTCGATACAGAGGTAATAATCTAGCTACATAGATATTATATGCTGAGTTATTGATTTTATTTGTGTAAAAAACAAAAGAGCAGCTAACAAAACCTAGCCGCTCTAAACAGTGATGTGTCTCTAGATGTAGTTGTAGTATAAACAGAATGCTGAGTTTTATTCATGGGGAGATAGAAATGAGCTTGAAAATAGAATATAGTCCGGCTAGAAAACTAGAGGACACCAATTTTTAGAGCCGCGATAAAATTGTTTTAAGAAAGGGTGTTCTCTTTATTTTGAAAGGGGATTCGGGAAATGAAGGTATTAGAATAGAAATGTTTAAAAAACGCATAGATTGATAAAAAGTAAAGGGCGAATTCCTTATGAGAATAAGGAATATTATCATTTTTGTTACCATTTTCTTCTATCCTTATATATAATTGATTTGTATTTTATATATAAATTAGGAGGGAATTTATGACTACAAATAAGGACTACATTCGTTATATCCGGGGAAAAGTAGGGCATGATTTAATATTTCTTAATTTTGCTGGAGGTATTGTTTATAACGAACGAAATGAAATTCTTTTACAAAAACGGGGAGATAGAAATGAGTGGGGTCTACCAGGTGGTGCTATGGAACTTGGAGAATCTCTTGAAGAAACCGCTAAACGAGAAATATTTGAGGAGACAGGATTAAATGTTGAGGTTGAACATCTTATAGGTGTCTACTCTAAATATTCTGGTGAGTTTCCGAACGGAGATAAAGCTCAGACTATCACTCATTGTTTTCAATGTAAGCCAATTGGTGGAGAACTTACTGTAGATGGTATTGAGACTTTGGATTTAAAATACTTCCCAATAGACCAAATACCAAAATTATTCACAAAACTACACGAAGATGCCTTAGAAGATTGGCTTTCCAAAAGAAAAGGTGTATTTAGATAAAACACTTTCAAATTAATTATCCATAATCTTTAACTAACGGGCGCTTTAATTGAGTAAGAAAATAAAAACTTTTAACTTCCGCTAAAGATAATTATGTTAATGATTTAGTGATGGCAGTCCTGTTAAGGACAAGAAGAGGAACGTATAAAAATAGAGTTGTAGAAATAGAAAGAGTGGATTCCATGTGAGAGAATAGGGATCCACTTTTTTTCTTACAACTGATAAAGAGACACTATATCTGACTTACATAAATATCCTAGTTGTTCAAATTTGTCCTTGCTAATGGTACCATTAGAGTCATGGAGGGATATTATGTTTACTTTTAGATAATGCTTTAAGTTAAGTCTTTACAATTAAGCCCATTAAACGAAAGCCTTTAAATATAGAGCGTACAACTTTCATGAAGATGCGCCCTAAAAGAAATATTAAGTATGTATTATTTCTTTTCTTTAACTTCGTATTTAGCTTCAATAAAATTTAATAATTTACCTTTTTGATCATCATTTTCTTATATTTCCTTATCGTGTTGTATAATTGATTACGAGTTACTCTTTCTATTTTGATGTTCCTCTACTTTCTTATCATATACCTTAGAGAAATCATCCTTGTTTTCTTTAGCTAATTGGTAAACTGCTTCTTTCCACTGTTCTCTATCCATGCCTAACAGGTGGGGAGAACTATTCGCAATAACTACACTAACTTCTTTTACATCTTTACCTTTAGCTTCTAATATTGGTTTTGTACCTTTTCTTGCATCCTCTATCCCTTCTAAGATGAGTTTATGCGTGTCTTTATACTTATCAGGTACTTTTACGTTCTCCATTCGATCTAAAGCTTCATCCAAAATACTTGCCGTTTTGAATACCTCTTTATACTTTTCATCACCTTTTAGTGCATAACCTAAACCTATTATTATGTCATCCTTATTAAAGTTAAAATCTAGTAATTGTTCATACATGTAACTTGGATACTGTTCCTCAGATATTGTAGTTTTCAACATTGCTTTACTAGTTTCTTCAGTCTTAGGAGTAGAATCTTTATCTCCTAGCCCACAACCGAACAATAATAGAACTGGCATTGTCAACGCTATGAGTTTCGTTGCTTTCATTATGTATTCCCCTTTTAGAAAGTATTGTAATTAATTAACATATTGTACCATAACGTAAATTATGAATATTAGATATACAAATTCCCTATCTTTACCGTGAAATGCATTTATTGTAATAATGAAGAATATGATACACATGCTTGGAATTGAAAAAATTTATAGCTCGTGAAATAAACATATACAAAGAAAAAGACATATTTATATTGTCCTCACCCTTACCGTCCATTTTGTCTAAAATATGGGTAGTCAAACCCACACATTAATACACAATTGGAAACATAATCAGTATATTAAGAAAAAATGTGTGAATTATTTAAACAAAAAAGTGTTAGCAAGTTTGCAAACGAACTTGCTAACACTTATACAGAATAGACATAACTTATTGCCGATATGTCGCCTTTGAAAATAGCTTTAATCAGTTACATCACACTTTATACGAAATACTCATAAAAACAGTCTTAATATACATGATAACAGTATAAACTCTATATTTCTTTTAATAATTTAAGGTTATATCCTTTCTGCATTCGCCGCGTTTAACCACGAATCATAGAATTCTGTAACTGATGCATACCGTTCTGCCCGATTTTCATTTACAGCACGATACGCTACCTCATATAATTCCTTACTTGCTTCCCATTTTATAAAGGAACGATCTTTTTCACCGCCTAGAAGTGAGAAAGCCATTGCTCCCATATTAAATACATTTGTTCTTTCATCAATTATAGCGTTTAGTTCAAATTCCTCTGGTGACATAAAACGGGAGGAACCCCATAGCCGGCCCATTTTATTTATGTAAGGTTTCTTACTGTATAAATCTATATCACAAATTTTTGTTTCGTTTGTATTAAAATTATATAAAATACTACCGTCATAAAAATCTATCGCTACATAGTTTTTCTTTTCTACATAAGTATGGAAAGAAAAAATGGAATGTAAGGAATGAATTCGTTTTATAGCAGACAAATGTCTAAATTTATAAAATGGAGAGTTTGGATTTTTATATTTCTCAGGAGGTGGGAAACGCCAATGCGAATGAAGACATTCACCATCAAACCAATCGAAAATTAATACATATCCAGATTGAACTGGAAAATGATCGATTAATCTTATAAGCGAGTCATGCTTTAAATCTTCATAGATAGTAACTGAATTTTTTAGCCTTTCAATAGCATCCCTTGTTGTTCCTTCATATGCAATTGTTTGTGCTCCTGCGTATTTAATAAATTTCTTATGACCATCTTTTTCTATACCAAAACTTATATTACCTGAATCTTGCTGGTCAAAAACTGCAAATACGGTCCCTAATTTAATAAGCCAATCAAAATTATGATATTCTTTCAATTGGAATGTTACGTTATTTAACTGAATTTCCACGGAATTATCTTTCATAGATTACCTCACATTTAATATAATTAAGTTGTACATTCCACTATTTCGACATATTTTATGGAAATCCTATGCTAATAATATAAAATTTTATAAATATAATGATAAACACTTATAAAGAGGTGAATATAATGGACCAACAAATTGTTATTAAAGCATATCAAAAAGACTGGGTTGAAGAGTATATAAAAGAAAAAGAGAAATTCTGTTCCTTGTTAGGACAAGAAATAATTGCTGTTGAACATATAGGAAGCACTGCAGTAAAAGGATTAGGAGCTAAACCTCTTATTGATATGATGATTGGCGTAACGGACTTGCAAATTACTGAAAACTGGATAGAAATTCTATCTGAAATTGGATATGAGTTTGTTCCAAAAGAAGCTACGAATTGGCGCTTTTTTAGAAAGGGAAAATGGAGAGCAGGTACTCATCATTTGCATGTTTATATTTATAATAGCGAAGAATGGAGAAACAATATTTTATTTCGGGACTTTCTAATAAGCCATGAATGGGCACGTGAAGAATATAGAGAATTAAAAGAGATGCTTGCTATTACATATACTTTTGATCGTGTGTCGTATACAAAGGCAAAAGCGCCGTTTATTCGAAAAATATTAGAATTAGCTAGAACTTAATAAATTTATAGATTCTTATCTAACTAGTTTTGAAACCTCTTCCTATACTTTTTATAGGGAGGGGATTTTTTGTTTTTTTCATGACAAAATATATAAGTTCTAATTATTGGAGGCAAACTATTTTATTTATTTTGATATTTCGAGTACATTGGAAATATTAAGGGGGAATTAAGCAATGAAAGCTATTGTACATCAATATAAAAAAGGATTAGAGGGATTAGAATATAAATTTTCACCTGAGATAAGTCCTAATGCAGATGAAGTAAAAGTAAAGTTAAAAGCTGCAGGATTAAATCATAGGGATTTATTTATTATAAATAATAGAAAAGAAATGGATCTATCATTAGTAATAGGGTCAGATGGATCAGGAGTTGTTACAGAAATAGGAGAAGGAGTTTCAAATATTAAACTACATACAGAAGTTATTATTAATCCTAGTATTGGATGGGAACATGCTACTGAAGTACCGGAGTTACCGGAAGTGCTAGGTGGACCGAAAGATGGAACGTTTGCTGAATATGTAATTGTACCAGCTGAAAATGTAGTAGAAAAGCCTTCATATCTTACTTGGGAAGAATCAGGTGTTTTATCTTTATCCGCACTAACTGCATATAGAGCGCTTTTTACAAAAGGTAGACTGAAGTGCGGCGAACACGTTTTAATTCCGGGAATAGGCGGTGGTGTTGCTACATTTGCCATGTTATTCGCGAAAGCAATTGGCGCAAAAGTGAGTGTTACTTCTAGGGTAGAGAATAAAAGGGAACTTGCTGAGAAATATGGTGCAGATATTTCTTTTCATAGTGCTGGAAATTGGGAAGAGAGCTTACAAGGTGAAAAAGTAGATTTAATAATAGATAGTATAGGTCCGGCAACTTTTTTGAAATATTTTGATGTATTAAAACCAAATGGAAGAATCGTGAATTTTGGTGCAAGCTCAGGAGATAAAATTGAATTACCATTACGCGCGCTATTTTACAATCAAATTGATATTATGGGAACATCCATGGGTAGCGGTGAGGAATTTAATGAGATGATAAAATTTATAGAAAAACATCAAATTAAACCAATTATTGATAAAGTTTACTCGTTAGAAGAAGCAATTCGAGCACTAAGCCGTATGGAACATGGAGAACAATTCGGAAATATTGTACTTCAAATGAATTAAAAAATATGATTTTGCAATTAGTATATTTAAATGAATATGTTATGTATCCCAAACATGAAAAAATACGAACCGCCTTATTATAAAGGCTTACCAGCTTTATACATAAATTGCGTATAAAATTTGTTTTATAATTGTCATATGAATAATAGTAAAATGAGGATTAGATGAAAAAAGTTTAAGCCTATTTTCATAATGGTATTGTATACTGTGTAAATCAAGAACGCTTGTATGTAAGGAGAGAGTTTAATGAATTACACAGTATTTCAGTGGTTTAATAATTTTGCTGATTCATCCAAACTATTAGATACGTTAATGGTTGCTATTACAAATAGCGCTGCATACGTAGCCATTTTATTTATGCTTATCTTATGGTTTAATAATGGAAAGAAAGATAAGGCAATTAGAAAACAATATACAGTTTTATATACGACGCTTTCGGTTATTTTTGCATTATTAGTAAATGTTCTTATACACGCAGTATATTACCATCCGCGTCCGTTCGTATCACATGATGTACATCAATTAGTACCACATGCAGCAGATTCATCATTCGTTAGCGATCATTCTGTACTTGTATTTTCAATCGTCTTCGTATTTATTCTTAGAGGAGAAAAACTGAAATATATCGCGCTATTATGGGCAGTATTAGTCGGTATATCACGTATGTACGTAGGTGTTCATTATCCTTTAGATATACTTGGTGCAGCATTCTTAACACTTATTATGAGCGCATTAGTAATGCAAAGTGCACGTATGTTTGAACCAATAGCGAAACTTGTATTCAAAATGTATGCATTAGTAGCGAGACGAATTCCTTTCTTAGCGAAATATAACCATATCGCATAATTGTATTATAAAAAAAGTTCCCCTTTGGACATCCAGAGGGGAACTTTTTTATAGGAAATACGAAAAGAGTTTAGAGTGCTCTGTAATCAAGTTGTACTAATTAATATTTTGAAATTTCACGCACCGAATTTAAATTATATAAAATAATGACACAAAATAACAACAGTTAGTTTTGCATTGTTTTAAAGGAATTAAAAAGAAAACTTCGAAACATATAGTATCGCAAACAAAAATTACAAATTTAAAAACGTATCTTCGTACGAATCCATTCCAAAAGAGAGGAGATAAGTATGCAAAAACTCCAAACGAATAAAGGCGCTCGATATATGATGATTGCTTTTATTGTTTTGTTTCTTATTATGATTTTGCGTATATTCTATATTCAGGCAGTAGGAGTCGTGCATAATGTGAATGTAAAGGATCTAGCGAATGAACAACATAATAAAAAAGGTGTTTTAGAAGCGAATCGTGGCACTATCTATGACCAAACCGGGAAGGTGTTAGTACAAGATTCTACAACGTATCGAGTTGTTGTGAATTTAAAAGGAAAAGATAAAGTGAAAAATAAAGATGAAACCGCACAACAATTAGCCGATGCACTTGAAATTGATAAAGAAGAAGTATTGAAAAACTTGCATGAAGGGCGTACACAAGTTGAAATTGGAAAAATTGGTCGGAACTTATCTAGGGAAACGAAGGAAAAAATTAATAATTTAAAAATACCAGGTGTATCTTTTATGACGGAAAAAGCAAGAGTGTATCCGAATGAAGACTTTGCATCCTATATACTTGGTTTTGCTAGACCAGATGATAAAGGGAATACAGAAGGAAAGTTTGGGCTTGAAAAGAGTTTGGATAAATATTTGCGCTCTACAAACGGGAATATAGAATATGTGGGTACACGAAGGGGGATTCCGCTTACGAATGATATAGGTAAAGTAGAACCTGCTAAAAATGGGAATAACGTATATTTAACCCTTGATAAACAAATTAATAGCTTTTTAGAAGAAGCGATGAACAAAGCACAAGAGCATTATGATCCTTCTATGTTAATTGGAATTATTGCTGATCCAAAAACAGGAAAGGTTTTAGCAATGTCTAGTAAACCTAGTTACAATCCTAATGTAGGTGATATCGAATACTTTTTAAATGATCCGATTGCAAATGCATATGAACCAGGTTCAACAATGAAAGTTTTTACGTTAGCAGCTGCCATTAATGAAGGTGTATATAACGGAAAAGAATATTTTCAATCTGGAAAATATTCCGTGGGTTCATCTGATATAAAAGATCATAATGGTGGATTTGGATGGGGATCAATTACGTTTGATGAAGGTTTTGAAAGGTCATCAAACGTAGCTTTCTCTATTTTAGAAGATCAGTTACTGAAACCAAATAAATTTAAGCAATATATGAATAAATTTGGATTCAATCAAAAAACAGGAATAGATTTACCTGGTGAAAGTAAAAATACTTTATTATTAAATACGCAAATTCAACAAGTTACAACTTCTTTCGGTCAAGGTTCTACAGTAACTCCTATTCAATTAATCCAAGCGGCTACTGCAATAGCAAATGATGGGAAAATGATGCAACCATATATCGTTGATAAAATTGTAAATCCAACAAACAAAGAAGTTATTATGGAAAATCAACCGAAAGAAATTGGGAATCCGATAAAAAAAGAAACAGCGGACAAGGTTAGAAGCTTAATGGAGCGTGTTATAACATCTTCAAAAGGAACTGGTACAATGTATAAAGTGGATGGTTATCCAATTGGAGGTAAGACAGGAACAGCACAAATCCCGAATCCTGAAAACGGCCGATATATGGAAGGGAAAGAGAATTACATTTTCTCCTTTTTAGGAATGGCTCCAATTGATGATCCGGAGTTAATCGTATACTTAGCTATTAAGCAGCCAAAGTTAAAAGGAGATGAGTATGGAGCTCAGCCTCTTGCTGAAATATTTAAACCTGTTATAAAAAACAGCCTTGAATATTTAAAAGTGAAACCGTATACAGAAAAACAAATAGCTGATGCAGCGAAACAATCTCAATTAAAAGTGCAAAATTATGTAAATAAATCGATGGATACAATAGAGAAAAGTGTAGAAAAAGAGAAGCTACAGCCGGTAATTTTAGGAGAAGGAAAAATAATAAAACAATACCCACAGTCTGGCGAGGTAATAAGTGAAGGAGATCGTATATTTTTATTAGGAAATAACGCACATATGCCAAATGTAAAAGGTTGGTCCATGCGTGATGTTATGTATTTCTCTAAGCTTTTGAAATTAGATTTGAAAACTTCTGGTACGGGTTATGTAACGAGCCAAAGTATTGAAAAAGGACAAGGTTTACAAGAAGGAGATACACTAGAAATAGAATTAGAACCGCCGTTACAACCGTTAACAGAGGCGAATACAAATTAATTCAGGTATTTGGAAGGAGCTATATGAAAATGGCTCTTTCTTTAGAGTTATAAGTAATTTCACGCACCGTAATTTTTAGAAAAAATAATAAATAAGCGAATTAATAATAATACGTTATTAAATATCTGATTATTTTTTATTTACAGTTAAAATCATTTGTGATAATATGGAAAAAATCAAATGCAGTGAAGAGAATAGTAAATAAAATGAATTTTCACAGAGAGCTCCATTTAGCTGAAAAGGAGTAAAAATTCTTTATTGAATCAAGCCTCTGAGCAGTACACCGGAACCTGTTATGAAGGGGGTGGTGTGACGGGCGCTCCCGTTATAGAGCTATGGTATAAGCATGAATGAGAATGCAGTACCTGATAAGGTTAGTATGGTGACATATTAACAAACTAGGGTGGCACCGCGATGATAATCTCGTCCCTAAGATTAAAAGTCTTGGGGGTGGGATTTTTTTATTGTTGTAAAACAATTTGGAAAGCGGGGGCCAAAAATGAAAAACTTACTTAAAGATTGGAAATATCCTTTATTACTATTGTCCGGAGTTGGTATTGCGAATTTAGGGGCATGGATTTACTTAATAGCACTGAATGTACTTGTCTATAATATGGGTGGCTCAGCCTTAGCTGTTGCTACTTTATATGTAATAAAACCATTAGCCACTTTATTTACAAACGCTTGGTCTGGGAGTATGATTGATCGTTTAAATAAACGGAAGTTAATGATTCACCTCGATATATATCGTGCGTTATTTATCGCTATTTTACCTTTACTTCCGTCACTTTGGATTGTTTATGTATTCGTATTCTTTATAAGTATGGCCAGTGCAATTTATGAGTCAACTGCTATGACGTATATGACGAAATTAATTCCAGTAGAGCGAAGACAACGTTTCAACTCACTACGTAGTTTAATAGGATCTGGTGCATCACTAATTGGACCAGCAGTAGCGGGGGGATTATTAATTGCGGGTACACCAGAATTCGCTATATATATGAATGCTATAGCATTTCTCTTATCAGGATTAATTACATTACTTTTACCCAACCTTGATAAGAAAAAAGATTCGGATACAACTAGTAATACATTATCCCTTACAGTATTAAAAAAAGATTGGAGCACTGTTATAAATTTTAGTAGAAAACATGTGTATGTCGTATATGTGTATTTCTTATTTCAAAGTATGTTCGTATTAGCAACTGCTACTGATTCACTTGAACTATCGTTTGCGAAAGAGGTATTACTACTAACAGATAGTGAATACGGTTTTCTAGTTAGTATAGCTGGTGCAGGCTATATATTAGGTGCCATAACAAATACAATTTTGTCAAAGAAATTAGCACCTTCATTTCTAATTGGAATAGGATCATTATTCATCGCAATTGGTTATTTAATTTATGCCTTTTCAAATGTATTTTTAATAGCTGCTATTGGATTCTTTATTTTATCTTTTTCGATGGCATATGCAAATACAGGATTTTATACATTTTACCAAAATAACATCCCTGTTCATATGATGGGACGGATCGGGAGTATATATGGGCTTATTATTGCGTTAGTAACAATTTTTATTACAATATTATCTGGTGTTGCGACTCAGTTCATTTCTATACAACTTGTAGTTATTGTAGGGTCATTAATAATGTTATTTATCACTATCGTATTGTGTGTGTTTACTTTATTCCCATTGCAATCTAAGTTGTATTCTACTGAATCAATAAAGTGAAACTTTAATCAGTGGGGGTCTTACTGTCCGTTAATGCGGGATAAATTCGAAATAAACTTTGTGTTCTCATTAACAATTTATCGTATTCAATAAGAGGGTTCTTTCCCCTTTATATGGAAAAATTAATAAGGGGAAAGAACAATTTGGAAAGATAAGGGTGGTTGTCGTGATAAAAACAAAAGATGAGATTAATAAAATTGTAAAAGAAATACAAAAGGAAATAGATTTCTCTGGAGTAGTTTTAGTAAAAAAAGAAAAAAAACTAGTCTATGAAAAAGCATTGGGTTACGCAAACCAAAGTGAATGTATAAGCAATACGATACAAACAAGATTCGGCATTGCCTCAGGATGTAAAATTTTCACTGCAATTGGCATCTGTCAACTTGTTGAAAAAGGTGTTATTTCTTTTCATACAAAATTAAAAGATTGTCTAGAGATAAAATTTCCAAACTTTGATGAAGATATTACAATACATCAACTACTAACGCATAGCGCTGGTATACCAGATTATTTTGATGAAAGTATTATGGATAACTTCGAAGATCTTTGGAAACAAACACCTATGTATCTATTAAAGAGCTTAAAAGATTTTTTACCATTATTCCAAAACAGTAATATGATGTTTACACCTGGAAGTAAGTTTCACTACAACAATGCAGGTTTTATCATACTCGGATTAATAATAGAAGAACAGACGGGATTTAAATTTACGGAGTATATAGAAAAGAACATATTTAATCCAATTGGTATGAATGATTCTGGCTATTTTTCTTTAGATAGATTACCAAGACATACAGCACTAGGATATATAAAGGATGAAACTAACCAAAATTGGAGAACAAACGCCTACTCTATACCAATAAAAGGAGGAGCTGATGGAGGTGCATATGTTACTGCACCAGACATGCTGAAATTTTGGGCGGCACTATTTAATAATGAAATTTTAGGAAAGGAATATACAAAGTTACTTTTAACTCCCCACATTCAAGTAAATGATAAACAGTCTTACGGCTATGGAATATGGATTGAAACACGAGAAAACAAGGTATTCAAATATCATATAATGGGATATGATCCAGGCGTCAGTTTTCGCTCGTCTATATATCCAGAATTAGGAATCACTTTAGTTATTCCATCGAATAAAGGGGCAGGACCCGAAAAATTAATGACAGAAATAGAAAGAGCTTTTTAATTATATGGATATTAAAGAAGAGATACAAAAATAATTTAAACGGGTTCATGATAGTTTCTATTTTGAAAAATATTTTAGTTAACGAGAAACCCTTTATTTAGTAAATAAAGGGTTTTATAATTTCATAAAAATATATACAATTATATAGATTTTGGAATTCGAAAACATTACTATATAGTTGTAAATTTTAATTATTCATTCATATGAAAGGGCGTGTTAGCAATTTGTATATGATCAACGGTAGTTTGTTTATTATTTTAGGGGTTATTTGTTATTTAATTGTACGTGGAATATTAATTGGTACCAAAAATAAAAAACATGTGATTTGGTGGAAAGAAATAATAAGTTTTTTATTCGTGGTCTACATTTGTATGGTTGTTGCAGTAACTTTATTCCCTTTACCAATTGGTTTTCCTTCTAATGTTGAAAATCTGAATCGCTCGGTCAATATAATACCATTTGCATCAATTATTAAAGACATCAATCAAATTGGTAGTGCTTATGATGGGGATGCCCTGTTTATGATTGGTCTAATTGTAAGAAATGTAGGCGGGAATATTTTATTATTAATGCCTTTAGGATTTTCAGCACCAATCTTATGGGATAAATATACGAAATTCAAAAATAATATTTTATTAGGATTTGCTATATCAGTTAGTATTGAATTGCTACAATTAATTGAGTCTTTATTTAGTGGAGTGGGACGTATTACTGATATTGATGATGTGATCTGTAATGTTATAGGTTCTATTGTTGGATATTGTATTTATAATATCTTTTTAAAAGCTATTAATAAATTTAACATTCGATTGTTGGGTAAAACTAATTCTAAAGGTGTGGAATTAGTTGATAAATAGGAGTTTAAACGAGTTATTAAAAGCGTACGAGTAAAAAGTACGTCTTTTTATTTTTATAAATAATGCTTAAGGCTGATGAGAACTCACATTTTCCATCTTACACTTGAAAGTAGCTATTGTATTTCAATTATGGAATGAAAAGAGGAGAATATAATCTTTAAAGATAAACAAGTTTATAGGAGGATTCTAAATGGATATTTTACTTGTTGTTCTTATTATTGTTTTGATGCAAAGTAAAGAACGAAAAGTGAAAATAAACCGTATTTGGCTCATTCCGGCTTTGTTGTGCTTTGTAACAGTTCAGTCCATTATTCGTATGGGACAAATAACTTTGCTGCAAGGACTACTGTTTTTTGTAATGCTTGGAATTGGCTTAGGTATTGGAATTATACGGGGGAAAGCTTTAACATTTCGATTAGATAGTGAAACGGGTCATGTACTACGGAAAGGAAATTGGGTAAGTACAATAATTCTTCTTGTTATTTTAGGAGCAAAAATTATTATTAAACAAAGTATGTTTTCTGGTAGCACGCACCAGACACTAATGGTTGTAACAAATGCCTTTTTATGTATTACATTAGGCACCGTAATTAGTAGACGTTATTATATTTGGAAAAAATATAATGAATTAACACAAAAAGCGTAAATACATGCATCCCTTGTTTAACATTGTTGCGAACGGTAATACTAAATAACATTGAACTTTTACAACAAGGGATGATAATATGATATACATTTACACAGACTTCGGCGGTACACATACAACATCACTAGCTGCAGCATATCATTTAAATAAATTACCAACGGATCGTAAGTTAACAAAAGAAGAAATTTTGAATGTAGATTACTTTAATAAATTGAAAACAGAAGATATGGGAAAAATTATTTTTCATGGAATAGACGAAAACGGTCATCCTGTATATACGATTGGATGTGGCGCATCAAAAGTTGTTGTACCAGCGATGAAGCATTTAGGAGAAATCTTGCAAAAACATTATCAAAGTCATGAAAAAATTATTTTTTCTAATACATCACCAACCGTACCTTTACCAATGACTTTTGGTGGTCTGTTTTCTAGAAGGTTCCATATCGATTTTATTGGCGTACCGTTACTCGTATGGGGAGCAAAAATTTGCTGTGATAATATACAAAGGCTTGTTAGTTATACAAAAGAGGCAGGAAGATTAACGAATGATTATGTTGTAATTTTAGATAATGAAACTTTTAAATAGTATATGAATAAGAAGAAAATCGAGCAAATTCCTTGATTTTCTTTTTTATTTGTGGAATAGACAAGAAATAGTCACATTTAATATACATCTACTATAGCCAAAATAATAAAGTCCTGTTACTATTACAGGGATATTCTCTTTTTATAACATAAATATATAGAAAAATTAGAAAAGAGGAATTGAATTAAGGGAGGAACAACATGAAGCGTGTTGCTTGGATTACTGATAGTACAACTGCGAATTTTAAAACAGAAGGAGATAACTTTGTTATCCCAATCGAAGTTATTATTGATGGAACTTCGTACAAAGATTGTGAAGAAGGTGTACGTGAACGGGTTTATAATGCGTTAAACGAAGGTAAAACAGTCACTACTTCACAACCTAATATTGGGGAAATGGTAGAGTTGTTTACAAAATGCAAAGAAGAATATGAAGAAGGATTTGCAGTTGCTATTAGCGGAAAAGTAAGTGGAACCTATCAAAATATGAAGTTAGCTGCAGAAATGGCAGGTTTTCCATTAACTGTATTAGACAGTGAAACAACAAGTTATCCAATGGATGAATTAATTAGAAAAGCGAAATCGTTATACAATGATGGTATGACTTTACAAGATATACACAAAACATTAGTAGATGAAAAAAGAAGACCTTTTCATGTATTCCCAAAGAGTTTAAAAGGTTTATATGCGAGTGGTCGTGTAAAGGGTATTCAATTTTTACTTGGAAGTTTATTAAGTGTGAACTTAATACTAGAAGTAAAAGGTGGAGAGCTTTTACTTGAAAAGAAAGTTCGTAAAATCCAAAAATGTCGAGAATATATTAAAAATGAACTTGAAAAAGAATTACCAAAAGTACTTCATATGTTCCATGCTAACGATAAAGCTGGAGCGGAAGAATGGATTGCAGATATTAAACAAGCATTCCCCGAAATGGATTTCAAATTATATCCATTACCAATTTCATTTGCGGTTCATGCAGGTGAGGGAACAATAGCAATTAGTTATTAAAGTAAAACCCGTGAATCATTCACGGGTTTTTTCAGAGTGTTGGGAAAGACCTTATATACTATAAGGTCTTTTGTACCTCTTAAAATGACTTGAATAGCGTTTATTTGAGGTCATTAGGTAGTTAGAGATTGATGACTATCTTTAATGAAAAAAGTTGAAGTCATATTTTTAAATGCTAATAAATCAGAATATTCTACCTTTTATTTCTACAGTTACAATCTATTTACATATAAGATTATTAGGATTATATTGACAATGAAAGAGAAAACAATAGATGGAAGGGGATGTTTTTTATGTTTAAAAAAGCAGCACTAGGGATTTCATCGTTAGCAATCACAGCGTTCGTCGGATTAGGGATGGCAACAGAAGCTTCAGCTGGACCAGCAGCACCACTTACTTCACTAAACGTCGTACAAGTAGAGTCTGAGCTGGGCGGAGTAGAAACAATTAACCAAAACAGCTTTAGCACAACACGTAACCACGGGGGAAAATACTTATATATTACAACGAAAGAGATGGGATACGGTCAAAATCCGTTTACTAAAATGAATGGTTCTAATGTAAAAAGTATTGGATCCACAATAATCGGCGGAAAACCAATCGTTGGCTGGTATTACAAATGGGATGCGTCTGGACATCAACAAGGAACATTTGAATACCAAAAAACATCTATAAACGCGCCATTTAATACAATGCGTACGTCAATTTATATCCAATAATTTTTGAAAACGTTCGCACATATAGAATAGTTAAAAAGGTACTTCTAGGAGTACCTTTTTTTGATTTGAATCACGTTCATCTATATTTACAATTCCGATTCCATAGCAAGAACACTTCCCATAAAACAAAATCCTTAACGTCTATAAAATTTATATGAACGCGTAATACAAGTCCGCTACAGTTAAAGTACGTAACTTTACATATTTCAACTCAATGAAAAAGGAAGAAACTGCAGTACTTACGCCGCAGTTTTAAATTCATCCATGAACTCACAGTTTTTAGATATATAGACATAAACGTACTACCTGCTACTCTTTTTTAAATTCAAGATTAAAAAAGAGTAGCTAAACTTATATAAGCTTAGCTTAATGGGTATGTGGCGAAACTTTAAAATTAATTAAATCTTTTTCATAGCATAAATAATTTTGTATAGGCAGATGAAAGGATTTTTTAAAATAATAAAGAAGTATGTATAAACAAATATATAAATGGTAGTGATTAGGATGAAAATCAGTAAGTTTGCAGAAGTAAATAATGTAAGTGTAGATACGATTAGACATTATATGGACCTCGGACTCGTTATTCCCGAGAAAAAAGGAAGTCACTATTTTTTTGACGAGTATTGTCAAAAGGATATAGAACTTATATTAGAGTACAAATGGCTAGGGTTTAGCTTGTATGAAATTAAAGAACTGTTTCTTTATAAAAATTTAGGGAAATCCTTAGACTATGAAAAGGATAATTTTTATCAATCTTTATTTAAAGTAAAATATGAAAAGATTGAACAAGAAATAAAAACTTTAGAGGAACGAAAATGCAAATTAAAGGAAGCGTTACATAATTTATCTATAGAAACTGAAATTTCGAGTTCAATTTTAGGGGTAGATTTAAAAGTACTTCATTTATTTAAATGTGTTAAGTGTAACGGAAATTTAATTCTTGAAGATGGCATTATTAATAAGAATCAAATTATTGAGGGAAAGTTAATTTGTAATTGTGGTGAAGAATACACGATTATTTCAGGGGTTTTAACAGCTGGCAACTCAGTGAAAGCGTATGAAAAGAAATCACTTGAAGATTCTATTTCGGATTATATTCATGAAACTGATACTGCTTTTTTGGAAAATGTTCAAAGAGGAGGAGAATGGGCGAAAAAGAAACTAATGCAATTAGATTTAAATGAAAAAATACTACTTGATTTAGGGTCTGGTATTGGGTTCTTTTTACGAAATATTTATGAAGAACTACCGGAAGAGTGTTTATATATTGCTGTTGATCGAGATTTGAATAAACTTTTACTTTTAAAAGATGTAATTGAGAGAAGAAATGTGAAAAGAAATATTGTATTTATCTGTGCCGACTTTCTAAACATACCTATTCAGAATAATTCTGTTGATATTGTAATCGATCAATCAGGTACAAGTAATTATAGTTTTGAATATGAGGAGTTCTTATTGTGTGAATTAAATTCCCTTTTTAAACACAATTGTTATTTATTAAGTTCATTTATTTTATTTAATAAATTTAGTATAAATAGCCAAATTGCACCTAGACTCAGAGAGAATTTTACATCTGCAAAAGTAACAAAAGAAATCGAAAATTTACAGTTTCAATCTATTGATGAAAGTACTTCAAATTATTTGATACGAGGGGGAAGGTACGAGGATTTCTTTGTTCAAGGAGAAGAAATTTATACATATTCATTTTTCGGAAAAAGATGGGGTTAACCCCATCTTTTATTTATTTTCCCTTAAAACTTTTCAAATAGTACATATTGCTATTGGGTTGACCCAAGAACTTACAATGTACGTAACACAAAGTTAGGCAGGGGGAAAAGTGATGGGAAGTTTACGATTACATATAGAAAATAAAAAAAGCAATCAAGAATTAAGAAATATTAGTTTATATTCAATTGCAAAAACAGTATCACTATTTGGTAGCTCTATTTATAGTTTTGCATTAGGATTGTATGTTTTACAAATAACCGGATCTGCGTTAAATTTTGCAATTTCGCTCATATTAGGAACGATTCCAATGATTGTTATGAATCCATTTGCCGGTGTCATTGCTGATAAGGTTGATAAAAAGAAACTGGTTATTTGTATGGATTTACTAAGCGGATTATTATTAATAACTGTTTATATATTAAGCAGCTATTATGGATTAAACTTATTCATCATTTATACTACTACCTTTCTTATGACAGTATTTACAACGTTTTTTGGAATAGGATTAGAGGCCGTAAAACCGAATATGGTTACTAAAGAACGGTTAATGAGTATTAATTCTATAAGTAAAATTATCGATTCTATATCTTTAATTTTAGGGCCTATGTTAGGGGGCATTGTTTTTGCAGTCTTTGATATGAAAACTTTTATAATTATTAACGGTATTTCATTTATCCTTTCGGCTATATCCATATTGTTTATAAACTTTAAATTGTGCGAGCAAAACATAAATGAGGAATGTTCAATTAGAGAAATTAATTTTATTGAAGATATAAAGGAGGGATACTCTTACTTATTGGAGCGGAAAAGCTTAAAAAATACTTTTAGTATTTTAATTTCACTTAATTTCTTTTTAGGCTTTGCTGTAACTGTTCCGTTGCCATACATTATTAACACAGTTCTCAATCTTAGTTCTAAGCAATTTGGTATGATTCAAGGGACTTTTCCGATAGGTATGATAGTTGGTGCAATATTAGTAAAAAAGATAACTGATTGTTTTTCTTATTCTTATCTATTGAAAAAAATAAGTTTTATGTTGGCAATTTTTATGATAGTTTCAGGAATACCTGTTTTATTTAAATCTATTGTAGTAAATAATTTGGTATATGTTACTACGTATTGCATGATTATGTTCTTTTTAGGGTTTATGATAGCACAAATTGATATTCCTTTAATGTATTTCATGCAAAATGAGATTCCTGAAGAATATAGAGGAAGAGTTCTTAGTATTGGATTAAGCTTAGGTAAAATAATGCAGCCAATAGCACTTGCAATATCAGGACTATTATTAAATTTCATTCCAGCCTACACGCTTCCCATTGCAGGGGGGATTGTATTTTTTACTTTGAATAAAATTTTAACAAATAAGTTAAATTTAGAAATTCATTCAAAAGATTATAGTGTTTAACGTAACTTAAAAAGCGCAGGATCAGCATCCTGCGCTTTTCTATCGTAATTCAGCTGTTTTTCTAATAACAATTTTATCAATATCATCTTCTTCATCACCAATAAATAATCCTCGTTCTTTTAAATACGCTTCAAAATATAAATCAGCTTCAGCGCGTTCATCATATGGCTTTACAGAGAGAACGAAACCTAATTTGTTTTGTTCTTCTAAATGAGAAGTGGAGATGTAAGCCGGTACATTATGGCGTAAAAAGAGTTCTTTAACCGGAATAATCATATCTTTCATTAATTTCGTTAGCATACCCATTTCAAACTCGAAATTAAAGCGATCTATACTAGACAAATCAGCGAATACTACACCGATAAAACCTGTATTAAATACTTCTTGATATTCTACATCTTCGTCATGGTCGCCGTAAAAATTCTTTTCGATTAAATAATTTACAAAATAAGCAACGCCATCACTTTGTTCAAATGGTTTCGTTGAAAGAACAAAACCAATTTTCTTTTGTTTATGTAAATACACACATGACATGTATGCTGAAATGTTATGTTCTTTAAATAAAGCACTTGTTGCTCCAGAGAGACCATCTAATACGTGATGAACAATTTGAAGTTTTTTACGAGCGAAATAATAGGATTTCTTTTGTAACTCCAATGTATCAATAAAGACAGAGCCGATAAAGCCTGTATTTGAAATAATAGGTGCTTGCTTTTTTCTTCCTCTGCGCTTTAATGGAGCCATTGTTAAAATCATCCCTTCATGTACGTTTAAAATAAAAAGAACATTTGTTCGCATGTTTATATTTTACTATTAAAACGCTATAAAGTAAAGGGTTTTTGATGAAAATATAACAAAAAAGACACCTTATAAAAGGTGCCTTAAACGCTGTAAGGAATAGGGTTTATCCTAACTATTTATATTATGATACAGAAACAATCTCTTCTGTATCTTCTACATCTAAATGACAGTCCATAGTACGAACATCTTGATCTTCATGACTTCCGAAATAAATAGTAATTTTCATATGTATCGCTCCTTTATTCTAGGAATACCTAAAATAATTACTAGTAATGTTAATATTTATTATATACCACTTTTTTCATTCCGACAACGTTATATCATTTTTAATTATTTTAAACTATAGAGCACAATTTAAAGAAGTACTTTTTATAGAAAAAGGTAAATTTCTAATATGTTATATTTAATATAGAAGGATTCGAGTAGTACTTTTTATGAAAAGGAGAACTATTGATGAATTATAAACAATTACTAATAGATAACTTTGTGTTTAAAACTTCATATGTTGCGCAATTTGTGCCCGGAATGAGTGTAAAAGAAACGAAAGATTATATTTCTGTTGATTGCGGATTACCTGCCGATACATTCAATGTTATTACTCTACTAAATAATAATTTAACGGAAGGGATTGAGAAATTATATAAGGAGGTATTCTACTATAATCAAAAAAAATTTCCAATGAGTATTTGGTTATGGGATGAGGAGCAAGAGCGAGATATAAAAAGCGAGTTAATTAAAATCGGTTTAAAAGAAGCGGAACAGAATATTGCGATGGTAGCAGACTTAGAAACAATTTCTCCACCAATAAACATGCCAGTAAGTTTTACAATTCAAGAAGCATCTTCATCTGGAAAAATAAAAAAATTTGGAGAAACATTAGCTAATCTATTCGGCACATCAGAAGAAGGTATACATGTACAAGCATTCTATAATCAAATTTCTAATCTTGATTTATGGAACAGTGAGAATATGAAACTATTTTTAGGATTTTATGAAGGTGAAGTCGTAACTGTTGGTTCATTGATATGTTCAAAAGATAGTATTGGTATTTATGACATAGCAACTAAAGAAGAAATGAGAGGACGAGGATTCGGATCTACTATGTTCAATTTCCTTCTGCAAGAAGCACAAAAATTTAAAAATACTTATTGTGTATTACAAGCTTCACACGATGGAATCAATATTTATAAAAAATCGGGATTTCAAGCTATCGGTAAAATGACTGTATTGGAAAATCGACATTTAATTGAGTAAATCATTCTAGTTAAATCGTCTTTATATAGGAGCTTATAAATCGTTATGAAAAAGATATATCTTGTTACAATAATTTGTGCCTTTATAGTAATAAGTATCTTTGTTTTTCAGAAAATAAATGAACATAAGTATACTAAAGCTATTAATCAATCAAATCATATAAAAAATATCGCACATAGAGGTGCTTCTGCGTACGCACCTGAACATACAATAGCAGCATATAAATTAGGACAACAAATGAATGGAGATTATATAGAAATTGACCTCCAAATGACAAAAGATGGACATTTAGTGGCTATGCATGACGAAACCTTAAATCGTACAACAAATGGTACTGGGCTAGTGAAAGAGCATACATTAGAAGAAATAAAGCAACTAAATGCAGGTTCTTTTTTTAATGAAAAATATCCGAACTTAGCAAAGAAAGAATTTGAAAATGCTAAAGTCCCAACATTAAAAGAAATTATTGAAACGTTTGGGCATAACGCGAACTATTATATCGAAACAAAATCACCTGATGAATATTTAGGAATGGAAGAAAAATTATTAGAAATTATTAATTACTACGAAATACAGGATAAAGTTATTATTCAATCGTTTAGTGAAGAAAGTCTACAAAAGATTCATAGCTTAAATAGTAATATATCCATAGTACAATTATTACCTTATAAAAAAGCAGTTCAATTAACAAAATTAGAGATAGAAAAGTATAAAATGTACTGCATAGGTCTTGGTATGAATTACAAATATATCGATTCAGATTATGTAAAGAAAATAAAGAAAAGTGGATTAGAAGTTCATCCATTTACAGTAGATAATGAAAATGATATGAAAAAGTTACTTGCATGGGGAGTCGACGGGATGTTTACCAATTATCCAGATCATTTACATTCAATATTGGATTTGAAAAATCATGAATAAGTAGTGTTATTCATAAAGGGAAAATTTACACAACCTGTATACTAGGATTATCAATGCAAGAAGGCATGTATCATATCAAAAGAAAATACCAAAAACCGCAACTGGAAGACCTAGGTTGTGGTTTTTTATTGCTTTGATTTCAGTTTACAAAGTTTGAAGCTAGAAGTGAAAACCTTTTTAGATGAATTGGCTTCTTATGTATTTGTACTTCATATCGTTCTAGGTATATGTACAACCCATGAGACGAATTTTGCATATGATAATAGAAAAGGAGATGTTGCATATTGAAATATCACAATAGAAATGTAAGTAATCTGAATAAATTAGCGGATAATACGAAAGCTGCCGCTTTTAAGTGGTATCAGTACTGCATTGACAATGGTATTGAAGTGTTAATTTACGAAACAATCCGTACGGTCGAGCGACAACGTGAATATGTTCGTAAAGGAGCATCGCAAACGATGCGCTCATATCACTTAGTAGGACAAGCATTAGATTTTGTTCCAATTCAGTCGAATGGTACAGAAGATTGGAATAGCTATAATAAAGAACCGTGGGCATCAGCAATTCGTTATGCTAAACAAATTGGCTTTGAATGGGGCGGTGACTGGAAAGGATTTGTGGATAGTCCGCATTTGCAATATAACTACAAAGGGTATGGAACGGATACTTTTGGAAAAGGTTCTCAAAACGTAGCGACTCCTCCTCCAACGAATGATGGTGTAGGGGTAGCTTATATTAACGGTAGCAATGTAAATTTACGAAAAGGACCTGGTACTGGATATGGTGTTATTCGCCAATTAGGGAAAGGAGAGTCCTACAAAGTATTTGGGCAATCAAATGGCTGGTTAAATTTAGGTGGCGATCAGTGGATTTATAACGATCCATCATATATTCGTTATACGGGAGGAAATGTACCCGCAACTTCACAATCATCAAACGATGGTGTAGGCGTAGTTACTATAATAGCGGATGTATTGCGTGTTCGTACCGGACCAGGAACAAATTACGGTATTGTGAAAAATGTGTACCAAGGTGCAAAATATCAATCGTTTGGATATAAAGATGGTTGGTATAATGTTGGTGGAAATCAATGGGTTTCTGGTGAATATGTTACATTTGTAAAGTAAAAATAAGAGCCGTCCTGTTGGGCGGCATTTTATTATAGATGTTCATAGGACGAGTGCTCATAATATCATTCGTAATATATAGAGTATAATTTTTCATTCTAATAATCAGAAAGTAATCAAAATGTAATTAATTTTAACTACGCTTTTTATATTTTTTTGATACACTGGCTACGAGGGGGATACCAATTAATGTGGGTAAAAACCAAAACCATATTGGCGGAAGTAAATTTATAATGGGAATATGGATGCCGACATTTACTAAAAGTGCGGTGACTGCACCTATATAAGAACCTAACATACCTCTAATGTGGTGATGGAGCCAATTTTTCCAACGTTTTTTTCGTGCGAGGTATCCATAAATTGCAAATGAATAAGAGAAGATTGCTACATAAAATAAATATGCGATTTTATCCCAGTTGATAATGGATAATATTATTGCCGTAAGGGTAATGACAACATAGGATGCATGATATATCTCGCCCCATTCAGTATGTTTTCCTTTCTTCTTTTGAGCAACCATCGCTACAATACCAGTGATTAAGCATATTGTTCCAAATAGTATGTGTATGGTTAAAAGAATGTTAAAAATGCTCATAATAATTCCTCCTTTTTTATTTTTATAGTATTGCAGTATAGGAGAAAAGTTGAAACATATTGTTTGTTGGCCTTAATATATTGAAATAAAGGTAATCCTAGAACAAATTTAAACGGACAAATTTTTCTTGATTTTAGTGAGCCACGTATTACGTGAAATGAAGGAGAGACTTCCATGTTTACATCTATTACATATTTACAATCAGGGAATGACAAACAACAAAAGGTATATGATGTTTTAAATAAACTAAACATAATGGAGGATTTAGCTTTGTATAGTCCCGTTCTTTGCGGGACAATCCCTATAAGAATTGATACTCTCCAATCTGACTTAGATATAGTAATGGAAGTACATAACTTTGATGTTTTTGAGCAGGAAATGAGATCTTTATATGGTTCTTATAGAGGGTTCAATATAAAAAAGAAAAAAATGAAAGGTACTGAATCGATAAAGGTAAATTTTGAATTCGAAGGTTTTGAATTTGAATTATTTGCTCAGCCTAAGCCAGTGCGTAACCAAAATGCATATAGACATATGATAGTAGAGCACATGCTATTAATGCAGCATCCACATATAAGGGAAGAAATTCTTCGCTTGAAAGAGAACGGTATAAAAACAGAACCTGCTTTTGCTCAAGTATTAAACATTGAAGGAGATCCTTATGAAGGACTTATTGTGTTGGGGCAGGAAATGCGGTTGTGGTAAATAAGATACATAAAAACTCCTCTATAGAAAAAGAGGAGTTTTTATTATGCCATTAGCTTACGGATTAATTCACTCAGCAATTTAACCCCGTGAGTCATTTGTTCTGGAGAAGCATATCCATATGATAAACGAATGTACGGTTCTGATTCTTCTTCATAAATACGTCCTGGATTTAAAAGAATTCCCTTTGATAGTGCCTCTGAAAATAATTTCTTCATCGGAATGCTAGGTACAACCTTAAGCCATATAAAGAATCCGCCGTTAGGAATATCCCAAGTGGCAATATCTGCACAATACTTATTTAAAGCCCGTATCATGATTTGTCTTCGTTCTTTTAGTTGAATTCTTACGTTTGCAACATGTTCTTCATAAAAACCTTTTTTTATCCATTCAGCAGCAACTCTTTGGGATAACGAACTCGATCCATAGTCTGTTTGCATTTTTATATCTGACAATCTTTCAATAACTGGTTCAGGTCCAATAATCCATCCAATTCTAAGTCCTGGGCTAAGTGTTTTAGATAGACTACCAACATATAATACATGTCCATGTTTATCTATTGATTTTAAAGGAGCTGGAGGGGGTTCATCAATCCATAACTCACGATAAATATCATCTTCAATAATAGGTAACTGTTCCTTTTCACATATCTTTATTATTTCTTTTCTTCGTTCTTGAGACATTAATATCCCAGTTGGGTTTTGAAAACTAGGAATAGAATATAAAATGTTTTTCTTTTGACTGTATTTAATGCGTTTTAATAATTCGTTAGGTAAAATACCGTGATGATCCATAGCTATACCAGATAAATTTATATTTGCTGATTGAAATACATGAAGTGAATATAAGTAAGAAGGTTGTTCAAGTAAAACAGTTGATTCTCTATGCAAAAGACCAATTGATATTAATTGCAATGCTTGTAATGCACCAGAGACGATTAATATAGAACCCGGTGATACATGTATTCCGAATGATTTTACGTAGTTACTTATTGCCTCACGTAACGGTAAAAAACCTTTTTGTTCTTCGTATCCGAAATAATCTAATTCGTCACTTACGTTTTTCATAATGGACTGCATCGTTTTTAGCGGGAAAATTTGAGGTGCAAGTTCACCTTTACTAAGATGGATAAGTGTTTTATTTGCTTCTGCTTCATTTATTTCTCGTACCATTAACTTGCTAGGTTTATGAATACCAGCTTTTACATATTCACTCCAATCAGGCGGGGGATTCGTCGCTAATAATGACCATGTATTATTTGTTACAACTGTTCCTGCTCCGATTTTCCCTTGAATTAAGCCATCTGCCATAAGTTCATCGAGCGCAGTTATTACAGTACTTCGATTTACATGAAATAATTTTGCTAACTGCCTTTGACTAGGGATCTTACTTCCGATCGGCCATTCTCCGTTTTCGATTTTTTCTTTCATATAATCTACTATCTGCCGATATTTAGGCAGTTTTTTATTCGTTGTCATAAAAAAACTCCCTCGTTCAATTTAAAAATGCCAAGTGGTTGGTTTTTACGATAAATAACTGGTTGAAGACATTGTATCAACTATTAAATATGATGAAAAGAAATAATTGGTAATTTAAAAATGGTTGGTTTATTAGAAAGGGAGAGAAAACATGCATAATAAAAAATGGGATTTACGCATTATATATGCACACGCGTTTACGATTCTTATATGGGGAACTGCTTTTCCGGCAATTCGTATGGGGCTTGAATCTTATACACCTGAGCATCTTACTTTACTACGCTTATTAATCGCTTCATTTATACTTCTGTTGTTTTCTTTTATCTACAAGTTACGGCTACCGGATTTAAAGGATATCCCAGCAATTTTTATGTTCGGTGCTTTAGGATTCACTTTTTATCACATTGCATTAAACTACGGCGAAAAAACAGTAAATGCTGGTTCTGCAAGTTTAATTGTTTCGGTCACACCTATAGTAACGGCAATTCTTGCTTCTATATTTTTAAACGAAAAAATGAAATTAAATGGTTGGATCGGTGGTGTAATTAGTTTTATAGGAATTGCTCTCATATCATTTAGTCAAGGAGATGCTATTCAATTGAATAGTGGGGGATTATTTATATTATTAGCAGCGATTTTAGAAAGCCTATATTTTGTTTTTCAAACTTCTTACTTAAAAAAGTACGGCTTCTTACCATTTACCATATATACAATTTTATCTAGTACTGTATGTATGCTTATTTTCTTACCGGGAATGTATCAAGAAATACTAGCAGCTCCTCTTGAAGTGAATGTGAGTGTTTTATATTTAGGCTTATTTCCAACAGTACTCCCATATATCGCATTGGCCTATATCATATCTCATGCTGGTGCTGCTGAGGCAACAAGCTCTCTATATTTAACCCCAGTAACTGCATGTTTTATTGCTTGGTTATGGTTAGGAGAAGTGCCAACTTTAGTTTCGATAATTGGCGGAGGGATTACTATACTTGGTATCGTGATTGCTCATATACCAGTATTAAGAAAAGAAAAACATAGGAATTTAGCAAATAATCAATCCGTATAACGTAATTCAATAATAATTTTATGATACTTTTTCATATAGTTTCTTTCTTATGTTGATAAATATAATATTTTGTATTTCAGTTAAATATTGTATGTTACATTTTATGTAGTAAGCATTTTAAAAGGAGATGACAACATAATGAATGGAAAAAGAAATATTTTCACATGTATTTCTATTATAGGAATCGGTCTAGCTAGTTTTTCTAGTTTTAGTTTCGCAGCAAATGTAACGGACAATTCAGTACAAAATTCTATTCCCGTAGTTAATCAACAAGTAGCTGCTGCAAAGGAAATGAAACCATTTCCCCAGCAAGTTAATTATGCAGGTGTTATAAAACCTACTCATGTTACACAGGAAAGTTTAAATGCTTCTGTAAGAAGTTACTACGATAATTGGAAAAAGAAATATTTGAAAAATGATTTATCTTCTTTACCTGGTGGTTATTACGTAAAAGGAGAGATTACGGGTGATGCGGATGGGTTTAAGCCACTTGGAACTTCAGAAGGTCAAGGGTATGGGATGATAATTACAGTATTAATGGCTGGTTACGATTCGAATGCCCAAAAAATCTATGATGGTTTATTTAAAACAGCAAGAACTTTTAAAAGCTCTCAAAATCCTAATTTAATGGGATGGGTTGTCGCAGATAGTAAAAAAGCACAAGGTCATTTTGATTCTGCTACTGATGGGGATTTAGATATTGCGTATTCTCTTCTTCTTGCTCATAAGCAGTGGGGATCAAATGGAACAGTTAATTATTTAAAAGAAGCACAAGACATGATTACAAAAGGTATTAAAGCTAGTAATGTTACAAATAATAGCCGACTAAATTTAGGAGATTGGGATTCTAAAAATTCACTTGATACGAGGCCATCTGATTGGATGATGTCACACCTTAGAGCATTTTATGAATTTACAGGTGATAAAACTTGGCTTACTGTTATTAATAATTTGTACGATGTTTATACGCAATTTAGTAATAAGTACTCTCCAAATACAGGACTTATTTCAGATTTCGTTGTAAAAAACCCACCACAACCCGCACCTAAAGACTTCTTAGAGGAGTCAGAATATACAAATGCATATTATTACAATGCTAGTCGGGTACCATTGAGAATTGTAATGGACTATGCGATGTACGGCGAGAAAAGAAGTAAAGTCATTTCTGATAAAGTCTCTTCATGGATTCAAAATAAAACGAATGGAAATCCTTCTAAAATTGTGGATGGTTATCAATTAAATGGATCTAATATTGGTAGTTATTCAACTGCTGTATTTGTTTCACCGTTTATTGCTGCAAGTATAACGAGTAGCAATAATCAAAAGTGGGTAAATAGCGGTTGGGATTGGATGAAGAATAAGAGAGAAAGCTATTTTAGTGATAGTTATAATTTATTAACTATGTTATTTATTACAGGAAATTGGTGGAAACCTGTACCTGATGATAAAAAAATACAAAATCAAATAAATGATGCAATTTATGAAGGATACGATAATTAATTAAATTTGAGAATGGTTACTTAAGAAAGGAATTAGCATACGCTAGTTCCTTTTTAATATTTTGTAAAACATTATCCATTCTAAAATTCGCATAGATATACTTGCTTTTTTCATATACATAGTTATTGATGACTCTATGTTTTTATGAGGGGAGAGTATTTCTTGGAAAAAGTATTATTTTTCGGAGACCCAGGTATTGATGACTCATTTGCCATTATGTATGGTTTACTGCATCCCGAAATTGAAATTGTAGGTATTGTAACTGGATACGGAAATGTTGAGCATATACATGCTGCACATAATGCAGCGTATATTTTACAGTTAGCAAATAGACAAGACATTCCTGTCATTAGTGGTGCAACAAAACCACTTACAGAAGAAATTACTACGTACTACCCTGAAATTCACGGAGCAGAAGGATTAGGGCCCATCCATGTTCCAGAAAGCGTATTATCTATTCCAATATACAATTTTGGTAGTATCGCTGCGATTCTTGTAAAGTACGGAAAAGATTTAACGATTGTTGATGTAGGAAGATCTACCTCGTTAGCAATTGCTTTTAATTTATGGAATGATTTAATGCTAGATGTAAAAGCAATATATTTCATGGGTGGTGTTTTTTTAGAAGTAGGAAACGTTACGCCGTTAGCAGAGGCAAATGTGTATGGAGATCCTATAGCAAGTAAAATTGTTTTCCATCAAGCAAAGAATTTATTAATATTCCCTTTAAATGTAACAAACAAAGCTGTGTTAACACCAAATGTATTTAGCTATATTCAAGCTAATACAAAGAATCCATTTCATATGATAATGAAACCAATGTATGACTACTATTTATCTGCATACCAAAAACTTAATCCATCTATCGAAGGACCTTTGCTACATGATGTGGTTGCAATAAGTGGATTAGTAAATCCAAGTTTTTTTGAATTTGTGCATCGTACAGTAAATGTAGATACATACGGAGATACGAAAGGACAAACATTTGCTGATTTCCGCCCTAGCTCTATACCTGAAGGGGCCCATATAGCATTAGAAATAGATGAACAAAAATTCATTCAAGATTTTATAAAAATCATGTTATAAGTTGTTGTCGAAAAAGGGAATTATTTCAATGCGTTGAATATAAAAATACATCCCTCTAGATAAAGGAGCTTACAATATTGAATGTCCAGTTAAAGGTTGTTACGAGAGAAAATTGGGAAGAAGCATTAAAGCTACAAGTTAAAGAAAATCAGTTGAAATTTGTTCCATCCGTAGCAGTTTCGCTTGCTAAAGTATATATAAAACCAGATGGTGACAATGTAGAGTACATACCATTCGCTATATACGTTGGTGACCTTATGGTTGGTTTTGTAATGCATGCAGTTGTAAGAAAGACATCAGATATGTATTGGATTAACGGATTTATTATTGATCAAAAGCAGCAAGGTAATGGATATGGAAAAGCAGCATTACAAGAAAGTATTAATATAATAAAAAATACTTTTAAATCGTGTAAAGAAATTAGATTAACCGTACATAAAGATAATATCTCTGCAAAGAAACTATATGAACGATACAGTTTCAAATCATTAGAACAGGAGTATGATGGCGAGCAAGTATATCGTTTATTTGTTTAACTATTAGGAAGTAAAGGCGTGAAATGAAATATGCAATTTACTGAAGTGAAAATTGAAGTGTTCATTCCTGAAGAATATATTGAAACATTAAGGGATGAATTAAATAAAATTGGAGCATGTAAAACGGGCGAATATGACCATTGTCTTTCCTATAGTTCAGTGAAAGGATATTGGAGACCGTTAGACGAGGCATCTCCTTTTAATGGAGAAATTGGTCGAATATGCGAAGGGCAAGAATGTAAAGTTGAAATAAAGTGTAAACGAGAACTTGTAAAAGATGCTCTTGAAGTTATTAATGATATTCATCCGTATGAAACACCTATGATTTATATTATACCAATACTAAATGACTATTTTGAGCAACTATACATTGAATAACTAGGAGGAATATCAATTGAAAAGTAAATTTCATCATATTGTACGAGCAGTCATGATAAAAGATGAAAAATTATTAGTTGCTGAATATATTGGCCATCATTATTTTTTACCTGGTGGCCATGTTGAAATTGGAGAATCAGCAGAGAATGCATTAATAAGAGAGTTAAGAGAAGAACTTGGAGTAAACTGTAGTATACAACAATTTTTAGGAGTCATAGAAAATCAATGGCAAGATAAAGAAGTGCTTCATCATGAAATTAACCACATTTTTGAAGTAGAGTCACAAGATTTACATACGGACTTACCACCGAAATCTAGCGAGTCTCATTTAGCATTTCAATGGATAGATTGTAATAAAGAAGCCTTAAATCATTATGAAATCATGCCAATGCCTTTAGTGAAGGAATTACTAGAAAGAAAGTTAAGTGATGAACTACTAAATTGTTGGATTAGTAATTTTTAAATCACTTTATTTATAGTAAATACGTCCATCGAATGAATATAAAGAAAATAGGCTGAAAAACAAGGTACATCACCTAGTGTAAGTTCATATTTTGTTGATGTACGCATTTAGTCTATAGTCTTGTTTCTACTTTGTTCACAAGAATTTATTAACTTTAATATTTGGGCGGAATTTATATTTATAAATGGAGGGGTTCTTAATGAATCAGTTTCAACATGAACTACAAACATTAAATCTTAATGATTATCAAACTGGTAATGTTGTGTATTGGGATCAACAACAAAGTCAATATCCATACTACTACATTCAAGACGATGCACGTCGTTGCGGAGGATGCGGAGGTTGTGGTGGACGCTGTGGCGGTTGTGGCGGCGGTAGATGTGGTGGCTGTGGTGGACGTTGCGTAGGTTGCGCTGGTTGTTTTGGTTGCTTTAATTGCTGGAACTGGTGGGTTATTTAAATATAGTACATCATTAATATTTTATATGAAAGAAAGGTGTAAATACTGTTTATACTTTTCTTTCATGCTGTAATTTTGTATTAGTGTTAAGGGGGATTTATTTGTATACATACGAAAAGTTGATTTCTTGGGTAGAAAATATAAAAGAAAAAAATCAAAGTTCTGCTGCAGCACTTTGTATTATAAAAGATAATAAAATCGTGCTAGAGCATTATAGTGGTTATCACTCAAATACATCTACAAGCAAGAAAGTAACAGCACCTTCACAATTTAACGTTGCTTCTGCTAGAAAAAGTTATTTAGGATTAATAATAGCGTATGCGCTTTATGAGGGGAAAATAAACTCTATTGATGATGAAGCGATAAAATATTTTAAAGACTTTGATCCTGTATTGCTTGGTAAAACGACGATAAGACATTTAGTAACACATTCGCACGGATTAGAAGAAACGAATGACGGGACAATTTTTCGTGAATTTGAACCGGGACAATCATGGGCGTATAGAGATATTAATGTAAGAATGATGACACGTCTTATTTATCAGCTATATAACAAAAGTTTTCCTGAATTGTTAAAAGAGCGTGTTTTTAAACCTGCTAAATTTCAAGAAACAGGATGGAGAATACAGCAAGATGAAAATTTGGTTGAAATTATTAATAATCCAAATGAAGACCCGATAAGTGGAATTGGTACAGTAAATGATGGTACTGAAAAAAATCTATTTGTCTCAGCTAGAGAATTTGCGCAGTGGGGCAATCTTCATCTAAATCAAGGCATGATACATGATAAACAAATCGTTCCAAAAGAAGTTATAAAAATTGCTACGAGTTTGCAGAGTCCAACATTTATAAACAAAGAGCTACCACAAAATGGGGTGTTTTGGTTCATCCAAAATGAGCCTGCACAATTAAGCGAACTTGGTGAACGTATTCCAAAAGGGTCGTATCAAATATTAGGGATTACTGGGCCGACTATTTTAGTAATACCTGAATATAATGTAGTTGTTGCAAAAATGTATAATAAAAGATATAACTACGGCGGTGATAATTACTTATATTATTTACGTGAATTTAGTAATTTAGTCGCTGATACATTTAGTAACCGTATTAGGGCATAATTACTCCTATAACAAAAAGGGGTGATTGAAAGTGAAAGATAAAGTGAACAAAAATAAAAAGCAAAATATAAAAGATGTAAATGTACCGCAGCCGAAAGATTTTGATGAAATCGAATATTAATTTTTCATCCGACTATATGATGAATGAAAAATACGTCTTAAGTCTCATAACATTTAAGAAATTATTTGATAACATATATACATAAGCATTTGAAAATGTCTTATCTTAACAAAGCTTTCTTTAGAAATATCTGATATAACCTGCAAAAGGCACTTCTTTATGAAGTGTCTTTTTGTGTATATGAACTTAATTACCATTTTCCGTACAGTATCTTGTAATTTATGATGGATATACTAACTGTGAAAATTCATGTCAAGATAAAAGAAGGGGACAAGTTAGTATGAAACAAAGTTCTATAAATCCGTTACTAATTGTTCTAGGTACAATCATTGTTCAAATTGGCCTTGGAACAATTTATACATGGAGTTTATTTAATCAACCCCTTGTAAGTAAGTTTGGATGGAATCTTAATTCAGTAGCGATAACTTTCTCCATAACAAGTTTTTCTTTATCATTCTCAACTTTATTTGCAGCAAAGTTGCAGAAAAAATTAGGACTTCGAAAACTTATTGCTACTGCAGGAATTGTTTTAGGACTCGGCTTAATACTTAGTTCACAAGTTTCTTCTTTACCACTATTATATTTATTAGCTGGTGTCGTTGTTGGTTATGCGGATGGAACAGCTTATATTACATCACTATCTAATTTAATTAAATGGTTTCCAAATCGGAAAGGGCTTATTTCAGGTATATCTGTATCAGCGTATGGAATGGGCAGCTTAATCTTTAGATATATAAACGGAAATCTTATCGATAACCTTGGTGTATCACAAGCATTCTTATATTGGGGTATTATCGTGTTACTTTTAGTGTTAATCGGATCGTTCTTCTTACGTGAGGCAATTGTAAGTAATGCTGTAACTGAAACATTACACAATGACTATACTCCGCGTGAAATGATGCGAACGAAACAAGTATATCTGCTATTTTTTATGTTATTCACCTCGTGTATGGGTGGTTTGTATTTAATCAGTATGGTAAAAGATATCGGCGTACAACTCGTTGGACTTAGCGCAGCAACTGCTGCAAACGCCGTTGCTATGATTGCAATCTTTAATACAGTAGGTAGAATCATTCTTGGGACGTTATCAGATAAAATCGGCCGAATGAAAATTGTCTCTGCTACGTTTATTATTATAGGATTGTCAGTCTTTACTTTAAGTTTTATCCCGCTAAATTACGGAATCTATTTTGCTTGTGTAGCAAGTGTCGCCTTTTGCTTCGGTGGTAATATAACTATATTCCCAGCTATTGTCGGAGATTTCTTTGGATTAAAAAACCATAGTACAAATTACGGCATTGTCTACCAAGGTTTCGGATTTGGTGCGCTTGCAGGATCATTTATTGGAGCGATACTCGGGGGATTTCAACCAACTTTCATTATAATCGGTGTTTTAAGTGTTATTTCCTTCATTATTTCAATATTAATCCGTCCACCAACTGCAGAGAAGACAAAGGAACTAAAACATCTACATCGGAAAGTTGCTTAATTTTAAAAAGAGTCCTCATGTTAGGGCTCTTTTTTATTCCATTAACTTTGCTTCTTTACTAACTCATTAAAGACAGGACAATATCATTATAAAATTGAATAGATAAGTAAAAAGGAGCGTGACACTTAAAATGAAAATAGTACAGCAGTGGGTACAAGAAGATAGTGATTACATAAGAGAGAAAGTAATTGAATATAATCAAAAATATCTCGCAGATGAAGAAAAAACACCTTCAGAAAAGGTTAGTTTCATAGTAAGAAATGAAAAAGAAGAAATCGTAGGTGGGGTAACAGCAATAATTTTTTGGCACCATGTACACGTTGACTTTCTATGGGTTTCTGAAGAATATAGACACGAAGGTTATGGAACCAAGTTAATAAAACTTATTGAAGAATTTGCAATTGAAAAAGAGTGTAGGTTAATCAATTTAGATACTTTTAGCTTTCAAGCACCTGCTTTTTATAAAAAACATGGATATAAAGTAATTGGAGTAAGTGAAGATCATCCGAAAGGACATAATCATTATTATTTAGAAAAACGGCTAAAAAGTATATAGAATTTGTTAACATTAGTATTTGGAATACAAATGTAATCAAGGCGAGGTTATTATTAATTTTAGTTTTAATTTAATCAATTTTCATGCTGAAACTTCAAGAACGTTCTTTGGATAATCTTCCTAAGATACGTTCTTTCTTTATATATCAGTGGCCCATTCTTATTAACTCCACCAATAGCGGTAAAGGCAAGACTTAACTAACTTATATATATTAAAAGGAGTTAATGGTAGAATGGATAGAAGACAGAAAATTCCTTTTATTAAAAATAGAGGAGGTACATATGAAAAAAGTTAATGTTACATACGCGATTTTGTACGATAAAACTAATGAAAAGATCTTAATGGTAAAAAACAAAGGGGAAAATGGTTCTTATTATACATTACCGGGTGGCGCAGTTAAATTAGGAGAAACCTTAGAAGAAGGAGTAATTCGGGAAGTAAAAGAAGAAACAGGGTTACATATAAACGTAAAAGGGATTTGTTCTATCAGCGAAGCCTTTTTCGAGGAAAGAGATCATCATGCAATTTTCTTTAATTTTCTAGGCGAAATAATCGGCGGGGAGACATATATATCAAGACCAAAAGAAATCGAAGAGATTACTTGGATGGAATTACATATAGCAGCACCGTATTTACGCATACCAGAACATTTACTAGATTTATTACAAAAGAAAGAAACAGTACCTTATTTTTTTAACGGAACAATCGTTCATCAATCTTCATAAAAATATTATCTCATGTAAGGCGGGGAAAACATGGAGTTCATCGTTAATCACAAACAATTTACTCAAGCACTTTCAGAAGTTAACAAAGCGATATCAACAAAATCTTTAATTCCTATATTATCTGGTATAAAAATAACTGCAGATCAATCTGGAATTACTTTAATTGCAAGTAACTCGAATATTTTTATTGAAAAATTCATTCCTGTTTCAATTGAAGACGAAAAAATTGCAACTATTTTAAAGGCAGGAACTATTGTTGTACCTGCAAAGTATTTCATTGAAATAATAAAGAAAATGCCAAGTGATATAGCAATAAAAAGTAAGAATGAGCAAATTATTAAGATACAATCAGAAGAAATCACATTAAGTTTAAATGGATTTCCTGCAGATGAGTTTCCGAATGTACCGCTTATAGACAATCATGCAGAAATCAAGGTAGAGACAGAGCAATTGATTGAAGTATTTAAACAAACAGTCTTTGCGGTAGCAAAAAATGAATCTAGACCTGTTCTTACTGGGGTGCATATAGAGTTATCTAATAATAAGTTTATTTGTGCTGCAACTGACTCACATAGACTAGCGATACGTGAAACGCGACTTTCCTCAGATGTAAAAGCAAATTGTATTGTACCAAGCGCAACCATTAGTGAACTTCTAAAATTAATGAACAGCAATTCGGAATTCGTATATATTTACCTTTCAGAGAGTCATATTATATTTACGCTTGGAACAACTACATTATATTCAAGACTAATTGAAGGGAAATATCCTAATATTTCTAACCTTATTCCAAATGACTTTAAAACGATTATTAACATAGATAGAAAAAAGATATTACAAGGTGTAGACCGATCAAGTTTATTAGCAAGTGAATGGGCCAATAACAATGTTAACTTAGAAATCATAAACGAATCTACAATTAAAATTTCTTCAAACGCTTCTCAAATTGGGCAAATATCCGAAACGCAACAAATAGATGCGATTCAAGGTGAAAAACAATTAAATATATCTTTCGATGGGCGTTTTATGGTTGATGCTTTAAGAGCAATAAAAGAAGAAACGATTACTTTAAGCTTTGGCGGTTCTATGAGACCGATATTGATTGAAGCAGGAGAGCAATCTGCAGCAATCCATCTTATATCTCCAGTAAGAGCTTATTAAAAACGGAGGAAGGAATCACATTATGTACAAGCACACTTTATGTTTTATAAAAAGAAATGAAGAGATACTTATGTTAAATAGAGAATATGATCCGGTAAAAGGATTATGGAATGGGGTAGGAGGAAAGATAGAAAAGGGAGAAACACCTTTAGAAAATGCGATTCGTGAAATAAAGGAAGAGACTAATATAAAAGTTACGTATGACCAAATTCAATTTAAAGGCATTATTAAATGGGAGGATTCTTCATATTCTGGCGGTATTTATGTTTATCTAGTAGAGTTACTTCATGAATTTACATATCACACTCCAAAAAAAGTCGCAGAAGGAATTTTAGATTGGAAAGAGGTTTCTTGGATTCTTAGTGACTATAATTACGGTGTAGGAGAGATGATACCTAAATTTTTAGTTGAAGTGCTCCACAATGAATTAATATTAGAGCATAATTTTATTTTATCTAATCATAAATTAATAGATTATAGGAATAAAGAATTAGCTAAGCAGGACAACTCTATAGATAATATAATTCCATTATAAAAAGTAAGAATCGTAATCTATCATACACAGCAAAATAATTATCACCTAAATATAAAAGCCATAGATTATTCGAAGAGTAGCTAAGGAGAAAATTTATATGAGGATGAGTGTGATGAAGAAAATAATTATTTTACTCATAGGTATCGTTTTAATTACTATTGCTTTTTATCAATACAACAAAAAAGAAGGTTTAGCTAAAAATGATAAGGTGTATGTAGAAGACTTTAAAGGTAAAAATGATTCAAACAAAATACAATCTGCTATTAATAAAGCAGAATCTAGTAAAATTAAAACAGTATTGCTTGATGATAAGAAGTATAAAATTACGTCACCAATCGTAGTGAAACAGGGTGTAAAGTTATTATTTGGTTATGGAACACAATTTGTTGTTGAAGGTAATTTTAGAGTTCTAGAATTAGAAAAAAACGCTTCTATTGAAGGAGCTTATATAGCTATAGATGATCCTAAATTTAATTCTGAAGTTATATATTTAGACGGAAAAAATAAGTATTATAACACTTGGCACAAAACACAAATAAAAGATATAAATATTATCAATTGGACAGAAACGAATAAAGGTACCGGCATTTCTTTGTATTCTGGTGGGAAGGAAAATGAAATTTCATTTATTAATTTTGAAAATATAAAAGTTGTAGGCATGGAAACTGGGGTGAAATTAGTAGCAAAGAAACCACAATCTGGACATGCATGGATAAATGCCAACCGTTTTATGAACTTCTCTCTCGAAGATTGTGTAAATATGATTTTTATGGATAGTAATGTAACAACGCCAAATGAAATTAGTGGTAACCTATTTACAAACCTTCAAATACAACCTACAAATAAAACGAAAAGTATTGTAAAGGTAAGTGGACAGCATAACGAGTTCCATGGAATGGTGTGGGATTTACAGAAAATCAATCACGAAAACGAACTCATTGAACTAACTGATAAAAGTATGAATACAGTGATTGAAATGTCCAGTGTACCAGCAAATAGAATTTTAGATAGCGGGAAATCAAATATAGTGAAATAAGTTTAAATACAGAAAAAGAGCGAATTCCTTATAAGAGAGTTCGCTCTTTTTCTATTTATAATTAAATTTCTCTCCACCAAGCTGTTGAAGGATAGTTTGTAGATTTTAACGTAATAGATTCGCCAATTTGGGGCGTTGTAATTTTAACTTCTAAACGGTTAGCTTCTTTCGTAACACGCTCTATCGGATCACTCCATTCGTGTAATGCTAATGTAAAAGCACCCCAATGAATCGGAAGAAGTAATTCTCCTTGTACATCAATATGAGCTTGTACAGTTTCTTCAGGCAACATATGAATTGCAGACCACCTCGGATCATATTGTCCGCATTCCATCAATGTAAGATCGAATGGACCATATTTATCACCAATTTCCTTAAAGTGAGGGGCATAACCGCTATCGCCACTAAAGAAAATTTTAGTCTCTTGACCAAGGATAAGCCATGAACACCATAATGAACAATCTCTATCTGTCATACTTCGTCCAGAGAAATGCCTTGCAGGCGCACATACTAACTTAATATTATCAAACGTAATTTCGTCCCACCAATTATGCTCACTAATTTTACTAGGCGAAACACCCCATTTAATAAGATATTGTGCAACTCCAGTTGGAACATAAAAGTGCTTTGCGCGATCTTTTAACTGCATAATACTTTTGTAATTCAAATGATCATAGTGATTATGAGAAATGATAATCGCATCAATTTCTTGAAGGTCATCACGTTCTAAAGAAAAAACACCACTATAGCGTTTACTATTAAACAAAGGAAATGGGGAAGAGGCATCTCCAAACATAGGGTCTAATAACAGTTTTTTACCTTCTATTTTCAAAAGAGAAGCAGAATGGCCAAACCATGTAACACTCTCTAACGGTTCATTATCTTTATTTGATAAAACGATAGGCAAACCTTTTATAGGACGCAGCTTTGATTTTATTTTAAAGTAATCCGTCATTAAACTTATAATATCTTTCGGTTTAAAACTCATATCAGTATGAATTTGATTTGTATATTTCTTATTCATTCGTTCTCCTTTTTACGATTAACAATTTACGTATGTTGTTATTGTAGCTATTTGTAGTTTAAACTATATTATTTTACCTTTCATCTAAAATGCCTTGTATTTCATAAATCCGTCAAATTCATTATTTGTATCTATAAAGTACAAATCGCACAGCAGCAGCTAAGACAAATATTAAGTACATGTAAATTGTTTTTATTTAGTAAATTCCTTCTTATACGCAACAAAGAACATATGTTTCTTTGTATGTTATAGAAGAAAATATGTCTCTAATAAAAGAAAGGAAGGAGAGGATATAAGTGCACATAGAGCGAAAAAAGAAATCAAAATGTAAACTATCAAAATCTGAAATCATGCATTTGTATACTGAAGGGAAGAGCACCTCAGAAATCGCTGTGCTTGCTAATGTGTCTGCAAGGTATATTCGTATGGTTTTATCAGACAATAACGTACCAAGGCGCGCTATAGGGAGTTGGAAGAGAAAGTATGACATAACAGAAGATTACTTTAAAACGTGGTCAAACAATATGGCTTATATTTTAGGGTTTATAGCAGCAGATGGTGTTATACAGAAAGAAAATCAATGTGTCAGTATATCTCAAAAAGAAAGTTATATTTTAGAAAATATAAAAAAAGAACTAAAAACAAACCAGCCACTTTATCAAAACAAAAAAACAAGCGTATACATGCTAAATATTAATAGCAAAACAATAAAAGACGACCTTATGAACATACACGGAATTATGCCATGTAAATCATTTAACATCGAATTTCCTTTTGTACCAGAAGAATATTTGCATCATTTTGTTCGTGGGTATTTTGATGGGGATGGTTACGTCAAGTATGAAACTTATACAGTTAATTTCGTAGGTGGATCATATAACTTTATGAATTCTTTACATCAAATTCTTCAAAATCGCAATTTACGAGCCGATTTACTAAATCAAAACAAACATTATCGCGTTATTTTATCTGGAAGAAAATCAATACAACTATTTTCAAATTGGATTTATAAAGACAAAGATATTTATTTGCATAGAAAATATGAAGTGTTTCAGAGAGAAAGTCTGAGTTTAGATCAATTACAAGATCGAAAATTAAAACAAACTCAAACTGCCGTTAAACAAAGAAAACAAAATTTCCTTGAAGAATATATGAAAAATAAATGTAATGCTACAACTTGTTCAAATTTAGAAATAAGCGAATCGGCTTTCAAACGTTGGCTAAAAAATGATAATCAATTTAAAAGAGATTATGAAAAGATTAATTTAACAATGTCCACTAGCGATAACTAAATATAAAATCCTAAAAAACCTTAGAATAGGTATGAAGATAGCTATTCTAAGGTTTTTTATTTTTAAATCATAAAGGATTCTTAATTTTATTGATTGAATATAGTAAATACATAGATTTTACAATTTTCTTGATAAAAAAGGAGAGAGACACCTTGCAAAAGAAATTTATCAATCCAGAAACGATGCCACCAACTTTTGGATATTCACATGTAGTGGAAGTTAGTAACGCTAAACGAACAATTTACATATCTGGACAAGTAGCGATTAACACTGATGGTCAAATAGTTGGCATTGGTGATTTAGCTACACAAACGCGACAAGTTTTCGAAAATATTAAAAGTGCATTAGAAACTTCGGAATTAAGATTTAATGATGTAGTAAAATTAACATTTTTCCTAACAGATATTTCTCAAATGGCCATGGTTAGAGATATACGAGATCAATACGTTGATACTAAGAATCCACCAGCAAGTTCAGCTGTCGAAGTTAGAAAGTTAATTAACGATAACTTATTAATTGAAATTGAAGCAATTGCTATAGCAAACTAATTTTAAGAACTTATCTGTAATCATATCAATGCAATTCGTTTAATGCGTTCAGTTAAAACGAATTGCATTTTTTATTGTCTTAAATATAATTTATATCTGGAGACATTTTCATCAACAACTTATAAAACAAACAACTACACAATCCATCACACAGAATGATTAAAAAGAACGAGGGGAGGCTAATCACAAAAGCTGACTTATTTATAATAAGTTTATAATTTGAAGTTAGTTAACATAATATATATTATAGGTAGTTATAGAGACAAAGCGATTACAGGTATCAAAAACCAAGTAAACTATACTTAATGAGACGGAACGGAGATTTTTAGTGAGATTCATATGAAATCTTATCTAAACAAATTTCTTCGGTTTTTATCGTTTTTATTTGTTATAAATTCATCACAGCAAATCTTACTCAATAATCGCTTAAGATTTAACGAATCCAAATCATTTTTGATCGGCAAGAAATTTTTATACAGAAAAATTATTTCTATACAAAATATAAATTAGTAATTTTATTTTATGTTTTACTTAATGAACTTATTGCTATTTGCACACGTTTTACAACTTTACATTATTTGTTGTTATTTCTGTTATTTAGGCTTGCCTTTCATTACACTCATTGTTTTTTATTCTAGTTAACATAACGCTTATTTTTAACATAAAAAATCCTCCTCACCTTCAGGAAGATTTTTTGTTTGCTATTAATTTATTTATATCTTCTAGTAACAATCCCAATTGTAAATGACATTGGAAAAATCTAGATTTAACAGCTCTTCCTTACGTATAAAGAAATTAGCAACCCCAGAATCGCCCCACATAATATTTAATGAATCGTCTGTATCGATTTGCAGCAATAATATGTCATGTTGCTGGTATTTTTCTTCCCATTCTCTAGGATCTGTCTGTGTGAAAAATGGATATCCACCAATTTTATGTCCTTGATCTTTACATAAATCATCATACAGTTCGCCTAATTCTATATTATTTTCTTCATCAACAATCTCTTCCCAATCAATGTTATCACTAAAAATCATTTCAAATCGATAATCTCTTGGTGTTACTGGTTGATATGCCAAAATCACCTTAGTTAAATCCGCTGTGATTGTAGAATGATAAACAATTCGAAAGTCTTTTTGGCTTGTGGGATGATCAAAATCTGCTCCAAAAAGATCTTCTTCAGGACTTACGAAAAACTGTAACAATCCCTTTTGAGGCATATATTCAACATGCGGCATTTCTTCAAAGTTTAACTGCGCAAGTAGCATCATAGGTTGTCCATTTGAGTCTTTAGGATGCTCTTGATCTATAGGTAAATACGGATAACCACCAAACTTACTTTCAAAAAGCGTTGTCTCTGCTAATGTTCCAGACACTTTAACATACGGTTTCACACTTTCTTCTAAAATACTACGATACTGTTCTAGTTCTTTCGGAATTTGAAGTTGATACGTATTCTTCACTACATTTGCCTCCCTTTAGTAACGAATTGAAAATGCCTAACTTAATTATATAGTAAGCGATAGCTTAATTGAAAATCGTTAAAAATCCATTTTCACCCTCATTTTTTGCGCGCTTGTCGGACAAAGTAAATTATGCTCTAAAACCTTTTTATTGATAGTTCGAATTAATTCCGCTGCTTCTGCCGTATTTGTATTTTCTTTTAGTCTTTCTTTTAAATCTTCAATTTCTTTTGAAAGCTCAATCCACCTAGGCAAAATATGATTATTTGCTAAAGTTCTATAAAGTTGCTTTTCAGGATTGTAAGAAAGATCTTTATCGAGATTAAGAGGTTTACCTTTACCAGGTAAATTATCAAAAGCTCCTTTCTGTTCTGCTTGTTTAACGATAGAACTAATATGATCCTCATACGTATACGACCAAACTTTTTCATCTTTTACTAAAATCTCTTGTTTCTTTAATTTTTTATCGAGTTCTTCCTGATTCATAGATTTTCTCTCCTTTTTATTTTATAGTGTGGTTTTTATCTATTTCAAAGCTTTCAATCCATCAAATAACTTTTTTCACCCTCACACGCTATCATGACCGTCTTGAAACTCTTCATAAGTGGTTTTGTACCCTTTATCTTTTAAAGCTCTATACAAGTGATTATTGGCCGTTAAAAGAGGTTTGTTTTCAAGTTGTCCTGCTACCATATAAAAGTGAAGTTGAGTTGCATTAGAATTTATAGATGAAATTTGATTTTCAATGCGAGGAATATCGTTTTCAAAAGTTAGTTCTTCTAGCTGATTAACATGATCTACAGCAATACATGGCGGTATTCCATTTTCGTAAATTAAATAATTGAGTGTTTTTGCGATTGAAGATTACTTAATGCATGGATTTTTATTAAAGACAATGAAATGTTCTTGAAGATGTGAAGTTTGAGAATAATTATGAGGTAGATCAAGATGTTTTGCCTTTGCTGCAATGTGGCAGTAAGGATATTTAATTTTGATAGAATGATATAAGAGTCTTGCTACACTTTTGTAATAAGACTCTTTAAATAAGTTATTTACTAGAATAATTGTCTATTGCTTGAATAGAAAGTTCAAACGATTTTATTCTTCTTTCTAAAAGCGTTCTTTGAGGACTCCCAAGCTTTGACTTAACGTAAATCTTTTCAATTGATGGAAGCAAACCAATCAGAACATTACGAGCTTCTGCTAAATCTTCCTGAGTATAATGATGAGTTTCTTGCTTCCAAACACTTTCTAACATAGCTAAGCCGATACTAGCTGCTTTGAGTCTTTTTTTCACTAAAGTAGTATTTGATCCTTTTTGAGTCATCTGTGATAAGGCATTTTCAAGTTTACTAATTGTTGACTGTAAAGATTTTATTGATTCTACTTTATCTATATTTGATACGTTTTTCATGTTAATGTTATCCCTTCTACGTTGCTAACTTGTTTTGTTTAATGTTCAATGAAATCCTTAAAAGCTTGATTTCACTCGAAATATTTTAACATAAATAACTAACTGTATTCGAGTTGGACAATAACTTAAAGCAAAACAGCTATTCCTCTCTCCTCCCCTGTATCATTCTATTATATGTACTTCTTTCTTCTCATTAGAATTCCTATATAAACTAATTGTTAATATTGAATGTTTTATGAACAAAAAACGTACAAGTAATGTAACCTGTACGTTTTCGCTTTTATTCAGTAAGGTAATAAAGTAATAGCTTCCTGGTCTTCTCATAACTTATGAAATCTCTATACAAAATGGGATAATTCACAATTTCTGTTTCTAGAAAACGATATTGCGGAAACCACTCAAAAAACGATTTTCTTAACCACTTTATTTGTTGAAACGTAATGTTCTGTTCGTTTCGTTTCCATTTAGTACAGAATTTAAAGTAGCTGCTGTATGCATCCAATGATGATTAAAATCAGCGTTTATACAATTATCTTCGGTAAATCTACTTTCTAAGTTTCGCTGCAATTTTGCTGTAGCGCGATAAGGAAACGGTTTGTACAGCGGACTAGGCATTTTCTGCAATTCATTAAAAATAACCCTTTTTCCTAACTTCAACTTTCTCCTCCTTTATTTCTCTATCCAATTTAATAAGTTTTCATAATGATATTGAGCATCTATATAGCCAAGGTTATATAAATTAACAAGTTTCTCTTTATTTCTTTCTATTCCGCTTATTGGAAGCTGTACGCTAGGCTGAATGACATAAAAGTTGTCTTTTTGTTCTATTTGATTCATATAAGATATCGTCTCATTATAAAAACGATAATGTTCTACTAAAGATTCTGCGATATTCGGATATTTTCTATATAAAATTTTAGCCAGTCTAAAAAATTTATTCCGCTGCTTTTCGTATCCTTCTGGTTTTGTCATGATAACTACATTCTTTTCATAACCATCAGTTTGAGCTTTTAGAACTGGAATAGGATCTATAATTCCTCCATCTAACAACTTACGATTATCGTATTCTACAGCAGGTGCTATAAACGGAACTGAGCTAGATGCACGGATGATTTTTAAAATATCATTTCCATGTTCTATTTTATTATAATAAACAGCTCGTCCTGATTCGCAATCAGTCGTCCCTATAACAAATTGTTCATTACAGTTTAAGAAAGTTTGAAAATCAAACGGGACAATTTTATTAGGTACTTCATCAAATAAAAAGTCCATCCCAAATAATTCACGTTTTCGAATTAAATTTCGATAAGATATATACCTGTAATCTGATACTAGTTCTGTATTTACTTTCTTATTTCTCCCTTTTTGACGTGACAAATAGGTTGCCCCCATACAGGCTCCAGCTGATACGCCGACTACATACGGAAAGAATAAGTTCTTTTCCATGAAATATTCGAGTACACCTGCAGTATATAAACCTTTCATTCCTCCGCCCTCTAATACTAAACCGATATTCTTCATGTTATATCCCTCTGCTTCTTTTTTCTTAATTTCATATTAGCACAAGATTTTAAGATGAGGTTATATAAACTAATTACAACAATAACCAGAAACTACCAAAGTAATGTCATAATATCTTTGTGAGTAACATGTTACAATATAAGTAATTCATTCCACATATATTAAAGGAGGAATTTAATATGGGTTTATTTAGCGGTATTTTAGGAAATGCATCAAATACGAGTTCTGAAAGTGTAGAACGTGATTTAGAGAAGATTATGCTAGACGATGAAAAAGTAGAGCATGCTTATAAATTAATTCGTGATCTAATCGTATTTACAAATCGTCGACTTATTTTAGTAGATAAACAAGGAGTAACCGGCAAAAAAACAGAATACCATTCTATTCCTTATAAAAGTATTACACAATATAGCATCGAAACGGCTGGGCATTTTGATTTAGATGCAGAACTTAAAATTTGGGTGTCTAGTATGGAGGATCCAATTACGAAAGAATTTAAAGGTGACGATAGTATTTTAAGCATTCAAAAAGCGTTAGTGACATATACGACAAAGTAGTGGTTTCTTGTATTTTTATTCATTTCAGAAATTACTAACCCGAGTATTTTGGAAGAAAATACATCATTTTTGTATATTTAATCTAAAATAACATAAAAAGGTAAAGCGTGTTTTATATGCTTTACCTTTCTTTTTTGTAATAAATAAGTGTAGTTTTATCATTTAATTTCTTTATAACTTCTGTTCTTTTATACTCCATCTTTTCATACAAAAAACAATTTTTCTCTTCTTCTAAAATAGTAGCAAGTTCCCAGCTCGTTGCTTCAGGAAACATTTCCTCAATTAATGTAATCACCTTTTGAGCAATTCCTTTTCCTTGATAACCCGGATGAATAAACATTGGACTGATCCAAAATTTAGAGGGTGTTTCTTTTTGTGAAATGCATATCGCTCCAACAAGATTCATATCCACTATTATTTTATAGAAGCCACCGTTTACTTGATTTATTCTACAAATAGTTTTTTCGATAGTTTCATTTGCTGGATTTGTTTCATAGTCTTTATATTATAGTCTTTATATTTATGTAATAAAGGGCTAAATGAGTCTATTTGCATTTGAAATATAACTTCTACATCAGTTTCTGTCGCCTTCTCTAATATAATATCCATGTTACCAATTTAGACGCTTTCTTAAAGAAGTAATATGAGCGGTATGATGACGACCATGCCATGCGTATAGTCCTATTGCAACAGCAAGTTTTGTTTCACCAGTTTCAGGATGGTTAAATGTCTTTTCTAAATCTTCAATTTCTAGAGAATATAAAAGGTTAACCCATCTTTTATGTAATGAATCTAGCATTACTAGTGAAACATCTACCGGTAATTTTGAATCGGGTAACTCTGCCCACTTCTCTTCTTTATACGGCTTAATAGTTGGATTCTTTTCTGTCAGTGCTAATTTAAAGCGTATGTAGCTATTCATATGGCTATCAACGACGTGATGAACTACTTGGCGTACAGTCCAACCTCCAACGCGATATGGTGTATCTAACTGCTTCTGATCTAAATCTTTAATTGCCTTTGTTAGTTCATGAGGTAAATCTTCAATTTCTTGAATCCATGTATCAATCATTTCTTCCGTTATAGGACGTTTGTATGTAAATTGGCCAATTGGATAACGCAAATCATTCATGAATAAGTCCTCCTTATTATAAGCGCGAAGTATTTCTCCAAATATAATGTACAAACTTCACATGTTCTCCATTTAATTCTACAGATGTTGTATCTGATTCGTTTTGATAAGAAGAAAATCCGCTTTTTTCTAGTACAATTTGTGATGCGAGATTATTAGTCGTTGTTTTAGCATAAATGTCAGTAATTTCATTATTTTTCGCTACATCTAAAATTAATTTTACGGCTGCTGTTGCAACTCCTTTTTTAGTAAATTTTTCTCCGACCCGATACCCTAGTGAACTAATTCGAGTTTCCGTATCTATATCTACTAAATTGATTCGCCCTACAATTTCTTTTTCTTCATTACGAATTAAATAAAAATAAGAATCTCCATCCGCTTGTTCTATTAATAAATCGTCTAGTAGTTTTTGGAAATATTCAAATTCAAAATATTTCGAGCCACGATTTGGTACCATTGTTTCAAAAAAAGATTTATTCGTAAGTTCAAACGTAAATAAATCCTTAACATCTTGTTTCTTTAGTTGCTCTATGTATATTTCCATCTCGTATTCTCCTTCTTGATTTACTAACTGTTATACATTCTTTTTTAATCAATTATATTCCTGCTATTTCTTTCGATTAAGCAATACAGATAGTAGCACTTTCGGATGAAAAAGATGAAATGGACTACGAATTAAATTCATCACTCGTACTAATCGAATATAAACATCAGAATTACTTGCGGATAGTCGATATATTTGTTTCGTATACCATAGCTGAAATTTTTGTTTTGTAGTTAATTCTCTCTTTAGCTGCGGGTGACGTGATATTTCTGTCGTTGTCATATCCCAAGGGGTTTCTATTATATTAGCTGTCTTTTTATAAAATTGTTGTGTAAATGTTTTATCAAGCTGTTTTCTGCCTTGCAGAAGTAATTGCAACTGGTGAGCCTCCATAGCAGCAACTGATACGCCTTGGCCGAAAACGGGATCAAAACGACATTGCGCATCTCCAACAACTAATAAGCCTTCTGGTACATTATTCACTAAATCAAATCGCCGGCGTACTTGATAAGGAATTTTGTATGTCTTTATATCAGTAATTCCCTCAGCCTTGTTTAGGAAGTCTGTAACATTAGAAATTGATAGGTTTTCAGCAAAATCATAAAACTCATCATCTGTTTGTGGTGCTTTCTCATTTGCGTATCCACTGAAAGTAACAAAATAACGATTATCTTCTATCGTTTGAATAAGAACGCCATAAGGGTTATCAGGGAAACTCGGAGACATTAGCATATTACAACAGTCTAACTCCTCATTTTCTTTAAGTTTGAACATTTTCGTTGCGTAAAATAAATCAATACGAACTTTCTCTTCTTTTACTTCAATTTCGTATTCTCGTAGCCATTCTATACTTTTTGAGCCAAATCCACTCGCATCAACTACAAGATCTGCATGAACTTCTTCTTGTGTGTCTGTCTCTAAATATTTAACTTTTACTCCACACACTTTGTTAAGCTTTGCATCTACCAATAACCCTTTAACCAATGTTTCATATTTAATAGTAATATTTGAAATTTGATGTATTCGTTTTTGAATATGCCATTCTAGCAAAGGACGACTTTGTTGAATCATATGTACTTCCCCTATGAACGGTTGTTTCCATAGACCGAATTGATGCCATTTCAAATCACGCGTAAAGTTGTTTATAATACTACCCGCTTCTATTAATTCGTTCGTAATATTAGGAAACAATTCTTCAATTGCGTTTTCTCCACCTTTTAATAACACGTGAGGATGATTACTTTGTGGAACTCTTTTTCTCGAAGACTTTCCATCCCATCTTTCACCAGCTTCTATAATGATTACTTCTTTAAAAGAAGTTGATAATGCTTTTGCTGCAAACTTTCCTGCCACACTTCCACCAATAACGATAGCCGTATTAAACATATTTTCCCCCTTAATAAAAAGAGATCCTGCCTTGTATGAATGAAACAGGATCTTAAACTAATTAACTTCTTTATCATTATACTTAAAATACATCAGTAAATTGCAACATTAAAATTAAAATACCTAATCCCCATACGTAATACGCGAATACTTTTAAGGATTGACGTTTTAAATATTGAATCATCCATGAAACGGCTATGTATCCAAAAAACGCTGCTGATAACGTTCCGACAATTAAAGATGTACTAGAAATAGATTCTGCTTTCCCTTGAAAAACGTCTACAAATTGCAAAATAATGGCTCCGACAATGGCTGGCGTTGATAATAAAAAAGAAAAGTAAGCAGCAGTTTCACGGTCTAACTGCCTCCATAATGCAGCGACGATTGTCATACCAGAACGAGAAATCGCTGGGAAAATAGCAGCCGCTTGAAATGAACCGATAATTAATGCGTCTTTATATGTGATGTCATCCATTTTTTTACGACCATTCTTTTGTTTATCTGCCATGTAGAGAAAGAATCCGGTCACTAAAAACTCCCAACCGATCGTGATTCCTGTTTTTGAAATATCTTCAAAGAAGTCTTTAAACAATAAACCAATAACAACTGCAGGTATCGTCCCAACAATAAGTAATAACATGAGCTTTGAAAATGGGTTTTTAATTAAATATATAAATTCTTTTTTGTAATAAATAAACACTGCAAGTAAAGTCCCAATATGCAACATCGTATCTAAAAATAAGCCTGCTTTATCTAATTGAAATAAATGCCTTCCTAAATAAAGATGTCCGGTACTACTGATTGGTAAAAATTCTGTTAAACCTTGAATTATACCTAATATGAAAGCTTCTAACCAATTCATGATGGTCTCCTTTCTCTTTTGCTTGTACCAATATATGAGGGTTAAATTTTCGATATGAAAAAAACTATATTTCTCTATGAATTTACTTTTAATTTATGGATATATATGTAAAGAGAATTAAGGAGGGGTATTATGTGGAAGCACACAAAATTTGGTAATGTATTACTTTGGGTAGGCCCTATCCTTGTATTTTTAGGACTATGTATGACAAATGTTATTTCAGATATTCCTTTCTTTGAGGGAAAACATAAAACGCTTGGTATTGTACTTATATTTATAGGGATATTCTGTTTTATTGTGGCTAATCATTTGAAAAAAGGAGAAAGATATGAAGAATAAATCTAAATAAAAAACAATCCTGGCATATTAGCTAGGATTGTTTTTTATTAATGTTCATTATTTGTAGAATACTTTATCAACGTTATATTTCGCTTTATATTCATTAATGATATATGTTTCGTAAATTTCTCTTTCTGTTGGATCTTCTACGATACATGCATCAATGCGGTATACTTCATCACGGTGATTTTTAATTGGTGAAACATTATCTTCAAAATGCTTCTTAATACGTTGTCTAATTTTACGAGCTTTACCTACGAAAAGAAGTTCGTCATTAATATTGTAAAACATAAAAATGCCGCCTTTATCTCTAGGGAACAAGTGAAAATCGATAAATCCATTAATTGGAGTAATGATTGGCTCGTCTCCTTTAATAACTTGTTTACGTTCAGTAATTGTAACATCAACTTCAGGGATACTAATTTTAATCAAGTTCATTCACGTCCTCTTTTATTATAAAGATAAATAATAGCATACATAAGTAAGAAAAGCTATGTTCAGAGGCATATTTCATTTTATAATTCAAATATTATAGGTGTATCATGTAAATTGTTCTTCCAAATCATATGATCACTGGATTCGCCCCAGTAATCTTTCAATACATAGCTAGGTTTTCCAAACTTTTTCGTCCATATACTTTGCGCATTTTTATATCCACTATCTAAACAATATTCTGTTATCCCTCTGCTAAGTAATGTAAGAAACATTGTATGTAGTAATAAACTCCCTATTCCCTTTCTTTGATACTCCGGAAGTATGAATACAGTTCCTATTTCATACAAATTTTTAAGTACACCACCTGTACAACTATTAATCAATGTACTTGCTGGACCAATTTCGATTGTTCCAATGATTTTATCGTTACTTGTATCAATTGCTAATAAAAAGTAACGACTTTCTCCGTTACTATCAAAATCACTTTTCAAATACTGCTTTTTTGAGTTAATTTCATTTTCTATGTCATCCAATAATTGTGACAATCCTTCATTTTTGTATGTATTCGTAATAACTATCCGGAAAAATAAATATAGTTCATCTACATCATTCAAATTTGGTCTTCTAACTGCAACGTTAGTCATGAATGCATTCTCCAATCTTCATTATGCCATTGTCAATACAACACTTTACATAATCTATTCATCATTATTCTGCAAAAACCTGCATAAATCCAGCAGTATAGAAAGCTCAGTATAAATATTGATAAAATAATTTTTATGTCCATAGTTGTATGAACAGTAGGACCAAGTACCGGAAAACGGAAAACATCGAGAACGATCATAATCCCTATAAGTAGACAAGTCGCTGAAAAGGAAACAATCCAAATTCTCCTCTTGAATTTTAAAAAGGCTAGTCCTAAGGCTAGACCTAATAAGCCTGTAGTAAAAGGAAAGACAATTAGTTCACTTGGCTCAATAATAAATAATAGAAAAATAGTAAGAATATAAGAAAGTATTCCCTCACGAATAGAATAGAGAATAGCAAAAAAAATCGGCAATGTCGAAAATGGACTAATGAGCAAACCTATACCAGGAATTAAGTTCCCCGCTGCTTGAAACATGGTGGCCAATGCACTCATCAAAGCTGTAAGTACTAACTTATTCGCAAGGGACAAGTTTCTTTTATGAACAAAGCTTATATCATGCTCTATCATCAGTTGATACCAATAACGTACAAAACGATTCATTAAAATACCCCCTAAAGATACCTCATTCATTACTTTCTATATTATTCGTACACATATGGTTTATGAGTTACTTTCTCCAAGTTAATAGATGCTAATACATTGAAGATTTTTAGGGGGACAAGTTAAGTCTTGCGTTTTGGAAACAGAATAAATTCCTTATGTTTTTAGACTGAGCATTTGTATCGTATCAAGGAATAATTTCAAAAATGGTACCTTTGTTAAAATCAGTTACTTTCATAGAACCGTAAACTCCTAAATATAACCTAGTTTGAGCCGAATTTGTTCCTAAACTCATATAATAAGCTGCTTGCGTACCAAAATCATAATTGGTTTCAATAGCATGAAAGTCAGCATGTTTACCGTCTGTACCGGCTCTAGTATAAGCTAAAACACCCTTAACTGGCGGTCGAGAATCTTCTTTCTTAGCAAGGTCGGTAAAAACAACGCTACCCGTTAAATTTGAAATTGCATTTCCCATATATGGCTGAACTCCTGTAAGTGAAGTTCCTCCAAACTTATCGGTTCTAAAATCTTTATGAAAATAACTAAGTAGAGGCAGAATACGCTTCACTGAAGTTTGTATTGTTTCATCATAATAAACTATTGTTCTCTCATCCAAAGTCTGATTTTCGGAACAATGTCGTATAAAAGAAGTAGGTAAATCCCCTTCCCATCCTCGCCACCCAAAATTGATAAAACCATCTTGATTGGGAGTTAACCTCATAAAATGCATTTGAACAAGTTCTGTAACTGGTATAGGTTTATATTGAACAAATGAAAAAATAGACTCTACAATATCCTGTCCGACATTTCCGGTGTATTTGATATATTGATTATAAAACCTTTGAAATGAAATGCCGGTTATATTACGTACTCCTTTTGCAATTACTGTAAGTGTTTCTTGTATAGATAAAGGAAGGTCATTAAAGCGTGTAACTACAGGAGGGTTATTTATAAATGTATTTTTATTTACATCGATTTCAATTATTTTACCTGCTATTTCTAAATCATCTTGGCTTAAGTTAAATGGATCATAACCTGATCCGCCATCTCCATTTGTAAAAACAAGTTTTCCAGTCTCAGGTGAAAAGTTTAAACTATTGACTCCGTTATGATTAAAAAATGGTCTTCTTACATTCAGTAATGTTCGTCGCTTTTGAGCTTGACCATTAGGTTGTAAAGTCCATTCTTCCACAGTATCAATGTGATCATATTGCGTATTTCTATTAACCCACTTTAAATTTAATGTTTTAGGGTCACAAGGATTAGGTTTAAATTGTTCAGAAAGTGCACCTGGCCCTTGAGTTCCGGCTACTGAATAATGTAGATAAAATAACCTATTTTGATAAAATTGTGGATGGAACGCAAGTCCTAGCAATCCGCGTTCATCATAACCGCTACTAGAAACACCTTCTTCAAATGTACCTAATTTAATAATTAGGTGACGAATATCTAAAAATGTCTTTATAACTCCGTCCCCTATGTAAAAAATCTCTCCTAATTGGGTTGCGATAAATAGTCTTTCGGTCGATCCGCCTGGAAGTATTGTTGTTTTCAATACGGTTGGTAAATTTATATTATGAACAATGGGTCGTAAACTAACTTTAACTTTTGTCAATTAACTGTACACCCCTTTTTCTTCTTTTTATAGAAGAATATGATTAGAGTAGTTCTGTTAGTATCAAACAAGTCGTATTCCTTTTTATTACAATTTTGTATATAATATAATTATAAATAATCTGGGGGACGAACTATGATAATCGTACTACAAATCATCTTACCACTAATTTTCGCAGTCTATTTATTTACCCTCTATCATAACGGGACGTATGGATCAGCTTCATTCATTTTAGCAGTCATGATAGGAATTTTCGGTTTAGAGAATATTTTTCAATATGCTAGTCTAACAGATCATGCTATTTATCCATATTGGGGAAGTTTGAAGGCTGTTGTTATCGTTTTATCAGTCGTATTTCTATTTAAAAAAGGTGGTTTAACAGGAAAATATTGATTTGTAATGCGTTACATATTTTCTTGTTAAATTGCTTTTATTTTATAAAAGCAGAAATATTTATGTGAAAACAAGAAGGGATGTGTTACATATGTCTATAAATATTATTTCAATAATCTCTATCATAATATGGATTGTGTTAATTACAGAACTTATAAAACCTTCAAAAGAACAGAATGGACGAAAAATAGTAACTTTAGTAACTGCTGGTTCCGTATCAACACTTATTTTAACGGTTTCTTTTATTCAAAATATCCCGTTTTGGAATTGATAGTGATATTCATAACAAAAATATGTATAAATAAAAAGATTAGGATTCACTCCTAATCTTTTTATTTTGGAGTAGCACCACACATCCATCAACTTAAGAATAAATGCCACCAAAACAAAAAAAGCCCCAAATTTTTCTTGAAAATAAGTTGGGGCTTTTGAACCAGAAAAGTATATTTTTAACTATGAAAATTACGATAAATTTCTCCTTTTTTCCTACTTGCTAAATTCAGCAAGTAAAATTTTTTTAAAAGGATTAGGACTGCCAATTCTACCCAAACTATTCCAATTGACGACCAACGTATGCTTGCCTCCAAGTTTACCTCCAACAAGAGTAGTAAACCCTAGAATGCCACCTGTGTGTCCCCATATCGAGACACCGCTTGGAAGCTTAGTTTCATAGATTCCAAGACCATATCCATCGATTCCTTCTTTTCCTGTAGGAACTGTAGTAAGCATTTGTTTTAGTTGCTGTTCTTTCAGTAATTTGCCACCGAGCAAGTAAGAGAAGAATTTGTTTAAGTCGTCAGCAGTAGAAATCATATCTCCAGCAGAGCTACCTGCACTTGGGTTATAATAAGTAACGTCTTTTAGCTCACTTGCTCCATCTGGTTGGACATATCCACGGGCATGGTTAGTGCCTGGAATAACACTTGAGTTGCCTGGTAGGAATGTATTCGACAATTCAAGTGGTTCAATAATTCGATTTTCAACCTCTTCCGCATAGCTGTTTCCAGTTACTTTTTCAATAAGAATGCCCAGTAATACGTATCCTGTGTTTGAATAAGACCAGCCCTTTCCTGGAGCAAAGTCTGGAGGCAGAGAAACCCCCATCTTCACTAACTCTTCAGCCGTATACGATTTTTTTGTATCCGTAAAATCAGCGTCTTTTGACCTTGAGTATTCAGCGATACCACTTGTATGGTTCAATATGTGCCGGATAGTAATCTTGTTACCATCATATCCATTTCCTTGAATGACACCAGGCAACCAGTCTTCGATGTAGTCGTTTAGCTTCAGGCGATTCTCTCCAGCTAATTGAAGTACAACTGTTGCGGTGAACGTCTTCGTCACACTCCCAATGCGAAAGCGAAAATCTGTTTTCATTGGTTTCTTGGTTCTCAGATCCGCTATTCCAGCGGCATACCCCCACGTTTTTCCACCCTCAGAAGTTTTAGCAAGTATCCCCGGGTATCCAAGTTGCAATGTATCCCGCATTGCTTGCTTGACGGAAGTATGATCTCGTTGCGTATTTGTTTGTAACGAACTAGATACATTTTGAGTGGGCTCTGCTTTTATAATTGAGGTTGGTGTTGTATATAACAGGGAACTTCCAACTATTAAAAGGGCCAAACTTGCACATGTAATTTGACTACGTATTTTCATAAGGCATTCCTCTCCTCTATTCATATTGTATAAGTGTTTGCTTGCTGTTCCTTACTTCCTAACAAGACTTAGGGAAAGACCCTCATGCATATAGATTAAAGCCCCAGTACAAAGGTATTTATCAATACCAACAATTTGAGCCATTTAAATCTCCATCCCTCCTATAACAAAATTATTCAAAGGTATGAAAGCATATTATGTACCCTTAGTTATTGTTAGTATTAACACAACATGAGACATAACCCTAACCCATATTTTACTTTATTTATCCATAATATGTATTGAGAAAGAATGTAAATTCGAATCCTTTCCGTAACCCAACTATTGATTATTTTTTCACCTATTATAATTAGTTATTTTGAATTTCATAATAAAAAAACTTTAAAAAAATAACGATTCCCTTAACGTACAGGAAGCGGTTGAAAAATATGTCTATACGCACAATTTTCTTGTTTTGATATGGTGAACCCATCGCAATTAAGCTAAGGTTTTGAAGTACCCACTAAATGAAATTTTTCTTTCTCTACAGTTAGTTACTTTGAGAAGTCATCTCATTTTTTTGTTTTTTGGGGTGTTTCTTTTTCTTAACTTGATGGATGTGGGGTCTCGCCACATCCATCAAGTTATCTAAATAAAATACCCTCTAAAAATTAAGAATATTCAAAAATTAAAATAGACATTTATTCACTTCGTTCGTTATAATTCAAACAAAATAAAAAATCGTTTACATTTTACGATATCAAATTTACTGGAGGGGATAAAGATGAAAAAAGCACTTTACATCAATATAGGTGGAGAAGGACACTTAAATCCAACATTAGGATTAGTACATGATTTAGTACAACGTGGAGACAACATTGTCTATTATTCATCAAATGATTTTGAAGAAAAAATCAAAAAAGCAGGTGCACAATTCCGTCCCATCAATCAAGAGGCACAAAGAGAGCTTTCGGAAACTATGAATGTTATGACTTCCCATCCTCAAGAGTACTTATTACACTTCCTTCATGCTATGGAAAGAATTACTGATTCCATTTTTGAAGAAACCTCCAAAGAAACATACGATTACATCCTCTATGATGCACAGTCTTTACCTGGAAAATGGGTTGCATATTTCTATGGGAACCATAATTAATAATCAGCCTGAATTCTATCAAAAATGTTTCGTCGGTTTAAAAGATCTCAATGCGAAAGCTTAGTATAGGCAAACAATTAACAGTGGAGCAGCTAGGAGATATACCTGATAATTTTATTGTTGGTAATTATCTTCCACAATTAGATATACTGCGCCAAGCGGATGTATTTATTAGTCATTGTGGAATGAATAGCACAAGTGAATCACTTTATGGCGCAGGATTTATGTTAAATATCCAGCAATTATTGGCTGAGGATTTAAAACATGCCGTTAATGAAGTGTTGCAGCATTCGATTTACAAAGAGAATGCCAAAAAAATTAGTCAATCATTCTGTGAGGCAGGTGGTTATATCAAAGCTGTTGATGAGATTGTTACATTTACTCGTTAATTCTGCTATTGTATGCCACTCAAGGCCTATTAACTTAAGAATTTTATAACACCCTACAACAAGAATATAGAAGATAGAAGAAATGCTGGCAGTATCCCATACTCATCAAGATAAGAAATTAAATACCCCATTACTATCAATTCTTAAGTTGATAGTAATGGGGTAGCACCATATACCCAGCAAGCTAAGGTCTTGAAGTAGCCCCTAAACAAAAATTTAAATTTTTCTACAGTAATTTATGTGAATTCAACTCGTTTTTGGGAACATATGTGGTCCTTTTATAATTTGAATTTCTTTTTAAGCTTCTTATATTTTCTGTACGAACGTCTAACAATGTTTAACATAAAATACGGTATTTTAACGGGGAAAGGCAATTTATAAATGAAAGGAAAATAAAAGGTGAAATATGCCTTTTCTAGGTCTCTCCACTTACTATCTTCTTTTGTTTTTAAGAAATCAGATACATCGACCACATATCCCCTTCCTTTTTCCATCATCACATTTTTCCCGTGAACATCACAAGGAGTTAACCCTTGTTCCCTCGCATACTCCAAAGCCTCATTGATATCAAGTATTACCTGCTTAGGAATTTTAATCCCCTTATGAATAGCATCGTATAAAGTAATTTCTTTTAAACGTTTCAATACTATGAAATTTTCTCCTTTATATATAAGCTTTGAATAAGAAGGATGATTTCCAATTCTTCGGTATGCTTCTGACTCTTTTTCAATTCCTTCTCCTTCTCGCACGTAAACTTTCACTACCCAATCTTTGTATTCTCTGTGCATGAATACTGCGGCATAATTACCTGTCCCTAAACACTTCCAAAGTCTAGGAATATCTTTAACTACTACAGGCTCGAATTCATCCTCACTTCGTATGCTTACCTCTTTTAATAATTCGTCCTTTATTAATCCCACAAAACTATTTATACTCATCATTCCCACTCCGGTTTTGCTAAAAGGGGCCCACCCACATTTTAACGAAAATATACACTAAGCGAATTTTAGCATAAAACGAGTCATCTTTCTTCTTAAAATAAAAAGATGACTCGTTCTATTTGAACTGTTGAATACTTAATATTTATTCCGCTATTCATAGCCAAAAACTGTACAACATAAAAATATTTCTAACTATTTTCATTTTTTCACAGGCAACTGTATAGGGCTTTTCTTAGTGCAAGTTCTCTTAGTTCATTACCCATACCAAATCTATATTACTCTATTTTATAATCTAAAACACTGTTTAGAAGTGTAGCAAAGGTTTGTTAATGGTTCCATTCTTGTTCCAATACTATCTTTGTTAGCTAAAACTTTTATTGTTTTAATAGTCTTTTGTTTAATTCCCACAATGCTGTTTTGTTGCTATCCCATTTCAAAAACGTTACTGCTTCCTCAAAGCATAACCATTTATAATTGAAGTGTTCTTTAGATAATGATATGTTTTTTGTAGGGACTTTAACTCCAAAAGAAAATTCTTTTATTACATAAACCTCTTCTCCCCAAAGGAATCCTCCAACTACATCTTCTACTGATAGTGAAGACACAGAATCTAATTGTATATATGGACATTCTCTTGTAATACCAGCCTCTTCAAATGCTTCCCGTTTTGCTGATTCAATAGGAATCTCACCGTCTTCTCCGCCACCAGCTATTCCTTGCCAATAACCATAATCACTTCGGTTAAAAATGGCATATTGAATAGAATCGACAGTTTTTATATAAGGAAATATCAATACTTGATATGGCGCTCTCATTACTTAACCTCCTCTCGAAAATAAGTTTTAAAGCAATATGAATAAAGAGCCGACATCACAATTCTACATTATTAATGCAGGTTTATAATGTCGGCCCTCTATTTTTAAATAATTTTATTTTTCATAAACAGGCTTACTCTTAACAGAGGAAAAACTGTTTATTTCTTGTCGAATTTGTTTAGCATGGTTTTTCCTAAATGTTAGCAGTACCCTATATTATTCAATTGCGCCAGCAACATCATAATCATTTAAATCTAATTCAATCGTTTGTCCGAGCGCTAGTTTAGCAAGTTCCGCTCCTAGATATGGACCAGCTGTTAAACCCGAAGCTCCTAATCCATTCGCAACGAGAATTCCTTCAAAGTTAGGTAGCGGTCCGATAACAGGTAAGAATCCTGGTGTAAATGGTCTGAATCCAACTCTCGTTTCAAGCATTGTAGCATTTTCTAAGCCAGGCGCAACTGTTAATGCCTTATGGAATACTTCATGTAAACCACCTGCTGTTACACGATGATCGAAACCAGTATCATTCTCATGTGTTGCACCAATTACGACATGCCCATTGTCAAACGTTAAAATATATTGATCGTTCGGTGGCATAACAACTGGCATATTTTCTGTTGCTGTATTTTCAATTTGCAGATGAACAATTTGTCCTTTTTGGAATGTAACTAAGAAATTAATTCCTAATGGGTTCAAGATTTCATTCGCCCATGCGCCTGCAGTTACAATAACCTTTTCTGCTAAAATTGTTTCATCGTTTACTGTAACTCCAGTAATATGATTTCCTTCACGGACTAATATGGCATCGCCTTTTATAAAAGTTGCACCATGTTTTTTCGCAGCACTTATTAACGCATTGCGTAATAATCTTCCATTTACTCGTGCAGCACCACTAATATGAACAGAACTATATTCGTCTGATAATGCTGGGAATAATTTTTTTGTTTCTTCAGCTGATAAGCGAGTTATTTCACCAATCTCTGGGGCATCTTCACGTCGTTTATAAGCTCGCTCTTCCATTTGATCTAACTTTTTCTCGTCAGTATGTAAACTAATTGCACCTACACGATTATATCCTGTGTCAGTTTCACCGTCTTCTTCTAATTGCTGAATTAACGAAGAATAGTAACGTGCACCGCCTTTAACGATTTTATACCATGCTTTATTACGACGCTGTGATAGCCATGGACATACAATACCTGCTCCTGCATCAGTTGCTTGCCCTAATTGTTGGCGATCCACGATAGTAACATTCGCACCTGCCTTAGCAAGATGATAAGCAGTAGATGCTCCTAAAATTCCAGATCCAACTACAATATACGATTTCATTTCAAACACCTTTTCTCTTTTGCTAATTATATAAATATAAGAACATTCCTTAGTATAATGGAAGGAATGCTTTTTTCAATGTACTCATCACAATTAATTGTTGCAGCATTGTGACTTTCTTAATCATTATTTTTTCTTCTTACGGAATAATTCAATTGTTTTATAACCTTGTGAAAGGATTTCTATCATTTTCTCTAGACGTTTTTCACGTGTTTTTTCTTGTTTTACAGAAAAAAGATTACGTGCCCAATCTTTCTGATATCCAGGCGTTAAACTTTGATAAAACTTAAGTTCATTCGGGTGATTTGTTAATAATGCTTCAACATCTTTAATTCGATCTGCATAATCGGCAACACATTGACTCATAGCAGATGTTTTCATTGTTTTTTTCTTTTCACGTTTTAAACCTACAACAGTAAAGACTTCATCCATACTTACCATTCGTGCAAATTTAATATTGCTTTCTCCCACATAACCATCTTCTCCAACGTTTAATGCCGGAAACATCTCATCACGGTGAATAAACGTACTATAACGAGCATTACCTTTTTTCGGATATGCGAAGAACACGTAACCTTTTTCAATTAGTAATTCTTCATTACTAATAATAAAATTCGTTTGTTTCACCATTTCATCAAGCGTTTCTACAAATATAAAGATAGCATCGTGTTCTTTTGAGAATACAGTTTCTTTACCTGTAAAAATGTCATAATTACTTGGTTCGTTAATTACGACCATATTTGTATACTTATTAAGTTTCAATTTATCAATAACTGACATAATAATCTTCCTTTACATTCAAAATTCATTGTACATACTTTTTCGTACTGTTCTAGTGTATTATATGTATTAAGAAAATCAAACTTTAAATCATATTATTCTGCTGCAAAAGAACCAGTTTTTCATACATATGAAGAAACTGAGGAAACATTAACTATACCGCAGTTTCCGAAACATATTAGACGAAAACCATTTACACCAAAAAATAATAAAGATAGCCGCCTCTGATTAAGTACCGGCTATCTTTATTATTCATAACTTAATAGCAAATAAAGTATATAAAAGCTCTCTATATTGCTCTTCTGTAACCTCACGCTTAGTTTTTGCTCCATAAATAATTTCAGTTACACTATTATTCGTTAAAGAGACATGCCCAGAGTCCGTCAATTTCACTGCAATTGGTCCCTTATTAAAAATAGATTTCTCATCTTCTATTACTCTTCTTTGAACATCGTTTACTACTATCTCATCAATAATATGTTTATAAAAGGCATGACAAACTTTCCATTCTCCTTCAGCATCTATTCTTTCTAAAACATAATTTCCTTTACTCGTATCTTTTCGTCTCACCCGGTACGACCCATTCTTTGAAGAAACAGACTCATCAGTAAAAGGTACAGGAACAAGAGGTACTAATGAAGCTATACCTACATCAATTAAATACTGTGCATTAGCATAAGTTAAAATAATTGTTATATGGCCATCCTCAAGTGCCCATGCATTTATATCATTTTTATAAACCGTACCTAATGCCAGTTGTACATCATAGCCACAGTCTTTTAAGAAATAGTAAAAAAGGGTGTTTAATTCGTAGCAAAGTCCACCACGGGAACTAGTTAAAATTTTCTCTCGTAAGTTTTCCAGAGAGATTTGATTCGTATTTTGTGCTATAACGTCTAAATTCTCAAATGGTATAGTATGTGCAAATGAAAAGAGTATAGTAGGTAATTCTTCAAACGTTACTTCATTACGTTTTTTAAGATTTAATCTTGCGAAAAGCTGATCTTGTAAACTTGTCATATTTAGCACCCCTTAAAATTTTATAAGTTTAAATAATATATGCTGATTGTAAGTTTTAAGGGGTACTGTAACAACGTACATTTTATGTAACTGTACCGGTACAAAAAGTCTAACCGACAAGATCACTAAAGATAAGAAGCTACAAATACAAATTTAATAGTTTGTCTATAGGTAAATTATTACAATCGCTTAAATCAACAAAATACTGAAGTTGCCACATTTGGCTCTTTTTAGCTTGATTGCTAACAGGCTTATCCCATATAGGATAAATCCTCATAGCCATCTTGCCTTTTTGATTTTGTGTTCTCAAGATTTTTTCCTTAAGAAGAATCTCTTTAGGCAAAATGAATTGTCCTAGTTTATGATCATCTATACAAGTAATAACTAATAAATCAGGAGCAGCGTCATAAGAAAATGCTTGATTTTGCATATTGTCATCTTTCTCCCAAAAAGAAACAAATTGACCAATTTTATTAGGAGTAACTTTTGATTTTCTAAAACGAATGGTTTTGTTATTTAAGTGGAATAAACATCCTGCATATTCTGCGTTTTGCTTTTCTTCTTTTAGATTCGTAATCATTAAATTGTTAGGTTGGTAAACTATATTATTTAAATTTCGGATCGTATCATTAAAATTGTTCAAAAAAACTCCCCCTTTATTCATCTCTTAGTTTACCACAAACATCAGTTCTTCTATATCGTATATAATCATGAACTAAGTGAAATGGGGGAATTTAGCAGGATATAATTTTTACTTTAATGTACTTAGTTTTTCAATTGCTTGTTGCTCAGTTGCTAAGTAAAAAATGTCATTCCCTTTATTACATTCATAAATAAAGTCTTTTAAGCTTTTACTAGTGTAAATAGAGAAATCCCCAATGATAGCAATCTTTACCTTGTAGTTTATAAACTTTTGAAGGATATCACCCGCAAGACGTGTTTTTAAATCAAAGAAGCTTTCACTTATTAATGACTTGTGGATAATAATATGCTTCGCATCTACCTCGTATTGAACTGTTGCCATAGTATCTAATGCAGACTGAACATCCGATATTAATACCTTATCGTTTCTAATGACCGCAATATTGATTCCATCGATTACTACTTTCTTTATGTCCATAGTCCCACCCCTTTATAATGTGCACCGTATGAGTAAAATTGTTTTACAAAACTTCGTATTAATCATAGATTAAATTAGCCGCAGCTATTAAAATCGCCTCTATTCTTTATTACTAATACGGTTAATGAAATTAATGATAGTTTCTCTTTTTTATATTTTTGAATATATATATGAAATTGCTTTTACTTGTTATAAAAATATTGTACTTGTTATAAAAATATTGTGGAGTAACATAACTTAACAAACTATCCAAAGTGTTAATCTCGGCATATGGTTGTATTTTGGTAGTATTCTTGATTTTTTGAGGGTTAAACCACACACCTTTTATATTTATATTTTGAGGACCAGCAATATCCTTTTCTAAGTCATCCCCAACAAATAAAGTATTTTCCGGCTGTAAATTTAGCTTATTTAACGCTAGTTCGAATATACGTTTATCAGGTTTACTAAATCCCACTTCTTCAGAAATAATGATTGTTTCAAAATACCTATTTAAATTCGTGTTAAATATTTTAGCTTTTTGCCTCTGAGTTGAGCCATTTGTTATAATTCCAACTTTAAAGTGCTTCTTTATTTGATTTAAGAAATGAATAGTATTTTGGTCTATTGAAAAACATCTAGGGAAATTATTATTCCAAAAATCTTGGATATAATTGCGTGGCAATCTATACTTCGGCGTGAATTCATCAAACAATGATTCTAAAACTGTCGTTTTATTACTTATGCCATATTCTCTTTTATCGTATTCTTTGAATTTCTGTAACATGTTGCTTTTAGCCGCACCATCTACATTTTCATAACACTTTTCTAAAACAATTAAAAATAATGCCGCTACTGCCTTATCCCTATCAAGTAAGGTATCATCTAAATCAAACAGCATACCTTTATAACACTTCAAATCATTTCACAACCTTTCTAACATTATATAAATCTCTCCAAGTTTGTACCTTTAAACTTTTGGTTTAGCCAGAACATTGTTATGTAGTGATTAACGATTAAATAGAAACTAGATGAGAGAAATCCAAAGTTCTTGGCACACACTCTAGTATTACTGTAGCTTCTTCTATATTAAAATTCCTTTCCCTCTTTTGGTAAAGAAGTACAAGTATATTTTCACAAATTTTAAGAAATTACATACAATTCACATTATTATACATTAGTTTTTCGTAAATATTATTCATACATCAATTCATACGATAAGTTTTTTAATCAATTATTTCTCCATAAAAAAGTAATATAGCTAATAATACTTTTTGGTAGTAAACGTCCTATGAAGTTTACTACTGTATCTCCACATAAACTCCAGATAGTACGGCTATAATGACTACCAGAGGTGATATTATGAAAAACTATCATATTCTCGTGGTAGAGGACGATCAAGAAATTCAGGAATTAATTAAACAATTTTTAATGACACAGCATTATACAGTGGTAGTCGCTTCAGATGGACTAGAGGGTATGACACAATTTAATAAGCAATCCTTTGATTTAATTCTCCTAGATGTCATGATGCCCAATCTTAATGGGTTTGAAGTTTCTAAAATGATTCGAAGTCAGTCAAACGTACCAATTATTATGCTAACTGCGTTGGAAGAAGAGGAAGATCAAATGAAAGGATTCGATCTTGGGATCGATGATTATATAACAAAACCCTTTTCATTTCATGTTTTGATTAGACGAGTCGAAGCTGTACTTAGAAGAAGTTATGATAAAAATGTAAATAATCATTTGATATTTAAAGAAGTTCGTATCGATGTGGATGCATATAGAGTCTATGTAAATGATGTTGAAATTATATTAACGACAAAAGAGTTTGAAATTCTACAACTACTATTTCAAAATGAGAGAAAAGTACTTACAAGAGAAAATATCGTAGAGAAGGTTTGGGGGTACGATTATTTTGGAGAAACACGAATAATTGATACACATATTAAAAACCTACGCAAAAAATTAGCTATCCCTTATATTAAAACAATAAAGGGTATTGGTTATAAAATTGATGAATAGTATTGTGAAACTCATGAAGATGAAGCAAATTACTTATAAACTCTTTATGACTACATCTCTCATTTTGTTATCCTTTGCAGTATTGATTTATTTAACTTTATACTTCTTTCTCCCTACGTTTTATGAGCAATATAAAACAGATCAACTTCAAACAGGGATAAACGAAATCATTGATAAGTCTAAAAATCTTACGTTTCAAGATGCGATACCACTTTTTGATGAATACGCAAAAAAAAATAATGCGATGCTTTACCTTCAAAATAAAGAAGGAGTAATTATTTACTCTCCTTCATTTTCTTTTATTCAAAGTGGTACGCAAAAAACAGTAGTTACTAAAGCAACACGATTCGAGAATGCAAGTACCCTTAGCAATTCATATAACGTTACGAAACCAATTCAATTCCAAGATGGTAGTTTAACACTTATAGTCTTTGCTACATTTCAACCGATTGATGAAGCTTCACAGGTTTTAGTACGATTTCTCCCCTATATTAGTATCATTGTGCTCATTATTGGTATAGGAAGTGCTTATTTTTATTCCAGGTTTATTACAAAGCCACTTATTTATATTAATGAAGGTGCACAAAAGATGGCAAATTTAGATTTCTCCGAAAAAATTGAGGTTCGCTCTACAGATGAGTTAGGAGAATTGTCTAATAGTTTGAATGACATGTCTATTAACTTACAACAAGCTATGTTTGATTTAAAAAAAGCAAATGAACAATTAAAAAATGATATTGAAAAAGAAAGAGAAATAGAAACAAAACGCAGAGAGTTTTTTGCGATTGTAGCACATGAATTAAAGTCCCCTCTTACTGTAATGAAAGGATACTTAGAAGGGATGATATACAATATTGGCCCTTATCAAAATCGTGATCAATATTTAAAGAAAAATCATCAAATTATTGAAAGTATGGAACAATTAGTTCGTGAAATTTTAAGCGTATCGAAATTAGAACAACACACCTTCAAACTAAAAGTAGAGGAAGTTAATCCTTCAAAGTTAATAGGTACAATCACAAAAGATCTCGAATTTTTTGCTTCTCAAAAAAGTATCGAAATAATAAAAGAATTTGATTCTGACCTTTCTATTTATACAGATTGTGCTCTTTTAGAAAAAGCATGCAAAAATATTATCCACAATGCGGTTATGTATTCACCACATAATGAAAAAGTCTATATAAAGTTAAGAGAGAATTCTAAACAAGATCAAATCGAAATGAAAATTATAAATACAGGTATCAATATTAAAGATGAAGATATTCAACAAATTTTCAAACCATTTTATCGAATTGAAAAATCAAGGAATCGAAATACTGGAGGAAGTGGTTTGGGGCTATATATTGTTAAACAAATTCTTGAAACGTTAGATATAAAGTATTCAATAAAAAATATGGAACATAGTGTGCAATTTTGCATGAGTATTCCGCTATCTAAACATAAAAACAAATAAACTCTCCTTTAAATAGGACGAGTTTATTTGTTTTTGTAGTAAGTATAAACTTATTAACAGGCTTTTCGTTTAATGACGTATGCTACTTTTTAAATGGCGATTGTCATAAGTAGTGACAAACTGTATTCAACTTAAATGTTTACCTATAACAGCAAAAAAAGCGAAATTACGCTTAGCAGCAAATTAGATTCTCTTATTTGAGATACATTTCATCTATGAAACTGAAAAGGAGGATGAAAAATGTTTATTCACCTCCATTTTTCAGATTAATTTGGAATTCTTTTATGATAAGCTATATGTAAAGATTAAACATAAAGGATGATTCGTATGGAAATAAGACCAAAGGTAAGTGAATATAACTCCTATTATGCAACGTATACCAACTTGGTATCAGACGGAAATATCATACATATTCTAGAACAACAAATGAAGGAAACGAATCTTTTATTAAAGGGAATTTCTAATAGTAAGGGACTTTTCCGGTATGCTCCTACTAAATGGAGTATAAAAGAAGTAATCGGTCATATAGCAGATACAGAACGTATTATGGCGTATCGATTGCTATCTATCGCTCGAGGCGAGACAGCAGAACTTCCAGGCTATAATGATGATATGTATGTTCTTAGAGCTGCTTTTGATAAGCAATCTATGCAAGATCTTCTTGAGAATTTAATAGTTGTTCGCCAATCTACCCTGTATTTACTTAGAAGCTTAGATAAAGAAGCCTGGTCACAAAGAGGAAATGCGAATAATTCTGAAGTTACAGTTCGTGCATTAGCATACATCATTGCCGGTCATGAGCTTCATCATCTTCAAATTATAAAAGAACGTTATCTTGGTTCTGATGCATATCCAGCAAGTTAATATTTGAAGAACAAGAGTCCTATTTATGTAGGGCTCTTGTTCAGTATTTATAACGTATTAGCACTTAGAATCATGGCAATTAAATGCATTTATTTATAAAATTCACCACATAATATATATGCTATCCTCTTTTATTCTGTACATAATTTTCTTTAGGTTGATATACTATAAACACAATAGTTCTGGAAAGGTGATGATATTATGTATGAACAACAAAATAATAGAGATAGAGATCAAAAAATGATGTTTTCGATGCAAGGAGTTCCCACAAATAAAATTAACATGAATCAATTACCTAAATGGATTAAAATTTTTGGATATTGTGCGTTTGGTTGGATGATAGTATTTAGTTTAATTATGATTGTAGGTTTAATTCTGCAATAACTATACAGATACATAGATAGGTAAACGGGACGATATTTAGATTATACATCTAGGTAATGTTCCGTTTTTTATGTATGATTATCCCATGATATAGGTAACCAATTATACTAAAAAGAACTTGTAGAATATCCTACAAGTTCTTTTTCAAATATTATTAAAACGGGAACAACAAACTATTTTAACATTCAGTACAGGGAGACCATTTTGATTATGGCTTGATTTTATTATAAAACAAATATAAGCTTTTGAAAGGTCTAGATTTTGAAAATTATGTGAATTGAACAGCTACGATGTTTATATTAGATTTCATTTACAACCAACTTCTTCTTACTTAAATACACTGCACGATCTGATTTTTTAGCAACCTCCTGTGAGTGCGTCACAACAATAATACATTTATTCTCTTTATGTGCAAGTTCTTGAAACAGTTCTATAATATCCATTGCGGTTTGCTCATCAAGGTTTCCTGTTGGCTCATCCGCAATCAATAAATCAACATTACAAGATAGTGCTCGAGCAATTGCTACACGCTGTTGTTGCCCACCGCTTAGTTGCAGGACGTTTCGTTTCGCTTCAGCTTCTGAGAGTCCTACCCTCTCTAATAACTGTAATGCTCTTGCTGTTTTATTTTGCACTTTAACACCTGTAATTTCCATTGCTGTTAAGACATTTTGAAGAGCTGTCATATAGGTTATTAAGTTATAAGATTGGAAAATTACAGATACATTTTGATTACGGTATCGATCCAAACCAATTTTTCTAATATCTTTGCCATTATACAGTACATAACCATTTTTAGGGACATCTAGTCCACAACCTAAGCTTAGAGTCGTAGTTTTACCAGATCCAGATGGTCCTAAAATCGTGTAGAAATGTCCTTTTTGAAAAGAAAAGTTAACATTTTCTAGTATCGCTACATTTTTTCCATTACTTTCATAATAATAATCTAAATTTTTAAACTGTAAAATTGTCTCCATATCGAGCCTCCTCATTCATCTTTTAAAAGAATTTGTTTTGGGTTTAAACGTAGAATAGATAATGCCGGAAGAAGCGTTGCTATTATAGCAATAGCTAGTCCAATTCCACCCATTTTTCCTACATCTTCTCCTGTTACACTTACATCAATTTTATTAATCGGATCTTCTTTTTGATTTTGTAGAGTACCACCAGGTCCAGCCATCATTACAGTACCATGTTGCGAGGTATCTGTTTCTTCGCTTGAAGTAGCAATTTCATTCGAAAGTAAATTATCCCCGATATATTGAGAAACTTTAGCTCCTGTTGTTATGGATAATCCAAATGCTAAAATAGCGACACACACTACTTCTACTACGAATTGCGCCATCAGCTTCCACTTTTTCTCTCCAATGGACAATAGAATTCCCATTTCTTTACGACGCCCTTTAATTGATAGCATTATGATTAATCCTAAAATGATCGCACCTGCAATCGATACAATATAAATAATCATTTGAGAAGTCGAAGAGATATTTTCGATAGGACCAATCATTTGCTTGTACAATGAATCATGCGCATCTAATTTATAATAATTAAAATCAATATTAAATTTTCTTGCTTCTTTTTTAAATGCATCAATATATTGTGGATCATTCAAGAAATACACGACTTGAACACTACTTATACCTTGGTCTACTTCTAATTTTTTCATAGTTGAATGCGGCATATATAGTTTATTAGCTGGATCCATAATAGGAGGAGCCTGTTGACCCATTGCTTGCTCATTTGTTTCGTAAATACCGATAATTTCAACCTCAAGGGTTTCCTTCTTATCCCCTGATTGCACTTTAACTTTGTCTCCTACTTTCAAATTGTTTAATTCCGCTAATCGTTTTTCCATTAAAGCTACATTCTGATCCTTCATTTGCTCTGTTATTGGTTTTCCATCAATGATTTTACTTTTTCCGTTTTTAAAGCTTTCTTGTAATGCAGTCTTGCGAACTCCCTCAATCATAAAAGAAGCGTTCATATCGATTTCTGTACCAGAGCTTGAACCGCCTCGCGCAGCCGCCATTCCCACTTTACCTTTTCCTTCTCCTTCTGAAGCTCCTACTAGTTTAAGCCCATCAGAAATACCGAAAGTGTTAGCTATGTAATTATAATCTTTTACATACTTGGACTTCGCTAATTGATCTGTTTCTTTTGCATCGAGCTGCGGCGGATTTGGCATTTCTCCAGTTTCCTTAGCTTTTTGACCTAATTTGTCGAAATCAAGACCTAAAGTAACATCTGCACCAAGTTTTTTTCTTGCAGCATCCGCTGCTTTTTTTGATGCATTTTGGATTGTGAAACCTGAAAGAACCAAATTTGTAACAATCAGAAAAACTGCCATCAAAATTAATGATGTTCCTATCCTTTTTTTCATACTGAGAATTGCTCGTTTCATAAAATTCATTTTTGCTTACCTCCTTGATAACTTGTATTCTATATAGGTTATCTAGAGTTTATATGGAGCTAATCGGTAGTTTAACTAGAGATATAAGGAGTTTATGTGTAGTTATTTACCTGTTTCAGAAAAGCTAGAACACAAATTCAAAAATGCAGCCGTTTTTGAATATTGATAAGGAGTTATTCCGTTTAATAAATTTATTAAAGGTTAAGATTAATTTAATGTATGTAGCACAAAAAATATTTACTGTGTAATTTCTATACAATAAATATAGAGAAACCTATTTGTAAATATTTATATGAGAATGTAAGTTCCTAATAGAAATTACATCTTTTAATAAGAAAAGAAACAATTTAATATTCTTTTATACGGATATGAACATTAACTTACTTCTTAAATTTTAGTATATATTTATAGTTTTATTTTATTGCAAGCTTTATAATATGATATACAAATTTATCACCTACTATTAGGAAAAGAGAATATTTTATAATTAATTTACAACATAAATTTTGTCCATGTTTTAAACAATATGTATTTTGGAGGAGGTTAATTTGATTTTTTCAAAACTCATTGATCGGTACGCCTTATATGATTTACATAAAAAAAGAAGTGTAGCATTTCAGTTTACTTCCCTTTCTAACACTTCATTAAATATAAAGGACATAGAATCTTTTTATAAAGTACAACCATCACATTTTCATTTTGACATTAAGCATTCAAAGCAGGAAAATGAATACATGGTTGGGCAATTCAACCATAAAAGTTCGGTTCAATCCGGTGATTCACGCAACGACTCTGTAACTGGGGAATTATTCTTACATAAAAATGAAAATGCACCTCATGTTATCTTTGTTCACGGTTGGAGAATGGATTCTAACGAACGTGTGAAAAAAATATTCCACGATCATATGACCAGCCTGAAGTGGAATATGTATTATTTCACTCTACCCTATCATTTTGAAAGAAAACCCGATCAATCCTTATTCAGTGGAGAGTATATGGTAAGTGCAAATATTGAACGAACATTACAAGCAACTAGACAAGCGGTAGCTGACTTACGAGCTTTGATTAAATGGATTAAAGCAAATAAAAATGGGCCCCTGATTCTAATAGGAATTAGTTTAGGCGGATTTATTACTAACTTAACCTCTCTTGTTGAAGAAGAAATTGATGTGTTAGCATCCATTTTCTATGCAAATCGACTTTCTTATTCTATTTGGAATACAACTCCAGGTAAATTTATTAGAGAAGACTTGGAACATCATGGTGTTACGTATGATGATTTAATAGATTATTGGAAAATCACTGAACCGAGTCAAGCATTGCCAAAAGTAAAAAAAGAAAATATTTTATTAATTTCAGGTAAGCATGATCTATATGTGCATTCTGAGGATACAGACTACTTGTGGGAATCTTGGGAAAGACCTCCACGATATATTTATAAATGTGGGCATGCCGGGATCGTTCTTAAACGTAAAAAAATTGCAACTGATACTATTGATTTTATTCAAAATCGATTGAACTCCCCGCACTTATCCAATGTCATGCCTTAAATCGCGAGATTACTAAGTACAAAATCTTATACTTATATTGTTATATTTTTTACTAGTCACCTTTGTAAATCTTCGCCCCTAGCCTTACACGATTGAAAATGAAATAAAATAAATAACTAAGGAACTAATTTACCATATGGAAAAACATTGCTCAACATTTTCACTAGTAGTCCCTGTATATGCAATATTACATATAAAAATCTTTATGTATTCCGTTATTAATTTAAAAGGAAATTATTTATCCATTAATCTATACCATCCGTATTTGCAGTTAAGGATACCCTAATTACATATGAAAAAGAGAGAAGAACATTGGTTAGTTCTTCTCTCTTTGTTTATTTTTAAGATAACTATCTATAAAATTTTGCTTTTCATAATTCTTCATGAGTCTAGAAAAGAATCTAATCCTTTTCTAGACTCAAAAAGAAATTTTTCTAATGTACATAATTACAACGACATTAAACCACTTTGCTCTTAAATCCAATACTTGTATTATTAATTGCATGAAAGTCCTTCTTGAGAAAGGTTTTAATTTCCGAATATTCTGTTGACCGTTATAACATATCCAATTTACAATTTAATTGTGGTGTTCTTTCACAATTAAACTACTTAGAATATACACTTCATTTATTTGAAAACAATTACAAATAGAGGTGCTAAAATGAAAACTAGAGTAAATCCAGAATTATTACAAGGGTTAGAGATGTTTCCGGATCTCGATTTACGCCCGGAAAACTTGCAATCAATCAGAGAAGGAATAGCTCAAATGAGACCACCTACCGTTGTTGATGACTCTCTTTCTTTAACAGATAAAGTCATTTTTGGGCCTGATGATAATCCGTTACCATTACGAATTTATCGTCCAAAATCAAATCATGAATCTTTACCTGTCTTATTATGGATACATGGTGGTGGTTATATCTTAGGTTCTATAGATGATAACGATGATACTTGTATGAGGTTTGCAAAAGAAGCTGGCTGTGTGGTTGTATCTGTAGACTACCGCTTAGCACCTGAACACCCTTACCCAGCACCAATTGAGGATTGTTATTCAGCTTTAAAATGGATTGCTGATAATGCAAAGTCATTAAACATTGATTCAAATCGTATTGGGGTTGCAGGAGTAAGTGCCGGCGGTGGACTAACAGCAGCATTATCATTATTAGCCCGAGATCGAAAATATCCTTCAATTTGTTTACAAATGCCACTATATCCAATGATTGATGACAGAAATGATACACCTTCAGCGAATGAAATTAAAGAGGGATTTGTTTGGAATCAAAAGGCAAATGAAGCTGGCTGGAAAATGTATTTAGGAGAAATGTATGGAACGGATCAAATCCCTGCCTATGCAGCACCTTCTCGAGCTGAGGATTATAGTGACTTACCGTATACTTACACATTTGTTGGTCAATTAGATCCATTCCGCAGCGAAACATTAACCTATGTAAGCAAACTAGCGCAAGCTGGTGTTGATGTGGAGTTTCATTTATATCCAAATGCCTATCACTGGTTTGAAGGGTTAAATCCAAATGCCGATGTATCTATTTATGCTGTGAACGAAATAGTACAAGCAATAAAGACTGGTTTCAAACGAGTATCCAAGGTTGAGGCTTAATCCCATTACAAGATAAATACTTATAAATAGTATATATGTTATCATTTAAACATAATAGCCGATTCTAAATGAGAATCGGCTATTAATATGTAAAATCCGCCTAATATATCAAGGTTGAGAAACAGATATAAGATGTTTAGGCGATGTGTTTATTTCCTCTGCCAATGCTTTTATGTTCATCATGATTTGAAGTATTTCTTCTTTTGTTGTCCTTGGGTTGATAGAGCAAAGTCGAATTACTACTTTTTCTTTTAATTTAGTAGTACTTAGCATAGCAAATCCACTTTGATTAATTTCTTCCACTAATTTTTTGTTTATTTCATGAATTGTATCTGTAGATGTTAGCTCACATGGAATATAACGAAAAGTAACAATTCCTAATTGGGCGGGTGTTACTACTTCCCAATCTTTTTCTTTCCTTAAAAACTCTTCAACTTGTTCAGCTAGCATAATGCCATGATCAATTGCCTCACGAAAAGCTGTAACTCCGAATGCTTTAAAAGAAAGCCATACCTTTAATGCTCTAAATCTACGAGAAAGTTCAATTCCACGCTCCCCAAAATTCACTTTTTCTTCTATATTAGTTTCTGTATCCTTAATATACTCTGGGATCATACGGAATGTTTCACTTAAATATTGGCTATTTCGAATAAGTACACAACCAACATCATAAGGCTGAAAAAGCCATTTATGCGGGTCTAACGTTAAAGAATCGGCACGATGAATTCCACTTAATAACTCCCTTCCTTTTTCACTGAGAATTGCTGCAGCCCCATAAGCCCCATCCACGTGTAGCCATATATCTTCATCACCACATACATCAGCCAATTCATCGAGGGAGTCCACCGCTCCGCAATTCGTTGTCCCTGCATTAGCAATAACACAGAATGGTTTTTTCCCTTTTAATCGATCTTCTTTTATTTGTTTTCTTAAAGTACTAACTGAAATTTTTAAGTCTTCATCTGTCTCAATTCGGCAAATTTGATGCTGTTTAAAACCTAATACTTTAAGTGCTCGATCTACAGAAAAATGAGTTTGGTTAGAAAAATAAACAATCGCATTTTCTATGTCATTATTCAGCTTGACCTGTCTCGCTACAGTAAGTGCAGTCAAATTAGCCATGGAACCACCACTGACAAATAGTCCTTCAGCTGAATCAGGGAATCCTAGCATTGATTTTAACCAGTTAATTGTCGTTAATTCAATTTGTTCGGCACCTGCACCTACTATCCAAGCTGTAGGAAATACATTAAACCCACTTGCTAAAAAATCTGCTAATACACCAACATAATTATTAGGACCTGGCACAAAAGCCATAAAATGAGGATGATCCACATGAGTAATTTGATTAAACACATTGTTATTAAGAAAATGAAGTAATTCTTTTGGATTAGATCCGTTTTCCGGAATCGTTTCAATTAGCTTGTCTCTAAAAATATTACTATCAATCGTTTCTGAAACTGGTTTACTTTTTAAATGATTCATATGATCAACAATCAAGTCAACCGCTTGATATCCTAACTGACGCATTTCTTCGGCTGATAACTGTAATTTTTTTGTCATTTGATTTACTCCTATTCTATTTAAAAAGGCGAGTTCTTGCTCGCCTTTTCATTTTTTATAATTTGTAATCACAAATTGTTTGTATTGGATTTTGAAGAATCGTGTTGATTAACCCATGGATGTGATTTAATATTTCCTGTATTTTCTCTGCTTCATATACCGTTTGATCATATCCAAACTTTATTGTAAGTCTTTCTTCAGGGAAGCACATAATTCCATACTTTACATGTGGCTCATCAACAACTTCGTAATCCGTGATAGCAAAATGTCTGTTTTCATTTGAAGAAAAGATTGCTGGATTAGTTGGATAGTTTTCAAAAACCCAAAGATGGTCAGTCAACTCAGTTTTTAATTCACTTTGCTTTTGTATATCAACAAATGAATAGTATGCATACTCATTACATTTCAATGTCTCTAGTTGTACCTTTTGCAGAAAATCCACAAAAGATTGCGTTTCTGTCCATGCTAATCGGATAGGCAAAACATTTGTGAACAGACCGAACATATTTTCAATTCCTTCTACTTCGGGAGGTCTGACTGATACGAGATTAGGCAATACTACTTCTCTCGTTCCGTTGAATTTGCCAAGTAATATTCCCCATACAGCTAGTAGTGCTGTATTCATAGTTATATTGTTTTTAGTTACAAATGTCTGTAACTGATTAGTCAAATCCTTGTCTAATGTTAAATCCATAAAAGTGAAGTTTAACCCTTCACTTTTAGATGGGACTTTCTTTTTAGGAATACTAATTTTCTGATTGTATCCTGATAAATAATCTCGCCAAAAATGACGTGCTTTCTCATGATCTTGTGCCAAAGTCCAATCTATAAATGTTTCAAAAGGTTTTACCATAGGTAACTCCGCCGTAGTTCCCGCATTTGTAGTTTCGTAGAGCTGGAATAATTCGTCTATCAAAATGCTGACGCTCCAACCATCACATAATAGATGATGGGAACTCCAAATTACCTTATACTCGTTATTACCTAGTTGGAATATACAGAGACGGGTCATAAGTTCACCATTTTTAAATCCTTGACTTAAATTTTCATTCATCCACTGATCTAGGAATTCTTGCTGTTCTTGTTTCGTCATCTCAATCAAGTTTTTTATTTCTGAATTTATTTGAACATCATATAGAACAGCTTGCCAAGGTTTTGCTTGTTCATCTTGCACAATTATTGTTCTTAAAGAATCATGACAATCAACTAATTGTTGGAAACACTGAATAAAGAGTTTAATATCCAGCTCCCCCTCAAGTGCCCAAATTGTTTGTTCAAAATATGCATTTGTATCAGGTTCATTCGTAGCATGCTCATAAATAACTTCCTGGAAAGGTGCTAGCGGGTAAATACGTTCTATTTTTATATCCGGCATTTTTTCTTGTATTTTGGTAAGTGTATGTTGATTAAGTTGTTTATCTTTAACATTTAGTAATGTAGCTTTATTATCGTTCATTATATTTACATCATTTGTTTGTGAACTTGAAAACTGGTCTAGCTTTTTAACAAATTGAACCATATCTCTTAATATAGGAAATGAAAATAGATTTTTTGGTTCAAGCTCGAATCCTTGTCGATACAGTCTAACGGACACTTGAATTGCTTTTATCGAATCTCCACCTAAGGCGAAGAAATGATCATTTACTCCAACTTGATCTATTTTGAGTACTTCTTGCCAAATACTAGTTAATATTTTTTCCATTTCAGTTTTTGGGGCAATAAATACTTCATTTTTTTGTTTCTCCGGAGTAGGGAGCGCTTTTCTATCTAATTTCCCGTTTGGAGTCAGGGGTAATTGGTCCAAATAAACAAAATAAGAAGGAATCATATAATCTGGCAAGTGATCTCGCAAATGCTTTCGTAGTTCTGTTGTACTAATATTTTGCTCAGTTACCACATATGCAACTAAAAATTTTATCCCGTTCTCATCTGTTTGATCAATTACGACAGCATGTTCGACTTGTTTATAAGTTAGAAGACAATGAGAGATTTCTTCTAACTCTACTCGATATCCCTGAATTTTCACTTGGTAATCTTGGCGGCCTAAAAATTCAATATATCCCTCAGAATGCATTTTTCCACAATCTCCTGTTTTATATATAAGACCAAAATCAGGATGTGAAACAAACGCTTCATTTGTTTTCTTTTCATCATTTAAATATCCTTTAGCAAGGCCCACTCCCCCGATATATAAATCTCCAATTACACCAACAGGGCACATTTTCTTTTCATAGTTCAACACATAATACGTTTGGTTTGCCAAGGGCATCCCGTATGGAATACTATTCCAATGTGATTCCACCTGTTTGACCGGATAATAAATTGACCAAATCGATGCTTCTGTTGCCCCTCCTAGTGAAACTACTTCTGCAATCGGAAAATGTCGTTTTATTTTTTCTGGTAAAGAAAGCGGAATCCAATCTCCACTATGTAAAACTAAACGTAAAGAAGAATGTTCAAAATGAGAACCTACTTGATCCAATGCCAAATCCATGATTGCAGGCACTGTATTCCAAATTGTAATCCCTCTACGTTCGACAGTGCGGATTAATTCTTGCATGTCTCTCGGATCACGAATCATTACTAACATTGCACCTGTGCTTAAAGCTCCGAAAATATCGTATACAGATAGGTCAAAACACATGGAAGAGATACTAATAATACGATCATCTTCATTTACCTCATATTTTTGATTTATGTCTTGAATCGTATTTGTAACCGCTTGGTGAGTAATAATTACTCCTTTTGGTTTTCCTGTACTTCCTGAAGTGTATATAATATAGGCAATATCTTCTGGACCAGCAATAGCGGGCATGTCTTCTGTTGTATAAAATGACAAATCATTTTCTTCATAAAGACTAGGTTCTAATAAAAACTTGCATGAGCTATTTTTTAAAATATATGTTTGGCGATCTAAAGGATGATCGGGATCAATCGGAACATAAGCAGCACCTGCTTTTAAAATACCTAGCATATTAACAATTGTGTCAACTCGTCTTTTGGCTAAAAGACCCACTTTGTCACCAAGACCAATGCCCTGCTCTTTTAAGAAGTGGGCAATTTGATTGGAGCGTTTATGAAGTTCCGAGTATGTTAACCATTTTTGCTCAAATACCACCGCTACTTCATTCGGTGTACGTTTTACTTGGTCTGTAAATAATTGATACAGAGTAGTTGAAGGTATTTTTTCTGTTGTTTCATTATATTGTTCAATTAAAGTTTGATCCGACTCTTTCATCTGCAAAGATGTTATATCGCTTTGTTTCACCAATTGTTCCAATAAGTCAACAAATTGGGAAAACATTGCTTCTATCACATCAATATCAAACAACTCTTCAACATAATTCCAGCTAATTAATAACTCTCCATTTTTTTCAATTACTACATTATCCAAATACACTTGTGGAGTTCGAGCATGAATATAGCGAAGAGAACCAAGTTGTTCCCAAGAGAAAGCACCTGCACCTGCTAACATCGAGGTGAAAACGATCGGCATAACTGCTTTTGGCGTCATTTGATGATATCGAGTAAAATCTCGAATAAAGTTAACTCCATCGTAATGACGATGTTCAAGGCCATCTAATAAAGTAGATTGCGTTTCTTTTACTCTAGTAAAGAAAGTTTGCTCTGGTTTTACATCAACATCCAACAAAATAAGCGATGTGAAATCTCCTACAATCTGTTCTACTTCATCATGAACAGGATAACGGTTAAATACAGTCGAATTAATTGCTAATCGACGTTGATTACTCCAATATGCCAACACATCACCATATATTGTACAAAGTAGAGCGGAAGGCGTTACCTCTTTCTCTTGTGCTAACTTTCGTAGCTTTGTCCATTTTTCATTGTCCAGGATTTTTGTAAGTGATTGGAATTTAGGAGTAGCAATCTCTGCTGGATCCTTTTTTAACAGCAAAGAAGGTGCAAACGGAAAGTCAAGAAGCTTACTTGTCCAATAATCTTTTGCTGTTTTATATTCTCCGATTTGTTCCATTTCATCATAGATAAACATATAATCTTGAAAATCAAAAGATAAAGATTCTAATTTTTGATTTGGTTTATAATAATAATGCAACAAATCCTGTCCAACAATGTTCATGCTTGCTCCGTCCATTAATAAAGCATCGTATCGAAAACATAATAAATACGTGTCTTCTTTTAAAAGAAAAGCTTTCAATTCAAACAAAGGCCATTGCCCCAAAGGGAATACATGGTTAGTCATTCGAGAACGCTCTTCTTGCAAGCGAGCATTTTGATTCCTATCATCTAAATCTATGAGACTCACTATTTCAATCTGGTAATCAGGAACGCTTTGTAATATTTGCTGTTTTCCCTCTGGTAAAATTACAGCTCGCAACATTGGATGACGATGGATTACCTTTTGAAAACTTTTTGAAAGACGATTGATATCCAATGTTGTTTCATATTCAAAATATGTTTGAGGTGAAATACCACTTAATTCAAACTGTGAATTCCTTCCTAACATATACGCTGTCTGAACTTCTGTTAAGGAGAATGGATTAGACAAATCTTTAACATGAGTTGGTTTACTTTCAAAGTTTTCTTCTTTATGCTCTAACTTTACACAAGAACTCAGTTGAGCGATTGTAGGGTGCTTAAAAAAATCTGTTGTACTTATTTTTAAGCAGTCTTTTCTTAATAAATTAATTACCTGAAGTGCTTTAATGGATTCTCCTTTTAATGCAAAAAAATTATCATGAATACCGATTCCCTCAATCTCCATAACTTTTTCCCACGCACGCACCAATTTTTGTTCAATTTCATTGCGCGGGGCAACGTATGGAATTGATACATAATCCGTTTGGGTTATATCCAATAACCTTTTTCTATCCACTTTTCCATTTGGATTCAATGGAATCTCTTCTACCTGAATCATTTTTTCAGGAATCATAAACTCAGGTAATTTATCACTTAAATATTTTCTGATTTCACCAAAAGACACCTTGTTATCCGATACATAGTAGGCAGCTAATAATTTCCTATTTCCATACACTTGATCAACAACGATAGCCTGGTTTATTTCTGGATATTCCCTTAATTGAGTTTCGATTTCTCTTAATTCAATCCGATACCCTCGAATTTTCACTTGATGATCCATTCGACCTAAATACTCAAGTTCTCCATTAGGCAACCAACGAACGAGATCACCTGTATGATACATCATTTCCCCTGCCGCAAAAGGACTCTGTACAAATTTTTCATCTGTCAGTTTACTTTTACCAAGATACCCTCGTGCTACCGCTACTCCAGCAATGCAGAGTTCACCGGGAATTCCAAATGGTTTTAATTGGCCATACTTATTCAATATATAGGAATGATAATTCGGATTTGGTTTGCCGATCGTAACTTCTTTGGAAGTGCTCAAGTCTTTTATTGTTGCGCAAATGGTTGTTTCTGTGGGACCATAAATATTTAAAATTGTTGCTTCACTGATACAACGAATTTTTTCAACCAAATCAATGGAAAATGCTTCTCCTGCTAATAAAATAGATTTTAAATCTTTTAGAAAATTTGCCCCTTCTGGATCACTCAAAATCACTTCCATTCGCGATGGCGTTGATTCCCATAAATCCACCTTATGTTTTTTGACCAAATGAGCCAATTCTTTTGTTGCAAACTGTTCCTCTGTAGCAATTACTACTTTTGAACCTTGCGTTAAAGGAAGACATATTTCTAACAAGGAAATATCAAAAGATACACTAGCAAGAAACAAGAATGATTGATTAGCTTTTACTTTTTCTCTCATTACATTTAAAAAATGAACTAGCGATTTTTGTTCTATCATTACCCCTTTTGGATTTCCTGTCGATCCTGATGTGTAAATAACATAAGCCAAATCATTAGGATTATGTTCTCGTACTAAATTACTTTCTTCACCTTGGAAAAGATATTCTTTATCAAAATACAGTACTTCACCCGCAAATTGCGGCAATACTTCCTCTGTTCGCTTACTAAGTAAATATTTTGCTTGACTATCTTGTAACATATATTCAATTCGTTCAGTTGGGTAGTTAGGGTCGATTGGTAAATACGCTGCTCCTGCTTTTAAAATCCCCATCATACCAATAATCATTTCTAATGACCGATCTACCATAACGCCAATAATACTTTCTTTTGAAACACCTTTACTTTGAAGAATAGAAGCCAATTGATTCGCTTTCTTATTCAATTCTCTATATGTCAAAGATTGATCATTACAAACAACAGCAATTTGATCTGGAGTTTTTAATACTTGCGCTTCAAACAAATCTTGAAATGATTGAAACAAGTCTATGCCCGTTTGAAAAGTATTCAATCCTTCTAACAACTCTTTTTCTTCTTCTGCAATAATACAAATATCTTTCAATGCCAAATTCGGATTTTGTGAAACTTGCTTTAAAACATAACAATACGAATTGGCAAACTGTTGCAAAGAAGAGAATGAACGGGACTTGCAAGAAATTTGAAATTCAAATTCATTATGTATTTCATTCCATTTTCTTCGTATCCATAGGACTAAATTATTCTCTGCGTATTCTTCTAGTGAATTTTCATTATGTAATCCTTCCATCCCGATTACAATTTGAAAAGGAGTTAAATTGTGTTTAACTAATAATTCAGAGAGCGGATACTCCTGATTTTCATACCCGAATAAAGTCGTTTGTTCAATCTCATTTACTAATTGTTTAAAGGGGTGATGCGGATGGATTTCACTTCCTAAAGGAATCAACTTATTAAGATTCTCACTTTGTTCAAGATTCTTTTCAATTATAGGAATACCAATGGTAATTCTTTCTTGATCTGTATAATGTGCCAAACAAACCCTTAAAGCGGCTTGAAACCAGCTAAATAATAATAAATCTTGAGACTTACTTATTTTTTGTATACTTTTACTAAATTCTACATTCACTCTGACTTGAACGTACTCACAAGGTGTTTCTTTATTTAGTTGGTAATCGCTATTAAATTTAAATACAGAAAAATCGAGAATCTCGGAAGATAATTGCTCCTTCCAAAACGCTTCTACTTCTTTATTTTCATGAATTGAACTTCGATCTTTAATGTGCATTTTTATCTTTATCCCCCTAATATTCATTTCTTCTACTCGTTAATTTTTAAGCCAACTTCAAGCCCATGGAGAAACACTTGATGATTATCCAAACATAAAAATTGCTGAATATCTTCAAATTTCATATGACCAACTGAACAAACCCCTAAATTTAATGTTTCAGCAACCATATTTAAGGTAGCAGTGATAATGCCTGACTCAATACAAGCAAATAAATATCCATCTGAACCGTATTTCGGGATAGAAGCGTTCGCATTATAAATCAAATAAACTGAGAATGCAGATTGAGTAAATAAATCCTGATTAATTAACTCATGATCACTTTTGATCACTTGATCAATGTTGTTTACAATCACAAGACTGTTTTTTGATGGGTTATAATAATAAAATCCAGCTTTCATACCCTCTATACGTTTTGGTTTTATATAAACAAAGATATCAATGGGATAGAGCCCGCCTGCACTTGCGTAATGATAGTATATTTTTTCTTCCTTAACCTGTTTTAGAGTTGATAAGAATTGGGAAAATTCCGAAAAACTAATATGTTTTTCCGTATCAAATTGACGACAAGATCTACGTTCCTTAATTATAGTAGGTAGCTCATTTGTTGTTTCAAGTTGAATTTCGGTCGACCGTGCAGCAACGTGCGTGCGATTTAATTGTTCACTCATATACTTATCTAACTTTTCTTTAGAAAAGCGAATCTGGTTGCTATATGGATTTGAAAAAATCTTTTCTTGTGAAGAAAATACTTCTCTTGGGTGTAATATATTACTTACTAACACACGATTTTTTATCATGAGCTCTATGTTTTTTTGTGTCTCTTCTACATTTCCTAACGAAAAGCGCTCTACTAGTTCACTAATTTTCACACCTTTTTGAGCCATAAAATAAAAATCTGGAAACCACTCAGACAGAATACCTGTAAATCTCATTTCCCCTATCAAAACTTCATTATGCAACTTCTCCCAATGCTTAATCGGAGACCAGTAATAAATTTTCTCGCTCATATAACCCTCCATAAACATTTAACTTATTTTTGAAATGCAATTTTCTAATTTACAAAATTTTTTTTGGATTCTGCTCCTTGTCTCATAGTGATTATAAATACATGCACTTTAACGAAACTTGAAAATAATGAAATAACTTTTTCTTCATTAAAATTTTTTATTTCATCATAAAAAATGATTTCTTTTTGGATATTTCACATCCTTTCCCATAGTAATCCTATAAGGTATAAACCATTTATAACATTGAGAATATTCATGTATTTCCAATGTGAAATTATTGTAATGGATTGGAGAGCGGTTGAATATAGTTATTAAATCAAATAATGTTGAGAAAGTTTTATTTATTATATCGATAAAATTTTATGATGTAATTTATTACAAATAGATTAAGAAAAGAGTTTTAAATTTTTCTTAATCAGTTAGTGTGAAAATATCACATACTATTACATACAATCGAGTTACTTACATTTCATATTCAAAATAGAGAAAAGACACCTTGAATGGTGTCTTTTCTCTATTTTAATTCCATATACTTTTTACGCCTTTGTTATTTTTAAACGATTTGTAGGAATTAATACAACTCGAACATCTAGTTCGTTATATGTTCGAATATATAATAAACATTATCTGAATTACGAATGTATTTCAGGTAATTTTATAAATAAACTCAAAGATATCTTCTTCTCCTACTGCCACAAAAGAAATAATCTATTGCTTATTTCTTTTATTAAATTGTAATATAATTACAGTATGTGAAATTATATTACATTAACTTTAAAAACGAAGTGAGAATAATCTTCACTTCGCTTTTTTTATTTGCAATCCTTGTTAAATTTGCTCAATGCAGTATTTATTTCCACATTCTTCGCTTTTATTTAATCGGTTTCTCTGTTTTTAAGACAAATGAACTTAATGCAGGAACTTTAATTTTATTGTCATGGACAACATAAAGTGGTTTACTTCCCGCCTGCTTCCCGTCTACTAGTACTTTCCAAGGACCTTTCGATGGAAGTGTTATATCAACAGCTTCTCTATTTGCATTGTGAGCCACTGTAAAGTATTCATTTTTATTCCCCTCTATTGTATAAGCTACCGTATTTTTCGGGGCATCAATAAATGATACGTGTGTTTTTATTTGCTCTGCAGATGTCATTCGAAAAGCTGAGTACTTTTTGCGTAATTCTATTAAACCCTTCATATAATCTACTTCATTATTAAACGTTGCACGGCGCAGCCAATCCATCTGGTTAATTGAATCTGGAGATTTGTAACTATTATGATCACCGTATTTCGTCCGCATAAACTCTTGCCCTGCATGTAAAAATGGAACTCCTTGTGATGTTAATAAAATTGAAGAAGACAATTTGTGCATTTGTTTTCGCACTTCTTCACTGTCACCTGAATTAGTTAACTCAAGTTTATCCCATAATGTATGATTGTCATGTGCTTCCACATAAGTTAATACCTGTTCCGGATCTTGATAGGTAGACGAATTTGTATCGTAGTCAATACCTGCCGTAATACCTTTTTTAATACGATCTTCCATGTTTTCCTTTCCATTTATAAAACCATTTTCCTTTTCCTCAAATACACTACCTTTCAACCCATCACGTATATTATCGTTAAAATGAGCAATCCCTTTCATTTTCTCTGCATTTTTTTGATTTGCTTTCAGCTCAGCTGCAAGAGGTGTATTTAAATCCCATCCTTCTCCGTGTAGTATAATAGAAGGGTCAATTTGATTAACAGCTTTACGTATTTCATTCATCGTTTCATAATCATGAATACCCATTAAATCAAAACGGAATCCATCTAAATTGTATTCTTTTGCCCAATATGTGACGGAATCTATCATAAATTTCCTCATCATTTTTCTTTCTGAAGCAGTATCATTTCCTACTCCAGTTCCATTTGCAAATGTTCCATCTTCATTGTAACGATAATAATAACCTGGAACTAACTTATGGAAATTAGATTCAGCAGCGTTATACATATGGTTATATACTACATCCATCACTACTCGAAGATTATTGTCATGTAGTGTTTGAACCATTTGCTTCAATTCAGTTATTCGCACAGTCGGCTCATAAGGATTTGTAGAATAGGAGCCTTCTGGAACGTTGAAATTTTTAGGATCATATCCCCAGTTATATTGCGGTTCATTTAAAGTCTCTTCATTTACAGAAGCATAATCAAATATCGGTAAAAACTGAACGTGAGTAACACCTAGATCCTTTATATGATCAAGTCCTGTTTTTACACCTTCTGGCCCTTTTGTTCCTTTTTCTGTTACACCTAAATACTTCCCTTTCTGTTTAATACCACTTTCAGGTTGGATGGAAAGATCGCGTACATGTAACTCATAAATAATAGCATCTTCCGGATTTTTAAATTTTGGCTTTTTGTTTGCTTTCCATTTTTTCGGATTTGTTTCTTCTAAATTAACGACTGCACCTTTATCTCCATTTACAGAAGCAGCACGCACATATGGATCAACCGCTTCAGTCCATGTATCACCAATTTTGACCTTATACGTATAAAAGAGCCCTTTTTGATTCCCCTTTAGTTCTGCTGTCCAAGTTCCCTTTTCACCTTGTTGCATGTTTATTTCAGCACCTATTTTATCGTTCCAGTTTTTATATGTAACTAACTTCGCTTCGCTTGCAGTAGGAGCCCATAAACGGAACTTTGTATGTTGCGCGGTATATGTATTCCCTAAATCGTTACCACTATAATAAAATAAATTATCAAATTCCTCGCTACGAATGACTTTACCAATTTCAGTATTCGTATCAGCTAAGTTTTCTATTTTAACTTTGTATGTTTGTTTTAAATCAATTTTCTGTTCCGTAATTATTTTGACCTTATTAGTAATATCTCCACTATTTATATCATAAGGACTAATATTTTTAATTTTAATGCCTTCAATTTCAATTTTCTTTTCCCTAATATGAAACGGGACATTAGTCGTTACGGTAATTTCATGGAAACTATCAATAGTTGCTTTTTGAATTGAGAGATCTGAAGAAGGCTTAGAGTTATATACTTTTTCATCGCCCGAAAGAATCCATACTTCAGCACGACCGCCCTTTATATTTTCAATCCAACGATCCCCACCATCTTTTTCCCATTCATTTGTTCGAACTATAAATCCTACACGATTATAGTCACCGTCTATTTTTATCTTAGCGTATTTTCCAAATTCATCTTCACCAGTAAATTCATAAGATGTACCATTTGCATTTTCTCCCCATAACCAAAGATTCCAGTCTTTTGTATTTCCAAGCTTCTCTTTGTAATGAATGATAACTTCAGTTGTTTTCGAATTTGAAACTGCCTTCACACCCTGAAAGGAGAAAACAGATGATAACATAACGATTAAAGTAAGTAATAAAACTGTTTTGTTAATTAATCTTTTTATAATTTGCACCACATACACCCTTTCTTCAAATATTACTAGCGATTTATTATGCTTACACTGAATAACACTGCTTAAATTAATCTAGAAATCTCTTTTGCTTCACCTCCATATTGGCTATTTTCACGTATGTATTTCAATGACCTTTTAATACGGAAGCGTTTGCATAAATTGCTTAAAAAAATAGATTTGTGTATGCCCTCATATATTTGTAAATGCTAAAAGGTCAGGGAAATCATTTTAAAGCAATCGTTTGTTATCGTTTTCATTTTATAGACTTTCTATCAAGAGGTCAATATATTATTAATTTTCTGTTTTTATATACTTTAAACCTTATTTATTTGTCGCAACTTCTTACAGATAACGCGCCTAATTATTGCTTAGTCAGTTTATTTTCAACAATACATCGCTACGTAAAAAAGCTAATATCCTTAAAATGATATTAGCTTTTTTCATAATGTATTAATATATGAATGAGAACTATAATTCTAAATTACTTAATTTTTGCTGCATCAAATGCCTTTTGAACTGCTTGAACTTCAGCTGTATTCGCCCCATATTTATTAGTTGCCACTCGAATACATGCTGATTTCAATTCTTTGAAATTAGAAGTCATGTTTAACTCATCAGTATTTGCATAATAGAAAATATCAAACATTTTATCTTCACCAATTCCTTTAACAGTTACTCCGTTATGAGTTCCGCCTTTTGCAATGAGATACGCAACTTTATTAATAATACTTGAATTAAAATGAACACCGCCTTGATCCCATCCATTAAAATCGTTAAATTCACTGTAATCATCTGGATAAGGTACTCCGAGTGAAGATGGAACAGAAGCTGGGTTTTCCATATCACGGAAAACAGATCCCGTTTGTTCTCCCATTGTCCAATTAAAGTTTCCATTATTTACGTATTTCTCAATAGATGTTCCCATAATATCAGATAGCGCCTCATTAATCGCACCGGATTCACCGTAATATTCAAGATTAGATTCACTAGAAGTAACAGCATGTGTAAATTCATGTCCAGCTACGTCATATGCTTTAACAATAGGATCCCCATATACAAGCATACTTCCATTATTAGCACTTAATGCATTCTGCCAATTTTTCGGATCATTCGTCTCTTCAGAATCCCAAGCATGTACAACTGAAACTACCTTTTGTCCCTTATTATCAAAGCTATTACGTTTGTATTTATCTTTATAAAAATCAAATACTTTTGTTGCTAAGTAATGAGCACTTACTGCTTTTGGATCGTTAAATGTTGCCGAAGTACTAGTCGCTAATGTACCAGGATAATAGCTTTCTTCTTTAGTAATATCTCTGTAATTCACATCATATGTTTCAATTCCTTGCCCTCTTGTATAATCAGCAAGAGCATATTTGCCATTACTTTGTTTAGAGATACCAAATGAACGAGAAATACCTAAATCATCTTTTCCTGTTCCAGTTAATGATGTAAGACTGCTTTGTTTACTTTTCTTTAAAGCTCCAACTAGTTTGTCACTAGCTTTTAAGTTAGATTCTTGTACCATATTTTTTAACATATCACCATTTTGTGCATTTACTAAATAAGTACCAGAAACATAGTTTGGTGTTGCAGCTTCAAAGGTAACTTGGTATGCATTTTTAGCTTGTCCATTATTTTCATCAACAAAAATAACCTCTTTAACTTCTGGCTCAGTAATAAACTTGATATCGTTCCCGTACTTCGTATAAATAAATTGTTTTGCTTCATCTTTTGACAGATTAATAGGTTTTTTCAATTCTTCTTGTTTTAGATTTTGCGCGCTATCACCTGAAACACTTTTAATAACACCATTATTATCTACGTGTGCAGTTAATTGATGACCATATACTTCTTTTCCTTCGTATGTTTGCTGCATACGTACAAGTGTAGTTCCATCATACGAACCACGTTTTTGAAGGACTTTATAATCTACTCCTGCTTCTCCATTGACTTGTTTTTGGGAGAGAGCTTGCTCTGTTTTCTCCTTAAGTGCATCCTTTACTACATTTTCTGGTGTCTTTTGTGACGGTTGTGTCAGTTCACCCGAACGGAACGATTCTTCCTGAATTTGAACTTGTAGTTGATCTGTTTCCTCTGCATGACCTACCCCATATGGTGCCACAGCTGTTAAAGCTAATCCAGTTGTTAATGCTACCTTAGTTAATGTCTTTTTGTTTTTCATTATTTCACCTCGTATAATTTTTGAAATAGAAAGCTTGTACAAAGTATACTGTCTATTTCTGTCGGAAAAAAGAGAAAATACACAATTTATGTAACATTATGCAAAATTACATAAATTGTGGTCAATATTATAAATAATGAACGGAACACATATGTACATTAATTTGAATAAAAGAGAGTCCTTATAGGCGCTCATCCAATTGGTTAGTTATTAATTATCTATATTCATTGTAATAAAAGTATACTTACCTCTAAATAACAACATAAAAACCCACTCTTTACTATTTTAAGAGTGGGTTTAATGTTGTTAAAATAACAATTACTATAAGAAACCTTATAATTTATATTTTTTTAGTAATCCTACTAAGTTTTTTGTAAAATTCACCTTTCGTTTTTATATGCTTAAACTGATTTGGATTAATATTTGCTTTTTGTGAGAGTGCTACAATCTCTTCTTTTGTAATTGAATCTTTCGTATTTATAGATGCTATATTTGTGTATTTTCCGTCTTCTGTTTTTGGAATTTCTAAAATCCCTTTATTCACAAGATCAACTACAGCCTTATGCTCTGAAGAATGTAAATCTACACCAGTAATTTTCCAATTACGCATAACTTTTGGCGTGTATACACCGTTCTTTACCTCTTTTAAATATGTAATAGCAAGGTTACGAATGGTTCCACCTGTTTCTCCAAATGCATTCTCTTGTTTAGATGACCAAATTTGTTCAAACTTACGCCCCTCTAAAGCTCCTCCTTTTGCCTGAAGAGCCTCCATTCTGTATGCATTCATTCCCAGCGTCATAACATCGCTCATTTTGATTGGTTTGTTTGTACGAATAGAGCGTAAATTTGTAATTCTACTTCCGTATGGTTTTGTTAATTCAATTTCGTATTTTACGCCTCCAAAGAAATCGTTCGTACTGTATTTAGATGCACGGCGGGTTTTATCAAAGCTAACGGTTACATCTCCGGCACGAGATGAGTTAAAATATCCTGCTGCCCATTCCATATAGTCTTTTAAATCTTTTCCAGAAATCTTATATACTGTAATCTCTCCCAAGGCATATTGGTAATTATACGCAATATCTTTTTTCTTAATAGGACCTGTATCCAAACGGGCATAATCATTATCAATTTGATGGGCTACTACATCTGCTTTACTGTAGTAGAGCATGACTTCATGAAAGAAATCTGATAAAGGTGTTTCTTGAATCTGAACACTTGGAATACCCTTTATTTCATTTTCAGGAACAAGATTTCTACCCTTTAATTGAGCGACTACAACATTTGCATCTCCTCTCGCATATTCGTGAAAAGGTGTTAGTGTTTCTTCAAGTGTAGGATCAGATAATATCGTTGTTCCATCAGCATTTTTTACAGGTATAGCGGTAGCAGTTTTATCTTTTAAAACCAACTTCCCATCTTGCTTTGTAAAAGTAAGGTCAATACGTGAAATATGTGTTCCATATTTATCTGGCTCTGTAATAATTACGCCATTTACAACTTCTTTTTTTACAAGTTTATGCATGTGAGCCGCAAAAATAGCGCTTAGTTCCGGACAAGCATTTGCAATATCTTGAACACCAGTACCAGGGATACCATTCTCATTTTCTAATCCCATATGCATAACTCCTACCATTACATCTACTTTACCTTCTAATTCCTTAATTGCCTTTTTCGTCTCTTCTACCGGATTTTTCACCACTAAACCATTTAAGTGATCTGTCCCTTTTTCAAAATCACTAATCATTGGTGTATTCATACCAATAATCCCAACTTTAATTCCACCTTTTTCTACAATTGTATATGCAGGAAGAAAGCGCTCTCCATTTTCCTTATAAATATTTCCTGCTAACGTTTTTCCCTTATATTGCTCACTAACTTTTTTCAATGTATCTAATCCAAAGTTGAATTCATGATTTCCAAATGCCCAGGCGTCATATCCCATTGTATTCATCGCTACCATCATTGGCGATTGTGGCTTATCGTTGAATAATTCTACTGAGTTTCCTTGAATTGTATCCCCGGCATCTACTAATATGGTATTTTGATTTTCTTGACGGACCTTCTTTATAACCGTATAAAGCTGCGTCAAACTTCCACTCATATTTGCTCCATCAAGCGCATAATCCCAAGGCATAAATCTGCCATGAATATCTGCAGTACCTAACAATGTAATATTAACTTCAGATTCCTCAGCCTTAGAGATAGGTGGTTTGACTATTACTGCTGTTCCGAGCAGTAATAGAATTACAAAGTAACATACATAGTTCTTCCATTTCATTTTTTGCATAATAATAATATTTCTCCCCTTTTTGTACTTTCGTAAAGTTGTTTGAACTTTAAAAATGTAACTTATTATTCGGGAAACTTCAACTACAAAAGATAATTTTGAAGGTGGTTCTGTTGCAAAAATAAAGAGAATAAATTGCATACATCCCCTAACAGAATTGTATTTTATCGTTTCCTGACAGAATACCCCTTCCTTAAGGGTGTGAAGTGTACTTTCAAAATAAGGATATATCATTCATTATCATTTCAATTTATTAAAACGTGCATATACAATATGTTATGATGATTAATTTTTTGAATTTCGTTGCTGATTTATTTCCTTCTAAATAAAAACACTTTCAAAAAAAATAACCCCGCTCTTCATTTAAGACGGGGTTACACTTATACAGAAAATCGGATAGTTTTATATTTTCTTAAGCTTATTGGTTACTTTCAACTAATTTCATTCTATTTTTGTTTTCTTCTGAATCAATATGAATCAATCGTTTCCCCTGTTTATAATACGCATCAATAAACAGGGAATGATTTTTACTTTTCAATTTCACAAAGCAATTTTATCTCTTTGATTTGTTCTATATGACGCTGTTCATGCAAATAGATTAATTCTATCCACTGATCAAGAAATAATTCTCCAAGAGCTGGATGCATCACTGATTTTTTTACTAATTTAGATTCATCTTCTATTGTACTCAGAAAACGCATCAATTCTTTTCTTGATTCGTTTAGCATATTGAGCATTTGCTCCACTTCAAATGGTTCTATACTTGGTTCAATCATTTCTGGAGCTATAAACTTTTTCGTTCTATCTAATAAAATAGTGTGAATTTCTTTACGCTCATTTTGGGTACTATCTAACTTTTTTAACCCTGAGGAAATAACTGTTATCACTCTTTCATCTAATAAAACTAAATGATGACAAACTTGTGCAATACTCCATTTATCCTTATCTGGTTTCCTATTAAATTGAGCATCACTCAACAAAAAAATTTCCTCAACTAATTGATTTCTCGTTTCATAAAACTTGTCATTTACAAATGTATCCATGCGGATTCTCCTTTCATTGCAACCTACATACTTAAATTTCTACGCTAAAAATATTATCTTCGAAAACAGATTTTCTTTCACTACTATTCCAATTTCATTTTAAAGCCACAAATAAATCAACTTTTAACTTTCCTTCTAGATCTTCAGCAACATTATTTAAGCAAAACTCTAAATTATCTCTATCATAATCTGCACCATACTCACTATTTAGTAGCCACTCTGCATACATGTATTGATACGCTTCACTTAATTTATGAGGTTCATCATAGAACTGGTATAGACCATATGTACCTCCATCTAATCTTTTAAATTGCACATCATGATACTTTTCTTTATCGAAGTTTTCAGGAATCGTAACACATGCATCATGCCGGCACTTATGACTTGCAACAAGTTCAGGATTATCTAATGATATTCCGATAAATGATTGCTCTGGTGGATACAGTTTATTTTCAATTGACCAGTTCAGTAACTTCCCCCAGTGATCTTGCGGTTCAAAGTAGCTACCAGTTCGTCTTATATACGCTACTTCTAATGGTGGTAATTTTTTTATAACAACTTTCATTTATATCTTCTCCCCTATAAATATGTACACTGTTTAATTAGCTTTTTTTAACATTTATTCCTTCTTAAATTAAAAGAATTCTCTAATCATATAAAGTGAAACTTTAATCAGCGGGAGATGAATTTTAATTGAAATATAATTGATTACTATTACTACTACTAAAGTAGTATGTACTTTCATACTTTTATTTGATTTTACATTCTTTTTAAATCGATATATTAATTGTAAGAAAATAAAAAGGTGGAGGATTTTAATTGATTAAAGGAATATACGAAGCGCATTTACCAGTGAGTAATTTACAACAATCTATCAGATTTTATGAAAAACTAGGGTTGAAGTTAGCCTGGAGCGATGAATCAACAGCATTCTTTTGGATTGAGGATGGGAAAAGTTGGCTAGGATTATGGGCGGGCTCTGAATACGAAACAAAATATCATCCTTCTTTACGTCATATTGCATTTAGAGTTTCATATGAGGATTTAAAAGAATCATTATATTGGTTACACTCACTTCAAATTAAAGCTGTTCCGTTTGGGAGTAATGAATCTATTGAACCCTTTGTCCGTCCACATCAAGGTAATGCATCTGTTTATTTTATTGATCCAGATGGTAATAGCTTAGAACTTATTTGTCATATTGTTGTACCTAATGCACTAAAACATATAACTAATAAATTATCATTTAAAGATTGGGAGACACTATTAGCTGACACATTTGAATGAATATAAGCTATAAATCATAGTGGCTCGCCTTTATTTTTATAACATGTATAACAATCGTGAATAATAATGTCCTATCAATTTATCATTAAATAAATGTAAAAAATGACCCTATTTATTCATTTTTCATGCGTATGTATGTACATTTGTGAATTTATTCGATATATTATGGGTATTGAATGATTACGAAAAGTGTATAGGTCGCTTATATAACACCTTATATTTTTATATCCGTGAAAACTACAAAGTGTATGAAAATCCATTTGTCAAATGAATTTAGTGCGGAAGGAGGTTTGTGGTTACTTCATAGGGTATAATAATCAGTTTTTTACTGATAAAAATATAGGAGGCGACATAATGTTTCGTACGATTTCAAATTTCATGAGAGTAGCTGAGATAAGAAGGAAAATCCTTTTTACACTAGCGATGTTAATCGTTTTTCGAATTGGCACGTTTATTCCAGTTCCTCATACTAACGCAGAGGTATTAAAAGTACAAGATCAAGCTAACGTTCTAGGTATGTTAAACGTATTTGGTGGAGGAGCACTGCAACACTTCTCAATCTTTGCTGTAGGTATTACACCATATATTACAGCTTCTATCATAGTACAATTACTTCAAATGGATGTTATACCTAAATTTTCGGAATGGGCAAAGCAAGGAGAAATGGGCCGTAAGAAATCAGCTCAATTCACTCGATACTTTACAATCATTCTCGCATTCATACAGGCCATCGGAATGTCTTATGGCTTTAATAATATAGCTGGTGGACAATTAATAACAGATCAAAGCTGGACTACATACTTATTTATTGCGACAGTTTTAACTGCAGGTACTGCATTTTTACTTTGGTTAGGCGAACAAATTACCGCTAACGGAGTTGGTAATGGTATTTCGATGATTATCTTCGCAGGTCTCGTTGCCGCGATTCCAAATGTTGCAAATCAAATTTATTTACAACAATTCCAAAATGCTGGCGATCAGCTATTCATGCACATAATAAAAATTGTTTTAATTGGACTCGTAATTTTAGCGATAGTTGTTGGCGTTATTTACATTCAACAAGCTGTACGTAAAATACCGATACAATATGCAAAAGCTGTTTCAGGAAACAATCAATATCAAGGAGCAAAAAACACTCATTTACCTCTTAAAGTAAATAGTGCTGGTGTTATACCAGTTATCTTTGCTTCTGCATTTTTAATGACGCCGCGTACAATTGCGCAGCTCTTCCCTGATTCAAGCATATCAAAATGGTTAGTTGCAAATCTTGATTTCGCACATCCAATTGGAATGACACTTTATGTCGGTCTTATCGTTGCTTTCACATACTTCTACGCATTTATTCAAGTAAATCCTGAACAAATGGCTGAGAATTTGAAAAAGCAAAATGGATATGTTCCTGGTATTCGTCCTGGTAAAGCAACTGAACAATATGTAACTAAAATTTTATACCGTTTAACATTTATCGGTGCAATTTTCTTAGGTGCAATTTCTATATTACCGCTCGTATTCACGAAAATTGCTACGTTACCACCTTCTGCCCAAATTGGTGGTACAAGCTTACTTATCATTGTCGGTGTAGCACTAGAAACTATGAAGACGTTAGAAAGCCAGCTTGTAAAACGTCATTATAAAGGTTTTATTAAAAAAGTGAATTAATTATAAAAAACACAGTTGGAAAAATAACCAACTGTGTTTTTTATTGTATCAGTCCTGTAATATACAGGGCTGTTGCTTTATTAAACTACATCTCCTTCTCTAATAACCGCCCTTTTTTGAAATAAGTCCGTAGTGTAGAACGATTGGCTAAAAATACACCAATCAATATAAAACAAGCCCCCATTCCCATTATAGGATTTAAAGGTTCTCCTAAAATGATATATCCCACAATTATTGCAATTAATGGTGATACATATAACCACGTCGATGGAAATACTGGATTTGTTTTTGATAAGAGCCAGTAATATAGTCCGTGTCCACCGATCGATCCGATAAATATGAGATATAAAATAGGCCATTGTACACTCCATGAAGTTAATACAGTTACATTTGGTTGTTCTACAATAATAGATGCGATTAGTAGTAAAATCCCTCCATAAAACATTTGAATACCGTTAATAAGAAATGGTGATACATTTGATAAATCTGAAAGTATTTCTTTCGAACGAATAGAGCCTATTCCGTAAAATAACTCTCCTATAACTAAAACAATACAAGCAATACTCCATATGAAACTTACTTGTTGATGCATTCCTGGTAAAGAAACAAATATAACACCTATTAGTGCGATAACTAAAGCAACGAGTTGCTCCTTTTGTAATTTCTCCCTATTCCTCTTTGCTTGTATTAATAAAATCATCATTGGTCCCGTAGCAGAAAGAACAGCAGCTAATCCCGAAGAAATATATTGTTCTGACCAATATAAACTTGCGAATGTCATAAATGTTAAACAAAATCCAGCATACATAATACGTTTTGAAAATATATGTGGCATAATTTCTTTTCGCTTTAATTTAAAAATAATCATAAGGATTATGCCCGCTAAAAAGAATCGAATTCCTGCTGAAAACAACGGTGGCGCCCCTGCTTCAATTCCAATTTTTATTGTTAAAAATGTTGTCCCGAAAATAATACATACTAAAATGTAATTAAAAATGACCATTTTTCTTCCTCCTTTTTACTCTTAAAATGAGTATAGAGGGTATGGTGTATAACAGTGTATCAATACATATAACAGTTACTTCAAGTTGTAGTTGATTCCCTATATATTTTTCGCTTTAATTAAATTAAAAAGAAAAATAGGTGAAACTATGAAGATTGTATTGCGTAAAGAATCAAACATACCGTATTACAAGCAAATATATATGCAAATTGTTGAAAGAGTACAAAGTGGTATGCTTTCACATGGTGAATCCCTTCCTTCTTTACGTTGTATGGCCACAGATTTACAAATCAATGTATTAACTGTTCGTAAAGCGTATAAACAGTTAGAAACGAAAGGGTATATACGCATCGAACAAGGAAAAGGTGCTTACATATATAAACATGTAAAGAAAGATTTCAAACCGATACCATATAAATGGCAACAATCAAGATCTATTAATGTTATGCGTTCTCAATATGCAATGAATAAGCACCGTAAATATCATGATTTTTCACAAGCAATTCTGTATCCTCGTCTGTTACCAAATCCATTTTTGGCAGACGAAATGCATAAATTGCTAGATAAAAATCCGATGTTGTTAGCAACTTATGGGCCAGTTCAAGGCGATTATGAACTGCGAGTTGAAATAGCAAATTACTTAAATGAACACCAGAAATTAGTGACGGACCCATCTCAATTATTAATTACAAGCGGAGCACAACAAGGAATTGATTTAATTGCTCAAACATTATTAAAACCTGGAGATATCGTATTAGTAGAAAGTCCATGTTACAGTGCTGCGCTTGACGTTTTCATCAATAAAGGTGTTCAAATCATTCCTATTTCTCTTGATAATCATGGAGTTCGCTCCGACTTAATTGATGATATTTGTCAAAGTAAAAATCCTGTTTTATTGTATACAAATCCCACCTTCCAGAACCCGACAGGTACAGTAATGAGTAAAGAACGAAGAATGGAACTTATAGAACTAGCGGAGCTATATCAATTTTTTATCATTGAAGATGATTCTTTCGGAGAAATATATTTTGAAGGTGCTATAGTCCCACCACCAATCAAAAGTTTTGATAAGGATGGCCACGTGATATATATAAAAGGATTTAGTAAAACGTTAGCACCAGGACTCCGTATCGCAGCACTTTTTGCCGATGGTCCTATTTTTGAATGGCTATATGCAGTGAAAGGTTCCATGGATATCGGTAGTCCTTTATTAACACAGAAGGCACTTCTACCTTTCTTACGTGCGGAACGTATGAAAAATCATTTAGAAAAATTACGTACAGCTTTACAAATGAGACGTGATTTAACAATTGATATACTATCGCCATTAAAAGGACTAAACTTTGAGATACCAAATGGCGGTTTTAATTTATGGGTGAAACTGCCTGATTCGATAGATCCCTTTACCTTATTACAAAAAGCAAATGAAGTAGATGTCTCTTTTTTACCAGGAACAGCTTGTCTATTAAACTACGAAACAAATGATAACCAATTAAGAATTAGCTATTCAATGTTAAACGAGAAAGATATGGCAATTGGATTAGAGAAATTACATGATACAATACGAAACAGTATTTGTTAGAAGTAATAACACAATAGCCAACAATAAATAATACCCGAAAATGACAATGTGTAGTATGGGCTATTATTTATTGTTGAGCTTTTTCGTTATTCTTAACAACCGATTTTAAAACTTGTCTTTCTTTCAATTCTTCAACACTACCATATTGATCAATAACAATTGCTTTCATTTACTCTCCTCCTTGCTGTTTATTTTAATAACATACAATTATTTCTCAAATTTTTTTGTCTTGAATTACCATATAATTATTTTTGGGGGTAATTATGCAAGAAGCATTATAAAGTGAAACTTTAATCAGCCCTCACCAATTGGGCTCCTACTGCTCGTTAATACTGGATGAATTTCAAAACAAATCTTACACACATCTTAGAATCATCCAAAACTGTTTTATTAATTAAATTCAAAAGAAATGAGGCTAACTATATGAGTGAAAAGATATTTAAAATAAACGGAATTGATATATGTACAGAAAGCTTTGGGAACCCTAAGAACCCTGCTATTTTATTAATTATGGGCGCTACATGTTCCATGGTTTATTGGGACGAAGAGTTTTGTGAGCTGTTGGCTAGTACGGGGAAATTTGTTATTCGCTTTGATAACCGTGATGTTGGACGCTCTGTTGCCTACGAACCTAGAACTTCCAATTATACAGTAACAGATATGGCTGAAGATGCAATTGGAGTACTAGATGCTTATCATATTGATAAAGCTCACCTATTTGGTATGTCATTAGGTGGTATGATTGCTCAAATTGCCGCTATAAAACATCCCGAAAGAATTTTGACGCTAACTTTACTAGCGACTAGTGTAATAGGATCTGATGACAATACTCGCGATTTACCTCCAATGGATGAAAGAATTTTAACACATCATGTAAATGGCACAAGTATAGATTGGACAAATAAAAACGATGTGGCAGAGTATTTAGTTTCAGGATCTCGTCTATTATGTGGATCAGAACGAATATTTGATGAAAATAGAGTTTATACACAAGTAAAACAAGAAATAGAACGCGCAAATAATTTATTAAGTATGTTTAATCATGCTTTACTTCAAGGTGATGATGCATATGAAGGTGTACTTGACTCCATACAAGCACCTACATTGGTTATTCACGGAACAGATGATACAGCACTCCCATTCGAACATGGCCTCGCACTAATTGATGAAATTCCAAACTCAGTACTATTAACTCTTAAAGGGGCAGGCCATGAAAACCATCCAGATGACTGGGAAAACATAATTACTGCTGTTTCTAAACATACATCTGAAATTTAGACAAACAAATAATTAACAAAAGGGGCACAAATTATATTGTGCCCCTTCTATTTACAAACAAAAACCCATCACTGTATTCGTATGTATAGTGATGGGACTTCTTATATTTTTCTATGTTTAAAAAAATGGACAATCTAATTGATCAACAGATTCCCATAATTTTTTTTTTGCATTTTCGGTGGATGTATTTGTTTCTAGTGTCATGTTTTTAAAAGGGTTTACTTCAACTTTTAATAAGGATGAAGGCTCCACATATAATGAGAAAACATGGCTGCTTGGTAAAGCTTTAGAAACGTCAATATCTCCTACTTGTTTAAATAGTTGCTGCGCAGCAAAAAAGAAGAAATTAGTTGGATTTGATTGTTTATTCAGCCACGCAAGCATTTCAGGTGATACCGATTTATGAATATTGATTTTTACTCGATCACCACGTTTATATCGCCTAGATCGCATACTTCCACCAACTAACTTATCGTTAAGTTTGTAAATCCTAACTCTTTTTGCTTATGCTCTCTATATTTTGGCGAACAAGTATAGACTAATAATCCTCGTGCATTGGTAAATAACGGATTATCTACAAAGATTACATTTTTGAGTCGTCCTTTTTGCTTTAAAATCATTTTTAAACTGTTTTTAATAATTACTGCACCACCGCCATAAATAAACACGTATGGATCGTCTTTCATATCATCAATTTTATTTATAATATCTGTTGCAACACGAGCTGCTAAACCTAATAGTGCCGGCTGTGATTCCTCAACTAATAAGGTATTTCTCGGATGCTTATCATTTAAATAAATTTGATTGAATTCTGTAATACTATCAATCGTCTTAGTTGGATACTTTCGGTTCCATCTCGTGATAATTTGTAATAACGTCTCTTTTACACCATAAGATAAACCTTTACTTAGTTGCGGACGGAAATTTACCCCTAATGAAACAACTTCTTCTGTCGTCCCTGCACCAATATCAAAAGAGAGTAGAGTCTTATCTACAAAATCAATTTCAGAAACTTGATTCGGCTCACATTCTATTTTATGTTTCACAACATTTCCTTCTTCATCGTATACAATGCCCCACGTCCCAGATGCGCCCTCAGGCAGGCATTTACAAAACTCAATTGAAACATTAATTGTCACATCCCGTCCGTTCGGATAATGGAAAATAACCTTATGATTTCCCATATAACGTTTTGCATTTTCAGCAGCTATTTCTTGTGTAATAAGCTGCATAGGAAGAGCGACAGATAAATCATAACGAATATTAATATGGCTAGAAGTTGGACTTTGACGCATAGCGCTTACCGCCAAACCTGATAGTATTGTAATAACCATTAACTCATCCGTTGACTTATTCGATTTCTTCTCTACCTCAGTACCTTTTAATTGATCTTGAATGACTTTTTCTCCAACGATGTATCGTACATTATTTAGCATTAACGATGGCGAACTTATAGTCACATCAATGTGGTTTTCTAATTCAGATAATGAAACATCTACCTCATCTAAGAGTCCTGTAGGCTCACCTATATATAAAGAATAAATACTCGGAATAAAAATAGGGTCTTGCCCTTTCACCATTAACTTCAAACCGTTGTTTCCTGCATCTGCACCAGCTTTTAAAAGTATAGACATAACTACCCCCTAAATTAATCTGACATCCCTTCCAAATATATGCGAGCCCATTCTTTTACATTCAAATGTATTGTAATTTTTTATTTATCATAAAACCAAAATATTGCATACTTACATATTTTATGTAAAAAGTATTTGACATGATACTTTTCCAATTTTATACTTATATTTGTAAAGAGTTTTTTACAATCGAGGGGGGCAATTATTTATTGAATACTAAAAAAACTATTTTTATCATCATTGTTTTAGCATTAATTGCAATAATAGTACATGGCACATATAAATACATCACTGAAGGTTCTATTTTGGGTAGTACGATTTTTGCTATTTCGTTAATACTTAGTAATTTAATTAATCACATTACTTGGGGAGATCCCCACGGTGTATCAGAAGAAAGTCAAGATGAAATGGGCCAACAAATTACATATAAAAGCTTTAAAATTGCGTATTTTGTGCTTGTAGTTATAATGTTCCTTTTATTAATCTTCTCCGAAGGATTTTCTATGGGGGCTAATTTAGATGGCGTTAAAAACCTCCCTCTGTTCATCGCAATTTGCTCTTCATTCTTTATTTATCCTATTGTCGAACTCATAGTTGCAAAACAATATAAGTAAAAAGATGAGGTTTTCTACATGTAGAAAACCTCATCTTTTTATATTTACATACTCTCTACAATTGCTTTTAATTTATTCACAGTCCGCCAATTCCTAACTGTAGCTGGTGTATGTAACTTCTGAAACTGGTTCATTAATTTAGAATTTCGAATGCTATTTTTGAAAAACAAATAAGCAACCTTCTCATCTATATAGCAATCTTCAAGTTCACTTTTAAATGTAAGCAATTTACTACTCTCTTCTTCAGAAAGTACATTAGCTAAAAAAGCAACATGAACACTTTCTCCTTCTAACAATGAATGAACTTCATACGGACATTGTTTAATAATATTTATAAATTCATCATGTGTTCTTAGCATGACTGGAACATCGAAATCAAATTCATTTTTCATTTCAGATTGTATTCGGTCCTTTAGAAAGTTTATACCTTCCTCAGATTCGAACACGATATTACCACTTTGTATATATGTTTTCACATGTTTTAATTCTATTGATTCAAACAATCGTTTTAAATCAGCCATTTTGATTACTTTATGTCCACCGACATTGATTCCTCTTAGTAGTGCAACATAAATTGTCATATTATTCCCCCACAATAAAATGAATTTATCAACTGAATTGATTTTCCCACTCATATTTCTCGGATATTTGTTTTAATTCTTCTAACATATCATGAATAGATAATACCTCAAATAAAATAATAGATTCACTTGAAAAATGGTGATGATAATGATCTGGTTTATAATCTTTTAAATCATTTTTATAACTCCAAAATTGCTTGTCTAATTCAGCAATAAGTTTAAAATGTTCCTCATCAATTTCATTACAACGGTTTCTCAATATAGCAATTATAGAATAAGTTGTTTGTTGTAATATTTCCCTTTCACTTTGTGACCAGTCACAGGTCTCAATTGACACTCGAGCTAAATTATCTATATGGTAAATGATTTGCTGTAATAAATGCAATTGCTTTTGTACAAGTAAAAAGCTTCTCATTTCCTTCTTTGTATGGTGATGATATTTCCAATCTTTCTGCTCATATTGAACAAATTGTATCGCCTTATGCAATAATAAAGTCAATTTAGATAGATCCTGAGCTGTCTCCTTTTTCATACCTTTTCCTGCAAGTAATGCAGTAATCCATTCTTCCATAATATTTGCTGTTTTAGCAAATAGATCCTCTGTACATCCAAAAATCGTTTTCGTGTAGTGTGGTGGGAAAATGAAAAAATTCACTAAAGTAGATACTATAATACCAGTAGATGTAGTAGCTAAACGAATTAAAAATGCAGTAAAATAATGATCTGCCGTAATTGGAATCATAGCTACAGCAGTTAAAGTCGCGACTAATGTTCCCGCATGTAACCTTAGTTTTTGACATGTAACAATCGTAAACATCGCAGCTAATGCATAAGAAATTGCTTGATGGCCTAGGAAAAATGTGAAAGTCATGGCATATGCCGATCCAATTGTTGAGGCCGGAAAGCGAATAAACCCTTTTTTTATTGAGTCTGTTGCAGTTGGTTCAATTGTAACAATTGCTGTTATTACAGCAAAAATAGTTGGGATGTTAAAAAATTTACAAACTAACACTGTAAGAAAAACTGCAATCCCAGTTTTAATCACTCTTCCCCCAACAATATTCCATTGTCTATCTTGATTCATTTTTTATATCCTTCATTTCTGTTTCATTTTATATACATATATTATATATTGTTAAAATAAAAAAACCTACTACATGAATATTCAAGAGTAAGTTTTCTATCTCATTATTTCATTATAGGTAAATGCATTATTATTTGTTGGCCAATTGGTCCCATTCTTCTAAAACCTTTATCTTGGAAGCCGACTTTTGCATATAAATTTTGTGCAGGAATATTTCTTTCATTCACAGCAAGTACAACTTCATTTTTTATTGGAAAATAACGTTTTACAAACTCTTCTAATAATAACAATGACTTTTTAGCGTATCCCTTTCTTTGTCTATTGTGATTAATAGAAAATGATGTTAAAAGTAAAGCATCCTCATTATCCGTAAACTCCTTTACTCTATCTCCCGTTTGCAATGCGAAAAGACCAACCGGTACCCCATTGTAATCTAAAATAACAATCACATTTTTTGTACGATCACTTTTTGCTTTCTCCAGTAATGCGCTTGGATCTGATGTAAACTGAACTTGTTCACTTGGTAAAGTAAATGTTTGAATAACTTCTTTATATTTCTCCTTATACGGAACTAATTGAATTTCCCCTGTGTGTATGTTCATGCTAAACTCTCCCATTTTTTGCTTATTAACTTATACCTTGCTGTACTTTTGAATGCACTCTTCCATCTAAAAAGGTAATTTCAACAAATGAATTTGGATCGTTTCCTTTCCAAGCAAAAATTTGTTTAATTTGTGTAGAATGCTCTACCCCTTCTTCTATAAGTAAATCCCCTTCACAACCAATTAAATCTTTTACTTCTGTATAAGTCATTCCTTCATTTATGTTCGAGAAATGGTTTATATTGATAGACGCTTTCTGTTGCCTTTCCATCACAGTAGAAGAAGTTGCTGTTTGATTTTTCACTTCTTTTCTCTGTTCACACGCTGTCATACTGAAACCTAAGCAAAAACTAAACAATATACATGCGCTTTTTTTCATCATAACAGTTGTCCCTCCCATCATAATTAAACCATATATTCCCTTAAAAATAAACTGAATATTTAATATTATATTCAAAAACCTCGTACAATTAAGTACGAGGCTAATTTCATTTATTCAAATGATTATTTGATTGATCATCCTGTTCTTTTCTTAGCTCTTGTTTTTCATCTTTTGGTAATTGTTTATCATTATCTTTAATTGGATTCGTTTCTCTATTTTCAATCATATCATTTGGAACTTGTGGCATTACTCGGCCCACAATAGCCGCTAATTCATCTAGTATACCTTCACCTGTTTTTCCTTTTTTAATTTGCTTTCCAATTTGTTTGAGGCGTTCATACGTATCAACATCTGCTACAACGACTGCATTAGCACCGTCAGGATCATTTTTTAAACTTTCTGCAACAGAGTATTTAATTGATTCAACTCGAGTTCGATCAAGTTTTGCTTTTACGTCTATACCTACAATTGCATATTTGCCGACTACTACGGCTGTCGCATCATTCACACCTGGCACACTTGCAGCTAAAGATGCTAAATGATCTGCTGCTTTTTCATTTGGCTTATTTAATTTATTCGTATAATTAACATTTTTCATTGAGACATTTTTTTGTTCCGGCTTTTCGTTTGGATTGTCTTTTTTTCCAATACTGCATCCAGTTATAACGAAGCAAAGCATCAATATATATATTAGAGTTTTCATTATTTTCACCACTTCACTATTAAGGTTTAATCATAAATTTTTTCAACAGCTTGCATTTTCTTTACCTTTTCTTCGGCCCCACTATTAGCATTAATGAATATTTGGTACGTATCTTTTCCTAAAGTACCTACAAATTCATAGCAAAGTACTTCATTATGCAAATCATTGACTACTACAGCTTTACGTTCTTCCATTACTTTCACATCCGGATTGATTTTCTTTCTTGCTTCTGCTACAGTTAACTTTGCCGATGGAACTGTTCGTTTTTGATGCGACGCTAAATATTCTTTTGCGGAGAACCCTACGATAGAACCGTCATCTAAAGCAATTTTCATTTGGATTGCTTCTGGATAAATTCGTACTCCATTTTCATTTACTACATACGTAAACACACCAACATTATCATATTGAGAGCTATCATAAAGCTCCATATTATTAAACTTATGGTCCTTTAAAAATTTCAAACCTTTACTACCTGCATCGTTTAAACTAACTTTCTGTTCTTTAATTTCGCGGTTATTCATAACCCAAATTGGATATCCGCCTTTTCCCGTAATATCCATATAAAACTCATTGTTCGTTGCTTCATCTTTAATTTTCACACTATAGAAAGATTCTTTCGCACCTTTTCCGCTTTTCTCAACATCTACTTTTTCATTTCCTTTTAAATTCAAAAACGATTTTGCAATTTTCGCCGCTTCATCTTTAGAAATTGCCTTTCCTTGCGCTTCAAATCCGCCTTTTTTATTTTTTTGCGCACTTGTAAAGGTCGGTCCGAAGTTTGTAGAAGAATATGATGTTACGTTTTTCTCTACAGTTTTCAATCCATCAATAATTGTGTTATCTGCTGGATCGCGATTTGATGCAAGTGCCATTTCTACATCCATCCAGCGTAAATTATTTTTCAAAACAAGATGTTGTACTTTTCTTAGTTCATCTTGTATATTTCCTGCATTTGAATATAAAGTTTGCAACGTTTTATATTCTTGCTCATTTAAAGGCTCTTTTTCTAAATCACGAATGGCTGCACGGTAACTAAAATCACCGATATTCGCTAAAAATTCTTCCGTTTTATTAAATGGCATTAATGTTAAAGGAAGTTGCCCTACATCTGAGCGAGCTTCAGATGTTAAACGCCATACATCCGCTAATGCAGGTGATAAAGATGATCGTGAATTCATCGCAAGTGTTGTGCCAATTTTATCGTGTAATAAATCGACTTCGTATGCTAAATCATGGAATGCACGTTGATAGCTATTTTCCGCTCTAATTAAAACCGCATTTTTCTCTTGGTGCTCTTTATAGCCCCAGTATCCTGTTCCTACTACACCGACTGTTAATAATACAATGATAATACCTCGTAACATTGTCCCACCTCCGCTCTATTTACAGAAAATATGTTTACCGATTTTTTTAATTTGTGGACGAGTCCAAATCCATTTACTAGTCGCAGTATCTGGATTGAAATAATATAAAGCATTTCCTGTTGGATCCCATCCATTAATCGCATCTAATACAGCTTTTTTCGCTGTTTCATTTGGCGTTAAATATATTTGCCCATCCGCAACTGCCGTAAAGGCTCTTGGCTCAAATATTACTCCTGAAACGGTATTTGGAAATGATGCACTTGTAACACGATTTAAAATAACAGCAGCTACTGCAACTTGTCCTAAATACGGTTCACCACGTGATTCCCCGTATACTGCGTTTGCCATGAGTTGAATGTCATTTTGCGAATAACCATTCGGAACATTTGTCCCTTTATTTTGAGATGGTTTATTTTTTTGTGCAGTACTACCACTATTTCCTTTATTGGCAGTGGACTTGTCATACTTCGTTGCCTTCACGAGCATTTGCTTCGTTTTAGCTCCAGCTAAACCATCAACGGGTAATCCGAATTTCTCTTGAAAATTCCGAAGTGCCCAATATGTACCCCATCCGAAAACACCATCCACTTTTCCCGTATAAAATCCGTTATATTTCAAACGAGATTGCAGTTCAATGACATCTTCGCCAGATGCTCCTCTTTGAATGACTTGATTAGAAAAAGCTTCTACATTCTTTAGTTGTATACTACTGACCATTAAAGACAGTCCTATGAACGCAAGTAAAACTGCTATTTTAAAAATAGCTTTTTGGCGCATACTTTTCCCTCCTTAATTACAGAAATGATTTCTTGGTTATGTTTTGTAAAAGCCTCGCTTTTATGTAAAGAAGACAAAAAAATCCAAACTAATATCGTTGAAAAAATATGTAAACAATATAAAAAAAGGATAAAAGGAGTTCATCATGAAAAAATCGTTAAAACGTGTCGCACTCGTCATTCTGTTCCTAACAACATGTTCAAATATATATACAGGCTCATCAATTGTTCATGCGCAGCCGCCGTATGCCAAATGGGGTAAACTTGCCGTAGAAAAGACGAAAGAACAATACCCAAAAGCAGAAATTATTGATTATCTACATATAGGTAGAAAACCCAAAACAGTTCAAATAACTGTTGAAAAATTTAAATTGTGGTTACGTGAAGATGGAAAAGAATATGGTGTTTTTGTTGATGTAGAATTTGAAACGAAGACGGAGAAATTTATAAAGTTGTCGTTTCAGAAGACGAGTAGATAAAGTGAACCCCCACTGTTAAAAACAGAAACAGTGGGGGTTCTTGCATTTCTAAAATTCTTTCCTAAAATTTCGATTCCCTAAAAATCTTACCAATATACAAATAGCGCCAATTACAACAGCTATCCCTATACTATATAAAAGGACTCTACCATATCCTCCTATTCTCGGATCTAAAAAAGGATATGGATACCAATTTACGATTGGACCACGTAATAAGCTATATACAACGTAAAAAAACGGGAATAAGAGCCAACTTGCAGCTTTTTTCCAGGTGATTTTCTTATTTGGTGGATTTAAAATCCAATCTAAAAGCATGGTAATTGGCATGATATAATGCAGCACCGTATTTACCCATGGTATTGCAGTTTGAAGTGATTCTTCTAATCCTCTTAATAGTAAAAAATAAATTAGTCCTGTCGTAAGTATATATACCGTTGCCGCACCACGAAGTATACCAAACTGCTCTGATCGACCAAATGTAGCTGTTCCGATACTGCTTAAAAGGAGAATACATGCAACTAAAATGTTACTTTCGATCGTAAAGAAACTAAAAAAGTTAACTGGATTGAACGGTTTCACTTGTGCCCTGATTATGAATTGCGTAATAATGGCGCTACATGCTAGAAGACTTAAACATAATCTAAATAAAGATAAAGTTTTTTCACCCCTCATACATTCCCTCCTTTTCTTATAAATAATTAGAATTTCCCTGTACATGCTCAATAAATAATTTTAATGGAACGAGCCCACGCTTTGGCATATGACTACTTATAATAGCTACTACTTCTAACTGAGGAATGATAACGATGTATTGTCCGCCATATCCCATAGCGAAATATATACAATACGGTATGTGAAATCTTTCGTTATGTAATACCCACCAGTGATATCCATAGGCACCGACATGTTCATATGTTTCAAATTGCGCCCTGCTTGACTCTTCTAACCATTGTGCTGATACAATTTCTTTCCCATTCCAATATCCATTTTGTAAACATAATTTTCCTAATTTTAATAAATCTGTAGATTTCATTTTCATACCGAAGCCGCCAACATATATACCCTGCGGATCTTGTTGCCATTCGTATTCGTTAATTTCTAATGGATCAAATAAATATTTCTTTGCAAACCGCTCTGTCGACATTCCAGTAGCTTCTTGAATAATATAGCTCAGTAAATGAGAAGAACCTGAATTATAATTCATTTTTGTAGCAGGTTTTTCAATTATTGGCTTTTCTAATATGTACTGTACCCAGTTCTCTGATTCTACAAAGTCATTTGGGAATACTACTCCATTCCCAAACTCTTTCCAATCCTCACCAGTAGTCATTGTTAATAAGTGATAAAGCGTCAAATCATGTTTTTCCCCAGGTACATTTTCAATCCACTCTGTAATCGGTGTATGTATATCATTTATATAGCCCTTATCAATTGCAATACCAATTAATAAAGATACGATACTTTTTGTAATCGAATTTATTTTATATAAGTTATTTGCACATTCAGGTGTTTTATAATACTCAGTTGTTAATTCCCCTTTTTGATAAACAAGAAATGTATTCACTTTTTTCTTTTCGAATTTATTTTCTAGTTGCTTGAAATCCAAAAACTTTACCTCCATTTAAATAGTTACTCCATTTATTATATCTTGTTACTTCATTTTAAACATAATTGTGCTCAAATAAAAATAAACCTGTCAGCCATAATGAACTGACAGGTTTATTTTTATAATTTCGTACGAACATTCCAAAGCTCTGGGAAGAATCTTTGATCAAGTACTCGTTTTAAATAAGAAACACCGGAGGATCCACCTGTTCCCATTTTATGTCCAATAATTCTTTCTACTGTTTTCATATGACGGAAACGCCATTGTTGTAGCCAGTCTTCAATATCAATCAATTTTTCAGCAAGCTGATATAAATTCCAATATTTTTTCACATCCACATACACTTCTAACCACGCCGCTTCTACTGTTGCATCTTCTTCATAAGGCTGCGTAATATCACGGTTTAACACATCTTTATGAATAGGGAATCCTTCTTTTACTAATGCTTGAATCGCGACATCATATAGACTTGGTGCATGTAGCGCTTTATGAAGTCGTGCATGTAATTCTGGATCCTTTTCATAAATTTTTAATGCGTGCGGCGTTTTATAGCCAAGTGCATACTCAATCATACGATATTGATACGATTGAAAACCTGAAGCTTGACCGAGTGAATCACGAAACTCAATATATTCTGATGGTGTTAATGTCGCAAGAATATCCCAAGATTGAATAATTTGAGACTGAATTTTCGATACACGTGCTAACATTTTAAAAGCTGGTTGTAATTTATCTTGTTTAATAGATTCAATCGCCGCATTTAGCTCATGTAAAATGAGCTTCATCCAAAGCTCACTTGCTTGGTGGATAACGATAAATAACATTTCATCATGATGGTCCGATAATCTTTTTTGAGAAGATAGTAAACTATCTAATTGTAAATACTCCCCATACGTCATATTCTCTTTAAAATCCGTATGAATCCCTTTTTCCATAATTACTTTTTCATTTTCTTTCATATTAGCCAAACTCCCCTTTTATATAATTCTACTTATATTAGTCTAATAACGGCTCGAACTGGACTTCCATCTGCATCAGTTAATGCAAGTGGTAATGCAATAAGTTCATAATCACCGTCTGCTACATGATCTAATACGACATTTTCTAAAATATGAATTCCATGTTTAAATAATTGATGATGCGCTGCTAATTCTTTATCATCTAACGGATCAACTGATGGTACATCTACTCCGATTAAACGAATACCTTTCTCTGATAGAAAAGGTGCTATGTCTGCACGTAAATGAGGGATCACATCTGGAAATTCTTCATTTTTTCCATGTGAAGATGTACGTAATAATAATCGTTCTACACCTTCTAAATGAAAGTTTTCTAATTCCTTTTTCCCGATGCTTTCAAGATTAGAAACGTCAATAATCCGTGCTGGGCCAACATAAACTTGAACATCTAAATCCAATACTTTCTTTCCATCATTATCAAAATGAAATGGTGCATCAATATGAGTGCCTGTATGAATACTCATCGTTAACTTTCCGACATTTACCGAGCCACTTTCTTCTTTTGACCATGAAACTTCATACGAGAACGGTGTGTCTCCTGGCCACGTTGCAATATTATTATTTAGCGGTTGTGAAATATCAATCCACTCTGATGTTTTCATACTTATGCCACAACCTCTCGCTTATTTTCAAACTGCTTATACTTTTCTTCTTTCATAATTCCCTTTAATATTTGTACAGATTTCCACACTTCTTCGTATGTGTTATATAAAGCGACCGGCGCAAGTCTCACTCCATTTGGCGCTCTAAAATCTGGAATTACTCCATTTGCCTTTAGCGCTTTACATATACGTGCTGCTTCTGCATGCTCTAAATAAATGTGCCCGCCTCGACTTTCATCCTCTAACGGATTTCCAATTGTAAATCCGAAATCTTTTAATTCATGATCAATTAAATTCAGCATGTATCTCGTAATATGTAAAGACTTCTCACGTAAACGTTCAATACCAGCATCTTTGAAAATTTCAAGAGAACCAATTAATGGTGCTATACTTAATACGTGAGGTGTACCAATTTGATAAGCACCTGCATGATCAGCGGCTGTTAATGTATGCTCCATATCAAACTGCTTATCTTTTTTAGAACTAAACCATCCAGACAACCCTGGCAGTCTATTAAAATGTTTATTATTTACATAAAGTCCTGCAACACTACCCGGTCCTGCATTTAAATATTTATAATTGCACCAAACAGCAAAATCAACATCCCAATCTTTGAAATGATGCGGAATAGATCCTATTGAATGACATAAATCAAATCCGATATGAATGTCTCGTTTATGTGCTTCCGTTGTTAAACGTTTCATATCAAGAATTTGACCACTTCTATATAAAACAGAAGGTAATAAAATTAAAGCGATATCATCTTCCATCGCATGAATAATATCTTCTTCAGAAAGTGTTCTACCATCTCGGCTTTTCACTCTTACTAGATGCTCATCTGGGTCTAATCCTTTTAAACGTATTTGACTTTGAAGTGCATAAATATCTGACGGGAAAGTTAATTCATCCGCAAGTATTTTTGTACGTATTCCTTTCGGTTCATAAAACGTCCCAATAACTTGGTGTATATTTGTAGTCGTAGAACCGGTTACAATAGTTTCCTCCGGTAAAGCTCCAATAAGAGGGGCTGTAAGTTTACCTAATTTCTCTGAAAGGAAGAACCACGGGTGCTCACCTTCAGTCCAACCGTCAATTCCATATTCTTTCCACGAATCTAGCAACGTAAGTAATGATTTCTCTGCTCTTTTTGAAAGTAGCCCTAATGAGTTTCCATCTAAATATATAGTACCTTCTTTTTTATAGAATTCAGTTTGAAAATCTTTCAGTTCATCATGTTTATCACATTCAAGCGCATACTCATAAGTTGGTTGAAATGGTTCTTTATACATGGTGTCACCTTCTCTTAATTTTCTTTTTATTCTAACTAATTGAAATATAGCACCTTAATTGATATAACGTCAATGATATTATGTCAGTTGACTTTATATATGAACTTCTTTTACAATACAGTTATATTTTCAGACATTTCAGTATGAAGAGGTGATTCTTTGAAAAACTCTACTCTTTCATCAAGAAAACACCGCTCCTTAGAAACGAAGAAGAAACTACTACACTCTGGTTACACTATTTTTATACGTAACGGATTTCAAAAAACGACAATTACACAAATTATTAAACATGCAGAAACCGGTTACGGAACAGCATATGTATACTTCAAAAACAAAGACGATCTCCTAATTAGTTTAATGGAAGATGTTATGAATCAATTTCATAATATTGCCAAGCGCTCCTTTTTGCCTCAAACGAAGGAAGAAGCTCATAAAATGATTCGAAATCAAGTTAGAGCATTTCTCCAACTAGCAAAGAAAGAACGAGCTATTTTACAAGTTGTAGAAGAAGCAATCGGATTATCAAAAGAGATACGTAAAAAATGGGACGAGATACGGGAACGCTTCATAAACAATATTACGCAGGATATTACATACTCTCAAGAAAGTGGATTAGCACAGCCTGAATTAAATAAAGAAATTGTAGCACGTGCTTGGTTCGCAATGAATGAGATGTTTCTTTGGGCGATTGTGAAAAATGATAAAAAATTAGAGTTAGAAGAGATAGTACATACATTGACGGAAATGTATACGACGGGGTTATATAAATAGCACACCTGCAATAAATACGGTGTGCTATTTTACATTTATAAAAATATTTTATCTGGGTATGGCAATGCTAAAAGGGGCTTTTCAGATAAAGGGAAATATTTTAGTTTTAACGATTCACCATCTATCGATTTCAACTCGCCACCGCTAACTTCACACTCAAACACAACAATAATATATTCTACTTCATCACCATTCGGATATGTATGGCGGTACTTTTCTCCTCCAAATACTCCTTTTTGTTTTTTTACTTGTACTTTCAATCCTGTTTCTTCCCAAACTTCCCTAACTACTGCTTCTTCTGGAGTTTCCCCAAGTTCAATTGCTCCAGCTGGCAAACTCCAGTATTCCCCGCCAGGATATTGAAACAAAATATCTCCCTGCCCATTCTTTATAACAGCAGCTACACTCGGTATTAGAATTAGTTCATGGCCTAATTGCTCACGGATTTTTTTATAATATAGCGACATCGACATATAATTCTCTCTCACTCCAATAATAAACAACTGTATTTTCTGACACCTATTGTATAATAATACCAATAGCAATTTCTATATAGAAAGGATAAGAAAATTACTCCCCTTTATATCTGCTACACTAGATAATTTATACAGTTCTAAACCTCGCGTTTTCCATTCTTGTGAATCTTGTTTAATTATCTTTTTAAAATATTTTAGTAGTGGCCATAAAGCATACTCCTTATGATCTACATAACTAACAACATCCCATTTTAACTTTTCATTAATTTCACTCATAAGTTGGGGTATTACTACTTCACCATATTTTTTAAAACATTCATGAGTTCCTTCGTAATTTTAAAATAAAGTTTGATTAAAAATATCGTGTTAACCCGTATTCTATGGTAAATAAAAAGAATCCATTTTGAAAAAGATTGATCAAAATGGATTCTTATCCAGCAGGTTTATGTTTTGGTTTTATAAAAAAGTTTGATCATTTTCTATCAATGAAAACAATTAATTGACTATTTTTATTATGAAAAGGTCGGAGCAGGAAATTCATCAATTTTGATACGAAGTAAACTATAAGGTTTCTGTCGTAAGTCTTTTCCATAATGAAATCTAGGCTGTCGATGTAATTGGTTCACAATGACATACAAATATTGATCTGGACCAATTGAAAAAGTATCCGGCCACAAAATTCTCGGATCATGTGCAATAGTTTCCATTATGCCATTTGGCAATATCTTACGGATACTGTTGTTTTCATAATCTCCAGCATAAACAGTTCCCTTTGCATCAGTGATCATTCCATCAGACGCACCTTTTTCTCCCCAATACTCCACATGATAAGGTAAATTCATGTCCGATATCGTTCTGTCTCTCAGGGCTTCTGTTGAGATCGAGAACAAATGCCGACTGGTTAGTGGAGCAAAAAATAATATCTTTCCATCAGGAGAAATCGCAAGACTATCAGACGCCAATCTAAATGGAGAAGTTGAACCGTCTTTGTTTCGATTCATTAAAATTTGACCTTCTACTTTCGGTAAAAAATAGGGATCGGGTGAAGTTGAATTTGCTCCATTTAACCGTCTAAACGCGTTTCCATTTGATAAATCTACGACGATAATAGCTCCTGGTCCTCTTGAAGAAGAATCCGTTATATAGGCATAACCTGCTTTTCCAACACGAAAATCAAAACGGACATCATTCAGATAAGTTGTAGGCAGGACAACATCTTCTGTAAAGGTATATACTTTTCTTATTGTATTGGTTTCTAAATCAACAGCGACTAATTTTGCCCCCCCTTTAATAGGTTCAGAAAAATTGGGTGCCGCTGTATCTAATATCCAAAGCGTTCCCCTTCCATCAGCAACTACGCTTTGGACACTGATGAAAGTCATTGGGATATTCTCGGGGTTAACCAAATTGGTTTGTAAATTAGGATAAGGCTGCAATTTATCCTCAAAAATTTCCGCCACCGTAAATTTAACATCGTCTCCCCATTTCGGAAAGCAAATGAAAATACGACCGGTTTCTGAAACAGTAACACCTGTAGGCATAGCCCCATAAAATGCATAAACTAGTTCTAAATTACCGAAATATTTTTCACTAGGTAACATAGGTTTCATAATATCCTCCTCAAGCATTCAAACGGGATATCTCCTATATATGATTTATATTTTTTCTAGTGCATGTTTCTTAATAAGTTTTTCTATACGAAAAGATGATTGAATTGATTGTTTTCGAAATTTAATAAGTCTGTCAGAAGAAAGGAAACATTTTAATTTAAAGGTCTCCAGATGAAGTAGAATTCAATTAGCAGGTAGCGAAGTTCAACATTCCCGAATCAACGTTAAGCTGGTATAAAAATGGGGAAATTTCCCCATTTAAAATTGTGAAAAAATGTACTTAAGCTAAACTGCCCGTTAGTTTAAGTGTAACACTTCACAAACAATCTTTTGAGTATTCTTATTATTCCTGTTTCCTCAACACTCTGGCCCTTTAATTGAACAATACAACTGAAATTTAAGGGGCAAAAGAAAAATCTTATATTAATACAGGGGTTTATCAATCTTTTTTATAAATTATCAAACTTTATTTCAAATCAATACCACACTTTATTCCATGTTCCATGAGTGACTAACGGGTGCTTTGAACAAGAAAATAAAGGTGAGTACATATTATACATGACTAATATGCGCTCACCTTTATTTTTTTAGGATTTTTAGCTTTTAGGTCTTGATAATAATTTTTAGTGGTTTTATTAACAATTTATATTTAGTAAAATTGCTTTTTATGAATTTAATATAAGTCCAAAGAATTTCCTGGTCAATATAATAACGTATATCAGCACACTTTTTCTTTATTTATTCTACTTACAATTCCAACTATAAATTTATATTCAATCCTCCTCTTCTTAGTTTTTTTAAACCCTTCTTTCGTATCAAAAATAAAACACGTTTTCCGAAACCAAATTCGTACATATAAAGACTCAAAATAAATAGGTTTTATAATTCCTCGTTCCTCAAATTCAGTTCCATCTTTATTTTCAGTTTCTGTTCGGACGAACCACCTATTTCCGAAGCCAATTTCAATATACTTCACATAAGTCCCCCTTTCGGAAATTAATTTCTAACTGTTCTATTATTTCCCCGGTAAGCGCACATTCCGACAGAACATGAGCCCACAAAGAAAAAGTAGATTACAAAAATCTACTTTATAACTTATATTTTTGCATTCGTTTATAAAATGTACTACGGGGTACATCTAATAGTTTTGCAGCTAATGAAACATTTCCGTTTGTCTTTTCTAATGCTTCAATCATGCTATCACGCTGTATTTTTTCACGAAAATTCAATGTATGTTCGGTTTTATTTTCAACTTGTAACTCAAGTTGTTGTTGATTTCCCATCATTGTTTGTATCAAAAGAGCGACTTGTTTTTCGCATATTTCCCGTCCTTGCGACAAAATGTAAATGCGTTCTAATGCATTTACTAGTTCTCGAATATTTCCGGGCCATGTATGTTGTAAAAATTGATTGCAAATACTCTTCGGAAATACAACATTCCAATTCTTCTGTTCGCAAAAGTGTTGTATAAAATATGGGATATCCTCTTTTCTTTCTATTAACGATGGAACATATAACGGATAAACGTGCAAACGATAATATAAATCTTGACGGAATTTCCCTTCTTCTACTAACCGTAGTAAATCTTTATGTGTGGCAGTAATAATACGAATATTTACTGGTACCTCTTTTGAACTTCCTATTGGAGTTATTGTACGTTCTTGTAAAACACGCAATAATGCTACTTGCATCTCTGGTGGTACTTCACCAATTTCATCTAAAAATAATGTTCCTCCATTCGCTTGTTCAAATTTCCCTTTATATCCTTGACGTCGCGCACCTGTAAATGCACCTTCAGCATAACCGAACAATTCACTTTCTATTAATTCTTTAGGCAAAGAACCGCAGTTAACAGCTATAAAGGGCCCGTCTTTTCTTGGACTATTTTCATGAATCGCTCTCGCGACATATTCCTTTCCCACTCCTGTCTCACCACATACATACACACTAGCATCAGTCGGTGAAACAAGCTTAATTTCTTCTAGTGTGTGTTGAAATGCTCTGCTTGTCCCAGTAACTCCTGGAAAAGTAATTCCTTTTATAAATGTGAGAGCAGAATATGTATTCATTTGTTCGTTTTCCTTTAAATACATACATTTCCCAATCATTCTTTCATTACTATATACTGGTATCTCTAATTTAGTTTCTAATCCATGGTGCATTAACTCTTCAAGTTTCATTCTTGACCAATTATTTATTCGTTCACGAACGCTCTTACTCGCAGAAACGATAACATCACGATGATTACAAATAACTACTTGTTCATCACTATCAATGACATCTAAAAAACGATGAATTAAGTGTAATTCATTTTGATGAACTCTTATGCTACATTCACGTTCTATCGCATGTGCAATTGAAGTTACCATACCGAGCATATATGGATGCGAAAATTCAATTGGACAGGAGAAATCTAGAACACCAATTAATTTCCCGTCATCATTATGAATGGGAGCAGCCGCACAACTCCAGCTATGAGATATCACGGAGTAATGTTCAGTACCACTTATCATAATAGCTTCTTCAATTTCTAGCGCTGTTCCTATTGCGTTTGTCCCCACAGCTGCTTCCGTCCATTTTACACCTTCAATAAAATTAATATGTTTCGCTCGCTTTAACGTTTGTTTATTTCCACTTAACGATAGAACATAACCATCTGGATCGATTAATAATGCCATCATTTGTAGTTCATCAATGGTTTTTCTCATATTTTGTATTTGAGGGATTGCGATATCTAGGAAGATTTCACTCTTTTTCTTTTGATCTTGAAAAAAATTAGAAGACAAAATTTTCTGACCTTTATTCATGTGAGGATTCACATTTGCTTGTTTACATCGATGCCATGACTCTGAAATTCTTTCGTTTATACGGTTCGAATCAAGGACTCCTTCATTAATAAACTTTTTCCATGTATGTAAGTAAAACGGTGAAGCTAACATTGTATCATCTCCCTATTCATTGTTTTGGAGATCTGTAAAAACATACTTTTATTATAAAACTGAATAAAAGCGTTTTCAATAAAACTAGAAAGACGACACAAATATGTTAATAATTTGAATATCTTAATGCACTTCTTTATTCTTTTTTAGTAGCACTATATTTTGTATAATGGAAGCAAAGAAAATACATAACCAAAACCACTTTTGTGGATTACCGTTTATAAAGAAAACAATCACGGCTATTGCAAATAAAATAGTGGATGCTAAACTAAAATATAATTTTGTTTTCATTCCTATTATCCCTCACCCCTCTATTACTTTACAGTACATACTAACTCTTCATTTTTCATCTCTACTATGTACTCCTGTAAAACATATTCTTTCCCGCCATGGTTTTCATACCATTCATGTATTCTTCTAATATGCCTCTCGTCACTTCTAATTTTCGATTCTATTTCTTTATACTGTTCATAACTATCATATTCCCATATGGCAAATACTTCAGACGTACCATTCTTATTATCTTTCACCCAGCGTCCTATTAGCTTAGAACCATGCTTTAATTGATTAGGTAAGTTCGTGTTATTGAAATAATCATTAAATACTTCTATGAATTCATTTTTCACTACATAGTACTTCCTTCTGTAAAACATACTTCTTCACCTCTTTTATGAAAAGTATCAGTAAACCTTCCCATCACTACCGTATTATAATACTTTCCGTCCGATAGTCTTTTGTCATTTTTCAAAACGCCTTCTACTTCAAAACCTAATTTTTTATAAAGATGAATAGCTTTCTCGTTTGTCTCTAATACTTGTAAAGATATTTTATTTACTGCATTTTCGTCAGCCCATTTAATAGATTGTTGTAATAGGCTCTTACCCATTTTATATCCCCAAAACTCTTTTAAAATGCAAACGCCAAACTCCACTTTATGAGATAATCTCTTAAAATTTGATCCTTCACACCTTGAAAATCCAACGATTCGATTGTGCACTTCTGCAACTAAAAAGAGATTCTTCGTCTCTTCACTATCTGTTTTTATTATTTTTTGAAATCCTAGATTATCTATAAATCCCTCTCCAGCATCTCTATCCATATTTTCAGTTTCTCCATCAATCTGAACTCTAATTTTCGATAACTGGTCAGCATCTTTCTCAGCTGCAGAACGAATTGTATAAGTTAATCCATTTATATGAAACTCTTGCTCTTTTACAATCATGTCAAACTCCTTTCAAATGAATATAATGGCGCTATTACAACTTGTTTACCTTGTTTCTCAAATTCCTGAACAGTTTCTTTACTAGCCTCTTCGTCAGTTATAATAAGGTTAATTTCTTTTAGAGACTCTCCTCTTATAAAACAATCTATTCCAAGTTTATTATGCGGAACTAAACAAATATTTCTTCTAGCAATTTCACTTACTCTTTTACTAAAATAAGCAACTTCAGGTGTTGCGGTACTAATACCTTGTAATGAAATGCCTCCACCTGTAGAGAAATACAGATCAATAGAAAATCTACTTATCAATTCAGAGGCAAGTGTATCAGTAATATTCCCTGAAGGTTTTACTTTTCCGCCAATTAAATACGTATCAATATTCTTATATTCTCGTAGATAACCAGCTATTTCTATAGAATTCGTAATAACCGTAAATGATACTTCCGATAAATATTTCAGCATCGCATTATGAACGGAAGCCCCACCAATAAAAATTGAATCACCTTCTTGTATATAAGATACCGCAACTCTTGCAATTGTGTCCTCATATATTGAGCTATCACTATAACGTTTAGTTGGTTCCGCAGCTAAGTTTCTCACTCGCGTAAGTTCAATTGCACCTCCGTGCGTTCTTTTTAATAAACCATCCTTTTCCATAATAGACAAATCTCTTCTTATAGAATCAATAGACATATCAAATCTTTCCGCAAGATCCTTTGCTATTACTCTTCCATCTGTATTAAGTAGTTCTAAAATTTTCTCTCGACGTTCTTCAGTAAACATGTTATCACCACCGTTATTGAAGGTTCAGAAACTTAAACTTTATTTTAATTATATGCATGCCTCTTCCGTTTTACAATATTTTCAATTCTTATTTATTCCGTTTTATACAGTCTTCTCCCTCTTTCTATCCTGTTAACTTGACAACCAAATAAATGTATATCTGTATATTACGCAAAGATACTTCCATTTACCTTCCTATTAATGTAAAATTATTCCTATGTTTTACTTTTTAATACAGAAAGGGATTACTATGAAATCATTAATCAAAACGACATGTACAGCATTATTATTTACTGGAATATTAACAGGATGTAATAGCAATACTACATCAAAACAAGAAAAGAGCGCTCTCGAAAAGAATGCAATGCACTATGGAGAAATAGTTAAAAATGAATACTATAGAGCGACAGTTGAGAATGCAAAGTTTGAAAAAATAGACAAAGAGCGGCGCCTTACTACTCGTGTTATGATTAATAATGTTCGAGACGATGGACAAACTATTGATCTTTCGGAAATAAAATATTTCATACAAGATGAAAAAACTGGTGAGAAATATGAAGGTGAAGCTCATCCGATAGATGACGAGCACTATAAAAATGTTCCACACGAATTCTCTTTAACTACTGACATTGTGTTTGAACTGAAAACTTCACCAAAAGATTTAAATAATATGTATTTATACATAGATAGCAAAGCTGCGCCGTTAACAAATACATATTGGAAGCTTGATAATTTAGTATCTAAATAGAAAGACCAGTCTTATACGACTGGTCTTTTTACATTTATACATTTAACACTTTCATTAACACTTATATTAATTTTCTAATAACAACTTGAATAACATCAGCTAAACCAGTGTGCCCTTTCCCTTCAACTCGCTCTTGTTCTCCATTAAAGAAATGAATTACCTTATGTTCTTCACACCAAGTAAGGATATCAATTGGATTATACAGCATATCAACATCTTTTGGTCCACCAGTACTATAGTTTATTTGTTTTTTTGAGTAAACTTCAAACATAATTAATCCACCAGGTTTTATCGTTTGTATCATTTTATCTAATATCATTTTTTTATAATCATCATGAAAATGTCCAAATACCATAATTGCCGCATCATATTCATTTTCTGGCAAACTATCAGCTAATAAATCTACTTTTTTTGTATGCACGTTTACGTTATGCTTCTCTGCCAATTTTTTTGTCTTTTCTAATCCATCTTCCGAATAATCAATAGCTGTTACTTCGTTCCCTTGTCTTGCTAGAAATACAGCATTTCTACCTTCTCCCTCCGCAAATGCTATTACTTTATTGTGATTTGCTAAACGAAATGCTTGTTCTTTAATAAATGTATTAGGTTCTTCCCCGTAAAAATATTCATCTGATTTATATCGATCATTCCAAAAATTATTCATCATCTTCTCTCCTTCTTCATATCATTTTCTAACTACAATTAAAGATATTAAAGAGCCTTTTTATCCTTAATTAATTTAAAAATAAAAGCAGATTAAAAATCCACTTTTATTTTTTTCGCAAGATCTACGATTTTTTGATTTCTTAACTCTTCTTCCATTTTCTCTTCTGCTGCGAGCATTGCCTCATTAATTAAACATCCAGGTTTGTCATGTAAACAACAGTCAAACAATGATGTTTTGCCTTCAATTGCATGTATAATATCTAAAAATGAAATATCTTCCCAATTCTTACTAAGCGAGTAACCGCCCTTTGGACCAGATGATGAGTGTATCATCCCTTCCTTCGTCAACTTAGTTAGTATTTTAGACAAGTACGTTGGTGAAACATTTTGCATTTCTGCTAATTGGTGAACACTAACTAACTTATTTGGTGTGGCCTTTGCCAGAAAAAGCATTGTATGAAGAGCATAATTTGTAGCTTTAGAATATTTCATAGTACAGCTCCTATTGTAGACTTCATGTATCTACAATAACTTTATTTTTTTATTATGTCAAACGTTTGTAATACTCCATACAACATTATTTCTTCACAAGTAATACATCTGCTGCGCAAATCGTCACTTCTCTAAATGGAGAGTCAAATAAAACACCTAGTTCAAAACCATCTTCAGTAAGAGCTATTTCATGATATAGCCACCAAGAACTGTCAAAGTTTTCCTGCATAGAACACTTTGTTACTCCTATAAAGGTTACTTCAAGTTTATCAAATTCACTAAAAGTACCACTGCAATCTAATACGATAGACAAAGTATCTTCTGATTCTCTCTTTATTACTTTAATTACACTATCGTGTAGTGATGTCTTGTGTAACTGAGCGACATTTGACGGAAGTTTTTTCTCAATGGAATTAAAATATTCTACGTATGATTGATCTAATTGTGCCATTCTTTTCTCATAATCTGTTGTCCACTCTTGCATAAGTTTTTTCAGTTCACCTGATGGATATTCTGAATTAATTGTTATGTTTTGTATAATTGAGTATATCGATTCAGGAAGGAATTTTAATAAATCTATTTTCCTTTCCTCTATTTCTTCCTTTAAACTTTGTATATCCATTTCCGACCATTCTTTTATAGACTCTATAAAACTTACAAATTCTAAAACTTGCATTTTTTTATACCATTCTCTTGTAAAATATTTCAATGACACCTCTCCTAAAATATCTTTACATCCAGTAAAAGCAATACATCCACTTATTATATCATTCCAATAACCATTTTTTCTAAAGAAATAATGTAAAAATGTAAATATTCCGCCTATTATTTCTAAAACTTCAGAATATTTACAAAAGTATAAAATTAGAATACATTTTAGCTGTACAAGATTCACCTGTACAAAAATTCAAACAAAAAGGGATGGTTATATGTTGAAGAAATTAGTAGCAGGGACATTAGTAGCTGGTTTTGCATTAACTGGAGGACTAGGTGCAGTAAGTGCTGAGGAAAAAAGTAACACAATTAAGTCATTTGATTATTTAAAAGTGGATGAACAAAATGTTAATTCATTTGCAAAATTAAGTGATCAGGATAAGAAAGATATCCAAATTACTATGGTATTACCAGAGCAAAATGAAAATGGAGATTGGCTAGCTTATGGTTTTACTAGCCGTGAAACATTGGATGCGTATATTGCAAAGGATAAAAAAGCAATTAAAAATAATATTAATCCTTTAGGTAGCGGTGCTGGTAGTACTGATTTTTACGAACATAAAGATAAAGGTGGTCAATATATTTACTGGAGCAGCGGCTTTAAAAACTTACCATCTAGCTGGAATGACAGAATTTCTTCTGTAAGTACAGCCTCACCTTCTGCAAGTTATTCAACGACACTTTGGGAGCACACTTCAACACAAGGATATGGAAAAGGTGTTATATTTAAACACGCTGATTGGTATGGTAAAACTGCTAATTTAGCTCCTGATTGGAACGATATTACTTCAGCGATTGAAATTAAAAAATAATAAGATATTCTATTAATAAAAAATCAAACCACTATTCTCTTATTTGTTTAGAGAATAGTGGTTTATTATATTTCCATTTAAGCATGTACAGCATGTCCTACCGCTTGCATTAACGCTTCATGAATTGCTTCTGATAAAGTAGGGTGTGCTGCAATATAATCTCTCATTATATCAGCGGTAACTTCTGTATGAATCATTATGGTTCCTTGACCAATAAGTTCAGTTGCATGAGGACCGATAATAGAAATCCCTACAATTTCTTGGTATTTAGGTTCTACAATGACTTTTACTTTACCTACTTGTTCTCCTAAAATAAGAGCTTTTCCGTTCGCTGTAAAAGGAAATTCTCCGATGAGAATATCACCATATTGTTCTCTTGCACCTTTTTCACTTAACCCGACACTAGCTATTTCTGGAGCTGTGTATATACAACGGGGCACAGCGTGATAATTTACTTTCACGTCTTCTCCGCTTGCGTGTAATGCTGCTGTCGTTCCTTCATGGAAGGCAACGTGAGCAAGCTGAATTCCACCGATCACATCACCAGCTGCGTAAATATGCGATACGTTCGTTTGCATATGTTCATTCACAGCAATCCCTTTATTTGAAAACTGAACCCCTGCCTTTTCTAATCCTAATTGTTGCACTCGTGGTTTTCTTCCTACAGAAACAAGAACAAATTCTGGAGTTACTTCGTGAGTAATTCCCTCGTATTCAAATGAAGCTTGCTTCTTATAGTTATTTAAACCTTTTAAAACTGCTCCCGTAAAAATTTTCACCCCATCTTTTTCTAATTTCTCTCTTAAAGTATTCGCGATATCTTCATCTTCACCAGGTATTAATTGCGGTGCCATTTCAACTATCGATACTTTTGTGCCAAGTCTACTATAAATGCTTGCAAACTCGCATCCTATTACACCACCACCAACGATTAACAATGAAGATGGTACACTCTCAAGAGACATGGCATGGCTACTATTTAAAATCCATTTTCCATCAAACGGAGCGAATGGTAATTCTGTAGGTTCGGAACCAGCTGCGATAATAAAGCTCTCTCCATCAACTACTTCTTCTTTATTTCCTTGTACAACTCGCATACGATGATCCGTTTCGAATTTCGCTGTTCCTTTTACAACTTTAATTTTATTTTTCTTCATTAAATATTGTATTCCTTGGACGAGTTGCATTACGATTTGTGATTTCCTCGCCTGTATTTGATCCCAATCAATTGATATACTTCCTGTATTAAGCGTAACCCCATAATCATTCGCTTTTCTCACAATGTCATGTACTTCAGCACTTTCTAACAGTGATTTCGTCGGCATACACCCAACATTTAAACATGTTCCGCCAAGGTCAGCTTCATCAATAAGAGTGACATCTTTGCCATTTTGAGCCGCGGTAATTGCTGCTACATAGCCAGCAGGTCCGCCCCCAATAACAACTAATTTACTCATTCTCTCACCTTCTCTTTATAAAAGAATTGTTATAGGTTCTTCTAAATAATGTTTAATTGTGCGTAAAAATGCAGCTGCTGGTGCACCGTCTAATACACGATGATCGAATGTTAAACTTAAAGGTAACATACTTCCTTTTCTTAATTTTTTCCCTTTAAATACAGGAACATGTTCAATTGCACCTACACCTAAAATACCAGTTTCAGGTGTATTTAATACCGGTGTGAAATATTCAATACCAAAGCTACCTAAATTACTAATTGTAAATGTCGTTCCGTGCATATCATCACTACTTAAGCTACCTGCTCGTGCCTTTTGTGCCACATTCTTAATCTCTTTAGACAACTCTACTAAAGATAAATTATTTGCAAAGCGAATAGCTGGAACGACTAACCCTTTTTCTAATGCGACTGCCATGCCTAAATGCACATGTTCAAATTGATGAATTGCATCATCTATATAAGCGCTGTTCATTTCTTTATGCTCTCCAAGTGCTAATACAACAGCATGCGAGACGAAATCCGTAATAGTTAATTTATTATCGTATCTTTTTTGTACAACTTCCGCTATTTCTTTATGTAAAGCAACTAAATCTGTTACATCTACTTTCATCGTTAACGTTAATTGTGCGCTATTTTGTAAGCTTGCGTGCATACGATTTGCGATTGCTTTACGCATACCAGTAACAGGAATCGCTTTACTTTCTTCTCGTTCAGATATTTCCGGAACGTTTACTCTTACCTCAAGTGCTTTTAATACATCTGCCTTTGTAATCCTTCCGCCAGGACCTGTACCAACTAATGCCTTGATATTCAGATTTTCAGACTTTGCAATTTTCTTGGCTACAGGTGAAATTTTAATTCTTTGCTTCGATACTTCTTTCCCATTTGCTTCTTGATTTTGTACATTTTGTACTTCTATATTAGATGTTTTTTCTTCTACAACATGTGTGCTTTCCTGCATTTCTACCTTTTCATTCGGTTTACCGATGTAGCAAATTACAGTACCAGGCGGCACTCCTTCATCTTCACTTACAGCTATATCAAGTACCGTACCATCAGCTGGCGCTTCAATTTCCGTTTCAATTTTTTCTGAATTAATACTAGCAATTAGTTCTCCTTTTGCTACATTATCGCCTGCTTTAATATTCCAGCTCGTAATAATACCTTCTTTCATCGCCATACCTAACTTCGGCATTACAACTTCTACAGCCATGTCTCTCTCTCCCTTCTCATCGTTTTATTACACATGTAATAAAGATTGGTCTCCGATCATTTCTGATACAGTTTCAATTACTTTTTCTGGCGTTGGCAAATACAACTTTTCAAGTGGTGGTGAGAACGGAACAGGTGTATGTGGTGCTGTAATTCGTTTAATAGGTGCATCTAACAAATCAAAACCTTTATCCGCTACAATTGCCGCAATATCTGTTGCAATACTACATCTAGGATTCGCTTCGTCAATGACGATAAGACGATTTGTTTTTTCAACAGATGATAAAATAGTATCTTCATCAAGTGGTGATAAAGATCGTGGATCAATTACTTCTACTTCAAGCCCCTTTTTCGATAATTGCTTTGCAGCTGCAAGCGCTGTATGAACTTGCTTTCCGATTGCGACAATTGTTACATCAGAACCTTCCCGTTTAATATCTGCTTTTCCTAATGGAATTGTATAGTATCCTTCTGGCACTTCACTTTTCATATTGTAAAGTGTTTTATCCTCAAAGAAGATTACTGGATCATCATCTTCAATTGCCGCTAATAATAAGCCTTTTGCATCATACGGTGTGGAAGGAACAACAACTTTAATACCTGGTATGCTCGTAAATAATGCGTACAAACTTTGTGAATGTTGAGCTGCTGCACTAAAACCAGCGCCATGCATCGTACGTACTGTAACGGGTACTTTCGCTTTACCACCGAACATATAGCGGAATTTTGCACCTTGGTTTAATACTTGATCAAGACAACTGCCGATGAAATCATTAAACATTAATTCAGCAATCGGACGTAATCCTGTTGCCGCAGCTGCCATCGCCGCTCCCATATAACCCGCTTCAGAAATTGGTGTATCTAAAATACGATTTCGTCCAAATTCTTGTACAAGTCCTTTTGTAACACCGAGTACACCGCCCCATGCTTCATCATCTTGCAGGTGATCAACTTGTGCACCACCTGCAACGTCTTCACCTATTAAAATTACATTTTCATCACGACGCATTGAGATTTTCATCGCTTCATTAATTGCAGTTGACATACTTACTGTTCTAGTCATAATTTTTCACCCTCCTCTTATTTGTAAGAAACGTATACATCTTTTAATAATTCTTCATCCTCTGGGTATGGACTATTTTCACTAAATTCAATGGATCTTTGTACTGCATCATCTACTGCTTTTTCCATATCAACAAGTTCAGATTCTGTTAATAAACCTTCATGAATTAAATGCTTACGGAAATTCACAATTGCATCTTTTTCGTTTAAATGTTCTTCTTTTTCTTCTGATGTTTTATATGTTTGCGCTTCACCTTCGAAATGACCATAATTACGATATGTCATACATTCAATAATTGTTGGACCATCACCATTACGCGCACGTTCAACTGCTTCTGCAGCAGCTTTATATACAGCTAGAAGATCTTTTCCATCTACTTGAACACCTGGAATATTATAAGCTTTTGCGCGATCAGCGATAGAATCACAACTTGAAGCATATTCAAATGTAGTTGCTTCACCGTAACCGTTATTTTCTGCAATAAAAATAACTGGTAACTTCCAAATCGCCGCTAAATTAACCCCTTCATGGAATGTTCCTTCATTATTTGCTCCGTCACCGAAGAAGCAAACACTTACATCTTTTGTTCCTTTATATTTAGCTGTTAATGCTGAACCGCAAGCAAGTGGGAAACCCCCGCCTACAATGCCATTCGCACCAAGCATTCCTTTATCTAAATCGGCAATATGCATGGAACCGCCTTTACCTTTACATAATCCTGTCGCTTTCCCGAAAAGTTCAGCCATCATACCATTTAAATCACAACCTTTTGCGATACAATGTCCATGACCTCTATGTGTACTTGTAATACTGTCACTATCCGTTAAGTGGGCACATACACCAACTGCTACCGCTTCTTCACCTGCGTATAAATGAACGAAACCTGGCAAAACGCCTTGCGCGAACAATTCATGCACCTTATCTTCAAACTTACGAATTTCTAACATTTTTTCGTACATCCAATGAGCTTGTTCTTTCGTAATTTCATTCCCTTTACTTTCAGTTGTTTTTAACATGTCCAGCCCTCCTATTTTCTTGTTCGTCTTTTATATTGCAAGTATTGTGCCAATTTCGAATCCTTGTTTTAATAGGTTTTCTCTATCTTTTAACAATAAAAAAGTGGACAAAATGAGACGTTTGTCTCGTTTTGTCCACCTTTGTTCCCTTAATAAGAGAATTGTTACTTTATTCATTATCAAAGCTCTTCTGTAATTTTCGGATGTAAATAATTTGACCAATATGATATGCATTATGAGTTGTTACATTCGCTAGCACTTCCCACCACTTTGCAGAAACAGGAAATCCCACTACATCACTTTCAACCTTTTCTTCATTTATGAGATTTTGCCATTGTAACAGTTTTTCTAGTAGTTTTTCCCGTAATTCATCGAAAGTTTGATTATCTGAGAGCATAAAACTTTTGTTATTATCTCCTATAGCGGGTACTGCATTCACATTTGATTCTTTATACCTAGTTTGCCACGTAGAGTTCCAATACAGTAAATGTTGTACGATTTCAGCTATACTATTACTCTCTTCATTCGGTTTCCAGAAAGCTTCCCTCTCAGACAAACCCTTAACTGCATCTGAAAATGGCATATACCAACTGGGATCATTTGCATTTGCTAATAACTGATCCGCTAATACAGCTTTTACATGGACCATTTTTCTTCCCTCATTTCATTATCATATTAATATACACTACTCTATATACGCTGATTCCCTATAATCCCCTTTTTTTACATACAAATTGATTTCATACTAAATGTAAGAATAATAGATTTTCTTATCATAACTCGTTATGATAAAAGAAAAAGAAAGCTGGCGAAAAATGAATAAAAAAATCGCAATAATTACTGGAGCCTCAAGTGGATTTGGACTATTAACTACACTCGAACTCGCAAAAAAAGATTATTTAGTTATTGCTACAATGCGGAACCTTGAAAAACAAGTGAACTTACTATCTCAAGCTACTCAACTCAACTTACAACAAAACATAAAAATTCAACAATTAGATGTAACCGATCAAAACTCTATACATAACTTCCAATTATTTTTAAAAGAAATACAAAAAGTTGACCTACTTGTTAATAATGCAGGATATGCAAATGGCGGCTTTGTAGAAGAAATTCCAGTAGAGGAATACCGTAAACAATTTGAAACGAACCTATTTGGAGCTATATCAATTACCCAGCTTGTCTTACCGTATATGAGAAAACAAAGAAGTGGAAAAATCATTAATATAAGCAGCATTAGCGGCCAAGTTGGATTTCCTGGTTTATCTCCTTATGTATCTTCAAAATATGCATTAGAAGGCTGGAGTGAATCGCTTCGCTTAGAAGTAAAACCTTTCGGAATAGATGTCGCTTTAATTGAACCTGGTTCTTACAACACAAATATATGGGAGGTTGGTAAACAACTAGCTGAAAACCAATCTGATACAACATCTCCTTACAAAGAATATATGGATAAAATACAAAAACATATTAATAGCGGTAGTGATACATTTGGTAATCCGATAGATGTTGCTAATAAAATCGTTGAAATTGCTGAAACAAAGCGTACTACTTTACGATATCCTATTGGAAAAGGTGTAAAATTTATGATCTTTACGAAGAAGATTCTTCCTTGGAGATTGTGGGAACACCTTGTTTTGAGAAGCTTTAAGAAGATGTAATAAACTTTTTGAAAACTATTTTGAAAGAGGTGCTAATTAAATGTTAGGTTTACCGTATGGGAAAGTGTTTTTAGTGCCGTGGACTGAAGAATGGGAAATTGAGTTTATGAAAGAGAAACAAATCATTGAGGAACAAATTGGCGAACATATTTTAGCGATACACCATATTGGTAGTACTTCTATTCCATATTTAAGTGCAAAGCCAATTATTGATATAGCAATAGAACTAAAAGATAATGCAGTTGGCATACAATGTATCGCAAAGTTGGAACTACTAAATTATAAATACAGAAAAGATGTATTGCCTGAAAGATACTATTTTAATAAAGGAGAGCCACGAACTCATCAAATTCATATGTATGAACAAGGAAATAAATATTTAATAGAACAATTACAATTTCGAGATTACTTAATAGACAATAAAACATCTCGTATACAGTATGAACAATTAAAAATTCAACTTTCACAAGCTAATCCTACTGATAAACATAAGTATGCGGAGGACAAAACAAATTTCATTACATTCATACTAGCTAAAATAAATGATTGAATGAAAAAGACAGAATTTCATACACAGAATAAGAAACCGTTTATTCCTAAGTAAATGGTTTCTTATTCGTTAGTTATCTTATTATTTATACTATCAATTTTTTTATTATACAGCAGGTGGAAAGAAGTAAAATAGTATCGAAGTCATAAAAATAAACGTGAATACCCCAATTACCGAAAATATATATTCTTTCGACTCTCTATCATACTTCCATTCCATCAATGCTCTTAAGATTAACTTCCCACCTAAATAAGTAAAAATGACATAAGCAATATTAACACTTTCGAATTTAAAGATAAACATAAAGCTAGTTATTAAATAAATAAAAAGTAGTCCTATTTCCAATTTTTTATGTAAACTATTTACATGTTTCTTATATCCCCAAAAACCACCCTTGGGCATATTCAATTTTTTTCTTAAAAACTTATCGAGAAAATAGACAGCTATACAAAAAACAATAGTTATAATCCAAAAAGTAGAAGCTCCTATTTTCACCCATCCTATTATTTCATTTAATTACTTGAAATAAATTGGACTATATTACGGTTATCCCCTTCTAAATAACTTATGATTCCTTCAGGATATGTCGGCTTCTCCTGTAATTCCTCTAGACTTTTCCAAATTAATATAATATCCTCATGCTCTTTATGCCTTATTTCATTTGTAATGATTTTTTCAACAGTCCCCCAATATATCAATGTACAATGATGACCTTTTTCGTTGTCCCACTCAAAAATGTGTTCATTTACAATTGCTAACTCTTGAACATGAACTTTCAAATCGTATTCTTCTATTAACTCTCGAATTATTGCTTCTTTTGACGTTTCACCAAATTCAATAGAGCCACCTGGAAAACGATAAAATGATTCGTTTTCATCACATTGTACTAGTACTTTTGAATGTTCGTCGTTTACAATCATTACTTCAGCCCGTAAATGTGGTCTTATCATTTTCTCACCCTTTATTTGTATGACCATCCATCACCAATACGTATTATAGAATACATTCAAAATAATACCTGTAATTATTAATAACGGAACAATTCCAAACGAAATAATATATTCTTTTGCTTTCCTATCATATTTCCACTGCATATATCCTTGAAAAATGTACAACGTCATAAAAAAGAAAATTGGTATATAAGTCATGTATATTGGATTCCAAATTGAACCTATCATCATAAGTACTACATAAGAAATAATGATGATCCATTGTCCCCATTTATGTGATTGACTGACATATTTACTATTCCATCCTGTTTGTCTCGGTATATTTAACTTCTTCCTCACGATTTTTTCTAAAAAAATTAAAATTATAATCCATAACAATAAGACAATTAGTTTCAAAAGAAACAGAAAGGCCTCCTCCTTTACCTTTTCTCCGGCTGATCACTCGGATACGTAGCATTATCTTTATTTTCAACATCCCAACTAATAATGGTCGCACTATCTCGTCCGAATTGATGATGAACATGTTCTAAAACATTGTGAACATTTTCTTTAAGTTTAATATTATTTCTATTCATATTATTATACAGATTTAATGGCGTTTCATATCGGCGTTCCCCGCATTCTAATACCCCATCTGTCACCATTACAATTCGGTTCTTTCCAGTACGTAATTCACGAATACCTGATGAATAGCAAGGAACAGGTAAATCAAATGTGTTTACATTTCCAATCCATTCGTAAAAATGACGTTGATTTAATGCATATTGCCCTAACTTATGTAACTCTTCATGAAATACATACACTAAACAATCACCAATAGAAAGCCACCATATATAATTTTCTTTTCTTACACATAGTAAGCAAGCTGTTTCACCTTTAATTCTTTGGCATTTTTCTTTAAATGAAGAGGATTGAAAAATTGAAAGTATATGATTTTCAACAGATCGAAATACTGTATCAATTGGTTCATTCAAAATTATTCTTATATTTTCATATTCTTTTTCGATTGTATTTACTACTAAATCAACACTTTCCGCACTATTATGTCCATCTAAAATAGCTGTAAACTCCCAATCATCATTCGACCAAACTAACGCACCATCTTCATTCTTTTTCGCTCCAGCACTTATATTCCCGCCATATTTACCAAGTACAATATCACCATATTGCTTAACTGAAATTTCTCCTAAACACATTTCTATATTTCCAACCCATGAATATTGTGTATTATTTGTTGTATGCATACTCATTTACCATATACTTACGTATTCTTTCGCATAGTTTTTTTATTTTCTCTTCATCACCATATGGTGCACCAGTCCATTTCGCTACTTCGGTTGGTGACCAAAATTCTTTTGGTGTATTGGGATAACGTGGAATAATGTGCATATGCATATGTGGTACACCATTTCCTGAAACAAAAGTGTAAATATGCTCTGCACCTTCGCTTTCTTTTAGCGCTTTACTTACTCTACTTGTTATAAGTCCTAACGCTTTCGCTTCTTCATCTGTTAGTTCAGCAAGGCCAGGTACATGTCTTTTTATATCTATCATTACATAACCTAGGTATGTTTCTTCACTATCCCAGTAGACATGTCCAACGTAAACGAGTTCATCTTCGTAAATAGCTCCACCTGGAACTATAATATTTCCTTTATGTTTTTCGCAAATGAAGCAGTTTTGTTCTACTTGATTGTTTGTTGACATATCCATCACCATCCTTTTCATATATAATATCACAAAAAAAGGAAAAATAAGTTCCTTATTCCGAATTTTCATTCTCTTTATACAGCAATTTTTGAAATGAATTTACACCTCATTATTTCTTCAAAAACGCAATCCCAATTATAATTCCGATTACTAAATTATTTGTAAAGTGCCCTTGAAATACACCGATTACAACCCCTATACCGACACCTATTGCCAAAGCATCATTTCTTTTTTTATTTTTAGCCAAAATTGCATCTCCTCCCATCATTTCTCCCTAAACAACATGCATTCACTTAAATGTATTAATATACGCACTATCTCGCTTGAATCTTTTCAAAAAAAGCACTTTAACTTCATATATAATATTTTCCATTTTCTGTACATACTCCTTTTATAATGAAAAAATTTCAAGTAACCATTAAATATATATAGGCATTTACTATAAGAAAGATCCGTAATTTATTGAAGGAGGAACGATTCAAATGCATCCTCATTGGAATCCAAATATAAATCAACAGTATGTTTATTCCCCCCATCCTGTAAGGAATACATTGCATCATGATTCACAATATATGATGCCGCGCATCGCTAGCCTTGAAAGTCAGTTAGCTAAATTAATCTCATTAATCGAAGAAAATAATCAATTAATTAAATCCATGGAACAACAGCAAAACCAAGTTTGTGCACCAGCTGGAGGTTCTGTTATCGTTCGTATGTAAACTGGATGCAATAAAAAACACACTTTGTAGTATAAAAGTGTGTTTTTTGGTCATTATTTTCTTTTCGTATGGAACCCTTGTGTAATTCGGTCTAATATAATTGCGATTACTACGATAGCTAATCCAGCTTCAAATCCCATTCCGATATTAACTTGTGTTACCGAGCGATATACATCAACTCCAAGCCCAGGAGCTCCTACAAGTGACGCTGTTACAACCATTGATAACGAAAGCATAATGCTTTGGTTCACACCAGCCATAATCGTTCCGGTTGCAAGTGGTAATTGTACTTTAAATAGTTTTTGTGATGCTGTGGATCCAAATGCATTCGCTGCTTCAATTAAATCTTCTGGAACTTGTCTAATTCCTAAGTCAGTAAAACGAATTGTAGGTGGCATTGCAAAGATTACCGATGCAATAATTCCAGGTACTACACCAACTCCGAAAAATGTAATCGCTGGAATGAGGTATACGAATGCCGGCATTGTTTGCATAAAATCTAATGTTGGTTTTAAAAATTTTGAAAAACGTTCATTTTGAGATGCTAATATTCCAATTGGAATTCCGACAATAATTGAAATAATAACAGACGTAAGTACGAGTGCTAATGTTTGCATCGTTTGTGCCCAGTAGTTAATATTTAAAATAAACAATAAGCCGATTAGTGTAAAAATAATTAATGATACTTTTCTCGTTGTGTACCAAATGAGGAAACAAAGGATAATAATCATCAATATGGCCGGTATTATTGTTAAAAAATTAGTGAGTAAATCAACGAATCCGCCGATAATATAAGAGAAACCTCGGAATATGCCTTCAAGGTGCTCATATAAACTTGCAACAAATGAGTCGACCCATTCTCCTAAAGGAATACGTGGTATATTATTCATCGTCTTTCACCTCTTCCTCAATGTTTCCTGCAAGAGCTTGAATGACACTTTCACGTTTAATAATTCCTCTTAGCCTTTTCTTCTCATCGATTACTGGTAACGGATATTTCATCTCCGCCATTTTTGCATATGTCTCTTCCAGTAAAGTATCTAAATACACATGCGGAATATCATTAAGTAATAAATCAGCAATCGGCCATTGTTTTTGAACTGCTTTACTCGCATCATCCGCGGTTAATATACCTAAAAACTCATACTTTTTATTGACAACATATACAGTTGAAACACCTGCATTCCTCATAATTTGAAGGGCTACACGTGGTCCACGATCAATTAATAAAGTTTCTGGTCGTTTTAATATAGATTCCGCTGTAATTACTTTTCCTAAATTCACATCCGCAACAAACTTTTCTACGAATTCATTAGCGGGGCTCATCATAATTTCTTCTGGCGTTCCAATTTGGACAATTTCTCCATCTTTCATTAATGCGATACGATCCCCAATTCGAAGCGCTTCATCTAAATCATGTGTAATAAATATAATCGTTTTTTCCATTTTATCTTGTAACTCTAACAATTCATCTTGCATTTCTTTTCGAATAAGTGGATCTAATGCACTGAATGACTCGTCCATTAGTAATACATCTGGATTATTCGTTAGTGCTCTTGCGATTCCAACGCGCTGCTGCATACCACCACTAAGTTGACTTGGATAATTATCTTTATGATGATCGAGTCCTACTAACTGTAGCGATTCTAACGCTTTTTTCTCTCGCTCTTCTACCGAAACCCCTTGTATTTCTAAACCATATGCAACATTTTGTATAACCGTACGATGCGGAAATAGAGCGAACTTCTGAAATACCATACTCATTTTCGTTCTTCTTACTCTCCGTAACTCTTCTTTTCCCATCGTTGCGATGTCTTCACCATCTATGTATATATGACCTGCAGTTGGTTTAATCAATTGATTTAACATACGAACTAGCGTAGATTTCCCGCTACCAGACAAACCCATAATAACGAAAATTTCTCCAGAGTATACCTCAAACGTTGCTTTTTTTACACCAACGTTCATTCCTGTCTCTTTTAAAATTTCCGATTTGCTTTTCCCCTCTTTTAATAAAGAAAGGGCTCTTTGCGGATGTTTCCCGAATACTTTTGTTACGTTTTCAACACGCACCTTTGTATTATCCATGTCACTACTCCTTTTCTACCCATCTATTCACATAGTGTTGCGATTTTGCAAAGAAATATTACATAAAAATGACATTCATAAGATTTCTTTAAAATTCTCGTTTCCGTTCATAATAAGAATGCTTACTTATACATTTATTTTATAAGGCAAACACTACTTAGGAGGTTTTCGATGCGAAAGAAAATTTGGTTTATATGCCTTGCATTATTTATTACTATGATTTTCACTTCATGTAATGCAACAAATGCAAATTCGAAAGGAAAAATTAAACTTGGTGTAACAAGTTGGAAAGAAAATATTGCAACTGCAAACATGTGGAAAGTTTTATTAGAAGAAAAAGGCTACAAAGTTGAGCTCATGTATTTAGAAAAAGCCGCAATTTGGACTGGTGTCGCTCGTGGTGATGTTGATGCGAATTTAGAAGTATGGCTACCCGTTACGGATAAGCCGCTAAACGATCGTTATAAAGATGATATTGTCTTAAAATCAAAATGGTACGAAGGTACTGGACTTGGTCTAGTCGTACCTTCCTATGTGAAAAATATTAACAGTATTGAAGACTTAAATGCTCATAAAGATGAATTAGATAATAAAATTGTCGGTATCGAACCTGGTAGTAGTCTTATGAATTTAACGAATAAAGCAATGAAAGAATATGATATAAAACTAAAACTTGTCCAATCCTCAGAAGCTGCGATGATGAGTGAATTAAAGAAAGCATATACGAAAAAGAAACCAATCGCTGTTACGCTTTGGAATCCGCATTGGGGTTTTTCAGAATTTGACTTAAAATATTTAAAAGACCCTAAGAAAGTATATGGTGAAAAAGATGACATTTATTACTCCGTTCGTAAAGGTTTCGAAAAAGATCACCCAGATGTTATAAAATACTTTGATAAATGGAAAATGACCGATGAACAACTTGGTACGTTAATGGTCATGTTAAATAAAACAAAAGATCCTGAAGAAGCTGCGCGAAAATGGATTAAAAAAAATCAAGCATTAGTTGATGAATGGGTAAAAGATTAATAAAAAGGCTAGAGAATTAACATATCCTCTAGCCTTTTTCATCTTATTTTTTCGTAACAACATCATCTACAATTCCATATTCCTTAGCTTCTTCTGCGGTCATAAAATAATCTCTTTCTGTATCATGCGCTACTCTTTCAATCGGTTGGCCTGTTTTTTCTGCAATCATTTTATTAATATCATGCTTTAACTTTAATATCCTTTTTGCTGTTATTTCAATTTCTGTTGCTTGCCCCTGTGCACCACCAAGCGGCTGATGAATCATAATTTCACTGTTAGGGAGCGCAAACCGTTTTCCTTTTGCTCCTGATAATAATAACAATGCACCAAATGATGCCGCAAAACCCATGCATAGCGTTTGTACATCTGGTTTAATTAAATTCATCGTATCTAATATTGCAAAACCTGCTGTCGTTGAACCTCCTGGGCTATTGATATATAAATATATATCTTTTTCTGCATCTTCTGCTTCTAAAAATAATAGTTGAGCTACGACACTACTCGCTACTTGATCATTAATTTCTGAACCGATAATAATAATGCGGTCTTTTAATAGCCTTGAATATATATCATAGGAACGTTCTCCTAATTTTGTTTGTTCTACTACATATGGAATTGCATTCATTTTAAATCCCCCCAATACTTGTTATGCAACGCAAAGCATACAACTGTAGGAAGAAGGTTCTTTTACACTAAATAATAAGACTGGCTGTTTAGATGGTAACTTAGTAAAATCTATTGTCGGAAGAAGTTTCGTTAACAATTCCGGTCTTTCCTCACGAATAGACGTTACAACAACTTCAATATCCTCTGTGAATTCGACTATCTCGATCCCTTCTTCACTTACAGTTTTCAGCCTATTTCTACTCCGAAATAAAGAAGCTTTCACTGCACCTTCTGATACAGAACACAATTTAGCAATATCAGCGATACTATATTGAAAAACATCTTTTAATAATAAAATTGCGGATTGCTGTACATTTAATGAAGACAATACTTTCCCTACCATTTCATGCAAATCTGCAATGTTCTCATGTGGTTCTTCAACAGTGATTTGTTCTCTTATTTTTTCATGAACAGACTTAGACTTCATCTGATCTAACCAACGATTTCTAGCTATTTTATAGACGAGTGTCATACAAATATCTTTATTTCTATATTTTTGAAGCACTTTACACACCGTTTCTTGGGCGAGATCTTCCCCATCCCATTTGTTTTTCGTTAAAAAAGTACAGTATCTTTTTAGCTCTCCATATTGTTCAATTAAAAAATTTATATTTGAATGATTCATATCGATATGATTCTTTAAAACATGAGTTACTTTTGTGCACAAAATAACCACTCCTTTTCAGCGCTTACTTAATAAACGATTCTACATTTAAAAAAGTTACGGGGGTATAAAAAAATAATGTTTATGTTCAAGAATTCGCGGTCATAAATATGTTATGTACAATTTTACGTGAGGAGGAACAAATTTGCCAAAATTAACAATTGAAGGTGCGGGAACTTTTGATGTGAAAGAAGGAACAAAGTTAGTATTAGCAATTGAAGATAGCGGTGTCAACATTCTCCATCGTTGCGGCGGGAATGCACGTTGCACGACTTGTAGAGTAGAAATACTAGCAGGTGATTTCTGTGAAGCGAGTGCGAATGAGAAACATGCAATGACGGAAAAAGGGATTGAAGATCATTTACGATTATCTTGTCAAATGCGTGTACATAAAGATATAGTCGTTCGTCCGGTACTTACAGTTGAAAATTCAAGTCTTGATGCTGGGCCACGTCCGGCGGAGTAAAGCGATGAATTTAAAACAACTCGCTGGCGAATATGCTGCTAACTTTGTAAATGATGGCATGAAGATTGGGCTTGGTACAGGTTCTACTGTATATTGGACAATACAAAAATTAGGTGAGTATGTAAAAGAAGGATTATCATTTCAAGCTGTACCGACATCAAAGGAAACTGAAGCATTAGCACAGCAACTAAATATCCCCCTAATTTCGTTAAACGACGTACAAAGTCTTGATCTTACAATTGATGGAGCGGATGAAATCGATTCAAATTTACAACTTATAAAAGGCGGTGGTGGTGCATTACTTCGTGAAAAAATCGTTGCCTCTTCCTCTAAAGAACTAATTATCATTGCTGATGAATCGAAACTTGTAACACATTTAGGTAATTTTCCATTACCTGTTGAAATCATCCCTTTTTCATGGAAACAAACCGAAAATAAAATTCAGTCTTTAGGGTGTCAAACAACATTACGTTTGAAAAATAATGAAACCTATATAACCGATAACAATAACATGATTATCGATTGTATATTCTCTAATCATATTTCTAATCCTGCCCATTTACACACCCAATTAAAAATGATTACTGGTGTAGTTGAAACAGGATTGTTTATAAGTATGACGAGTAAAGCAATTATCTGCACTAAAAATGGGATAAAGGAATTGTAATAAAAGCTGACTTTTTAAAGTTGGCTTTTTAGTATGTTCATCTTCTCTTAATAGCACTTTATTATGATATACTATGAAAACACAAGCTGATTACACTAGAAAGGACTGAACATTTTGCAATCCAAACTTATAACAGAACTTACTGATTTAGAAACTGCCTTTCACATTCGAAAAGAAGTATTTGTAAAAGAACAAGGTGTCCCTCTTGCAGATGAATTCGATATATTCGATGAAATCGGAGAGCAATGTAAACATATTTTAGTTTATTATCATGAGTTTCCTGTAGGCACAGGGCGTATACGATTTGTTGATGGTGTCGGAAAATTAGAACGTATTTGTATTTTAAAAGATTATCGTACATACGGATTAGGTAAAGTTATCATTCAAACGTTAGAAGAAATTGCTCGTAACGAACAAGTTACAAAAGTGAAGCTACACGGTCAAACACAAGCTGAAGGATTTTATAAAAAATTAGGCTATCAAACTTCTTCTGATATATTCATGGAAGATAGCATTCCACATATACTTATGACGAAAATGTTATCATAATAGAAAGGTGACTATATTGTTTATTCATATAGTCACCTCTCTGTATCTTATTCACTTGAAAGTCTCTTTAGTGAATATTCCAATGAAAGAACTTTTAACTTGAAAGCAAAGAACCTAGCATACATAGTCTTAAAACACCCTTAATGAAATTGGCATTCTCTAGTTTTCTATTCGCACTATATTCTGTTTGCTTTCACTTTAAAAAGAATATTTTATTAAACTCACTATGAATTGTTGTCTAAAATCTCTTGTCTTTCTTCTCTTATTTGACCGATTAATGAAACTACTGAACCAACCGCTTGAATCCAGCTCCCCGTAATCACTATAATCTGTCCATCCTCCTCATTTCCTTCCGAAATTTCTTCCACTTTATCCCGACTAGCTTTCAATTCATCTATTCCACCTATTGCCTGTAATGAATTTCCAGTCGCTTGTAACACATTCCCAACAATGTTATACGATTCATCTATGTCGGAACTATCCTCTAATTCACCACCTATTGATGTAATACCACCTAATGCTTGAATCCAATTCCCTGCAATCACTACTTTTTTTTGTGTATTATCTTCAAATTCTATAATGAGTCCTGTTAAAACCGTTACATTACCAATTGATTGGATTTCATTACCGATTTTTTCAAGAGATATTTCCCCTTGTCCATCAGCTTCTAGGCCGTTCCCTGTTGCCTGTAATACATTCCCCCATACGTTTAAATCTCTTCTTAATTCGTCATTCAATTTTTTAAAAGGTGTACTACCAACCGCAGCAATAATTGTCCCTACTGCAACAAACCAAGCACCAACTATCTCCTTAATCGGATCATCCATTTTCAATCTATCCCGTCATTAATTTACTACTTACAGGATATGAATTTATGCATCTCCATGTTAATAGCCTACTTCTCTCCATTTGAATAAAAATCAATATTTCTTTAATATTATAAATACATCTAGTGTGACATCCCTGTTTGCCGTTAGCTTTTGCTAACGGCTCATTTATTTTTTTCTTGCTTCTCGGAGAATTCTCTAAATACGTTTCCCAATACGTACACATTCTTTATTCCTCCTCGAATACAATACATAACTCAATATAATATCTATATATCGATTAGTTAAACTTGGCTAACTGCTCCTTTATTTATAGTAAAATTAAATTTCTATAATTTTTTTAAAAATCCATCTCGACATCCATAATTCCAAACATTTAAAATCAAAAATATAATTTTATCATCACAGGAAAATTTTCTGAATAACTTTCTTGTTAAAAAGTTTTCACCTTAAAATTTGACAAGCATATGTTATTGAATGGAGATTCTCCATTCATAAGATTCTTACCTTTCTTATCTAGAGCACACTTTAATGTGTGCTTATTTTTAGTTAGAAACTACAACATTCTCAAATAGTATGCATATCAAATTGTTTTTTCAATTATTTTCAAGAGCGGATATTATTCTTTAGTACAAGCACTCTTTCCTTTTAATTAATACTATATATTGATATTCCAAAGAAAGGAGAGCAAAATAATTATGGCTAATTATTTTTATAAAGATGGTAAAAAATATTATAAAAACCAATCGTATTCGAACGATCAAAAAAATAACTGTTTTATTGAAACTCATACGATAACTGGTTCTGAAGAAAATGCAAATGGAAATATACCTTTATCTGTTTTCCTTGAAACCACCGCTCCACAAACTGTATTTGAGGATTTCACAAACAATCATAATAAAACATTAATTCAGTTATTCGTTGTCGGGATGAGTGCACCCGTTCAAGTAACTATTCTAACAAGAAAATCTAGCCGCCCAATTACTACAACATTACAACCTGTTCAAACAAAAATATTTCAAGTTGAAGATTTTCAAAGTCTTACTTTTACGAAACAGGAAGGCCCTACTAGTATAGTTAGTTTATTTGTGCAAAAAACATTTTGTATTTGCTGTAACGATAATAAAGATTCATGTGATGAATATCATCAAGATTGTAATTAATAGATTAACGCACCAAAAGAACCCGTTTTACAAAGGGTTCTTTTTATTTCACTCCATACATTTTCAAAAACATTTTAGAATCATACACAACGATTTTTCTATAAATCTCTCCTTTTCCCGCTATTTTATTAAAATAACACTTTAGTTTAATTAATTACGGGACTTATCATCATTGAATGAAGGGAAGTAAAATTTAGAAAAAAAGACGACGCTGAATACGTCGTCTTTTTTATAAATAGAAAAGCGAATTCTCAAGATTCCCTTTTGCATCAAAGCCCATCATCTCTTAGTTCATGCCTAGGTAAAGCTTACACTGTTTTCCATAATGATAATGCATAAATCCAGTTTGGATCACCATTTCCTTGATAACTCTGGACTGCTTCATATACTTTTCCTTCGTGTAGAACTCTATCTCCCTTTTTATATGCTTTTTTTGCATCCCACGCTTCATATGAAGCGCTTTCAACTTTTGTAGTAATTGTGAATATATCACTCTGTACGGATTCATTTCCAGCTACATCAACAGCTTTCACTACATATTTATAAGTAGTATTAGCAAGCAGATTTTTATCCATATAAGAAGTTGTATTGGATGTTGCAATCTTTTTCATTAATCCTTCTATTTCTCTATAAATATCATAATGGTCTACACCAATGTTATCGTCAGATGGACTCCACATTAAATCCACACTTGATGCTGTCGTTCCCATACTATGTAATCCTTTTGGTTGTGTTGGTGCTTCTGTATCAGGAGTCGCAACTGTTGTTTTTACTGTAAGCGCTGTACTTTCTTTCGATACATTTCCAGCTGCGTCAATTGCTTTTACAGTATAAGAGTATTCTGTGCTTGGTTGTAATTTCTTATCAATAAAATGAGTGCCTAGTATTGTATCGATCATCTCTCCGTTACGGAAGATTTGATATCCTTTTACCCCTACATTATCCGTAGAAGAGTTCCATGTTAGTTCTACACTATTCGCTGTTACTTTTTTCGTCTGAAGTCCATTTGGAATACTTGGCGCTTCTATGTCTGGTTTCACATCATTAATAAGATTAACATCAATTACATTATAGAATGCATTTGCTGTATCAGCTACATCCCATACTGCTAAAATCACATGATATCCACTACGATCAGTAGGTACATTAATTTTATGAGTTAAATTATTTGAAGCTGCAGAACCATCGTGTTGCACAGTTCCAATTGGTTCAAAATCTGCTCTTGTTAGCGCTTTATTTGGATTCCATCCTTTTTTAGTAATATAGTAATGCCACTTACTCGTTAAGTGAGGCGCAGTATACTTCCAAGTAAATGTATTTTCCCCACCAGTGATTGTATTTTTAAACCAACGATTTGCTGTTTGTTGATCTAAAATACCACCAAATTTTCCGCCTGCTGAAGCAATTTGTCCATCTACTGGACCACCTTGTGGGAACCCTTTTGGAGCTTCTAAACTTTGTGGTTCATACATAACACTTCCGCAGTTTACATTTAGCGCACCATAAGTTGGACTACATAAAGCGGATCGGCTACCGGGCTTTTCAACAAAACCGTGCGCATAAGCATTTTGAGGAATAAGTGTCGTACTAATAATTCCAGCTGTTAATGCTACAGCTCCTAAACTTTTTTTGTTCATTTTCATGTTTTGTAGTTGTTTTAAAAATCGATTATTCATGTTCATGTCTCCTTCTTGTTATACTTTGTAGTGGAATGTGGGCTTTGATGTAAAAGAATAACAAGAGACAAACTTGTACCGATGTATGTATTAATTATGCATACACCGCAGTGAAAATATATTTTTTCCTTGTGAAATATTTCACTTTATGAATATATCATGACATAGAACTCGCCTAAGCATGTGCAGAAGTTGTGCAGAAACAGTGAAATTATTACTAACATATAAAACCACATCCTGAAATCATAAAGTAAAACTTTAATTAGTTGGGGTTTTACGGTCGGTTAATACGGGATAAAATAAAAGTGTGCAGCAGAAATTGTAGACTTAGTTCTCAAAATTCACATTTAGTATTTTCATTTTTTCCATTTAAACAATTCTTCTCTTCTTACAACAGAAAAGTGTCTATATCATTTAATATAGACACTTTTTTCATGTATAACTTTATATTTATTACTGACCTACAAATGTAAAAATTTCATCAACAGCTTCCTTATATCCACCCGATGTTCGGAATGATTCCTTCAAATTCAAAGCAGCCTCTTTATATGAAGGGTTATTTAAAATTAACTCCACACTTTCACGCAATTTCTCCACGGTTAATTCATTCATATGTAATTGAACTCCTGCTCCAAGACTCTCCACTTGCTTTGCGATTGCTGGCTGATCTGCACTTTGCGGTATTACAACGAGCAGAACCCCGTTATATAGTCCTTCATGCGTACTGTTCATCCCGCCGTGTGTAATAAATAGTTTCGTATAAGTAAGCAGTTCGGTTTGAGGCACATAGTGTTTCACAATGAAGTTTTTAGGAATTTCGCCTAGATTACTTATTTTCGTTTTATTACCAATAGACATAACAATTGTATGCTCACTATTCTCAAAGGCCTTCATACACAGTTTATAAAAGTCAATCGCTTCATTAAAAACAGTACCTAATGAAATATAAATCGGACTTTTTTCTTCAATTGAAGTAAAATCAACGTCTCTGTTTTTCACGTGTGCAGAGATAGATGGTCCTACAAATTTATATGTTTCATCAAACGTATCACCAAAAGGCTGGAACTCCTTAATTGTATACACAATAGTAAGGGGTGCAGGATTACAGAAAACTTCATACTGTGATTTTATTTCAACACCATATTTTTCAGCAATTCCCTTCGTTAAGTTTTGAAAATCATTCTGTATTTTATCATGAATTTCTACTGGAATATTTTTTGACAGATGACCTAACATTTGTTCAAAAGATTTTTCATCCTGCGTAAAAGATGTACATGAATTTATGGATGGCAGTTTAAGAATTTGAGCAATTAAGTGCCCACAGCCAAACATAGAATCATGAATTATGTAATCAAAATGTTCACCTTCAATTTGTTCTAGAACACTAGGTATAACAATATCCGCTGTATGTAGAAGACCGTTTATTCTTTCCTGTAAATAATTTCTGCCTCCAGATAGAAACGCTTTTATAAATTTTTGATCATCAATCGTTCGTACAGTAGCACCTGTCTTTTCAATCCGCTCCCTGAAAGCTTCTATTGAGAAATAAACGACCTCTTCACCGCGAGAAATCAATTCTTCTACAACCGGTAAAGTTGGATTTATATGTCCTTCTGATCCAGCGTTAATACATAAAACACGCGCCATTATAAACACTCCTTACGTTAAATCATTTCTATGTTAGCAAGAGTATGGATTCTCTCCATACTCTTTTCTTTGTTGTTCGTATCATATTCCTGCTAAATTGACCTAGCAAGTCTAAAACCGAGATCTTCTATATGAAATGTGGGATGGCTTCGGCGACGACAAGTAGCGCCGCAACCTCTCGCTGCCTCCGCCCAACTACCTCCACGAAAAATGCGGTATGATCCGTATACTTTTTCATCATACAAATCATAGCACCATTCCCAAACGTTCCCTAGCATATCATAAAGTCCCCATGCATTCGGTTCCTTTTGGCCAACGTCATGAATTTGTCCATTTGAATTTTCATTATACCACGCTATATCAAGAAGTTTCCCGTATGTATATCCGGTTGTACTTGCTTTACATGCATATTGCCACTCTGCCTCAGATGGTAATCGGTAGCCATTCGAATCTAAATTACATTTCACAATTTGACCAACATCACTAATAGAATAATATTCTTTTAATCCCGCTATTTTTGAAAGTACATTACAAAACGCAATGGCATCGTTCCATGAAATATTTACAACTGGTTTATGATTTTTTTCAAAATTATTTAATGTACTATTTGTAATAGCATCATATAGTTCCGTTGTTACAGCATACTTTGCAAGAAGAAATGGTTGAATTTGTACTAGCCATTCTTTTTTTATTCGATCATCTCTTAATACTACCTCTCCAGCTGGAATATTGACCATTAATGAATCGATTAGTTGAATTAAATCGTTAGTCATTTTCTATTCCTCCAAACGTTCATTTTATATGAACTTATAGTCATATACTCATTACAAAATACAATTTTCAAAAAGCGTTAAATTTTTCATAATAAAAAACGATTAGTTTTATTAAACTAATCGGTAAGATCCACAAAGAATTTTTGTGTTACATTCTATTATTATATGTGCTCTAAAAATTTCCGAACCTCATTTGGAGATTTTAAAACAATAACCTTTTTCTCTTCGGGCAATTGCTCTAACTCTTTTAAAATTGTAGGTCGTTTAGCATTAGGATATTCCCATATCCATTTAAAAAATTGCAAATCAAATCTTTCTTCACATCCCGCGCCCATATCTGGTCTTGTTTTATTTCGGTATTTTACAATTCTTTTAAAAGCACGATAAATACAAATTGTTCTATGAATATCAAGGAAAATAATTGTATCAGCTGCATTCAGTCTGATACCCATCGTCCCGCCATAATTCCCATAAATAATCCACTTCTCATCTTTAATTAAGTTATTTTGAACTGTTATTTGTTCTTCTCTCGGAACACCTTCCCAATTCGGTTTCCAAAATAATACATCAAGATGATGCACCTTAATATTTAATTTATTTCCTAACTGTCTTGCTAGTGTAGATTTTCCTGAACCACCAGAACCAATTAATATTATTTTTTTCATACCTTTACGATACCTTCTATAACTTCTTCAATATCTTCCTTATTAGCAAAAATCCAGAAGAACATTTCTTCATTTAGCTTTAATAAATCTGGTAACTGGACAAAATAAGCAATAAAGATAATTTGAATTGAAAGCATAACATACCAAATAGCTTTTAGTTCTTCTTTCGTTAAATCATTTTGTTTATAATAACCTTCAAAGACTTTGCTAACGATATGTAACCATTTTCCTCTTAATCTTTCATCACTAAATAGCTCGCTTAATACACTTGTACAGCAATAACATATATCAAATATTTTTACATTATTTTCTAAAATATCGAAATCTATAAACCCTTCCAGTTTATCATCTTTAAAGATTACATTTGATAGATGCATATCACGATGAATAATTTGTCTCGGTAATGGATGGACCGTTTCCTTGAAATCTGTGTGCATTCGCTCCATCTTTTGAATTACCTCTCGATGAACATACTCATTCTTTTCTAAAATTGGTATAGCCCATTCAAATACCGTCTTATATAAATTTCTTTTTATTAACTCATGATCACTATTCACCGAATGTAATGCTTTGTGCAGATTAGCTATTTCTTCTCCAATTGTACTTGCTAGCCTTTCCAGCTTATCCGTATCTTTTATTTCTAAAACACTTCCGGCAACATACTCATATAAGCAATAATATTTTTCTTTATATAATACATATTGTTCATCATTTTCTGTCTTTACTACTCTCTGTACTTTAATTCCCTTTTCATACAGTTGATCCAAAACATCGAATTCAACTAGAAGTTGGTCTATCGATCCCGTTCTCTTTAAAATATACTCTTTATTCTTGCATATAACCTTCGCTACTTTTGGTTGCATTACAGTAGCTGTGACATGTTCATTTTGAAACCAAAACTTTGCAATTTCCAGTGCTTGTTCCATTTACAAATACTCCTTTTACAATTCTTATTTCTTCCGAAAAATAACCTCACACAGTATTCCCACTCCAACACCAATTGTATAAGCCACTAAATCACTCCAAAAAAAACCGTATCCCAACACGAGTCCACCCAAAGTCGTTGCACGCATGCTATCTATCCATTCAGCATGATACAATTGGCTCACTTCAATCCCGTAGCAAAACATTAAACTAATAAAAGACAACTTCTTCGTCTCTGTTTTAAGAAACAAAAATCCAAAGCCAGTGAAAATCATTAATGCCCATAAAGCATCGCCTAAGTAATCATTTAATAGATGTGGTAGTGCAAAAGAAAACTTCCTTGAGCTAAGACCTAAAATAATAACAACTATAGTAAATAGTGCATATAATACTCTATTTCGTTTCGTATTCATTTTAAAGTCTCCTAATATATAATGTATAACTGTAAATAGCTAGTAAAATAAAGTTATTTTACTAGCTATTTATTAGTTGCTTTTATGATAAGAAAATGTGGATTCATATTTAGATAATAATATGATTTTTCGTCTACTTCTTTCATCTTTTCAACTGCCTTCGGTTCCACTATCTCTTCTAATACAAAATAATTTGTAGTTTCATTTATTATGTCTTGTAGTGACCTTCTGAAAAACTTGACTTCAATAGTAATATTCGGTTTAACCCAAGTATCTATTAATAACTGTTTTTCAAAATAATTTTCACATGGAAACTTTGTGAAATCCATAAAAGGATGATGAATAGAATAAATAAGTTCTCCACCTGGCTTCAGTACACGACGAAATTCTTGAAATACTTGATTCCAATTTTCTAAGTAATGAAGAGTTAACGAACTTACAATCACATCATACGTACTATCTTCAAATGGCAATGTTTCTTGCAGATCATGACAAAGGAACGTTGCTTCTTCTCCTATATTTTCTTTTGCTGCTTTTACCATTTCAGGACTTATATCAATTGCTGTAACATTTGCTCTTCTTCCTATGAATTGAGAAGTATACCATCCAGCTGCACATCCAGCATCTAGTATCTTTTTTCCTTCTAGTTCCTTTGGAATAAGCTCCATCATCGCCGGTCTTTCATAATAACTGTTATATGGATTTGCGAAATCTAGATTTTCTTTATATGTACTCGCTAATTTATCATACGTATCTTTAATCGAATCTTTCATTACACACACTCCTAATACATATTAATTCATTAACTCCTGCTGCTTTTTCTTTGAAAATGATTGTAGTACTAAATCATACGACCAATCAATCATTTTATTTATTTGCTCCTGTTCTATACCCTTACGAATATAAACGGTATTCCAATGTTTTTTATTCATATGATACCCTGGAATAATTGTTTCTGGATAATCTTCTCTTATTCTTAATGCGACTTCTGGATCACACTTCAATGTAATCGCAGCTTTTTCACCTTCTTCATGATTTACTATCGCAAATATTTTATTATTAAGCCTCATACATGTTGCACTCCAACCATCTGGAAAATCTTCTGTCGCTTTTCTTTTCGATAAACAGTACGCTCTTGTTGCATTCATTTTAATTGGCACCTCTTATTCTTTCCCTGTTTGATTACGATGCATCACAATTTGCTTCGTTGCTTGAAATTGTTGCTCACCATAAAACTTTATTAGCTTCTCTCCGCAAAATAGACTAACAATATCAATATGAGATATTTCTCGAAGTAATATTGTAAGCATCTTCTCTCCAATACCTTTATTTCTTACACTCTCATGTATGACAACATCTTCAATGTATGCTCGAAAAACACCATCAGAAACGACTCTAGCAAATCCAATTAATTCATTTTCTTCCCATACTCCAATTGCTATACTATTCTTTAACATTATTTCAATATCGACTTCTTTTCTTTCTGGCCACCAACCGACAGAATCATAAAGTTTTTTTATTTTTTCTGCACAGACTGGTTGTTCTTGTTGCAATTTATACGTGTACATATGCTTTCTCCCATCAACCAGTATACATAATATTATTATCCCGCTATTTGCCGTGCAGTAAGACCCCACCTCAAAATTCAGCAAAAGCAAAGAAGTTTGGTGGGATCCGGCTACCCGTAAAACCCCCACTGATTAAAGTTTCACTTTATAATCTCTTTTCAAAAAAGTGCTGACTATGACCTTTCGGGTGATCTTCAACGACACCATACTCCCTGTAACCGTGCTTTTTATAAAATTCTGGTGCTTGGAAACTAAATGAATCTAGCAATATTAATCTACACCCTTTTTCCTTCGCAATACCTTCAATTTCATGTAAAAGTTGGCTACCATAACCGTCATGACGAACTGATTCATCAACCCATAAAAAGTCGATATGAAGGTGATAAAAATACATCGTACCTGTTACGCCACCAAAAATTTTTCCTTCTTCATTTTTTACTACGAGGCTTACTTCTTCCATCGTCTGTCTTGCCTCATCTGTTAAGATGGACATATTATATTGAATAACTTTATTTTTAATATATTCTCCTTCAGTGCGTGTACCGTTCTTTATATGTTTCATATATATTGCTTCCTTTCAGCTCAGTAAGCTACATTTTATTTTTTCTCTTTAAAATACTAATACATACGAATCCACCATATGTAACAAAGCATGAAAAGCCAATTATCCCTGGTACAGAGACATAGCCTATCCTTATGTAACTTATAACTGCGAAACAAGTGATAGACAATAAAATAGATGGCCAAAATATAAGAGCTGTTTTTCTTCGCCCTCGTTTCGATTTACTTTCTTTCTCTTCAGAAACACGTGTACCAAAAAGCAATACAATACAAATAAGGATTGCTGCAAAGTAAATTGTATCTAATGACAAATTGTGATTATATAGTGCGATTCCAACTTCAAGAGCAATAATCGTTAAAATTAAAATAATGATTGTTGAAGTCTTTAAGTTTCTTTTCAACCGCTCACTCCTAGCATGTTTTCACTATATTCTTTGTATATGTACTTTAAAACTACTGCAAAAGCTTCATCTACCTCTTTATTTTCACGTCGATTCGGTAAATCTTTTCCCCCAATCACATAAAGAAGCGGAAATTCGTTAAACATTCCTATTATACCAATATTTATTGTAGCTGTGAGCAATCCACCTGTCATATGAGCTAAATGATAATATGGGATTTCTTCATACTCTCCTTGTTGTCTTACCATGCCACTAATAATTGGTTCCCATAATTCTGGTTCTGATTTATAACCTTGAAAGGTTTGTATCAAAAGGGCAAGAACTTCATTTAAGTCTCCAATATTTTTCTCATCTCTAGCATTCTCTTGTATATGAATTTTTGAAAAGTACGTTTGTACATACATTTTCACAGCATCCCATCCACCACAGTGCATTACAACTGACTGTGCAACGTAGCTATCATGACAAGCTATCATTACCTCGACCGCTTGACTAAGTGTTAAAGAAGTTCTTCCTTGTAAATGCGGATATAACTGCGTACTATCTTCATGCGGATTAAATTTAATGTGATGAAGTATATCATTCCAATTATGTTTATTTTCCTTCACCATTTGTGCTACTACAAATCCAATAACTAATTTTGCTGCTGATGCTAACGGAATATTTAATTCACTATTATATGAAGCAACTATACGATTGTTTTTTGTAGAATAAATTTCCATTCCCACATAATTAGATTGTACCTCTTTTATTTTATTTATGACAGTTTCCATTTCCATCCCTCTTTTCATATCGTTATATTAACTTCTAATAATTCAATATTGAATATAAAAAACCTTTTCATCAGCTATTAAAATAAGAAAAAGGTAGCATGAATTTTTTCTTGCTACCGAAAAATATTTATTCTTCTATAGGATTTTCAGGACCGTTAAGCTCCAGCTGATAAAAAGCTAAATCTAGCCATTTATTAAACTTATAACCAGCTTTTTTTATTGTCCCTGCATGAACAAATCCATAGTTTTGATGCAAGGCAATACTTTTCTCATTCTCTGCATCAATTCCAGCAATTAAGGTCATATACTCTCGTTCCTTCGCGATTTTAATTAATTCTTTCATGAATAAAGACCCAATGCCATTTTTTCTATATGTCTTATCTACATACACAGAATGTTCAACTGAATATTTATAAGCAGGCCACGCTCTAAATGGGCCGAATGTCGCAAATCCTACTACTTTATTATCTAATTCGTATATGAAAATTGGATACCCTTCGGCCTTTTTTTGTTCATACCAATCTATTCTATTTTCAAGGGTTACAGGTTTATACGCATATACAGCTGTTGTATAAAGTATCGCATCGTTATAAATATCTAAAATGTATGCTAAATCTCTTTTCGTTGCTTCCCTTATCATTGTTTTCTTCCTTTCATCATGTTCATCTTATTTCACTATCTTTTTAATAGTTTTATTTTACCGAAATTTCCGATTTTTATCTACGTACGAATACTAGCTTTTCGGAAACCATCAAATATATTTATTGCAGCAGATAACGTATAGAAGAAAATTCCTCCCCCAATGAGCCACGTTTTAAACTCCTCTGTGGAAATAGTAAATGCATTTGCCAAATACGTAATAAATCCTGTGTTAAATAAATGTGGATTTACTACAATTACAATGAATACTATCGTCCCAGCTACTTGAAGAATAGCATTTCCAATCGCCAATCTTTGCGTCCATTTTCCTTGCACTAATTTATAAAGGGATATACCTATTTCAAAAACGATCATAATTACAACAATTGGCCAGTACTGCAGTAAAACATCTTGATTAAAAGTTGGCGAGACAAACTTCAGTCCATTTTCCGTACCATTGTATACGCCAACGAGATGATTCGCATAGAAGTAAAGTGTAGCCCATATTGCCGTCCACATTAGACCTCCAAACACTTCAAACTTTGAGATCGCCTTTTTCTTCGGGATATACGCAATATTTTTCAAATCATCCGGCGTCCATTTTTTTAAACTTGTTGTTAATGGTTGTGGGTCCTTTTCTTTATCCGTTCTTTCTATAACAGCAAACACAACTGTCAGCCAGAAAAATACTTGGAAACCTACTTCAAACGTTCTTCCAATGCCTTCACCTATCAATTTTAAAATAACATTTAATACAGCCTGATCACCACTATAACTAATAAAATTTTCTGCAACCATTGAAATAAGCGCAATTACAACTGCGATTGGTAAGATCATTTTTAATAATGTCATATATACATCAAAATAACGTGGTCCAATTAAATGCATTGGTCTATCCAAGTACCCATTAGCTAATGCAACTGGACTTCCCAATTTTTCAAGAACTCTTTTTTCATCATCTTCATTATAATCATCCGGTAACATATCCTCGATTGTTGACCGTAGTTCAAGAATAATATCTTCACGATTTTTTTCAGGTAATCTCTTCGCTACTTCCTCGACATAAATATCAATTAAATTCATTCTTGTCCTCCTTTAATAAGTTATAAAGTTCCTTCGAATCCTTTATCCATTCCTTTTTTAACTGCAAAAATATCTCTAATCCGTATTCACTTAAAACGTAATACTTACGCGGTCTACTCTCCGTTTTATCCCAACTACTCGTCACTAGCTCTTGCTTTTCTAATCGGCGAAGTAGTGGATATAAAGTACTTTGATCGATTGTGATCCCTGATTTCTCCAATAATTGGACAAGTGAATACCCATACTGCGGTGTTCTTAACTGGCTTAAAACCGCTAATGTTAATGTTCCTCTTCTTAGTTCAGTAATTAACGAATTTAATAAAGCATCCATTCACTCACCTCTTTCCCATTACTATATGTCATACAGTATATGTTTTATACTATGTATCGTACAGTATTAGTGTGATAAAAACAATATTTTTTACCAAAAAACGGATAATAAAACACACTAACTATATGATTTGCGCTTTTCTCACTAACATATATAACATACTTATCTTTTTTAATCAGTGGGGGTTTGGTTCATTCCCCACTGATTATCAGCCCTCACCAATCGAGCTGTCTGTTAATGCGGGATAAACTCTCCGTTTTCTTTATGCAATGGAACAACCTCTACAATCGCCTCAACATTAATTACTCCGTAAACATGCGGATATTCTTGACCGTTAGAAGCAAGTTCATATTTTACTTCTGCTTTTAATAGGGCTGGATCAATTGTAAGTAATAAAACATCTTCTTCATGCTTGAAATATTTTTCTGCAACTTTTAAAGCTTGATCTACTAATGAACAATGAATAAATCCCTCTTCTATAAGTGAATCTTCATTAATTTCTCCAATTATTTTTGCGATTTCCCAATTACTTTTCGTAATTACTTTTGTAATCATAGTAACTCTCCCTTTTTAATTTATGTAATGATATAATAACACTAAATTTTCAACACGTTCTTAATAGATTGGGGGACTTATAATACATAAACCTCACACTGCATTACAAACCATTATTATAAATATGAATACAAATGAACATTGGCATGATTTTATTTGTTACTGTCAGCATCGCGAAGCGGGACTTCGAAAATTAGCTTATAAACATTTAGAGACATTTATTTCAAATGCAAAGAAATGGGAATCAAAAGATCAAGAAGAGTTTGCCATTTCGCTGTTTACTATTTTAGATGCATTAAACGAAAAAGATGAGGTCTTAACTTTCTCACTAAATAGTTTTCTAATTGATATTCTATATAGATGGACAGAAAACAATCCGATTGATTCAAGACCTTTTAGATGGATAGGAATTTATATGGACTCTAGCAATAAAGAAGACGATTTAGAAAAATCCCTTCGAAAAGCGATTGAATTAGGTGGTTATACCGAACAAAAAGCCATGATATACCTAGTTTCTAATTACATCAATACTTTAGAATTTGGTACAAATGAATTCCCTTCAGGTTATTGCGGAGATTTAAGCGAATGTATAGAAAAACTTCCCTATATGCTGCAATTAATTAATAGAATTCAGAATAAGAACATAAAGAAGCTACACATTGGTCAAATACAAGTACAACTACACCTTATTCTAGATTGGTTAAAACATACACAAATTCCAGTAGATGCCGTTCGTATACGGGAAAAAGGACAAACTAAGGAATTAGAAAAGGTCATTGTATATTATTTATACAACAGCTCAAGTCGTTAATTCATCTTGTACAGAGATAATGAATTTGTTTAAAAAACGCCAGTCATGTTATTCAAAAATCGGGTTATATAACGGAATAAATTATTGTAAAAATTAGAAACATTTGAAATAATCGTTATTAAGTTGAAGCAGAGCGAATGCAGAAAAAGGTGATACGACTTTTTCTTACTTAAGAATCGCGAAACAGTTAAAAATTTTAATTAATTATATTCCGAAAGGGTGTGTGTAGTATCTTATCAACTAATGTTTTTACTTATAAATCTAAGGATGGAAAAACAGTAATAATTAGAGAAGCTAAAGAACAGGATGCAGAAAGAATACTAGATTCTGCTTCAAAAGCTTTAATAAACGCTCCATACACGCTAAGTACGGTTGAGGATGTAAAAAAGGTGCGTATCGATGCTATTCAAAAAACGTTAAAAGCTTATCATGAAAATCCAAATTATGTACAGTTTATTGCTGAAGTTGATGGTAAGTTAGTCGGTGCAATAGATTTTAAGAACGGAAACAAAGAAAAAATTAGTCATCAAGGGGCTTTCGCGATGACCATACTACCTGAATATCGAAATTATGGTATTGGAAGAGCTCTTCTAGAAACGTTAATCAATTGGGCTAAAAATAACAGTAAGATTGAAAAAGTTTGTCTTGAGGTAATGGAAGATAATCTAGGTGCAATCCAGTTATATAAGAATCTAGGCTTCTTTGAAGAGGGTAGAAAAGCAAAGGGTGTAAAATTGGATGATAGCTATCAAAATTTAATATTAATGGCTTTATTCGTTTAAAATTGAACATTATTCAACAATGGGCGATATTGTTGAATAAAACTTAGATTTTCAAACGACTTTATTGTTATATTTTTAAGTACAGTGAAGTATCTTATATCGAAAATTAAATAACTATGTTTTAACCCCGTCCTAAATTTAGAGCGGGGTTATACTTGTTTTAGGTTTTAAAATTAAATAACTTTATTGTCATTTTACACATCTACCATTTCAATATAAAAAAGAGGATTTTCATACAGTACTAGAAAATCCTCTTTTTATATTTATCCCACATTAGCTTGCAGTAAAACTCCCCACTGATTATAGTTTCACTTTATTTTAATCCTTTAATTAAAGGTGACGCTTCCCCACTATGGAAAATCCATAAATCATGAAGTGATCTCGTACATCCGACATATAGTAACTTTGCATCATGTTTTGTGTTTTTGTAATGTTCTTCATCCACATCAATTAAAAGCACCGCATCAAATTCTAAACCTTTCGCTAAATAGACAGGTACTACTGAAATACCACCTTCATATTTACTTTGATCTGCTTCAATAACGTTTACAGCCAATCCTGCTTTTGTTAATTTCTCATATATATCGCGGCATTCATCGTCTGTTCTTCCTATTACCGCAATGGTTTTCACATCTTCGTTTTGTAGATGTTTTAACGTCTTCATAATCTCATTAAATTGATCTTCTGCATGGATTACCTTAACATCTTCACCACTGCGAAAAACTGGTGTTGCGAGCCCAACTGGAATCTCTGCATTTTTAATTATTTCGTTCGCAAATTCTATAATTTCTTTTGTAGAACGATAACTTCTCGTCAGTTCATAATAACCTGTTTCTTGGAATACTTCTTTAAAAGCACTCCAATCTTCAATTCCTTGATAATCATAAATTGCTTGAGATAAATCACCTAATATAGTAAAAGAATTACCTAGTGTAATTTCTTTTAATACATAAACTTGGAATGGTGGAAAATCTTGCGCTTCATCAATAACGACGTGATGGAATTTCTGTCCGATTTCAATACCTGTTATGCGGTGATGTATGTAAATTAAAGCTGGTAAATCTTCTACATACACTTCTTTTTTACGACAACTCTTTTCAGTTTCTTTCACAAGTTCTTCAGGCAATACTTCGAGTATTTCTTTACTTTTCAATATTGAACTATATAGTGAAAGTGGGCTCATTTTCGGCCAAAACTTCATATAAGTGTTCAATCTCTTTGTCGCTTCTTTTTTTAATAATTTCTTCTCGTTTGTTTCTCCATACTTTTTCAGTTCAATTTCAATCCAGCGCTTCATTCGGCCGACTAATCTTTCTCTTCTTTTCTTTAATGGATAATGTTTATATTCAACTTGCATCCATTTTTTTATGTCTTCTACTGGAATAATAGCTTTGTCCCATGCCTCAAAATCACTTGTTGGTATTAATTCATTTTCAAATTGAATCATTCTCTCTTCAATAAAGAACTTAAATTCCAGTGTACCTTTCAATTTACCGAGCATAACCTTTTCTTCATCACGATTAATTGAAAATGCTTCTTTCAATTTTTCTTCTGTCTGCTTTAGTTTCACTGAATCATCTAACGTGCGTAATGCCCAATCCGGAAACGTTGTTTGACTAATATTCCCTACACCTAATTCAGGAAGTACACTCGAAATATAGTCTAAAAACAGACTATTCGGCGCAAATACGATCATTCTCTCAGCTTCTAGCTGCTCACGATATTCATAAATCAAAAAAGCAAGGCGATGTAAAGCAATTGTTGTCTTTCCGCTCCCTGCAACCCCTTGAATTAATAATGGCAAGTTTCTTTCCGCACGAATAATATCATTTTGTTCCGATTGAATCGTTGAAACAATATCCTTTAGTTTATTATCTTTATTCTCACCTAATCGATATAGAAGAAAATCATCGGCATGTGATACATCTTCATTTCCTTTTACATATGTATCAACGACACGTTCAAGTTCTCTTTTTCGAATAGAAATGTTTCGTTTTAAATACACATCACCTTCTACTAACCCATCTGGTGATTGATAAAATGCTAATTCTTCTCCACCGGTAAATGAATAAAACATACTTGCGACAGGTGCTCTCCAATCAATAATGATTGGTTTCATCGTGTCCATATCCGAAACCCCTACTTTTCCAATATAAATCGGCATAGCTGCTTCTTTACCATCTTCCTGAAAATCTAACCTTCCAAAGTACGGCTCTTGCACACCAATACGTAAATTTTGTCTATTAGACTCTCTCATACTTTCAAGAATTTGCTCCTTAAAATCTTCTCCATAATAAACTGGGATTTTTTCAAGCTTATCCAATTGCTCATCCATCGTATGCAAAGTATCCTTCATTTTTTGTAACTCATCTTCAAATATGTTGCTCATTTCGACGATTCCCTCCTGTCCGTTCTAATTTTTCAGTCGAAGTATCATTGTATTAAAAATCCAATCATAAAGTCAATAGTTTCTATTTAAATTTTCCGAAAAAACTTACTTTTCATCTTTCTAATTTAAAAAGAATATGCAACATTTAAATCACACAACTACACATATATTAAATTGATGTATACAAAAACGACAATTATTCACACAATAAAAGTAAAAAGAGTAAGGATTTAATCCCTACTCTTTTTTACTTTTATTCGATATGATAAACATTCATTTAAAGAGGATCGCTCTTTATATTTCCCAGCTTCAAAATCATGCGCTCCTCCTGGGAAAATCCCAACTATACTTAAATGAGCCTCGGCACATAAATTACTAATCTCACCTACAGCATAGCAGCGTAAAGATTGTGTCACGATATCATTTGAAGAATCTATTTCCCACCAATGGTCTAGCATTCTTGCATTTTCACTATCATATTCATACTTTCGCATTGCAGAACCTATCGGCATTTCTTGTCCATTGGCCTTTTCCCAATATAACGGTTGATAAATATCAATAAGTGCACATCCATCATCCATCATCCATCATCCAATTTTTAATTCGTTTTAATAGAATCAATTGTTCCTCATCTGTTCCTACACCAAATCCGTCTAAATAAATAACAACATCAAACTTTTCTTTAAAGTTAATTTTATAAAAATCGGCGCAATGAACCTCAATATCATTAGTAGCATGTTCTTTTGCAAACATAGCTAACTCCGGTACAAGCTCAACAGTAGTCATTTTTACATTCAAATTAGACATCGCCCTTGCAAATCCGCCATTTCCAGCTCCTAGTTCTAACATCGTCTGAATTGGATATCCAACTTGTTCTTGCACTTCTTTAGCAACTTCCTGTAACCAATTTTCATTATTTATATCATAGCTTATTAGTTCAAATTGTTTTTTATAAAATTCTTTTACATTTAATTCGTTCATTATTATTCTCCTCCTGCAAATTATTTTTCTGTTACAGGTGAGAAACTAAATTTCTAATGCCCATGAAAAATCCTCCTTTTGATTTCCCTATATTTACAATTCATCAAAATAATAAGAATTTTGAAAGTGAAAGTATAAAAAATAGATAATGGATTATTCCACTATCTACTCTTTAGCTACTTTTATTTTTCTTTTTGATACTCCACCCAGTCACCAGAATCAATAACTTTCAATATCATCTTTTTATCTTGAGCGATATACACATATGCTTCTATTTCCCTATCAGCAACATATACTGTTTGCGTGATTCGATCATATAAATCGGTCTCCGCATTACCTGTATATTCTTCTAGTTCATCTAACTTACACAATATCTCATCATTTACTACATAAACTTCTCCATACACCTTTTCTTCAATCGAATAAGTCATAGCCGGATATCCTTCATTCGTATCAAATAATTTTCCATATGTCCAAGCTCTGTCTGCAATGCACGTTGCACCTAACATATAATGAGCATTCGTTTGTCCTCTTCTTAACGTGCCATAAACGAAAACATGATACATAAAATCTTATCCCCTTTATATGTCTCTACTTTCTTATTTGTAAATAAGCACGAATCATAAAGTAACTCACTTCATTCGGAAGCTGTTCTTTAATAGATTTCAGACCACCCTCAGCATTTTGAACGGCAGTTTCAATAAGAGATTCATACTCTGCTGGAACAAAACTTTGCCACTCTACTTCCATTCCATCCTCGTAGCAGCGAATTAAATGGTTTTCGATTGTTTGTCTTGATAAGTTACGTTCTTTTGCAATCTCATTCAAATCAATACCTTGTTTATACATTTCATACGTTTCTAAATGAGAATTTGCGGACGCTTTTCCTGACTTTTTACGCTCTGCAACTACTTCTGTCTTAATCGTTTCAGCGTAATTTGGATTTTCCTCAATAAAATGCTGAACTGCTTGTAAGAAGTGCGAGCCATATTTCACAAGTTTGTGTTCTCCGATACCTTTTACCGTCAACAATTCGGAATCACTTTGCGGCATTTTCACGCACATATCTTTTAATGTTTGGTCAGAGAAAATAACGAACGGAGGTACACCTTCTCCTTGTGCAATTTCTTTACGTACTTCACGAAGCACTTCAAATAAAGGATGGTCTTGTACAATTTGTCTTGTCTCTACTCGTTCTTTTCGTAAAACATTCTCTTTACCAAGTAATACTTCTTTCCCTTTTTCTGTTACTTTTAACGTCGGATAAGTGCCATGTTCAACTGCAATTAACTCATCTGAAATTAAAAACTCAATAAACTCACTGACCTCTTTTACACTACGGTTCGATAAAAGCCCATACGTTGGTAAAGTATGAAAATTAAATTCAATAACTTTCTTATTTTTCGACCCCGTTAATACTTGCGCTATCATTTGCTTCCCAAAGCGTTGGTTCGTTCTAATCATGCATGATAAAACCATTTGTGATTCCCTTGTCACATCAATGCTCTCGCGATCGTCTGTACAATTACCACAGCGTCCACAATCTTCTTTCGGTTCTTCTCCAAAGTATTGCAAAATGAATGATTGTAAACATTGTTCTGTATGACAGTAATCGGTCATATTTTGCAATTTTTCAAGTTCATTTGAAAAACGTGATTCTCCAGTTGATTGATCAATTAAAAAACGCTGTACTTGTACATCTTGAGAAGAATATAACAATATACATGTGCTATCTAATCCGTCACGACCAGCACGTCCTGCTTCTTGATAGTAACTTTCCATATTTTTTGGAAGCTGATAATGAATTACGTAACGAATATTCGATTTATCAATACCCATCCCGAATGCAGATGTTGCTACCATTACACTTACTTCATCTCGTAAAAAGAGTTCTTGTTGCTCATTTCGATCACTATCACTCATACCAGCATGATATTTTGATACAGAAACTCCAGCCTTCATTAAATCTTCATATAACTGATCGACTACTTTTCTAGTAGCTGCATATATAATCCCAGATTCCTTTTGATTTTGACGAATATAATCCGCCAAATATGCATTTCGATCTTGCCCTTTAATGACAGAAAACGATAAGTTCTCACGCTCAAACGTTGTCATAATTGTATTTTCTTGATTAATTTCAAGTGTGTTACAAATGTCCTCACGTACTTGCGGTGTTGCTGTTGCTGTTAATGCTAATACGAGCGGTTTTTCTGGAAGATAATCTAATATGCGATGTATATGTAAATAACTTGGACGGAAATCATGTCCCCACTGTGAAATACAGTGTGCTTCATCAATCGCAATCATAGGGATTTTCATATCGATAAGTTGGTCAACAAACTCCATCGAATCAAGACGCTCAGGCGCGACATAAAGTAATTTGTAATGTCCTTGTTTCGCTAATTGAATTCGCTGATTTGCTTCGGCAATAGAAATAGAACTATTAATATATGTAGCTGAAATGCCATTCTGTACCAATGTATCTACTTGATCCTTCATAAGTGATATTAAAGGCGATATAACCAACGTCGTTCCTTCAAATACTAATGCCGGAATTTGATAACAAATCGACTTACCGCCACCCGTTGGCATAATACATACTGTATCTTTCCCATCTAGTACATTTTTAATTGTTTCATCTTGTCCTCTTCGAAACGAAGAATAACCAAAATAGGACGCTAAAAGTTCTTGTGCTTTAGTAAACAAAAAAGAGTCACCTGCTTTTCTTTATCTTTCATCTACTTCTATTATATCAATCACTTATGCGACTTGAAAGAGATGAATAGATGCTTATTATTTTTTCATTATTCTATGTTTCTCCACCTATTTAATATGAATTAGCATCCATGTTTTATATGTTTTACAACATTTATAACGTAAATCCAGTAAACATGAAGAAAGAGTTTCAATTTAAATATTCATTTTATTTCCCTTTCTTGAATACTACTAATCGTATACATATAAATTCAGGAGGTTTCTATATGAAACATCATAATATGAGTTCCATCACGGCAAAAAAGAAAACAACACAACTCCAATTCTCTAATAATGATGCGTGGAAATATGAATCATACTATAAGTACCAACCATTATTCTCTTATAAAAAGCTTTTTAATTTTCTTTCTCAACTTTTTAGATGTTAATATATGCGCAAAAAATATATCATTCGCAGAATTTTTCTCAATATTAAATGTATAGACTTACTACAATTCAGTTGTTACCATATATAATAATCTGTTGGATAAACCCCTTAAGTTGACCTGCTTATATTAGCAGGTCTTTTTCATGATTACTTACTTCTACACCTCAATCTCACTTCCAAGTCTTTTTTCCATTTTATAACCATATTTAAATCCCAACAATTAATGATAATCATAAATTGTTGGGATTTTAATTGTTCACATATAATTATGCAATTCTTCTTTCTCAATACACAAAACACATTTTACTTGTTACTATGAAAGTACTCCAGATGAGTTTTTGCTCATCGACATTATCTAGTTAATGGGGCCTGCCGCGGGAAGCAGGTCTCTTTGACTTTATTAAGGTCCCAATTTCATTTGGACACATTTACCAGGTTTTTTCAAAAGAATTTTATGATAACATTACGTAGTCGAGTCCGACATCTCGGCAATACCCTTTTGAGGGTCTGTAACTTCCCTTGCAGACCCTCTTTTACTTTATATTCAATTTATTCATATATACCACAAGATCATTCACCTAATTTCTCCAATTCAAATTCCCTAAAAATAATCTAGGACACGTAACTAAACATAAATCTATATCATACTTTGAGTTATACATGTTCAAAGGAGTGTTACTATTTATGTATTCTTATTGGCAATCGTATTACTCCCCCTACCATAACCCTTATGTAAACTATGATTTATCCGTACGTAACTACCGAATTAGTAAAAACGAGAATTTTTTAAAAGGGTATATGCGTTCTTTATGGGAACAACACGTCGCTTGGACGAGATTGGCTATTATAAGTATTGTATTTAATTTACCCGATGTTAACGTTACTGTTGGACGCCTTCTACAAAACGCAACACATATGGGACTATCACTTGAACCATTTTACGGTGAAGATGCAGTAAAAAAATATAGTGCATTAATTAAGGATCACTTAGTCATTGCAGCAGATCTTGTTAAAGCCGCAAAAACTGGTGATCAAAATGCAGCTGCCGCTATAGAGAAAAAATGGTACGCTAATGGTGATGAAATCGTTGAGTTTCTTAATAACATCAACCCATATATAGGAAAAGAAGAATTCCGAAAAATGTTTTATGAACATTTAGCACTAACGAAAGCAGAAGCACTTACCTTCCTAAATAAAGATTATGAAGCAGGAGTACAACTTTACGATAAAATTGAAAAAGAAGCATTAGAAATGGCCGACATGATAACAAACGCAATCGTAAAACAATTCCCACAAGTATTTCAATAAAGTGAAATGTTAATCAGAGTAGGTATTACTACTAAGTAATACTTGATAAAATAAGTCGATTCCCAAACATAAATCGGCTTATTTAACTTTCTCTCCATGATATTTCACCTCTCCTCTTTACATTTAGCTTATATCGATATATTTTATTAATATCCGTTTTTTATAGGAGGAAATAGTTTGATTAACGCGATTGGGCTCGTTTTTATACTTACAAATAAACACGAGAAAAAAAAGAAAGTTTACCTAAATGAAAAATTTGCACTAATAGATATTATTGATTCTAAAGAAGTATTTGATGATGAAGGGAATCCTTTAGTAGAACTAACATGTAAATACAGTATATATTTAGATGAAAAATATTACTGTAAATCTCTCGATGATTATACTGGACAAGTATTTCCTTTCTTAAGTGCAAAAATAGGAAAAGGTCTTCTAAGAAACTTAAACTACTACTTTTCTTACGTTGATGCCTATGATAAGAAACCACCAGTTAAAGAAATAAGACCGCTGATGAAACAAGTAACTAACAGATAGCGAAACATACAAAAAAGGAAAGCATCTAGCTCTGGATGTTTTCTTTTTTATTGAAAACTCATTCATTCTCATCCTCTTCTAAAAGTATGTATCCAAGCATATTTTAAATTAAAAACATTGGAGGATTAGACTGAATGAAATACTCAGAAACAATTATAAGTAAACGACTTCGAATGCTTAAAATGACGGGTATGTTTTTCATGCTAGTATTAATAGCATGGATTGGATATACAAAATTACTTTATGAAAACGGATTTCTTCAAGAAAAAAAGAATTCAGTAGAAGTAATGAATACTAGCATTACAGGAGAAATAGAGCAGCTTTTTCATATAAACTTGCAAGGTTATCGAAAAACAAACCTTGATGCTGTTATAGAAGCAAGTAAAACCGATCCAAGCGAACTATCCCTAATTGAACTGGTCAACAAATCCTGCTCGCGAGATTGCATAGGTGAGCCAGTAACATATGTAAACTCAAACAATGGATATATCTTTTATAAGGAATCTAATGGAACTAATGTAGCTATAACGGTTAAAAAGAAAGACACATGGGTAATTGTAAAGAAATCTGTTCAAGATGGAATATAACCACCCTAAAAAAGAGTACGTATCGTACTCTTTTTTATTATTAATACCCTTCATCTTCATCTCTACAATGGCATTTCGGTTTCGTTTTACAATGACATTTTTCACACTCACATTTCGGTTTCTCTTTGCAACAACATTCGTGAAAATCACTGCGTTTACATCTACATCTCCCAAACATTAAATTATCCCAAAATTTATTACAATTTCGGGAATGCCCACAATGACAAGTATTCCCCATGGATATGCTTCCTCCTTAATAGAATTCATCATATTCTATGTTTGAAAGTATACAAAGGCTTGTTTATTAGTCTATTTTCTCCATATTATAACTAGATTTAGAAGATTACATAAAAATAAAAAGCCGTCACATGACGGCTTTTTATTTAGCAAACTACTCTTTTGTATAAAAAAATTTAATTCCTTTCGTATCTAACCAAGCCGTTACTTTGTCCAGTTCGTTCCCTTGACGATAATCTGTCTCGAAATACACAAGTCCTTGGTTATTTCCGGGAGATATTATTTTAGAAGTATATCCAAGCTTATCCATCATTTGAATCATGTCAGGAATTAAATTTACACCAAATTCATAAGTAACTACTTTGTTATATTTATTCACTATAATTCCAACCCCTTCTTGTTTCTTTATTGGCTCAACAGTTTGATTTATAAACCAAGCTAACGGTTTATTTCCAATTAGCTCATTTAAATCACATTTTCCGATACCAGCTACATTCCCTGTTTCTGTGTATTGCCAAATATCACATGGATACGCCGGTTTGTTACCACCATAACGAGGAATCCATACAAAATCAGAATTGACATTTGCTATTCCAAATGGAGCATACATATGATGAGCAATATATAAACCGACCTTCTTAGCTCCTAATCTACGTAATTCATCAATAAATGCTTGTGCACCCGCTCTCATATCATTCATTGTTTTTACTTCTACGTCAGCTACCCAAACTGTGGCATTTTTTTCACCACGGTTCCAAAAGTCTCTTGCTTCTATCCGTGCATCCTCTACTGAAACGAAACGACAGAACGCATAATTACCAAACGGAATATTTCTTACTTTCATTGCTTGTACATAATTATTATATAAAGGATCAACATAAGTTGAACCATCTTGCACACGTGCAATTACGAAATCTAATTGTGGGGCTGCGATATCCCAGTTAATATTGCCATTCCATTTTGAAATATCTACAATGTAACCCATTATTCATCATCTCCTTTTTTATTATCATATTCAGAGATTGTATTTTTTGCTCTTATCCCTTAAACAATCAAGTCAGTTTTTTAATTAGCAGTAGAGATTTTGTATTCATTGATAATGATTTAAAATTTAACTTATGTATCGAAAAATAGAATATTATTATAGATTTAAAAGATGATTATTCAAAAAAACTAAAGTATATAATTAAAACCACCTTTTTGATAGGTGGTTTTAATTATATACATTGTCCATATTTGTGGTTACATAGTATATTATCGTGAGCCATTAAAATAATAAAAGCCAACTTGTATTTTTAACCCACTGATTAAAGTTTTACTTTATCTCACATACTCATAGTACCACTTACGCGCATCTAACCAAGCTGTAAATTTATCGATATTTCCAGCTGGATAGCCATTCGTTATAGCATAACCAATGCCATCTTTCTGAACGACAATTTGTCCATCAATACCCGCATCAACCATCGCTTGAGCCAAAGCTTGTAAATTACTAAATGCTACACCGCCAGTTTTTACTTTGAGCAAATCCACTGTACCTCCTCCAGTTTGTCCTGTAAGAGCAAACACAATAGAATTAGCGATTTTATCAACATTCCATTTTGCCATGTCAGATTCATTATCAATAAATCCTAATTCTATAAGAATAGCAGGTGCTTTCGTCCCATTTAATACCGCTAAATCTGTACGCTGTTTTGCACCTCGATCACGCCATCCAATATCTTTTGCTAGTTGAGCTGAGATTTTAGCCGCCAAGTCTTTCTGATCATAATACAGAACCTCAACACCCTGTCCATTTCCATCGCTTGCATTAAGATGAAAAGAAATAACTAAATCCACAGCATGGGAATTGCTTTTACGAATGATATTATTTAAATTTTGTGATTGAGTTGTTCCTACCTCGTCCGTATCGTCATAAACCGTGTGTCCTAAGGCTCTTAACTTAGCCGCCACGGCATCTTTAACTTGCCTATCCAGAACGTGTTCTTTCCGATTCCCGAAATTAGCACCTTGAACAATACTATTATGTCCTCCGTGCAAACTATATCTAGCCATTATTCATCAACATCTCCTTTCTTAATATTCTATTCAAAACTTGTCTTATTGCTATTCCCACTTACAATCTTAACTGTACCCATACACCCTACATTTTCTAAAATTGACGGCACGAACAAAAAAGCATCACCCTTTCGGCGATGCCTAAGCTCCCTAAATAAATAGAGTTTAAAATCACTGAAACTTCACCTATATTTCCTCCCCTTCCTTCACAGCTTCTTTCAACCTCTGCAACATATACCCAATCCCTTTACACCCCTCTAGCGGATATGTAATCATTTCTTCTGGATATAACTTTGTCACTACTTTTTTATGCTTTTTTCCTGCTAGTAAGACGATTTCGTCAAACTGTAATAAACTTTTATCTACCAACTGTTTTTGTAATTGCTCTATACTTATTACCTCATCGCTTTTTGAATCAAATGCAAGATCATAGTTTTCTAATACAATATCATTTGGTCTTAAAAATCCATGTTTCGCTGATAATATAACCCAGTTTTCGAAAAACATAGTTGCGTATGCCTGACATGCTTTTCCGAACGGACTAATATATACATCTTTTGCTTCCATCGGTCCGTAGTTTGAGTGCTTATCCCAAATTTTCTTTTTTCCACAAGGAATTATACATAGCCTTTTCATATATATTTCTACTCCCTTTACTTCTGTAAATAAAATTCGTTATTTTGTACATTTTTCTCTCGAAATACTATATAATAATTCCGAAAGCTAAAATTACACATTTTACCATATACGTACTATGGATCACTCTCATTGCAAATATTATAATACCATAAAAATTTTTGCTTTTTTTCTTCAAAATATTAAATATAAATTTTAACATAAGGATGTATAGATATAATTAAAAAGGAGGTTCATAAAAATGAAAAATATTATCCCTGCACTATTAGTCTATTTTATCGTTTGCGTTATTTCCGTTATCATCCCAGCATCTGAAGGCTATAATTATGTCGGCTGGAAGTTATTTGTTGGGCAAGTGTATGCGATACCTATTTTCTTCATTACTGCGATAATCACATTTTATATAAACAAGAAAAAATCTTACGAATAAACGATTATAAGGATAGCTAACGCTATCCTTATTTTAATTCGTTAATCAAATCTAAAATAGCCCTTGCAGTACTTTGTATCCTTTCTTCCGAAAAGTCAAACGCAACACCTGTATTTATATATATTTCCTGTATAGGTAAATTCCAATCTGAACTCGCTCCCTCTTTAAAGAAAGCAATCGCTTGTTCCTGATTCTCTCGATAAATTTGAAACAATTGCATCGCTCCTATTTGCGCAATTGCATATTCAATTTTATAAAAAGGAAACTGAACAAAGTGAAATGACTCGAACCAATTTCATTCTCTACTCCTGCAATATCAACTGATGAATATTGATACCTTTTACATAGTTCAATATATTTCTCATCTCGCTCTTCTGGTGAATGGTTTGGATTTGTATAAAGCCAGTGCTGGAATACATCTCCTGAAACTGACGATATTAATAACGATAAAGTACGATATAATTGAGCTTGCTGTACTTCTTTATAATCATCCTCTTGCGTATAAAAAATATTAAGCTTATCCATTAATAGTAATTCAAGACTAAGGGAATAAAGTTCCGCCACCTCTTCACGAAGGTATCTTTCCTGCATACTACTTTCATTGTTAAATTGTTTATAAAAGTGAAATGCATGCCCCAATTCATGTATTAATGCATGAATCGCATAAAATGAAGAACTAAAATTAGAATAAACAAAAACGTCTTTACTATGAGATAAGGTAAAGCAAGCAGCTCCTGGTGCTTTATTTTTCCGTTCTTGTACGTCAATTAATCCCGCTTTCCTTATATGAGTAAATTCCTCATGAAAACATGAATCTGTCTTCCGCAACATTTCTTCAATTCCATCCAATAAATTAATATAATTTTCAAATGGATATTTTTGCAAATTACAAGGAGCAAGATCCCAGGGACGATACGTTTTTACATCAAGATTCTTTTTAAGAAAACTTCCTAACTGTTTCCAAATTGGTACAACACACTTTTCTATCGACTCATGAAACTTAAAACAATCTTCAATACTGTAATCTCTATTTTTTTGTTTAAAGGCATACTCACTATAATTATTAAATCCTGCATTTAATTTTCTGTTTTTTAGAGATAAAAAAGGACAAGTAGCCAATCTGACTACTTGTCCTTGCTGTTTATGTGTACTCAATAAAATTAAGCTTGGAATGCTTCTGTTAATACTGGTACGATTTGTTTTTTACGAGATACAACACCTTTTAATGTAGCTGTGTTGTTTTCTAGTGATACGTTGTATGCTTTCTCAACAACGTTTGCTGCTTTACCGATCGCAAGACCGACAGAATCGTTAGTTAAGATATCAGTTACAACGAATAAGAATAGGTCTAAACCTTTTTCTTCTACTACTGCAGAAATTACTTTTTCAAGTTCCGCTTGGTGTACAAGAACGTCGTTTGTATCAACAGCGTTTACTTGTGCGATTTCAACTTTCGCATTACCCATTTGGAATTCTTTAGCGTCAAGAGAGATTAATTGCTCCATTGTTTTTCCGCTTAAGTCAGCACCAGCTTTTAACATTTCTAAGCCGTAGCTATCAGCATCTACACCAGCGATTTCCGCTAATTCACGAGCAGCTGCTACGTCTTGTTCTGTGCAAGTTGGAGATTTGAATAGTAAAGAATCTGAAATAATTGCAGATAACATTAAACCTGCAACTTCTTTACGAATTGTAACGCCATTTTCTTTGTACATTTTGTTTAAGATTGTAGCTGTACATCCAACTGGCTCACAACGATAGTATATAGGATCGCTTGTTTCAAAGTTAGCAATACGGTGATGGTCAATAACTTCTAACACACGAACTGATTCGATATCGTTAGCACTTTGTTGACGCTCGTTATGGTCAACTAAAATAACGTTGTCCACTTCGCTTGCTACTGTCTCAACAAAACGCGGTCCTTCTACTTTAAAATAGTCTAACGCAAATTGAGTTTCACCGCTGATTTCGCCTAAACGTACAGGCTCAGCATTCATTCCTAATTCTTTTTTCAATTCTGCATAAGCAATTGCAGAACAAATTGCATCTGTATCTGGGTTTTTATGCCCGAAAACTAGTACTTTTTCCATGTTTTCCACCTCTTCATGAAAAGGATATCTTAAAGAAGCAAATATGACAATATTTAAAGCATATTTTTTTATAAATAATTGCACTTTCTTCTATATTTTTCATCATTTTCATAAAAAAAATCATCTAAAATGAATTAGATGATCGAAATATATGTTTCAATTAAAATAGTGTAGGAGCTTGCACTACGTTGTTAAAAGCGAAATTTGAAGCTAAGCCATTATTCACAAGGTTTACATCTATAACTTGATAAAACGCATTTCCAGTGTCTGCAATTTCCCAAACAGCTAAAATAAGATGGTATCCACTACGATCAGTTGGTACATTTGCTTCATGCGTTACTGTTGTCCCTGGTCTAGCCCCACCGTCATTTTTCACATAGAATGGCACTAAATCTAAATCTGATCGCGTTAAAGGTTTATTTGGATTCCAGCCTTTTTTCGTAATATAATATTTCCACTCTTTCGTACTATGAGGAGCAGTTAGTTTCCACTTGAATGTATTCGTCCCGCCATTTAACGTAACTTTCTTCCACCTATCCACAGTTTGAACATCTAAAGCAGGAAAATGACCAGCCCCTGCAATTTGTCCATCAGAAGGTCCTAGTTGCGGAAATCCCCCTATCCCTTCTACACTTTGTGGTTCATATTGAATCGGTCCACAATTTACATTTACCCCTTGCTTACATAAATAAGATCGGCTCGCTGGTGATTCTACATAACCATGAGCTGAAGCCTTTTCTGAAAATCCAAATGTTAATAATCCCGTAAGTAATACGCCACCACTTAAAATAACTTTCTTCATCTTTTGTAAACTATTCTTTTTCATTCTTTCATCCCCTTCCGATAATAAAGCGAAAATAACTATAGTTGGCTAGTCATCTTCTCTACATTTATTATAAGACGAGAATCATTACTAAAAGAACCCTCTAAAAACTTTCTCAAATTCATTTAGTGCGTTAAATGGATTATATCAATAAATTTATTTAACACCGCCAGAAAAATATAGACGGTGTTAAAATAGTTTCTTATTATTCAGTATGATAACCTTTTAATCACAATTTATATGCATTTATAATAAAGAACCGTAGCATCTAACTTTCCATTCGGAGAAATTGCATACCCTGGTATTGTTCCAACTTCTTGGTAGTCTAGTGATTTGTACAATTTATTGGAAGGATCTCCTTCTCTAGTATCTAATACTAAAAGAGACCTGTTTTCTTGCTTCGCTCGTTCCTCTGCTTTTTGCATAAGCAATCGTCCAATACCGTTACGTCTAAAGTTTGGATGAGTCATTAATTTGCAAATCTCGGCTCTATGAATTCCGTTAGGCTTTGTAACTAATTGTAATTGAATACTCCCTGCTACTTCGTTGTTTATTTTAGCCACATACAATATCACTTCTGGCGCTAATACTGTTTGCCAATACTTTGTTGCGTCTTTTTGTTCCAGTGGAGGCAAAAAACCAATTGATGCCCCATCATTTACAACCGTTTTCAAAAGTTTCGAAAGTTCTTCCATATCATTTTCTAGTTGCTTAATTTCTTCAATTACTAAATTTCGCATTACTTTTCCCCCTTTTGTTTCATTGTAACAATTTTTAAAGAAGGAATAATGAAATAATAAGATGAATTTATTTAGGATATGATTTTTTTAGTGAAAGGATAACTATATGAAATATATATTAGATAGAACGTACGCAAAAGAATTACTCGAATGGGCATATGAACAAAACCCGGGCCCTTGGTTTGAACATTCACTACATGTTGCTCATGCAACTGAAAACATAATTATAGAGCTTATCAAAAAAGGGTATGACCTAGACGCTGACATAGCATATAACGCTGCCCTTTTGCATGATATCGGAAGATACAAAGGTTTTACCAAATCGGTCATTCATTCCTATGATGGTTATATGTATATGAATGATTTAGGATATGCAGGAAACGCCATTATTTGTGTGACACACTCGTTTCCCTGTAAAAATGAACATATAGATATCGCAGCGGAATGGCATCTCGTTCCTGACCATATGAAAAGCCGGTTGGTTGCAATATTGAATGAACATAGTAACTACGACTTATACAATAAAGTAATTACTCTTTGTGACGCTCTTGCTGACGCGGATGGCTTTACTACGCTGGAAAGAAGATTAATTTCCGTTGGTTTGCGTCATGGTACAACATCTCATACATCTTTACATTGGAAAGGGTTTTATGCAATTAAGAAAGAATTAGAAGCTTTAATCGGTAAGAGTATATACACAGTTCTTCCTGATGTAGAGAATTCGATTTATGAAGATATAGAATACTAAAGTGAATACAAATTTAATTTCACATAAAAAAACGTTTTAAACATAAAGTTTAAAACGTTTTTTTATTCAATGCTTTTGATTTTTCAGTTCTGTTAAACACTCTTGCACTAAAGTTACCGCTTGACTCATCGCAGCTCCGCCAGCAAATGCTGCTGAAACACCACATGCTTCCAGAATCTCTTTATCCGAACATCCTTGATCAAGACAACCTTTTGTATGATAAATTGTACAATACTCATCTTGCGTTGCTAAACTAATTCCTAATGCAATAAGTTGTTTTTCTCTTTTTGTTAAAGCACCCTCTTGAAAACAAGCTTGCGTAAACGCATTATATGTCTCAGCGATTTCAGGAATTTGATTTGTAAAACTACCTATACCTTCTTTATAATGATGTAGAATATCATTTATCGAACTATGTTGCTCATGTTCCATCTTATTCCCTCCAGTCATATTATCCATACCTATTGTAGTATGCGATGAAATGGAGGCAATATACCTTCTTTTAAATCAAGAATTTTCAGTTAATTTACGTTATAATTTTAAATTATCATCTACTATAACTTTTTCTCTAGAACTTTTCCTTTCAACCTCTTTACTTCTTTCTTCCCAAAATGTTAATCCTTCAATCCCTACATTTTTAGGATCAAATACTGGATCTTTCCCTTCTTTTTTCTGCGTTTCATAGTCTTTTAACACTTTTAATGCGATTTTACTTAATAATAGAATCGCGATTAAGTTTAACCATGCCATACTACCGATTCCTAAATCTCCGAGATTCCATAAAAGCGACGCTGATTCAACACTACCGATGTAAACCATAATTAAAAATCCAAATTTTAAAACTGGTTTTAACCAGCCATACTTCAATTGACGATCTAAATAAGTAAGTGTCGTTTCAGCGATATAGTAATAAGCGAGTAACGTTGTAAATGCAAAAAAGAAAATTGCAATTGAAATAAATATTGGACCAAACCCTGTCATCACAGTTTCAACTGCTTGTTGCGTATAAATTGGACCTGCTTCCACACTTCCTATGTTTTTTACAATAGCGCGTTTCCCTTCAGGTATAACATTATACATACCTGTAATTAATATCATAAGAGCTGTCGCTGTACATACGACAATTGTATCGATATATACGGAAAACGCTTGAACTAATCCTTGTTTTGCAGGATGCGATACTTCAGCAGCAGCCGAACTATACGTCGCTTCTCCGACACCAGCAACGTTTGAAAATACAGCGCGTTTTACGCCCCATGCAATAGCTGCACCAACAATTCCACCAAACATTTCATTTACACCAAATGCGCTAGAGAAAATTAAAGCAAACATACTTGGAATCTCCGTTACATTCGCAATTAATATGATACATGTAACAATTACATAACCAATTGCCATAAATGGAACAAGCATTTGAGAAACGCCAGCAATTCTCTTTACACCACCAAAAATAATTGCTGCTAGTAACACGACTAAAAATATACCAGTTATATATTTGTTAATACCATTAGAGTTTTCAAATCCAACTGCGATACTACTAGATTGAATACCTGGTAATAACACGCCATATGAAAGTGTTACAACTACCGCTACAATGACTGCAAACCATTTCATTTTTAAACCTTTCTCAATGAAATATGGAGTACCGCCGCGATATTCATTCCCTACTTTACTTTTGTATACTTGAGATAATGTTGATTCAACAAACGCGCTCGCTGCCCCTAACAAAGCCATTACCCACATCCAAAATACAGCTCCAGGCCCGCCGAAAGCGATTGCTGTCGCTACCCCTGCGATATTACCAATTCCAACTCTTCCTGATAAGGCTAAACAAAATGCCTGAAAAGATGATATTCCCGTCTCTGAACTCTTTCCTTCAAATAATAGTTTAATCATCTCTTTAAAATAACGAATTTGCAAAAAGCGTGTTGCAATCGTGAAATATACGCCTGCCCCTAATGCAAAAACAACTAAACCGATACTCCACACTTGCCCTACTAACCATTCTACTAAATTCTCCATCCAAATCCCCCTTATCATTCTTTTGAAAAACAATTTTGTATATAAGAAAACGGACAACTATTATCAAACTTTCTAGTTGTCCGCATCTTTCATTATTTCATCCCTCAATTTTTGTCAGTAAAACGCCCTATTACTTTATATTTACCCAAACACTTTTCACTTCTGTATAATTATCAAGCGCATATGAACCTAATTCGCGGCCAATACCAGATTGTTTGTATCCACCAAATGGTGCAGCTGCATTTTCTAAGTTATAATCATTAATCCACACTGTTCCTGCTTTTAATTTATTTGCCACTTGATGACCCGTTTTGATATTTTGCGTCCATACACCCGCAGCAAGGCCATAAGATGAGTTGTTCGCTCGTTCAATTACTTCTTCTGTCGAATCAAATGGAAGTACAACAACAACTGGTCCAAATATTTCTTCCTTAACGATTGTCATATCGTCTGTAACGTCTGTGAATACAGTTGGCTTAACGAAATAACCTTTTTCAAGCGCACGTTCACCACCAGCCGCAACTGTAGCACCTTCTTTCTTCCCTTGCTCAATGTAATTTAACACACGCTCTTGTTGTTTCTTAGATACGAGTGGACCCATCTCCGTTCCTTTCTCCATACCTGCTCCAAGTTTTACGTTGTTCGCCATTTTCACAAGTGCATCTACTACAGTTTCATAATGTTTACGATGAACAAATACACGTGATCCTGCGCTACAATTTTGACCGTGATTATACATAATACCTTGGAATGCACCACTAATTGCTTCTTCCAAGTCCGCATCTTCTAAAATGATATTTGGTGATTTGCCGCCAAGCTCTAACGTTACATGCTTAATCATTTCTGCAGACTGACGCATAATATACTTTCCTGTAACAGTAGATCCTGTAAAAGCAACTTTATCAATGTCATGATGATTTACAATTGCCGCTCCTGCTTCAGGACCAAAGCCTGGTACAAAGTTTACAACACCGTTTGGAAATCCAGCCTCTTTAAAGAGTTTTGCTGTATATAGTAAGGATAAAGGTGTTTGCTCTGCTGGTTTTAATACGATCGTACAACCTGTCGCCAGTGCAGCTCCCATTTTCCAAGAAGACATAACGAGCGGAAAGTTCCACGGAATAATCTGACCTACAACACCTACAGGTTCATGTCTCGTATAGTTTAAGTAATCTTTTGAAATCGGGATTGTTTGCCCAATAATTTTTGTAGCCCATCCTGCGTAATAACGATAATTTTCTACAGTCGCTGAAATATCATCCTCAAGTGCTACTTGATACGGCTTCCCATTATCTAAAGCTTCTAATTGCGCTAACTCTTCTCTATGTTCTTCAATTAAATCTGCTAATTTATAAATAAGATGCGCTCTTTCAGCAGTAGTCATTTCTGCCCACGGACCAGATTTAAATGCAGATCTTGCTGCTTTTACTGCAGCATCAATATCCTCTTCTTGCGCTTCACATACGACTGCTAAAACATCTTCTGTTGCTGGATTGTACGTTTCAAACGTCTTTCCGCCAATAGCAGAAACAAATTCGCCATTAATAAACATTTTAATTTCTTCATTTAAAAACGCTTCCACTTTTGGTTTCAGCTCAATATTTGTCTTTAACATTATGTTCTCCTCCTTATTTAAACAGCTGCATGAGCTGCAATATTTGATAAAATCGTTTGAAGCTTTTGATCTTCGTTAACAGTTAATCCTAGTCTTGGATAGCGAGAAGGTCCTCCCGCTTGCCCATGTAATTCCATGGAACGTTTAACGATTTGAACATATTTCCCTGACCCTTCAAGAAACTCGCAAAGTGGTAAAATAGCATCGTTTATTTCCCATGCTTTTTCTAATTCACCATTTTGAAAATGCTCATACATTTTTGTAACGAGACCAGGAACGATATTTCCTGCTACTGAAACCCATCCCGAGGCACCAACTAAATATGATTCCATAACTAAATCTTCAGAACCACAGAAGACTTGGAAAGCCCCTTCACTTTGTCTTACTAAATCTCTTGCTTTTCGAATATCTCCGCTAGATTCTTTAATATGTGTAACATTTTCACACTCTTTTCCAATACGGAGCATTAGCTCTGTACTCATATCAACACCAGAAGTAAATGGATTATTGTATAACATAATTGGTATATTTACAGAGTTTGAGATTTCTTTAAAATGAAAATAGATCTCCTCTTCCTTCGGTTTACAATAGTAAGAGTTTATAATTAATGCACAATCCGCTCCGTGCGCTTCTGCATGTTTCGTATATTCAATTGTTTCTTTCGTGGTTTCCGCAGCAGTTCCAACAATGACTGGAATACGGCCATCAATTTCTTTCAAAACGGTTTCTACCATTTTAAATCGCTCTTCTTTTGATAAACTTACAAACTCTCCTGTACTTCCATTAATGATGATGCCTGCAACCTTTTGTTCGATAAAGTAATTTACATTTTGTTTTACCCCATCCCAATTAATTTCCTGAAATTCATCCATCGGTGTTATTAATACTGGAAATGCCCCTTTAATTTTTTGCATATTTATCTCTCCTTATCACATTTTATTTTAATAAGAACCCTGCCGGAAATGGATCCGTAGGGTCTAATAGAAACGTCTGCATTCCTGTAATAAATCCTCTACTTTCAAAACGGAAAATGTACCCTAGCTCCTCCTTCTTCACTTTTTCCACAGTTATAAAACTATTAAATATACTTTCATTTTTAAAAGGTTTATCCGCCATATAATCATTTTTAAATAACGCATGAACATAGGAAACGATAGTAGAAACAAAACCTGGCGAACGTACGATAAAGTTATCTTCATGAAATGTAATCGACTTTATATGGTTCTTTTCTTTTTGCGAAGGATCTACTAAAATAAGCCTTTTTATTAGCGACTGTTTTTGTATAACCTGCAGTGTAGCTTCTCCCCATCTTTTCAATTCTGGAATGTTTTCAACACGAATTTCTGGCGAATACGCACCTTTTTCTACAACTGCATATACTTTATCTGCTTGTATGAGAGAATAACTTACATTACCAACCTGTAAATTTTCCTCAATCAAATAGCAAAGTTTGCTTTCAAACGAAACAGATACAACTTCATCATTCTCTACATACGCATGAACTAAAAATATTCCAGATAACGTTTCAATTTTGTATTGATTGGACTCTCTCTTTTTTAAATACCCACTTTCGAGTAACATCGTTATTACCGCAACAATGCCCCCATAATGAAGCGGAATCGAACCTTCATGATTAAAAAATAATACAGCTGCATCCACTTCATTATGGATAGATGGAACGACAATACACCCATTCAAACCGATAAAACCACGTGGTTCATTTAATAAAAGCTTCCTCTCTTCTGCTAATTCACCTGAAAATTGTTCATTTAATTGCTCCAAACTGTAGTAGTATTTGCATGGTACGTCTTTCATTACACGAAATGCCTCGCCATTTACATGTACGTCTACTGCTGTATACATTTTTTGAATGTTCATTTTATATCCTCCGTTTCATGTTCCATCGGCGGAATTAGCAAAAATCCTTCTTTGAGTGGATCCATTTCATTGTAAAAAAATTTATGCATACCCATAAGCCAAGCTGATCCCGTAATTTTCGTTATGACAGCTTCAATATTTTCAACATGTGTCGTATTCACGACATATCCTTTAAATAAAGAACCAACGATACTCTCATGAATGAACTCTTCACCAATTTTGATTTCTTTTTGAGCGTATAATACAGCTAGCTTCGCAGATGTTCCTGTACCGCATGGGGATCGATCTATTCCGCCTGGTGGTACAACAACTGTATTTTTCACATTCGCACATCCATGAGTAGCATCTGTATAAAATTCAACATGTGTTAATCCTCTAATAAACGAATACTCTGGATGAATGATTTCAAACTTCTCATTAATTGTGTTTCTTATATGAATCGCCTTATCGATGATTGTAGATGCATTTTCTGGTACTAATTCTAGGCCTACTGAATTCGCATCAATAATGGCATAAAAATTCCCTCCATACGCAATATCAGCCTCTACAGTTCCAATGTCTTTGACGTGTACAGTAATATTTTTCAATAAAAAAGCTGGTATGTTACAGAAAGATACCTCTTTTGCTTTTCCATCTTGAACAGCAATATCTACTTCCACTAAGCCAGCCGGGGTATCTAGTTTTAAAGAAGTAATCGGTTCAACTACTGGAATTAAACCTGATTCAACTAACGCTGTACATACACCGATTGTATCGTGACCGCACATCGGTAAGTATCCACCTGTCTCTATGTATATAACACCTATATCAGCCTCAGGATGACACGGGTCTGTTAATAATGCCCCTGACATTACATCATGACCACGCGGTTCATTCATTAACAATTTTCGAATCCAATCATATTCCTTTTTCATATGTAACATCTTCTCTGCCATCGTCTCTCCAATCAACTTTGGAAGTCCGCTAATTAATGTCCTCGTTGGATTCCCGCCCGTATGTGTATCAATAGTCGTAAAGACTCTTTGTGACCTCATCCGTTTAACACCCTTTCTGTAAAACGACTCAAACGAAGTGGTTCAATAGGAATAATTGTCTCTTTTTCATTTAATAACTCTTCAATTACTTTCCCAGTAACTGCTGCAAGACTAATCCCATCCCCTTCATGTCCAGCGGCAATGAAATAATTCGGAATATGTTCCACTCGTGAAATAATCGGCAAATGATCTTCTGTCCACGGACGTAAACCAGCGTAAGAACGAATTACCATCATATCTGCCATTTTCGGATAAAAGCGAGTCGCTCTATTTGCGATACATTTAATGACTTCATTGTTTATTCTCGTATGAAACCCTACAAATTCACGACTACTTCCAATTAAGAAATTTTGACTTTCAGTAGGCTCAAATACGAGCGCAACCCCGTATTTTTCAGTTAAAGCATCTACTTTTCTTTTTCCGCCAAATTTAGAAATTAAATAACCGAATTCCATTACTTTACGGCATCCTACATGTTGTTGCCTTGATGCTACCATAATATGCCCTTTTCTCGGTTCAATTGGTATATTTACATTTAACATCTGACCAATCTTAGGAGCCCACACACCGGCTGCATTTACAACTTGTTTTGCTGTAAAAGTACCATTCGTAGTTTCTACAACAAATGAACCATTCGTCTCTATTTTCATACTCTTTACTTCGGTCTGCTTAAAGGCTTTTGCGCCAAACTTTTGTGCCTCTGACAGAAGCGAGAAAGCAAGGAGATATGGATTCACAGTTGAATCCGTCGCACATTCTAAACCGCCTAATAAATCATCAGCAAAAAAAGGCGACTCTTCTCTTATATCTTGCCTATCAAGCATTCGAAACGGTAATCCAGCTTCTTTTTGCCGATCTACCCATTGCTGCGCAGCTTCCATCTCTTCGTCTGACTCACATACGAGAATACTTCCTGGTGCCCTATATTCAAATGAATGCTCTAATTTTTCACTTAAATCAGTTACTAATTTTTGACTTACTAAAGACATTTGACTATCAAACCCTGGGTCTTTATCAATGGCCAAAATATTCCCATCACACCGTGAAGACGTCCCGCTGACAAATTCTCCTTTTTCAATGATTGTTACGTCTCTTCCGTATTTTGAAGTGTAATAAGCGATAGAACACCCTATTATTCCACCACCTATAATTAAAACGTCGCAGTGCCTCACAATATACTCCTCCTTTCCCTAAACCTCTCACTTTCTTTTATGCAATTGACGTGCCAATTCTGCACATATACAATTTCCATAAACAATATTTTTATTTGTAAAAATAATTCAAATTTATAGTAAATAGGTGTATTATTTTTTTATCACTGTCAAATTTTTTATACATAACGGGAGGATATTATGGCATTTTCATTTCCGACTATACAAGAGTTTTTGGAAAGTATTTTAATCGATCATACATGTAGCCTTAATCACATTAAGCAAGTAAACGGAAGGTTTTATTATCTCCCTTCTACTACAGAAGAATATAATTGCGCCATTATTTATGTAGATGACTCATTCACTGCATTAATTGACGCTTTTTCTTATGAATTAGCTGTTATCATCCTTAACGAAAACGATGAGCCGATATTCTGTATAACCTCTCAGCAAATGATTCCATTTCTTTATAAGTCCTACAATGAACTACAGTCATTTTATAACACCGTAATACAAACAACTGACTCTTCTGTTACAGTCATTGATAGTAAAGAATGCGTTCGAACTTGGACAGATGGTGCTGAAAAAATATTTTCAGTCAACCATAATGAGATTATTGGGCAACCGATTACTCGTTTTTTTGATTATAAAGACTTGGAAATTTTACAATCTTTACATGATGGAAAAAATATAGTCGCTCAGTTCCATCAGCCTCGTCCCGATTTATTCGTATTAATTAATTCAAATCCAGTTTATTGTAATGATGAAATTATAGGAGCAGTCGTTTCAGAAACAGATGTTACAAATCAAGTCGCTTTAAATGAAAAACTATTTAATATGTCACATGAAATGCACCGTTTAGAACAAGAAGTGGCAAAGTATAAAGATGAATCCGATCCATTCCTTGCGATGAATGGGAAAAGTCCTGTTATACAAAGAACGATACAATTAGCTAGAAAAGTTTGTTCGGTGAAATCAACTGTTTTAATACTTGGGGAAAGCGGAGTTGGAAAAGAAGTATTTGCGAAAGCAATTCATGAAGCAAGTGAAGCAGCGAAGGCGCCTTTCATTTCGATTAACTGCGGGGCAATTCCAGAAGCTTTATTTGAAAGTGAATTATTCGGTTACGAGCGTGGGGCCTTTTCTGGAGCGAATAGTAAAGGGAAAAAAGGTAAAATCGAACTCGCACAAGGCGGTACTTTATTCCTCGATGAGATTGGCGAAATGCCGCTCGATATGCAAGTAAAACTGTTACGTGTACTACAAGAACGAAAGTATTACCGAGTTGGCGGAGAAAAAGAAATTAATATTGATTTCCGCATTATCGCTGCTACAAATCGGGATTTACAAGAAGAAATGAGAAAAGGAACTTTCCGAGAAGATTTATATTATCGTTTAAATGTAGTTAGCCTGCATATTCCACCGCTGCGTGAAAGACGAGAGGATATTATCGAACTCACATACTCATTCTTAAACGATTTTTCGATCAACTATAACCGACCAATTCGTGACCTACCTTCAAGCATTATGTATGAACTGCTTCATTACAATTGGCCAGGTAATATTCGCGAACTTCGAAACGTTGTTGAACGGCTTGTGGTATTCGCAACAGACGGAATTATAAAACAAGAATATTTACCATTTCATACGACTGAAACTTTAGACAACCATACAGCTCATTCCCTATTACTCAGCAACAATAATACAATCCTTTCTTTACAAGAAGAGATGGATGAGCATGAGAAAAAAGTTATTGAAAGGGCTTTACGAATTTTAAATGGGAATAAATTAGAATGCGCAAAACAACTTGGCGTAACAAGGGCTACTTTATATAACCGTTTAAAGAAACTCGGACTTCAATAAAGAATCAGTATGCACCAATCAGGCGTTTATAGGTAGCCCTCTCCCCTCTATATTGGCATGATTTTTGCATATATAATTTGTGCAAACCGAACTAGAGGAGGAATACATATGACAAATAAAAACAACTTAATCGTTTGTCGTTGTGAAGAGGTTACATATGGACAACTTCAATCGACAATTGCTGAATATAACTGCTCGGCAAGAGAATTAAAACTAAGAACACGTGCTGGCATGGGATTTTGCGGTGGTCGCACATGCAGAATAATGATAGATCGAATGATAGAAAATGCGAATCCTGACGTAACTCTTAATGAACTACCGTTAAAATATCAACCACCAATACGTGCAGTTACTTTTGGATCGGTAGGTGAAAGTAAATGAATAGAATTACACATCACCCTATTTTAGGTACTTTACAAAGTAGTGAGCGTATTACTTTTCAATTTAACGGTCATCAATACGAAGCATATGAACATGAAACGATAGCTGCTGCCCTGTTAGCAAATGAAATACGGACATTAAGAGTTCATGAAGATAGCGGGACACCGCGAGGTATTTATTGTAATATCGGGCACTGTTCCGAATGCCGCGTGACAGTAAATAATCAAACAAATGTACGCGCATGCTTAACTGTTGTAGAAGAAAACATGGTTGTTGAAAGCGGGAAACAGCATCCGAATATCGTGAGAGAGATGGTGAAAAAACGATGAGTGATGTAATTATCATTGGTGCAGGACCAGCGGGATTATCTGCTTCTATCTCTTGTTCTCGTTTCGGACTAAAAGTGCTCGTTATTGATGAATTTATGAAGCCGGGCGGGAGATTGTTAGGACAGTTGCATCAAGAGCCTACTGGAGAATGGTGGAACGGAATAGAAGAATCGAAGCGACTTCATGAAGAAGCAGAATCACTTTCAGTACATATCAGGTGCGGTGTTTCGGTCTATAATTTAGATAAAGATGAAAACAATTGGTTTGTACATACTAATATCGGTACGTTAGAAGCACCGTTCGTACTACTTGCTACTGGTGCTGCGGAATATTCTATTCCCCTTCCAGGCTGGACACTTCCAGGAGTGATGTCAATTGGAGCAGCTCAAGTTATGACAAATGTTCATCGCGTGCAAGTTGGAAAAAAAGGAATCATTATTGGTGCTAACATTTTGTCTTTCGCCATTTTAAGTGAATTGCAATTAGCGGGAATTAAAGTAGATCATATTGTACTCCCTGAAAAAAGCGAGTTAAGTCAAAAAGCTGGTGAACCTGAAGAAGTTTTAAACTCTCTTTTAAATGCAGCACATCTCGCTCCTTCTGTTATTTTACGAATAGGTAGCCACTTTATGAAATATGATTGGATTCGAAAAGCTGGATTAACATTCTATCCAAACAGCGGAATGAAAATAAACGGAACGCCACTTCACCTTCGGAAAGCAGCTCTTGAAATTATCGGAACAGATCAAGTTGAAGGTGTACGTATTGCTAATATTGACTCTAAAGGAAATGTTATTAATGGATCAGAGAAAATATATGAAGCAGATTTTGTTTGTATTGCCGGGGGATTATACCCACTTGCCGAACTTGCAGCTGTAGCTGGTTGTCCCTTCCATTACATTTCAGAATTAGGCGGACACGTTCCTCTCCATTCCGAAACAATGGAAACCCCTCTTCCAGGTTTATTTGTAGCTGGCAATATTACAGGCATTGAAAGCGGAAAAATTGCGATGGCGCAAGGAACTGTTGCAGGTCTATCAATTGCTAAATATGCAAGTAAAAAACGTGATATAGTCGACCAACAATTATATCACGCCATTCAAAACGTTCACTTTGTTCGTCAGAAAGCTGCAATTCAGTTTAATCCGATGGTAGATATCGGTAGACGAAAGATGAATGAAATTTGGCGTGATTATTCTTCTACATATGCACATACTAAAAAGAGCTGCTGAGATTATTCTCAACAGCTCTTTTCTCTACTCATCCGAGTTATTAAATTTCGCTAATGCGTAAATACCTTCTTCATCATCTAATTCAAGCTGTAATCTCGCTGCGAATGAATTGACATTATATTCTCTGTCAAGCAATAAGCGTAATGCTTCGATTAAGTTTGCTTGAATTAAAATTTGCTGGCGACCATTTACCTCTACTTCCGCAGAGAAACCGTAGTCATCGTCATACATGAGTTCAACTAACACTTCTTCTGGACCCACTTGTCTTTTTTCAGCTATATATACGCAAAGCGCATTTATTAATTCTTGTTCAGAAATTTTTATTGTTTCCATGCTACTTCATCTGCCTTCTTTTTACGTTGGTCTTTGAAGTATTTAAATGCACGAACTGCTAACATTACGATACCAGCCATTACTAACATATTTACCATAAACGCTAATACAGAACCAAGAGCTCCCATATTTGCAAATAAGCTACCCATTAGTAAACCACCAAGACCACCTAGTAATAAACCTTTCATAAAGCTTCCTTTATTACTTTTTGGTGCTGTATTTGTTGCTTTCGTTTTTGAATCTGGAGTCGTTTTTTGAGAATTTACATTTGAGTCTTTTTTGTTTAAATCAACTTTTGACTTTTGACCTGAACTTGGTGTAAATGATTTTTTACCAGATTTGTAACTTTTCGCTGCCGCATGATCTACGAACATAAAGCTGCTAGCCCCAAAGATAACCATAAATGCTGTCATTACTGCTACAAGTTTTTTCAACATATTATATCCATTCTCCTTTTATATAGATATATGTGAAATCTATCTTTCTAGTAAATTCAGAATGATAGATTTGTTTTTAAGAACATTTTAAAGGTTCTTATGAACTTATTATATGAACTTTTGTCGAAATATGCAAGTATTATTTACTTCCGACAGTTTGGTGACAAAGGAAAATTTAAGCAAAACAGAATTGACTTTAAATGAAACAAAACATATTATAAGTTCATAAGAACTTTTTATTATTTTGGAGGTGAAAAGATGGAAACATTTCATCTCACACGAAACGAAATGGCTACCCTTCTTCTATCACTAAGAGGATGGAATACGAAAAAGCCTCTCGGTATTTTACAAGAAGCTTGGGCAAAGTCACATAAAAAAGATATTGAAAGCGGACAAAGCGTTACAGCTTTTATTACTACCGCACTTTCACCTATTTTTGAAAAGCTGATTAAAATTGACGATACTGATGTCGGTTTTTCTTTAAATGAAATAGTTGCGCTTGGCAATCAGATTGAAAACACAAGTTTCTCTGTAACTGCTATGCAAAACTGGGTGAAACGAGATATAAAAGAAATGATTGGCTCTCCTCAAAAAGGGAAAAAATATTCAATTGAACAAGCAGCCTTACTATTTATTGTCGAAGATTTAAAAACAGCACTTGATTTTGAATCCATTCGTAAGCTATTACGCCTTATTGTAAATGACCCAGCCGATCGAAGTGATGATTTAATCAATCCTGTTCATTTATATGTAGCATACTCTTCTCTATTTGAAGAACTCAATCAAGGGAATTGCTTACAATTAAATGCAACAGATACCGTTCATACAATTGAAAACATTGTAAAAGAAAAAGCTGATAAAATCGCAAGCAAGTTCGATCAAATTAATAACGAACAACGCGAAGCAATTCGTAACGCTATTATCATTGCGACCCTTTCTGTACATACCGCTTATGTACAAATGTTAGCAAAGCGTTACGTAACAGCAACGTTATTTTTACAGAACTTAGATGTGAAGCCTTAAAAAATAGGAGCAGAAATGCTTCTATTTTTTTATAACGGAAACAAGCAACCATCTGTTCCAAATATACAACAAATGCTTGCTTGATTTATTTAAATTTAAGTTTCATTTCATATAAAGCCGTAGTATTACGCATATCTACAAGTAGTGTCATTTAAGGTTCCATATATCCCTCTAACCCTCATTACATTCAGAATTAACTGTTTTTTTAATGTGCTATTTTCTCATTCTTAATTCTATGCATATCATACACTTTCACTTCATTCTCTATATATGATTTTACTTTTTTAAATTCAGCTTTCTCATAACAACGAATTGCCCTTTTGTTGTCTTCCCTTACCTGTAATACAACTGCTTGTATATCGGAATCTAAAAACGATTTACTTATGAAATACTTTGTAATTTCTGTTCCAAGTCCTTTTGAATATAAATTCGAAACGCCAATAAGAATAGAGTATTCCATCACATAGGTATCATCATATTTCGTCTTTTTTAATCCGACTCTTCCTATTACTTCATCTCTCACTATTATTACATGATAACTTGCATAAGACCGCGCTAATTTTTTAGTCCAATACTCCCGAAGTTCTTCTATTGTATATCGCTTAAATGGTTTCACATCTGCTATGTTATGTAATTCTTCGTCGTTATACCATTCTAATATAATTGGTAAATCATCCAATTATAGAAGACGTTCTTTCCAGTTCACATTTCCACCCCATCTATTTTATGTTTTCAAACCAATTTAAAAAGAATATGCATATTCTTTTTTAGGTAATCTCACTATCTGTTGAATAAAAGGGGATTTTTCTATAATATCCTCTAACTGCCCCTCACTATAGACGTAAATACCACCTACATATGAACTGTACGCCTTTTTCTCAGTTATTACTGCTAAAGTGCTATTTTCCTTTTTAAAATCACCCTCTAGTCCTTTTTCAAAAGATAAACTTTTGGCTTCTGAAAAATAAAGCTGAATTAACGTCGCTAATTGTACGTCCTTTGATTTTGCAAAGTACTTTATTTCATTTAAAATGATTTCATCTTGTAACGGAAGAAAGTCCTCTACTTCTAACTTCTCTCCGTTATGAAAGAAGTTTTGAAGTTCAGGAGTATAGAACGAAAGATTTTTCTCCTCTATCATTTTAAAAATTGTTTGCAGCAATATGTCTTTTCCTATCACAAACGGGTGGCCAAATCCATTATTGTAAAGCCCTTCTTTCATTTTCATTAATTGTTCAATGAAGGGGATTCCCGATTCTTCAATAACAAGTTTACCGTCAATTAAACGCATGTTAGCAATCAATTCTTCTATCTGTAAACCTTCTAATTCAAGCGATGAGTAATATATATCTCTATTCCAAAAATCTAATTGATCCATTCCTAATGAATTAAATAAGAGCTCATCTATAATTGGAAAAACTCCATCTTCTGTTAAAGCTTTCGTTACATCATCTAATAATCTAGGTGTTTGATTTAAAATCGTACGTATTTCTTCGTCCTCTTGAATGATTCGTACCGTCCACTCACCATGATCTTCACCCGATATTTGCTGAAAACAATGTGAATATGGCCCATGTCCAACATCGTGTAGAAGGGCTACAGTAGATACTAGCTTTCGTTCATATTTCGATAAATGTATGTCACGAATCTCAGTAAGATGTTCTATCACTTTATTTACTAGCACATATACACCTATCGAATGTTCTTCTCTTGTATGTATTGCGTTCTCATGTAAAAAATAAGTATGTCCTTGTTGTTTAATATGCGTCAACCTTTGAAATGCTTTTGTATCTATCAATCGAAGGATATCTCTATCACGAATAGAGATTGGTCCATAAATCGGATCTGTAATATACATACGTTCTCCTCCTATTTTTGTAAATGAAAGACCTATACCATTATACTTAATTTTCAGTCTATTATCATTGATATATGAGAAATTCTTAATAATCTTTTCATTAACCCTTCATAAAAACGCGGCTTATATCCTTTACTATAATACTTATGAGAGACATAAAAGAATTGAAATAGCAATCCCCTATGTAAATAAGGTATAATCTACATATAGTGAACCTTTTATGTGATTAAATAAAAGGTTCTTATACTCAAAAATTCATAAACTAGAAGGTGCAACAATGTTAAGTAGTTTTATTCATTCAGTATTAACGTTTTTTGAAGGATTAGGTTATTGGGGCATTATGCTTGGACTTATGATTGAAATTATCCCAAGTGAAATTGTCCTTGCTTATGCAGGATACTTAGTATTCAATGGAAGTATCTCATTTATAGGCGCTGTTGTATTCGGTACAATTGGCGGTGTTATTGCTCAAATCTTTATTTATTGGCTTGGACGATACGGCGGACGCCCTATATTAGAACGTTACGGAAAATATATTTTCATACATAAAAAACAAATAGATGCTGCAGAAGATTGGTTTAATCGTTACGGAACTGGCGTCATTTTTACAGCACGCTTCATTCCAGTAGTGCGTCATGCGATTTCAATTCCTGCTGGTATTACAAAAATGCCTTTACTACGTTTCACTACATTAACAGCACTCGCAATCATCCCTTGGTCAATCATTTTCATTTATTTAGGTGAAAAACTAGGTGAAAATTGGGAGAATATAAATGATATTGCTGGTCCGTATGTGAAATCATTCGCAATTGGTGGCGTCGTACTTATACTTTTATACTTCGTTATAAAAAAATGGACAAAAAAGCGTAAAAATCTCGCTTAAGAATATAATAAAAACCGCTATAAATTCATTCGGAATTATAGCGGTTTTTTATTTATATATGAATTAATCTTCAGGAATTATATAACACCTTTCCATCTACATTTACATGGATAAGCAACCATTTGATCATTTCTTTCGTATATTATCTCAAAAAGGAGTGATTCCCCTATGCATTGGCAGCAAAAAATACCATACTTAATCGGACGCCCTATCGGTATTTCCTTCATAAATGGGCAAGGAACTTCCGGCGTATTATGTTCAGCGCATGATGGTCAATTATATGTGTATGAATACCTTTATCAAGCTCAGTTCGCAATGAAACATTATGATTATAGACAGGTTCAAGATATACATGCATTCCCAAATTGTCCTCACCAAAATCCTCTATACTAAAAAAATCGGAACGGCTCATAGCCATTCCGATTTCTATACTTTATTTCTCAGAATAAAATTTCTGCACTGCTTCATCAAAATAAATCCAACCTTTCCAGCCCAAATGAATCGTATCTTTTAAGAAATACTTATCATATTCATGGCCAGAGAAATCAACTACTGGATATCCTGCTTTCTCAACCTGTTCTCGAACTTTTTTATAATACACTTCACGGCGTTCTTTCGGGAATCCAGTATAATCATACCAAGGCCCATTTACAGGTACAGAAATAAAGAGCGGTTTGACATTTTTCTCTTTAAATAAATCTAAAATAATTTGTAAATCATTATATTCTGGTGATTCATCATATGTTTCATTTGCTCTAAAGTTTTTTAAACCTTTAAGTTTTTTCTTCAGATTATTCTTATGATAATACGGATTTTCAATTCCAAATGTATTTGTAGTAGACTCAGCTTTCCCTTCTTGTTCTGCGTGTTTACGTGCGTCTTCCCAAGAAATTGAACGAAGTCCGCTATTTGTTTTCTCTTTCATCGGTTCGATTTTAAATAAAGAGTTAAATAAATCTCTATGATCTAAAATATTTCGATGCATATAAGCAAGTGGTTTAACTAAACCTGCTTTTATGTTATGTTTCGTATCATTATATACAATACCTTCTAATGAATTTTTTAATATATCATCTTCTTGAACAACTTTATAATCTAATAGCCGTTTCGCGATTTGCTTCTTCATTTCTGGATTTATCTCATCATTAAAAATAAAATGATATGCTTGTTGTTTGGAGAAATTATTAGTGAAATCCCCTTGTGATACACCAGTCTTTGTAAACCATTGTGGTGAAAGAACAAAGACTACTTTTTTACCTTCTAATTCATCCATAGTAGATGTCATATTTAAAATATGAGCTAAACTTTGTGTACCGCCAGTTCCAATTAAAAACGGTGTAAAACCAGCTGGATTTACTTTGAAATAATTAGACGGATGATATGCATCCATTCGTAAAAATTCTGATGAACCGTACATCGGTAAATACTGTGAATTATCTAACATTTTTTGCTGTAAGAAAACACTTTGTAATTTCTCTTTTTGTAAAGAAGTAGCCGCATCTTCTACCTTCTTATCACTAATAAGCGATACTAAACTTTTCGATGGGATTAGAATGATAATGAAAAAAAGCACACACGCTAAAATTATAGGACCAAAAGCATGCTTCATTTTCATCTTCTGTCCCTCTTTCTATCGTTATTAACTTGTAACCCTTGTCTTTGACACGCCATCTTTTCTCTCCTTTTTCTCTATACATGATGTTCCATTCTATTTGTCTATTATATACATGTATGTATTTCCTTCCTTGTTCTATTAAATCCTATAGAAATAGCGCAAGAAAATGTTTCCATAGAAACACGTTAATTATACAAGATTCTACATAAATTTCACACTGGAATTTTAGTAATAATTTTATTTTTAAGTCGTAAAAAAACATATGAAATGTCTATATTTCATTAGGAACTGTACAAAAAAACAGACTATCACATACGTGAAGTCTGTTTCCCCATTCTTTTATTTTTGTACATCTGCCCATTTTAAACTTGTAGCTGGACCAAATTGATGTACATATAAATCTTTCACATATGGTTTTTGTAAGTAAGATAATCCGCGCTGGAATACCGGTGCAATTACTGCATCATCAAGTAGCATTTTTTCAGCATCCTGCATTGCTTTCCAGCGAGCCTTTTCATCATTACCTAATTCTGTTTTAATCTTCTTAATTAACGCATCATATTCTGGGTTTGCATATTCTGTATTATTAACACTACTTCCAGAAAGGAATACTTCTAAGTAAGTCATTGGATCTGGATAATCCGGTAACCAGCGTGATAACGACATTTCATATTCTTTCTTCTTCTCTAGTGCTAATTTTTGCGTATGTGGTTGCAATTTCACATTCACTTTTAAACCTGGTAAATTTTTCTCAAGCTGCTCTTTAATGTACTCTCCAACTTTTTTAAAGTTTTCTAAGTCATAATTTAATAGTTCTAACGTCACTTCATCTGTACCTGTTTCTTGCTTTGCCTTTTCCCAATATTCTTTCGCTTTTTTTACATCAGTTTTATTAAACTCACCTGCCGTACTTCTAAAATCTTTTTTATCTGGTCCCTTTAAAAATCCTTTTGGTACGTAATAGTTTGCAGCAACCGAACCATCATTTAAAAATGAATCCGCAAGTCCTTTCTTATCAAAAACTGTACTTAGCGCAAGACGTGCATTTTTATTTTTAAGAATCGGTACATTTTCATTAAATCGGAAGAAGTACATAACTGGATCTGTATATTGTTTTAGCTCTTTATTATTTTTATATTTATCCACGAATTCTGTAGAAATAACAGCTCTATCAACTTTATCTGTTTCATATAAATTTACCGCAGTTGAAATTTCTTTTACAATTTGATAGTTTACTTCATCTAACTTCACTTCTTTTTTATCCCAATACTTATCGTTTTTCTTCATTGTAAAGCTAGCTTCATGCTTCCACTCTGATAATGTAAATGGTCCATTATATACCGCTTTATTTGCTTCTAATCCGTATTTATCACCTTGCTCTTTCGCATATTTTTCGTTAATTGGATAGAAGGATGGTAAAATTAATAATTTCGTAAAATACGGTACAGGATGTTCTAGCTCTACGACGAACGTTTTATCATCCTTCGCTTTTACTCCTAATTCATCTAGACCTAGTTGTTTTTTATTTATCTTCTCAGCGTTTTTCACATCGTACGCAATGTATGCATATTGAGAAGCGGTATCTGGATTAATCAATTGCTTCCAAGCGTATACGTAATCATGAGCGGTTACTGGATCTCCGTTTGACCATTTCGCATCACGCAAATGAAATGTATATGTCTTTCCATCTTTACTCACTTCATATTTTTGTGCGCCTGCCTCAATTACTTCATCATTTTTCGATAGACGGAATAGTCCTTCCATTACGTTATTCAAAACGTTAAACGAGATTGCATCTGTGACTTTCACTGAGTTTAACGACGGAATTTCACCCGTTTCTAGTAACTGTAATACTTTCTTTTCATCTTTCGGCTTTGTTGTAGTTTTTTCTTTTGCGCAGCCAACTAAAAATGAAGAAACTAATAGAGTACTAACTAATGAGTAACGAACAACTTTTTTCATTTAAAAACCCCCTCTATTTTTAAGGTAAGTAACGACGAGCACCAGCGTATTCTTCTATATATCCTGGTGTATTTAGTGGTATAATCTCTACCGACCTTTCAGCTCTTGGTGAGTGAATCATATTGCCATCACCAATATACATTGCAACGTGATGGACACTACCTTTCCCTTGATCATGTGCAAAGAAAATTAAATCTCCCTTTTGTAAGTTTTCTTTATCAACTGCAACCCCTGCTCTTGATTGCGGTCCAGAATCTCGCGGAATTGTAATGCCGTGCGATTTATAGATCGTATGCGTGAAGCCAGAGCAATCAAATCCAAAACCACTTGTACCAGCCCATATATACGGTAAACCTAAAAACATTTTCCCTGTGTTAATTAAATCATCAGCGGTCGGTTTTGGAATATCAGTTTGAGAGCGGTAAACTGTTCCATCATTTTTTCGTAGCCATGCTTTCTGACCATCTGGCAACAATACACGGTATGAAATTGTGTCTTCACTTAATAGCGGCAGTCTTGTATTATAACTGACTTCAAGTGATTTATGTTTTTCAGAAGGATTTATATATAAAATCGCTGTTGGCTTTGTTATTAACACAAAAGGTTCATTTGTTTTATCTGCAAATTCTTGATTATATGTTAATTGCTTTTCAGGCATCCAGCCCGGATAACCTTCTTCATTTCGTGGCGTTGGCTGTCCATGCACTAATACCTTCACCCACTCGCCTTTCTTATCAATAACAGTTACTTCTTGACCGAGTAACGCTTGTGTTTCTAATTTATTTGCATTTGTTAACCATAGTTTCTCGTCAAGTGTCATTGATTTCGTCCATTTCCATAGATCCACTGGATTTGTTGCACTCGGTGTATCGATTGGCCTTAATGCATCAGGTGCTGTCCATAACGTTGCAGCAGATACATCTATAAATGCTTTATTATCCTTCTTTTCTTCAGCATTTGCCGATGTAAACGATGAAAATATAAATAAAGTTGTTAAAAATGCAGTTCCTACTTTTTTCATATATATCCCCCTAAAAAAAATAGTTTACTAGTCTCTTCTCCTAAGACTTACTATTCACTGTCGATTGAAGGTTTACCTTTGATCCAGAATAAGTCATTCCTTCCGGCTCTTCCATTAACCAAAGCGGTGCATCAAGATCAAAATAATGAATATTAGGATGCGCTGCCGCTAAATGCGCAACAGCACTAACGGAAAGTGAAGATTCCATCATGCTTCCCACCATACACTTCACACCAGCTGTTTCTGCGATATCTGCAATACGCCATGCTTCACGTATGCCACCACATTTCATTAATTTAATATTAATTAAGTCTGCATATCTTCCTTGAACGAGCTTTAATGCATCACTTGCTGAAAATATACTTTCATCGGCCATAATTGGCGTTTGCACACGATCTTTGACGTACTTTAACCCATCCCAATCTTTCGCGTGTACTGGTTGTTCAATAAATTCTATATTTAAATTACGATTTTCCATCCCTTGAATGATAGAGACCGCTTCTTTTGGACTCCAACCTTGATTCGCATCTAAACGTAATGTCGTATTTCTTGGTACCACATTTCGAATTGCCTCAATACGTTCCAAATCTAAATGCGCCTCTTTACCCACTTTAATCTTTAATGTTTGAAATCCTTTTTCTATATGTTTCTTCGCTTCTTTTGCCATTAATACAGGCTCATCCACACTCACTGTAATATCCGTATAAATTTCTTTCTTCCCGCCTAACAATGCATATAACGGCACCTTTTGATATTGGCAATATACATCATATAAAGCGATATCTACCGCTGCTTTCGCACTTGAATTTCTAATACAACTCATTTGAATGCGCTGTAGTAACTGCTGAAACTGAATGATATCTTGACCAATTAAACATGAACGCATCGGTCCTAAAATCGCTTCTACTATTCCACTGGTGAAATCACCCGTAATAACTGGCGTTGCGGCTGCAGCTCCCTTACCAATCACTCCTTCATCTGTATGAATATAAACATCTATACTTTCAATTTCTGTTACAGTACGAAGCGCGGTTTTAAACGGTGTATGAAGTTTTACACGTCTACGATTTACTTTTACATCTGTAATTTTCATTTTGTTCATCCTTTCGTTCTCCAATGAAGTGAAATTTTAATCCACCGGAGATTTATACCCACAGATTATTAAGTAAACCTATTGGGCATTTACTCTCCTATCTCTCTACTTTGTTTCCGTTTACTTTTGATGTAGGATGATAATGTGAAATAAAAAAATCCAGCCATAAGAATGATTCTTACGGCTGGATTTTGTCTATGATTGAGTAGACAAAGCAGCAATCTGATTATATTTTTTCTGTGCATCTTTTAGCGCTACAAGTAACGCTTTTTGAGAAGAGCCGAAATATCGGTTCTTTACTTCCATTACTAACGCCGGGTCATTTATATTTTTATGTAGAAATAAATATTTAACAAATTGAGATGTTAATGCAATTGTCGCTGAGCAGTCTGCATCTACAATTTCCCCTGTATCCTTAACAAGTACAAATGCTACGAAATAGCTTTTAAACTTTTCAGTAATGGGATTATTTTGAGGTGCTTTCGCATCCCCTACGATATAAATTGTATTTGAAGCGTACACAGCTATCTTCCTTTCGTATACGAGGATAACGGGTTTCTTAATAGTCGTATGAGCGAGGAACTCAACGTTGATTAAAAAATATATCCGCTTACCTTGTATTATAATATAATTGACAGAATTTTAACAACATTTATTTTAGTGCATATTCCATATCTATGAAAATAGCTTAAACTCTTCATTTTTACAATATGTGATTATTCCTTGTACCATTACATTCATACATAAAAAAAACAGTTAGCGACGGCTAACTATTTTTTTCATTACTTGGGCATCACAAATATAGTTTCATTTGACTTAGAAAATTGATACTCTTTTCTCGCAAACTTCAAAATTTCTTCCTCATCGTCTGTTAAATTTTCTATGTTAGTCTTTAAAGAATCTTTATCTTTCTTTAAAGATACTAATTGTTCCTTTTGATCCGTAATCGTACCTTTCTTCTTATCAATTACTTCTTGTTGTTTCGTTAAAATATATTGAACGTACAGAGTAGTTGCTGCAATAAAAAGGACCATTAAAATAAGTCGCCTTAACTTCTTTTTATTTATCCTACGCTTGTCACTAGGTTGTGATAACTGCTCTGGTATATTAGGAACATTTACTCGTTTGAGTTTCCTCATTCAAATCCCCCTAACCCATATTTTTCACTACCATCGGCACGTTTTCTTACTAAACTAAATTCTATTCTTATAAAATAAACTCCTTCACAAAAATATCCCATAAATTAACCAATTAAAGATAGCATTCGACGACATTTCCATATTTACACCGATTTTTTTTATACATGCTGCTATAAAATAGTAGTTTCTGTAATTCTTTTTCTACTATTGTAGAAGAGTTTTTTCACACACAAAATTCCTTCCCTACATATCCATGTTATAACATGCTTACAAGGAGGGGAAATATGCATTACCGCACATTAGGTAACACTGGAATAACTGTTTCTGAAATAGGTTTTGGGGCATGGGCAATCGGTGGTGATGAATGGGGACCTGTTAACGATAAACAATCTATAACTGCTATAAAAAAAGCCATTGAGTGTGGTGTGAATTTTATTGATACTGCGGATGTGTATGGTTTAGGACATAGTGAAAAGTTGGTGGCTACCGCGATTAAAGGACATCGTAATGATATTATACTATCAACGAAAGGTGGTTTAATCGGACATCACTACGACACTAATGGCGTTCCTGTATATGATACTCCTGAAAAAATCATCGCCGTATTTGAAACAAGTTTACAACGTCTTCAAACAGATTATATTGATCTTTATTTTTGTCATATTTGGTGGCATAATCGTAGAGAAACAGAAGCATTTCTACGTGCATTTGACATATTAAAACGTGATGGCAAAGTAAGAGCAGTCGGTGTTTCGACTCATGATTTACAATACATTCATCATTTCAATAACAACAACGAAATTGATATCGTACAACTTGATTACAATATATTAAATCGAAAACCAGAAAAAGATATATTACCATTCTTACAAGAGAAAAATCTAGGGGCTGTTATTCGTGGTCCATTAAAAATGGGCATTTTAACTGGAAAATTTACAAATAAAACAATTTTTCCAGATGGAGATTTACGCAAAGATTGGCCAAATGAAACTTGGTTTCAAGAAGACTTACAAACCGTAGAGAAACTTCGGTTGCTCTCAAAAAAAAATCAGACCCTAGGGCAACTTGCACTTCGCTATGTACTCTCTCATCCGGCAGTAAGTGTTGTAATTCCTGGTGCGAAGTCAGGAACGCAAGCACAAGAAAATGCAAATGCATCTGTTCGCCCTATTTTGAGTGATGAAGAGCTTAACTATATTCATTCAATATAAAAAGCCCAATCCGGGCTTTTTAATTTGGCAAACTAATATCATACTCCATTCGCTTCGCTGTGTCCTCCGCAACATGCACACCTAACAAGTTTTTCACAATATGAAATGCCATATTAATTCCAGCTGAAATTCCGGCAGATGTTATAATATGTCCTTCATCTACAAACTTTACATTTTCTATAACTTCAACATTTTGAAACTCATTTTTAAACTTTTCAATACTAGCCCAATGTGTTGTTGCTTTTAACCCTTCCAGTAAACCTGCTTTCGCCAGTAATAACGCTCCTGTACAAACTGAAGTCATCAGCTTTACTTCTTTCATTTGTTGGCGAATCCATTTTATTACTATTTCATTTTTTATTTCATATTCTCTAGCACCTAGCCCACCCGGAATTATTAAAATATCCACTGGTGGTAAATTTTCAATACTATAATCTGGCTGTACCTTCAATCCGTTCCTTGCTGTAATCATTTCCCCATTCTCGCTAACGGTATAAACAGTAAATGGTTTTTCTTCATTCACCTCAGTTACAGAAAAAACTTCAAATGGCCCTGCAAAGTCTAACACTTCTACTTCATTAAATAAAAATATACCAACACTCCATTTATTCATCATAAGTTCACTTCCTGTTTCAAATGATGTAATAGATGATCATATCCTTTTTCTAATGCAATATCATACGCTGTTTTCCCATCATTTTTCTTTATCATCTTATTAGCTCCATTTTTAAGGAGTAACATAATTATTTCTTCATTTCCTAATAATGCCGCTTCGTGAAGTCCTGTCCAGCCATCACTTTGCATAATATTTACATCTGATCCTTTTTCAATTAAGAAAGCAACAAGTTCACTTTGCTTGTTCGCGATTGCTGCTTGCAAAGGCGTATTTTCATTTTCGTTTTTCGCTCTACTATGTATATCTGCACCGCTTTCTAAAAGAAAACTCGCTATTTCTTTTTGTCCAAAATAAGCTGCTAAATGAAGTGGTGTCCAGCCATCTTCACTACATTCGTTAACAATACTTGGACTCGCCTTTATAAACTTCACTACTTTTCCCTTATGACCACTTATAACAGCTTGTGCTATTGATTGTAAATGCTCCATAATAATCTCCCATCCTTCAAACTATTTAAGCATCTCCTTCTACATGTTCTATTAATTATTACATTTTCCTTTTAAAACCTTAAGTTTACATAATAATATTATATATCCCTTTTTGTGCTTAATGCTGAATAGCAATAATGTTAAAAATACTGCCTTTAAACAATGAAGACCATGATTTCATTAGAGTTACTGAAAAAGCAAGCAAAAAACTATACACATAGTTTTCATCATATTTGTTCAGTTGCATGAAATAAAACAGGTAATGTTTATTCTGCTATTCATGCTTTCAACATATCAAATAATATTATTCCAATAAAAAAACAATCCATTTTTAAAATGGATTGTTTTTTTATTTCTGTTTTATGCGGTTTATTTTTTTGTATTTTCAATGAAGAAATAATTACGTTTACAAAAATGAAACGCCACTATCTTCGTCCCTCTTATAGTGAGTTTTTCGTTTGAAAACAAAAAACTTTTTTCACCTTACGTTTGAAAAAACATATGTAAAATTCTCTAAAACAGCTGCCTTATCATACTAATCTATAGCAATTCTGTCTTCTTCCCTTACCTGTTTCCTTTAACACATACGATTTTAAAACAAGCACCGTTAATGAATCTGTTAATGTTTTATATGATAAATTTGATAATGCCAATAGATCGTTCGTATATAACATTCTATGCTTCTCTAATAATAATAGCACTAATCGTTCAGACGGTTTTAATGCCTCATCACTTTCTAGTATAAAGTCTATATTTTTCATTTCTCTAATTATTACTCCTTATATAAAAAAATACTTTAGGTGCTAATTTAATATAAAAATAATACACAACAAAATTTGAAATATATTAAAATAACATTACTTTAGGACACTATTATACTATAACATATAAAAAGCATTTGCCGAAATAGGAAATGCTTTTTATATTGCTTATATAATTCTTCAAAAACCACATTTAAAAACGGTTAGTCATTCTCTAAATATGAATGACTAACCGTTTTCCAGCTTCTTCTCAATTAACATGTTTTACCTTAAATATTTATTGCAATATGCGGCTTACTGTAATGACTTGTTCCACCGCCACCTACTACTACTTTACCGCCTTTTTCAAAAATTAATAATTTACTTGAACCATCTGCAAGAAGCACTATTACTTCAGCATTATTACTTGTTGCTACATAAATTACATAACCACTCTTTGATATACAAGTTTCCCAATTCGCATCAAATTCTGATCTTACTACACGATTTGAATACACTTGATTTTCAATTCTATCTTGTTCTACGTTTTCCAAATTTATTCTCTCCTCTTCCCTGTATAGTTATATATATTAAAATAGCGACCGATTTTAACATAAATAGTATATGTAATTAGTAGGAGAATGCTTAGACAATGGAAATGAAATAGACTTTAAAAATTTTACAATTGAAACTTCTCTTTAATCATTTCCGCTACTTCTTTTGCACTCAAATACGTGTTATTAATTTTTATATACTCTTCTTTTTCAATTTCACCATGAAGAGAGTTTAATCTATGCTTTTTCATCGTCTCTTTCAAATTATTTTGAGACCACTCAATATCTCTTTTTTTCGGTTTATGTTCTAATCTATTCGGACTTTTATTCCGTTCTAATCTTTCATCTAATTCCGCTTCCAGCTCTATAAAATACACTGTCCCACCTTTTGATTCAAAAATACTTTCTACATAATGTATATAATCCCAATCCGATTGGAGGTCAAATGCCCATATATACGTAAAAATCATTCCAGATAAATCACTTTTAGATACTTCTTCAAATATTTCATTACGAAATAAACTTACTAGCCTTTTTGCTTCTGTCGTACTGTAATCAAAAATTGGACTTACTAAATCAATTGTCATGTGGTTATGAAAAAGTTTTAAACCGGTTAATGTTGCTAATTCTTGACCCACTGTCATTTTCCCAACTGCTTGTGGGCCAAATATTAATATAAGTTTCATTTATTTCCCTCCGATCTTTCTCTATAAACAATTACATAAAATTAAAAATAAGGCAGCCGATTTTTAATCGATTGCCTTATTTTTTTATTCATAGTATTAGTTCTATTCTTTTCGCACAGCTTCAAAAGTAAACATTTGATTTGAATTTGACGGTTCGTTTTTATAAGCATATTCAGCAGAGCAAGTAATATTAGAGAAACCTATACTTTCTAACAGAAGTTTAAACTCTTCTATTCCATACCAACGTACCGCAAAGCGTTGTAGTTCTGTTTGTACTAACTGTCCTTTACTCCACTTTTCATATTTCAAATATGATACAGTAACTTGGTTCAGCCAATCTATTTCAATTGATTTATTTTCTAATGTGATTCCGTCTCCGCTCGGCAAAGAAAAAGTCGATGTATGAATTTCCCCAGTCTTCCAGTCATACGGAAGCATAATATCTACGATTAATCGTCCGCCTGGATTAAGATGTTCATAAAAATATTTCAATGCGTTTATAGAATCGACACGATTTTCAATTAAACAAAAAGATCCAGTAGGAATGATAATTGCCTCATATTTATGCGGAAGTGATAATTGTTGCAAGCTTCCTTCATATAAATTAGGATGTAAGCCTCTCTCTTTACAGCGCTTACGGCAAGAATCTAGCATTTCAGGTGAATAATCTATCCCATCTACTGTAAAACCAGCCTCTAGAAGTGGAATGATGACACGCCCTGAACCTACTGCAGCTTCGAGGATTCTTCCTCTACAATCTTTTAAACGTTCTTTGTAATACTCAATATCACCATTCAAAGAATAACCGACTGGTTTTGTGTAATCATACAGTTCCGTACAAAGTGTACTATAAAAACTAAACATTTATTTTCTCCTCCGTTTTTACGTACGGAAGATTTCAATTCAACTAATCTTCCTGTACCTCGAATTTTAATGAGATTTTGAAAGAGCTGACTGTCATAATATATCACTCACTTTCCATAGAATATAATGATATTGTATTACATAACCTTCCAATTTGAAATATAAAAATTAAAAATTCAGACTGTAAATTAAAGAGCTTACTTTAGTAAGCTCTTTAGAAAAAATATTTATTTCACAATCGGCAATGTCACTTCACTTAATTTCACTGTAAGTTTCGTTCCAGCTTTCGGTCTAATTGTATAATCATAATCACTTGCAATTAAAACAACTCCGATTTGATGCCCCACTTTAAATACATAATCATCTGGCTGCATGTCCCATGTAAATGCATAATCTTTGCCCGGTTGAATCGCTGTTGAATTTTCTATACTCTTTAAGTTTTGTGGATCCATCCAGCCTCTCGTTACGATTTCCGGCTTCGCTCCTCCATAGTCAACAAGTAATGCTGTTAAATTTAATACAGATCGATCAATATTTCCTGTAATTGAAATCTTTGGTATACCACTTATACGCGTATCTTTTTGCAGTACAGGCATTGTATATACTAATCGATTGGCTACTTCTAATTCTGGGTTTGCTACTAATTGATTTGATTTTATTTGTGCATCATCTACGAATGAGAAAACTTTATTAACCGATCCCATACTTAGTCGCAAATTGACTGATTTATTACTTAAATACATACGGATTTTTGAAGGTACAACCGCTGGATCTGGCCAATTTTTTATCTTTTGCCACGATTTATTTTCTCTTTGCACATCAACCATTGGTTCATCCATAATTCCATTTTCAATTCCGTACAACCAATAATCTAACCATTTATTTTGTGTTTGCTGCCAGTTATTACTTGATGTCCCACCGTGTCCACCTTAATATAGCCACATTTTACGAGGTACATCATTTTCTCCAAGAGCATCCCACCATTGTGCGAACTGTTTCGTTTTAACATTCCAATCGTTTAAACCATGAACAACAAATACACTCGCTTTTACATTTTTAGCATCTTTTACATAATTTCTTTTATCCCAAAAATCGTTATAATTACCCGTTTTCCGATCTTGTCCAGCAGTAAGTTCTGTCATTATCGGACCACAAACTTCTGGATTCTTTCTTGTCAGTACTGCTTCTGCCATATTATCTGTATCTTCTCCTTGATATCCGCCTGGAGCAATGACTGCACCATTTGCACGATAATAATCATACCAACTACTAATTGCTGCGATTGGAATAATTGTTTTTAAACCTTCAACTCCAGTAGTCGCAACAGCATTTGGTAATGTACCATTATAAGAAACTCCAGTCATACCTACATTTCCTGTAGACCAATTTGCCTGAACTTCCTCACCCTGTTCTGTAAATGCTTTCGCGCGACCGTTTACCCAATCAATAACAGACTTTGTACCGAGTATTTCTTGTTCATCTCCAGTTGTAGGGCATCCATCTGATTTTCCAGTACCGATACTTTCGCCTAGAATAACTGCATAACCTCTTGGCACGTAATAGTTCCCATACGAACCAAGATTAACTGCTCCATACGGTTTCCCTTCATACGCATACAATTCTTCATCTACATTATATACAGGAACATCTTTTAATCCAGATCGATATGGACTCATTTCATAAATAACAGGAACCTTCACATTCGGATCTGTCTTTGGACGCATAACTTTTATCGATACTCTGTCTTTCTTACCGTCGCGATCACTTATCAACTTCTGTCTCTACATATAAATTTTCGATAATAGCTTCATCGAGAGAATAAATCGGCTTTGTCATCCCATTTTCTAATTCAATTTTCGTATTTTTAGTCTCTTCCTTCTTCTCTGCATGCACATCCATAGTAAAGCTAGGTATAATTGTTGCAGATAGCATTGCTGACAGTGTAATTGCCATTTTCTTTTTACTCAAAATGTTCCCTCCCCTTATTCGTTCTCTTTTACTATATAAAAAATAACTGAAAATTCAGTTTTATTTTTATATAAAAGTTGAGAAACTCAAAGATTTCTTATTAAGTAAAATTTAATGCAGGTGTGAAAGTATTTTCCCACTCCCCCCTTCTTTATAAAGTGAAACTGTAATCAGCACTCACCAATCGGGCGTTTACGAGCAGCAGGGCCCCCGTCTAACTTCTTTGCTTCCACTGAATTTTGAAGTGGGGGTCTTACTGCCCGGCAAATAGCGGGATAAATAGAGGAAAAGACAACCGATATTTCTATCGATTGTCTTACATTCCATTTATTATTTTTCTAACTCTTTAAAGGTATCTTTCAAGTCTTTATCAGATACCTTTATATCTGCATTTTTAAGCAGATCTCTAGTAACTTGTTGATGGAATTGAGGATCTTGTATACGTTGCTGTTCTAATTCTTTACGAATATTCTCTTTCTCTTCCTCATACGATTTAAGCTCTTTTTTATCCGTTAACTTAATAATATGATATCCGAAGGAAGATTTAACAGGTTCACTCAATTGACCAACTTCTAACTTATATGCAGCATCCTCAAATTCTTTCACCATCATACCTGGTCCAAATTCAGATAGTTCTCCACCTTTCTCTTTAGAACCTGGATCCTCTGAATATTGTTTAGCCAATGCCGCGAAATCTTCGCCACTATTTAATTTTTCTTTAATTTCTTTTGCTGTCTTTTCATCTTTCACTAAAATATGGCTAACTTGAAGCTTTGGCTTATAGTGATTTTTAAAATCTTTTTCCGTTACGGTTGCTTTAATAGCTTTTTCAAAAGCGAAAGTAAGCTTTAATTTCTCTTTCAACTGATCTTCATTTTTCACACCATTAGATTCCATATATGTATTAAAATTATCGCCCATCTTGTCTTTTAATTCTTTTAGTTGTTTCGTTACCTCTTCATCCGTAACTTTATATTTATCATCTAATACTTTCTCTACTACCATTTCAGATAAATTCTGTTTACCGTAGTTTTCTTTTAATTTTTTGTTAAAATCACTTTCTGAAATGCTTCCTGATTTTGTAGTTACAATATTATCTGATGAACCACATGCGGATAAAGATAACGTCATCCCCATTAAAATGCTACCTATTACTAATTTCTTTCTTTTCAAATCCGAATACCTCACTTCATTAAATTCAAATGTAACTATGTAAATGTAACGTTTCCCTGTGAACTTCACGTGAATTTAATGAAAGTAGAACATTTGCTAATTCTCCATTTAATACATCAATTTTGAAAATTATGGTGATTCATCCTGTATCGCTAACCTCTAAAGCTGCAAAAAGGACTAATATTTTCATTAATCCTTTTTCACATTTATATAAAATTGAATTTCTCCATCTATAGAGGAAACTCCATATTCAAAACCATGTCTTTCTAAAATACTTTTCACTATCGCTAGTCCTAATCCTGTACCTGATTTTTCTTTACTACGAGAAAATTCTAGTACGTAAAAAGGCTCCCAAATTTTATCGATATCTTTAATTTTTTCCGTATGAATGCCATTTTTTATTTGAAAATATATACTTTTATTTCTATCTTCTAAAGTAATTATTATGTTTTGATTTGCTGAATATTTTATTGCATTAGAAATTAAATTTTGAAATACCATTCTCATTTTATTTAAATCTGCATAAACGATTGTATCGCTCGTATTACAGTTTACTTGCAAGTTAATTTCTTTCGAATCCAGTTCAATCTGATGCTTATCTAATATACTCTGGACCAGTGGTTCAATAGGGAATTCTTCTTTTTGTAAAATATCTCTTTCTAGTTTAGAAAATCGTAATAGTTCTTCAATTAAGTTTGATATTTGATCTGTTTGTTTAATAATTGTATCTACGTAAGTCCCATCATCTAGTCCATCTTTAATCCCCATAGAGTATGCTTTTACTAATGCGATCGGTGTCTTTAATTCATGCGTCACATCACCCATAAATCGTTTTAAATGTTCATTACGATCAGTTAAATCTTGATGTGCTTCATGTAGTTTTTCGCTCATGATATTAATACTATTGGCCAACTCTCCTATTTCATCATTCGTTTTCACTTTCGTTCTTTTAAACTGCAAATGTGAAATATCCTGAGCTACATCACTTAGCTCTTTCAGTGGCGTCGTTATTATTTTTGAAAGTATCCACACAAGTAAAATAATAAGAAGCAGCGAGAAACATACGATGTATAAGTAAAATGTATTTAACGTACTTATAATTTCATTTGAATTCGCAATAGAAGTCCCAATTAAAATTATCGTATCATCTTTCGCAATATATTTAGCAAAAAAACTCGCTTTTACCTTTCCTTGATCGTACAGTTTATTCGATTGCCCTTCCGTCTTCACTTTCATGACTTCGTCTTTCGTAATCCAAAGCTTATTTAACGTCACTTTCTTTTTCGTAAGTTGCATGCGTAATGCTTCGTTCATAGCATCTTCTGACTGATTAATTGGCGTATACGCAATTGTAACGTTGTTTTCACTTTCAATTGTATGAATAACATCCTCTATATTTTCCACTGTTGTATTTTGTATTTGTGTTGTAAATTTATTTAAGCTTTCACGTGTTTTATAAATATTATAGTTCGGTAAGAGATTGTTAATGAATAATAACGAAATCATAAAGATGAGAATAACAGTTGCAGAAATACTGAAAAATAACTTTTTTCCAAGTTTATTCACTTTGTTCCTCCAAACTATAGCCCAGCCCGCGATGCGTCTTAATAATATTTTCTCCAATTTTTTTACGCAGCCTTCTTACATGTGTATCAACAGTTCTCTCTTCTCCAAAATAGTCAAATCCCCATACAATATCTAGCAATTTTTTACGAGTTAAAATCGTTCCTTTATGATTTAAAAAGCATTTTATTAATTCGAGCTCTGTTTTTGTAATTTCTAACTCTATATCATTTTTATATACTTTATTTTTGGCGAAATTTATCTTTACATCTTGTACTTGAATAATATCATCATGCTGAATAAGCTTTTTCGCTCGTGTAATTAGTACTCCTGGATGAAATGGTTTTTTTACGTACTCATCTGCCCCACTTTGAAGCGCTGCTAATTCATCTTCGCTTTCACTTTTCGCCGTAAGCATTAACACTTTTACGCTTGAATTCTTTTTTATTTCCTGACAGACAGTAATACCACTATGTTTCGGCATCATCCAATCCAAAATTGCTAAATCAATTTTTTCATCATAAAACATTTGAAGTGCTTCCTCTCCGTCTTTCGCTAATAAAACTTCGAAGCCTTCTTTTTCAAAATAAGCTTTTAAAATTCTTAACATATCTTGTTCGTCATCTGCAATTAAAACTTTCATATTTTTTCCTCCATTGCTTTTAAACAAAAACCAATTGTATCATACAACATCTTTGTTACATGAATGTGACAGAAAAATATTTAAAGCTTTTGAGGGGATAGTAATGGTGAGGTGTTGTATTATGATAAAAAAAATCGGGGTCATTTCTCTTCTTTTATTTCTATTATCAACAAATGCATTAGCAAATACAAATCAACAAATTGAAGTGTTTGATTGTCAAAAAGAAATGGTCATTCAAAAACAATCTTTAGATCCAATAGTCCAAAAAGAAGCAGTTCAATACGCTAAAGCAATTACTGGTCCATTTAAAAACTTAAATGTCGTTCCAAAAGATGGCTATATGATAAAAATCCCATTATCTAAGCCGGTTTCTATTACTAATCAATGGTTACACACTACAATAGACGAAGTACTTATACTGCTCCCACTAAATGAAAAGCCTTATATTATGCTTTATGATGATGAAAATAATCCGCATTTTTATTATGTAAAAGGTAAACCAGGATTATTATTGAAACAAATGAACGTTAAAACGTAATTGACTGAAAAGGAGTCACCTTATAAGCTAAATTTTAAAAGCTAAGGTGCTCTTTTTTATAATAACAATTTAGTAAATGAAATTATAAAAGTTGGTTTTTAATATAAGGATCGCAACTTCATATATCAGCGATTTTTAAGATATATCGATTTACCAACAAAAAACCTGTTCGTAGCTATTATTTGGATAGCAATCTCTATAATAGTTTGTAGTGACTCGATCCCTTATATAATCCCCCTTTTACAAATCCATTCGCAGTATAAAACACATCCCCTTGCTTCGTGTCAGTATGTAAAACAATCACTTCAAAATACTTTTCCGCATGACATAATAGTTGGTTTAATAATAAGTTCCCTAACCCTAAACGCCGATAATCCCTTGAAATATAAAATCTCCTTAACCGCCCAATCTTATTGTCTTTTGTGTACGGATCCTCATTTAAACCTCCAACTCCAATTAACATATCACCTTGAAAAATACCATATAAACATTCTCCAGTTTTATTGAATGTATTTATTTCGTTTTTATATTCACTTATTAGCCTTATAAGGAAATTAAAACCTTCTTCTTCACTGTCTTGAACGAGATGACTGAATTCATATCCCATTAATTTTTCTATTTGTTGAATATGTATATCTTTCAAGTCCATTCCCCCTAAGTACGAAAATATATAAAATGCTCGAGAATCATTTATTCTGAGCATTTTTATGGTTGTTACTTTATGTAATTTATAGCGTGCGTATTCTTCACTTCATATCTAAACCGATAATACAGTTGATTAATTTTATTATGAAAATATAAGAGCCTTGCTACAATCTAGTGTGTGATAAGGCTCTTTAAAGTTGTTTAATTCTTATCGAATTAAAGCATGTGTTTTTTTAAGTGTATACATTCACCATTTATAAATTCTCTCAAATATACTATAAGTTTATATATTTCTCATTCTTCTCTAACAGGTTCAAAATAAATTGTAATTTGTTAATCGATATGTTTGTGTAACCACTGTTCAAATATCTTTAACTGTTCTTCAGTATGAAAGTAATGTTCACCCGTCTCCATAACTTCTAATTCACAACGATGTTTTTTTATAAAATAGTTAATAGTTTCAAATTCGCACAGTTCATCCTTGGCTCCGTACATAATATATGTATCTATATTCCATATATTAATAGGATGTTCTTTTACATAGCATAAATAATCCCAATATAACTTTTGACCAATAGGTGTCTCTATAATCATTTCTTTTTGCAAAAGCTCTGGTGTTACATTAAACCATTTCATCATATTTTCGATAATTCGTTCCATATTAACTACTGGTGATAAAAATAATGCCTTTTCTACCACATCATTTTGATAAGCTAAAAGGCTAAAATACGCTCCCATACTACATGCAAACACGTTTATTTCTTTCCAATGTTCTTTGGCATAATTCATAATTATAGATAATTCACTAACACAAATCTGTACTTTGCAAGGAGTATTATCATCTTTTCTTTCTCCATGCTCAGGTAAATCAAAGCTTAATACTTGATAACCTTTTTGTTTGGCTTCTTCAGCTAATATTTGAATAATTGTATCTTCCTTATTTGACATATTTCCATGTACTGCAATAAAAATTTTATCACTCTTATCTCCCCATAAAACCGCAGGAATATTACTAATTTTAAAATTATTTTTAATCATATTCCCTCCATAAACTAAGACATATAGGACTTGGCAAAAAACGCACACACTTTATTTACCTCTGTACAGCAGGTAATATCCCCTTCAACTCCATTAAATCATCTATTACTACATCAGCCTGAGCAAGTTCATCTTCTTGCGCAAAATCAAAATTACACCCAATTGCAAGTAAACCGTTGTCTTTCGCTGCATTTATATCAGATAGCCGGTCACCAACTACCGCTGCCTCTTTTATATCATATTTGTTCATAATACTTTTAACTAAGTCACCTTTATTTAGCGATTGTATTTGTTCAATACTAAACGTTTCAATCACCCACTTGTCTAAAGCATAATAAGTTACGATTGCTCGTAAATATTCTTTCAAACCATTACTAGCAATGTAAATGGAACAATTATTTTCTTTTATATATGTAAATATTTCTTTTACATTTGGATATAAAGCGCCTTTTCCGCTTTTTATGTTTTCAATAAGTCTATCTAAAAAATATGCATCTGTTTGTTCTCTTATTTCAATAGAATGGTCTGGTAATAAAGCTTCCCAAACTTTCGGTAACGGCACACCCATAATTTCTCTATATTTATCAATTGGTGTTACTGTATCCCATAATTGTAATGATCTTAAGTGATCAAAAGTATCATCTAATGATAATTCTAAAATTTTATCTGTTTGAAATAACGTACCATCCATATCAAAAATTAATGCTTGTAACATTCCTATCTCTCCTTTTGGACTATGGTTTTACCAGATATATTTTTAAGCATCTCAATAATAATTTCTGAGCAATAATTCGCAGCAGTTTTCGCGAAGTCATCATAAGAAATTTGAGCTTCATCATCTGCGCTGTCAGAAATACATCTTATAATGAGAAACGGTATATCATTTATATAGGCAACATGTCCAATTGCTGCCCCTTCCATTTCTGTACAATGAGGTGCGTATTCGTCTATTAATTTCGCCTTTAACTTTGAATCTTCAACAAAACATTCACCGCTGACAATTCTTCCTTCATGAACTGCAATCTGTAAACTACTACTAATACAAGCTTTACGTGCTAACTCTACCAATTCCTTACTTGCAATAAATTCCTCTTGGAACGGAAATAAGTTTTTCATTTGAGTTTTACTTACATCATGATGAGTAACATTCGTTGAAATAACTATATCGCCGACTTTTACATCTGAATGTAATCCGCCAGCAACGCCCGTATTAATGATAGAGTCTACATCAAATTTATGAATTAATGTTTGCGCGCATGCAGCTGCATTTACTTTCCCTACACCAGAACGTGTAATAATTACTTCTATTCCCATGAATTCTCCAATATAAAAAGGCATTCCCGCTATTGTCTGTTCCTCTTGTATAACTAGTTTTTCTAAAAGTAAATCTATTTCAATTTGCATTGCTCCAATAATGCCGATTCTGTTCATGTATGTAGTCTCCTCTTTATTTATAAGTCGGCCAATATATTATGTAATACACCATAATTTTCAGCTATCCAATTCATTTCATCTGCAAAGCGTGAAGGTGGTACACTATGCTGATCCATATCGGCATGGATCCACCAAGTACTCTCCATGTACCAAAGCATTTGAATTGCCCGAACAATATTCCCTACTGGAAAGTCTACTTCATTTCGGTACCCTTCTAAAAATGATGCAACAAGACTCTTATTTAATACTCCGTCACTTAATGCGCACGATATAACTACACGGCCAATATCTAACTCTACATAATCGTAATCCATGCGATCAAAATCAAGAATCGCTGATACTTTATCATTAAGAAACAAGAAATTATCTACCCATAAATCACGGTGCACCCATCCCCGTTGGCTATTATGAAATTGTTCTGTATTTACCAATTGTGTTGCTTCTTGCTGTAATTTTATATAAGAGAGAATGTGCTCTTTTCCTAGCTTCTCTACTTCTCTCATTTTTTCTTCCCAATGTTTCAATCTCGCCTCTTTAGTAGGTGGAACAAATTTAGGATTTTCTCCTTTTATTAAAGAGCCATCATTTAACAAGTTATGCATATAACCTATCGTCTGACCAAGAGAGTGAATTTCCTTTTGATTCACTTTTCCTGGTGAAACTAAGCTACCTTCCTTATGTTCTAATACTATAAATCTTTCATCACTTTTTGATATATGCATTACATTATTTTTATAAATTAATACCCTTGGACAACTTACACCATTATTATGTAATCTTTGCTGTTGTTGTAATGCTTGTATTAAAAGGTCTGAGTTATACATTTTGTACCGTTCTTGATTATATTGCTTTAATACAAAATCCCCTGCATCCGTTTCGAGTTTCCACTTCAAATTTAGCCAACCACGATGAATAGGTATTGCATTTCGAATTTTAAATTCAAATAAAGTTTCACATTCTACTTTCAGCTCTTGAAAAATCATTGTAGCTTTTTCATTAGATAACGGCTCTATCATCTTACTTGTCCTTTCTTAGCTTGGCATTCCTTTCACTCTCTCTAACATAACCGACAATAAAAATTTCGGAAGTACAAGTTGCCTCTTCAATCTTTTCGGCTGTGAGAGTAACCTATACAGCCATTCAGTTCCAGTATCCCTCATCATTTTCGGTGCTCTTTTTACAGTACCAGATACTATATCAATCATGCCTCCGATACCAATAGATAGCGGAACGTTTAATGTTTGTATGTTTTCATAGATGAACTCTTCTTGTTTTGGTGAACCTAGTCCTACGAGTAGTAAATGCGGCTTGAATTGCTTAATTTTTATTTTTATTTTTTCTATTTATTCACCATTTACAAATCCATGCTGTCCTTTAAACTGTGCTCCTGGGAACTGCTCATTTAATTTTTCTAATGCCTTTTTATTACTTTCTGGAGCGGCTCCAAAAAGAAAGACACGATATTCATTGTCGTTACAATATTTTATTAAATCGTGAGTTAAATCCGCCCCAGTAACACGTTCTTTCAAAGTTCCTTTTAATATTTCCGAGCCAATTATGACACCAATCCCGTCCGCTGTTATTAAATCCGCAGATAGTAACATCTTTTTAAACTGCTTTGATTTTTCCGTATTTTCCTTTGCAGACATAACAATTTCAGGATTTGCAGTTACTACAAACCTTGGTTTCTCTTGTTGTTCATGTATCCAACCTTTTAATAAACTTATAGCTTTTGCATATTCTAAAGTTGAAAAAGGTATACCTTTTATAAACTGTTGATCCACTATACTCTCCCCTTACATAAGCTGCAAATATTCATCAATGTCTTTAGAAATTTGAATAAAAGCCTTATTCCAAAATTCATAATTTCTTATATCTATTTCAAAATATTTTTTCATAAGCTCCTCTACTGGAGCCTTTCCTGTTTCTCTTAAAAACTCTTTATATTTCGGATGAAAAGTACCTTTACTTTCTTGAGCTATTTCTAATAAACTAAAACTTACTAAATATCCAAATGTGTATGGATAATTGTAAAAAGGAACATCTGCTATATAAAATTGAATATATTTCATCCATACAAACGGCTGGTATTCACTTAAAGAATTTCCATATGCTTCTTTTTGTGCCATTATAGATAATTTCTCAATTTCATCAGCACTTAATGGACCCTCTTTACATTTTTCATAAAATGTTTTTTCAAACTGATACGATGCTCGTATTGCCATTACATAATTAAAACTATTTCTTATTTTCCAGCTAAGCAATGCCTTTTTCATATCTTTACTATCAGTTGTTTCAATTAGATAATTTAAGAGTACCGTTTCAAAGAAAATAGATGCTGATTCAGCCGTACTCATCGGCAAATAATCATCTAAAAAAGATGTAGATTGTTCAAAACTCATATTATAAAAATGCCAAGCATGTCCTAATTCATGAGCGAGCACTCTTACACTATCTATACTCCTATCATAACGCATGGAGATTCTCGATTCTTTCTCACTGAAAAATGGAGCACAAAACCCACCTGGTGGTTTATTCTCTCTCGGTTCAGCATCTATCCATCCACTTTCTATCGCATTACGTGCAAATACTGCTAATTCTTCATCAATATTCTTACATGCATCATAAACGTTTTGTACTGCTACTGAAAAAGGAATAGTAACCTCATTACTTTCCTTTACTGTCATAAGTTCATGCCATGTAATCGAAGCTTTCCCTTTCTTATACACGCTTAAAGCACTTACTAATTTATCAAGGTTTTCTTCTGTCACATTCCACATTTGTAATAATACAGTTTCTGAAATGCCATTCGCATGAAAAGATTGTGTTAAAATCTCTCTATCTTCTATTTCATTACTCTTTATATTACGTAATCTCCCTATTTGATTTAATACAGTAGCAAAGATTTCTTTTTCTTTATTTAATGCATTTGTAAGTAACTCGAATAATTCTAATCTTTCCTTTTCATTATCACTATTCATTGCAATGTTATTTGCTTGTCCAAATGATAATTGTTTGTTATTGTGCGCTATTTCTATCCTATCCCGTAATTGTATGTACATATTTTCCCACGCATTAAGTTCATCTTTTATTAACTTAGTATTATCTGAAGTTTCCACTTCATTATGTTTTATTACTTGCTGTACTTCACTTTTTAGTTCCTTCACTTTCACAGTCAATTTAGTAAGGTCAGATGAAACACTTTCTTCAACCGATTGACAGTACAAATAGTATTCTGCTTTTTCAATAACTTGTATAAGCTTTGAAAGAATCTCTACATCTTTTGTTACAAAATATTGCTCTTTCAACTCCAAAATCGGAAATAGAATATCCTCATTCAAATACAGTCGATTTAAATCCCATCTAGCAATTTCTTGCATTTTTATAGCCGCCTCCTATTTTTACAAATAGTTACAGATATTTCTTCCTACACAATTATATATGAAATAAAAAAATTTCGATATCCTTAAATATTCAGATTTCTATAAATGCATTCTTATTTATATCTTTTCTTCTACCATAAAGTATCATTTCACATATAAAAAATACTCCCTCTACAGGATTGCATTTGATATAGGCTAACTTCAAAGGTTTCATCTTCATCCATACCATATCGACCGATTATCACAGATTAAAAAATAAAAAAGGATTGATCAAAAGATCAATCCTTTACTCTACTTCATTTAAGAAAAATAACGTTATAACGCCAGGACCTGTATGTGCACCGATTGCTGCACCAATTGTATTTACGATAAATACTTCACAGCCAAATCTTTCAGTAATTAATGCTTTTAACGCTTCAGCTGTTTCTAAGTCGTCACCGTGAGTCATAGCGATTGTTTGACCTTTAAGGTATTTTCCACGTTCTTCCATAATATCAACAATACGGCTTAATACTTTCTTTTTCCCTCGTACTTTTTCAAGTGGGACAAGTTTTCCTTCTTCCACGTTCAAAATCGGCTTAATGTTTAATAAACCACCGATAAATCCTGCTACTTTACTTAAGCGCCCGCCTCTAACAAGGTACTGTAAGTCAGCTACAGTGAAGATATGTTCCATATGGTTCATTAGAAAAGCGACACGTTTTAATATATCTTCTTTTGATGCGCCGTTTTTTGCCATTTTAGCAGCTTCTAATACGACAAGCCCTTGACCAAGCGAAGCACATTTCGTATCAATAATTTCTAAATCTAAATCTGCATATGTTTCTTTTACTTCCTCTTTAATGACAACTGATGATTGATATGTACCAGACAGTTCAGATGAAAAAGCTAAATATATACAAGGATTACCTTCTTTTGCATAAGAAACAAATTTTTCTTGGAAAGTTTCAAGTGAAGGCAATGACGTTTTATAAACAGCGCCTTCTCTCATTTTTTGCAGTAATGTAACTGACTCTAATGTTACTCCATCTAAATACTCTGTTTCTACTTCATCATATACACGGAGTGGAATTAAATCAATATCATATGCTTGCAGCAATTCTACTGGTAAATCCGCCGCACTATCCGTAATGATTTTAACACCCATTTTTAAACCTCTATTCTGTTATAAATATAAAATAATAAAATAAAAATAGTACTTTTAAATTATATACGTAAAACTTAAATGAAGAAAGGAAAACACTTTATATTGTATGCACTATTCTTCAAAACTTGAACTATTAATGAAAATGGTTCTATTTTAAACACCTTTTTCTTATCATTTTTCAATAACACGAATAATTTTATAAGTATTTTGTATCATCATATTTTAATTCTTTATCTTAATATAATCTTTTCAAATTTATACTGTTTAAAATTTATACTGTTTAAAATTTAAAAGCCACATCCAATAAAGGAAATGGCTTTTAAATTTCCATAAAACAACCAAACTTTATTTCCCATCACATTGTTCTCATTATTATTTTGGCGATGTTAATGATTAATATTTATAGCCTGTACTATATTCACCTGTAAGAATCAATATATAAAAAAACAGGTTAAACATTTTATAAAATATTTAATTTTACTAGTAAAGCTAATAAAATTTGGAGAAGAATTTGAACATTTACTGCTATGTCTGTATCCGTAGTCGTAACTGTAACATTTCTAGAATTTCTAATAACAGTTTCTTGTTTATTAATTTGTTTAATAGATGATTTTTGAAACAATTCTTGTGCTACACGATCAGCTTTTTCACTATCTGCTATAGAAATACTTATTATAACCACAATAGCTGCTTGTAAAGCTGCTTGAATAGATAACGCAGCTTTTGTATCAGTAGTAGTAACTTCTACATCTGCTGAATCAACTATTGTAATAGATTCTTCAGAAATTTGATAAGTTTTACTTTCTTGCGCAGCTGCTTCTGAAACGCTAGCATTTTTAAAAGACGGATGAGGATTTGAAGAATCTAATGCACTCCACTTTTTATTTCCATCTGAATGACATGTTTTTTCCATAAGTTCACCCCCTTTCAATCTAAATAATTATTAACCTGTGATTGTATTTCAGAAATAATACTTTTAATTTGCTGCTTTTTTTCTGGCGATAAATTTTTTAGTTTTTCTTCATTTATCCCATGCCTATTAAAAATATCTGAGAGTAAAAGGTCTATAATTATATTCTTTTGATCTTTATCAAACTTAAAGGAAGAAAATTTATTTAAATCATCCATTTACAATGTTCACTCCTATCAGTTTTCTATAAAAATTTCAAATAACTACCAGCATTATATGTATTTAAATAACAATTGCTTGGACAAGTAACTTAATCTTCTATTTTCCCTTCTTTTTACTAATGAAATCAAAAGGCTGTCTTCTAATGCGAAGACAGCCTCCCGTTACTTAACATATATAAGTTTTAATTACTGTTAAATAATAAGTTCACCTTTGCTATTGTATAGTTATCCCCACTTACCTTCCCATCAATCTTGAATTTTAATTTAGTCATAATAAGAAGTCCAAGCTTGTACCACATATTACAACAAAAAAATATTTACTTTGAGTCAACCATTATAGCTAAATATAAATGGGATAGACACTTTATAAAATGTTTAGTTTAACTAGTAACGCTAATAAAATTTGAAGGAGAATTTGAATATTCACTGCAATATCTGTATCAGTAGTTGTTACGGTTACGTTTCTGGAATTTTTAATAAATGTTTTTTGTCTATTAATTTGTTTAATAGATGATTTTTGAAACAATTCTTGTGTTATTTTATCTGCCTTTTCACTATCTGCTATAGAAATACTTACTACAACCACAATAGCTGCTTGTAACGCAGCTTGGATGGATAGCGCAGCTTTTGTATCTGTAGTAGTAACTTGTACATCTGCTGAATCTACTATTTCAATATATTCCTCAGAAACTTGATCGATTTCATCTGTTTGTATAGCTTCTTCTAAAAAATTTGCATTTTTACTATATGAATAAGAATTTACTGATTCGGAATCCTGATTTATTGGCTCAGAAACCTGTTTTTTTGGTTCACAATCCTTTTTTATTGGCTCAGAATCCACTTTTTTTCGTTCAGAATCCCGATTTAATGGATCCCGGTTTTTCTTTCGTCTACAAACTTCACAATCACACATAAAATCACCCCTTTTAAACTAAAAAATTAGCAATATTAAAATATTGGCTAACTACTAGCATTTTATGTATTTTTTAATAATTTGTTTGGACAAGTAACTTGAATTTATATTTTACTTCTAATTCTTTTTTGTAATAACAAAAAATAGCCTTCTAACAAGAAGACAACCATCTTTTATTTCACATTTATATAAAAGACCCATACTTAAATACACTTAACTTCATATAATATTTTTAGAATGAGTAGTCGTTACTGAAGGGCACTTTTCGAAGTGCTCTTATCTTTAATCTCCCTCTTTTTCAGGAAGAGTTTTTTTACTAAATCCTAATATGATTTATATCACTAAGGCTGGCGATTACCACATTTCCTTAATAGCTTCAATGAATACAGTAGCTACTAATTAAAATATCCCTATGATTTTCTCTACACTAAAAAAATCGTGCGTTATCGAACACATGAACTATTTTTTATTTTGACTATGTAACACTAAATTCACAACATTATTATCCTATATTTGGTGAAGCCTACATTTCAATGCCAGCAACCCCACACTTTTAACTAATAACTTAAACAAATGTGCTATCTCAAGGTTCCTTTGATATAGTATCTTATGTTCTATATAATGAAGAGAGCGCTAGTATTCGGAAGGAGCATGTATATGAGTATTCAACTAGCTACATCTAACGATTTAAAATGGATTAATAATCAATATGAATCAATAGGATTTGTACGAAGTGATTTAAAGAGAGATAAAGTTGCAATTATTACATATAACAACGAGTATGCAGGTGTTGGACGATTAGTCCAAATAGATGCAGATACTATAGAAATGGGCGGGATTTTTATTCTCCCTAAATTTAGAGGGCTACAATTAGCTGGTGAGCTTGTTTCATTTTTAGTAGAAACTGTAAAAAAATCACAAATACAAGATGTATATTGTCTTCCTTTTGAGGAATTAGAAAACTTTTATAAGAAATATGGCTATACTGAAGTCGATACTACGAAAGAAGCAGTCCATCCAATTATTCTAAAAAAATATAATTGGTGTTTGGAGAACTACGATAAACACGTTCTACTATTTAAATTGTAAATATAATAAAAAGTATATTCTCAATCGTTTTTCTATCAGTACTCCTAATCGGAGCCTAAGGATTAATCAAAGATATTTTATCTCTCCTTTTATAAATGGCTGATTAAAACTCAATGTTCCGTCAATACTATAGGTAACATGATTGTATTTCTCCATTCTCCCTTGGAGAGGAGCAGTTAGCTTTTGCTAGCTGCTCTTTTATTTTTTCAAAAAGTCACATAAATATCTTTAATTCCAAACATTCAAAAGATAAAATGTGATAAGATTGTTATGAAGATATTTACCAACTAATAAATGCGCCCTAGACTTACGTACTAGGGCGTATTTATTTTTTAGTATGTAATTTCCTTCACTCATCTATTATCCACAAAATAAGTATCATACGCTTTATCAAAAACATATCCTAACTTTTCTGCTAGGTTAGCAGATGTAGTATTCGCTGCGTCCCAGTTTGGATACTTTCCATTTTCTAAGCAATCCAATATAAGAGCTGCACTAACTACAGTTGCCAAGCCTTTTCTTCTATGATTGTGATCAGTCGCAACTTCAATTTCAATTCCATCATTATAAATACTATACGAGGATGCACCACATACAACTTCTCCGTTATATAAAATGCTATAACCTATACCACGGTTTATATAATCTTCTACCGACTGAAATTGACTTATAAAATCTTCAGAGATTTTATGTAATGTAGGGCTATTTGCGATATGCTCATCTATTCTTTTTAACTCATATCCTTTTGGAAGTATTGATATAAAAGACTGTAATTTTGAACGATTAAAACCTTCTGAATTTCGTTTGAACTTATAGCGTAAAAACTTATCTATTTTTCTTTCATGGAATGTTTCTAAGCGTTGTTTCCACTCTTCACTATTTACGATAACTAAAATTCTTTCAGGAATGTTACGTAATAACTCTTCTGTTTCTTGCACATTTGGGTCTCCAGCGTAAAATGTGAAAATTCCTACCGTAACTTGTGCTACTGTTGGATTTTCAAGATCATTTACCCAAGCAGTCCCCATATGCCCTTGTAAATAAGAAAGTAAAATAACGTTATTGAAATCATCAAACATAGAAACTAGTTTTTTTCTTGTATGTATATTCGCTTCATGTATCATTTACATTCCCGCCTTCTATAAAATCAATCTTATTCTAAATCTTTTAGAATAAACTTATATAATTTTTCAATCAACCATTTACCATATAAGAAAACACCTATTAAACTAAATTTTTATATAATTATAAATCATTCACAAATATAAAATTATTATAACATCTAATAAAAAAAGAGTATCTCACTTTTTAAACTTTAGAATATACATCGTGTATGTATAAACCCTCAACATAATGTATGAGGATTTATCAAAAAATGCGTTATAACTCCTTCTTAGAAATAAAAGATTCCATTTCACCATTTTTATATACTTTAGTCAATTTAACAACTGACTTGTACGTGTTAACGTCATCCTTTATCATTTTTTTCAGCTCTTCTATTTCGATATTACCAGTTCCACTCTCTACCTTTAAACAATTTGAAATGTTTAAGTATCCACTAGATGCGAAAAGAATAACGAATGTAATATCAGGAAAATTAATGAACAGCATTCCAAACTTCAAAGGGTTCGCAGCAGTATCCGATAAAACTAATCGAAAATCTAACAGTTCAGGTACTTGAACAAAATCCTTAGAAACAATCGCTTCACCTACAATTGCAAATTGCTTTACTACATTCCCAAGTTCATCTGTAAATTCAGTACATATAGGTGCATCAATTGTTTTCGCTTGTAAAGATAAATTTAATTCTGGATTATGAAAATCAAAAAAGATTGTACTCCCCTCTGTTAAACATTGCGGGCACACATTTCCTAGCAAGCTAAAGTCCTCTTCAATATATTTAACTTTCGATTTGCAACTACAAACTTTTCCTATTCGGATTACATCAATTTTTGAGCAATCTACAAAAATAACCTCACTGTCTTCTTGTACGAATGATACAATCCCTTTCATCACATTAAATGAAAGAAAATAAGATACAACGATTTCGTTTCCTACTATTACAATACTTTCAACTTTAGTATACGGTTCTAGACTTTGTAAAAATTCACATATACTATTTTGGCAACATCCACAATCACGTTTCGGCTCACAATCCACTTACACTCCATCCCTTCTCTATATAGAATAGCTAATACATATATATGAAAGGAAAACAAAAAAGCTTGGACAATATAACTTTAACGTAGGAATATCGTTACCTATTCATAATATTAGTAAGGGAATTACACCAATAATGAGTAATAACACATAATTTTTACTATAAATACATATAACAATTTCATCTTTCATGAAAAAAACGTTATAATGAAGTGTAGCCTCTACGATTACGTTATAAAGGAGATTAAAACAATGGCTAAAATTAAAGTATACCAAGTAAAAGAAGAAAATATGGAAGCAGTAAAAAACATCATTGATGTTGAGGAACAAAACCCAACTGCTGAAAACTTACAAAATCTATATGCATGTGTATTAGAAACTGAAGATATGGCATTGCCTGAATCATACATTGAAGAAGATATCTTAATCGATTCTATGGAAGTTATGGTTAACGCTTCTCAAAGCAAAGTAAGAGACTTAGGTGCATACGATGTAATTGAAGTTCAAAACAAAGGTAAGAAAACACAAATTTTATTACTTGCAGACGAAGAATACGAAATTATTGAAGGCTAATCTAACACCATACATACGAAAAAGCTCCTTTCCAATTGGAAAGGAGCTTTTTCATTACGCTTTTGATGTTTCACTTTTTTTATTTGTTTGTTCTTTCTTAATTACCATGCGCTCATTTCCCATAAAGAAAATGAATATGAATGCTAATCCAGCTGGTACCAGTGCCCACATGAATGTTTGAACAATTGAACTAGAAAGAGCATCAATAATCTTATCTAATATTTGCGGAGGGATTTGAGATCTTGCCGATTCTGATAAAATGGCTCTTGAATCCCCTAATGTGTTTGTATTCATTCCCCCGCTCATGCCTTTAAATGCTTCTTCTAATTGATCTTGGAAACCTGTTCTTTGGATCATTCCGAAGATTGTAATACCAAGTGTCATACCTAATGAACGAATGAAATTACTCGTCGAAGTCGCAGATCCGCGCTGTTCCATACCGAAGTTGTGAATAGCTGCCATACTTAGTACAGAGAATGAGAAGCCGACTCCAAATCCGATAATAATCATATACACTGTTAATAATACACGACTTGTTTCTGGCGTTAATGTGCTTAATAAAAATAGTCCAATTAGCATAATAACCGCAGAAATGATCATAATGTTTCGGTAGCTAAGCTTTGTCGTTAAAAACCCACCTAACTGCGCTGTTACGACTGAGCCTAACATCATTGGTAAAAGTAATAATCCCGAGTTTGTTGCAGTGCCACCGTATACACCTTGAATGAATAATGGAATGTATACAGTTGCTGACATAAACGCAGCTCCGTAACATAAAGCAATAATTGTACTCATTCCGAACAAACGTTGTTTAAACATCTCAAATGAAATGATCGGTTCTTCTACTTTACGTTCAATAAAAATGAATGCAATAATTAAAATAGCGAATCCACCAAATAAACTTAAAATAAAGTTAGAATCCCAATCATACTTTTGTCCGCCAAGTTCAAGCGCAAACATTAAAGAAACTACTGCTCCAACTAAAGTAATTGCGCCAAACCAATCAATTTTTTGCTTTCTATGAACTCTTGACTCTTTATAAAAGAATGTAATAAAAATAAGTGCTAAAACGCCAAGCGGTAAGTTAATATAAAATACCCAGTGCCAGCTTATGTAATCTGTAATATACGCACCAAGCAACGGACCAAAAATACTTGATAAACCAAATACTGCTCCGAATAAACCACCCATTTTCCCACGCTTTTCAGGAGGGAAAATATCAAAAACGATAGTAAACGCGATCGGCACTAATGCCCCGCCGCCAATACCTTGAATGGCACGATAAATCCCTAACTGTGTAATATTTTCAGCAGTACCACAAAGTGCCGAACCAATCATAAAGACGATTAAACCGAAAATAAAGAACCTCTTTCTACCATACATATCTGATAGTTTTCCGAATATCGGCATACCTGCCATTTCTGCGACCATATAGGCAGAAACGACCCATACAAAGTTTTCAAGGCCTCCTAAATCACCAACGATTGTTCCCATCGCTGTAACGACAATGGTATTATCCATTGATGCCATTAAAATACCTAGCAATAAGCCCGCTACAACAAAGCCGAGCCTATTATTCTTCTCAACCATAACCTTGCTCTCCCTCATACTACTTATATTTGTTTATGTTCTTTTACGACTGCATTACTTTTTTGGTTAAAACTAGTATGATATTCTACAATACTAATTTCACATCCAGGACCAATTGTAACGTTGTTTCCTCTTACAACTTCAGCAATCGTATGTTCTAAATAGATATCATCTCCTTCAATGATAGATGTTTGGAGGCTTCCAGCATGATTGGTAAATGGAATAAATCTCGCTTTTTTACGAACGGTAATCTTCTGACCGCCAATTTCTCTTACTTTGCTACCTTCATAACGAAGTGAAATTTCAATATTTTCAGCATTAAGTAATCCATCACTTTCAAGGCCACCAGTTAGTGATAGTTCTTCAACTTCAATATCTCCTTTTACATTTAAAGCGCCTTTCACATCTACGAAATCACCAGTTAATTTCCCCTTAACTTCTATCATACCTCTTACTTTTATTTTTTCAATATGAGCATCACTATGCATTTGTGTATTTCCGTATACTTTTACAGATTCCGCATCTACATTTCCTTGTACTTCACTATCTCCATACACGACATAACTTTTCACTTTCATATTACCGCACACTTCACTCGTGCCGTACGTTTTAAATTCATTACAGCTCATATCATTAGAAATCGTTCCTTCACCGCGAATCTTTACTTTATTATAATCTCCGCCCGCTGAACTACCAGAACCATTAACAGTAAGACTGTGTTGATGTTCCATATCATTTTCTCCCTTCCATTAAATCTGCTTAATTTCTTTTACATTTGCGCTTTTATCAACAGTAAGAACACCCGTATATTCGATTAGTTCAATCTCACAGTTCGGTCCTACCGTAACATTATTTCCTCTTACCGTTCTTATGTGAGCATAATCAATATCGATATTGTCACCTTCTAATAGTTCAGCCTCTAATTGCATACCAAATACTGATTTAAACAGCCTACTAAAAGTACTTAGTCTATGCTTTACTTTAATCGTTTGACCACCAATTTCTTTCGCTCGACATGTACCGTGAATATTAATATTTATTTCATCAGCGCTTAATAATCCGCCAATTGTAAATTGTCCTTCTGAAGAAAAAGTATCCACTTCACAATTACCGTCAATTGTAGCTTGACCATTGACCTTAAATTCTTCACCAGTGACATTTCCACCTATCGTACCTTTTCCTGCAATTTTCAAACTGTTTGCCTTTACATCTTGCGTAATTGTTGCTTTCCCATCAATTCGCATCGTTTCAGCATGAACTGTGCCATCGACTTTACCAGATCCGCTAATTCGTGCACTGCTACTTTTCAAATCGCCAGTAACTGCACCGTAACCGTTACATTCAAATTGCTCACATTCAACATTTCCATTCACAGTTCCTTTTCCGTTTAATTGTACTTTATGAAACTCGCCGCCATTGGATGAACCGTAACCATTTATAATCAAATTATCTGTACGCATACTTTCTCCTCCACTACAACAATTTAGTTTTTAATGCTTCGGTATATTTCATAATCGCTTCGCGTAAAACGATTTTAGTGCCTTTTTCAAAAATTAAATCGTCCACGTTTGAAACTAATAAACATGTAGAAATCCCTAATTTTCGGACAACGATTAAATCACAAGTTTTATGTTTAATTGTTTCATAATTTTCACGTAAAACTTGCAAGACCATTTTTCCTTCTTCTAAACTAATCTCTCCCGATTGTAGTAATTCTTCTAACATGTACACATAAAGAATATCTACAAATTGAAACTCTGCTGTTTTATTCGTTTGTTCTATGAAAAATTGTAAAACTGGTTCTGATGCAATCTCCTTACGTAAAATGTCTTCCTTTGTTAAAAGAATTTCTCTCACACTCGGTGAAAACATATTCGCTAGTTCATCAAGTGATAAATCCTCTTTCATCGTTTGGATCTTATCGATGCGCTCTAATATCTTTTCTTTCGGAAAAAATGTCTCTTGACCCGTGAATGTTGACTTTCGTACAAACCAATCTTCCGGTATTAAATTTTTTCTCTTCCACCTATATAACTGTCCGTATGAAATACCAGTTAGTTCTAATAAATCTTTTTTTGAAATTAAATCTGTACTCAACTGTATAACACCCCTTCCTGATAACAATGTAACATAACACTGTTACGCTGTAAATAGACTTTTATCACAAGTAGGGTAACAATGTGTAAAACAAACCTATTCCCACATACAAAAAAAGGCTCTTACACATCTTATGAAAATGCGCAAAAGCCCTTATATATCAAGATTTAAACCAAATATTATAAAAATCAATCCAACCTTGTGAATTAATCATTATATTTTGGACTTTTTCATGTGTACTTACCTCTTGTTTATTACGATATAAAGGAATAATATGAATTTGACGTAACAAAGTATCCTCAATATCGCGTAACAGTGTAACTCTTTTCTCTAATTCTTCTTGTTTAAAATAAGGAGACAACTTTTCATGAAAGTCCATGCTGCTTTGTCCATGAATAAAACTATTTTTTGTAAGAAACATATATAATAGACTATCTTCTATTCGTTCACTTATTGTGGCACTATCATGCATCATATCGGCCTTTTGTATCGTACTTACTTCCAATAGCTCTTCTATGTCAAGAAAATTATTTTCTACACGAATCCCGTACTTCACACACTCTTTTTGTATCCATTGTGCATCTTCAACATGATCTCGTCCTGTAAATGTGTAGAGTTGTAGCGCTTCATTATGATAAGTACTCCTTTTAATTAAACTTTCTACATCTTCCTCAATCTCTACAATGCTTTCACCTGCTAATATTAGTTTCTGTGCCACTTCTCCACGTTCTCCGCCGAGTTCTTGAACGATTGTATAACCATGAATGATTTTATATAATGCTTTCCGAAATAACTCATCTTGCATTGGTCCTTCTTTCGTATGATTACATGTTATATATGTCACGTTCGACTCAAGCCGAGACAATTCTTTATTATGTTTTTCTTTATCTTTATACTGCGCCTTTACTAAAACATCGTATGTACTTACACCTTGTTCTACATTCCACAACTCAACACGATCTAAAAAAGGTCTTTCACGAAAATATAAAGGATGACCTTCTAAAATGAACAAATTTTCATTACTTTTATATAATTGAAAAGGCCCTGTTCCAATTAGCTCTCCTGCTTCATCTTTATTCACGATAGAACACTGTTCTGCACTTAGCATATGTAAAAACATTCGATTTTCCGTATGTAATTGAATTTCGACAACGTAGTCATCCACTGAACGAATACTTTCAACGTGTTGTAACATCCATGCGTGTGCATTATTTTCCAGCTTCATAAATCGATTCAATGAGTATATAACATCATGTGCAGTAAGTTGTTTTCCATTATGAAAGTGAACTCCTTTTCGTAAATAAAACGTCCATATTTTTTCAGCATCATTATATTCCCAGTGAAATGCAAGTCTTGGCTCTATAATGTTTGTATTACCGTCTACATACACGAGTGTATCGAATATATGTTTTACCATATGGCATTCTGAACGCATTGTAGCGTATACAGGATCTAATGTGATATCTAAATTCATTTGTACTTGCAACCGGAGTACATCTCTTCTCCCTTCAGATGTCATTTCAATCTTATGACCAAATATTGAATCCACCCAGGAGTGATATTCTTCCTTTACTAATGGAAAATGTGAGCTATAGCGTTCCACAAATATGCTCCCGCTTTTCACATCCCCTTTTTTCGTTATTTCTTTTCCTCTATCTAAAATTAAAGATATCGGGTCCTTTTGAAATATTAACTTAGAACGATTTCCTCTGCCGCGACCTGGAAACCACTTGATCCAATTTAACTCATCTAATTTTTTTATAATTAATTTACTATTACGCTCTGTACAAAATAATGTTTCAGATATATTTTGCACTGTTACTTCCAATTGTTCTCCCTCTTTTTCCCCTTTTCCATAAGCACTCCATAGTTCAATGTATTGATCTAAAATAAACATCATAATCCCCCTAAAAGGTGAAAAATACTCCCTATTGTTTCTACACTTTTTCCAATTCTTCTTTCATCTTATCATTTCAATATAGAAAGGAGGAATTAATATTGAATTATCTCTTACTTCGTTACAATAAACCTATTTTTATTAGACTGTGTGGTGAATTATTAACCAGAACGACTGAATCTATGTTAGCTATCATTATGATTATTTACGTCAATAAAATGTTAAACGGCAATGTAATAATAACTATGCTGATTTTCGGATTACAGCCACTTTCAGACATTTTATTTACACTTATTGCTGGAGGAATTACTGATAAATATGGCCGGAAAAAAATTATGTTACTCGGCTTATTGCTACAAAGTGTTGCAATCGGTAGTTTCGTTTTCGCTCAATCCGTTTTTATATTTGCACTGTTATATGTCATTAATGGCATTGGCCGTTCCTTATATATTCCGGCTCAACGTGCACAAATTGCTGATTTAACAAAAAAAGAGCAGCAAGCAGAAATTTTTGCTCTCCTACAAACGATGGGAGCAATTGGATCCGTAGTCGGCCCTTTAATCGGTGCAAGTTTTTATAATACTCACCCAGAATATTTATTTATCGTGCAAAGTGTAACCCTTACGATATATGCCGTTGTTGTTTGGACCCAGCTCCCAGAAACCGTTCCACCAATAAGTATGTCAAAACAAACAGTTGAGGCAAGTTCACCAAAGCAATTTATTTTTAAACATTACGCCATATTCGGTCTTATGGTTTCTACACTTCCTATTAGCTTTTTTTATGCACAAACTGAGACGAATTATCGTATTTTCGCAGAACATGTATTTCTTAATCTCGTATTCATACTCGCATTTATTTCAACATGTAAAGCCATTTTGGAAATCATTCTACAAATCTTCCTCGTAAAATGGTCTGAACGATTTTCTATGGCGAAAATCATCCTTATTTCTTACGCCTGCTATACAATAGCTGCAGTTGGCTTTAGTTATTCAACGACGATATTGTCGTTATTCTTCACCTTACTCTTTTTAGTCATTGGAGAAAGTATTGCTCTAAACCATTTATTACGATTCGTTTCAGAAATTGCACCTCATGATAAACGTGGTTTATATTTTTCAATTTACGGTATACACTGGGATATATCTCGAACGTGTGGACCAGTTATTGGTGCAGTTTTATTAAGTAAGTTAAATGGAAGTATGCTGTTTTATATTTGCGCTAGTTTCTTATTAGTTGGAGGTATTGTACAAGCGTTATTTGTTCAAAATTTGGAACGAAAAAAAATCGCAAACCAGCCTACACATAATTTATAAGTTACTACTTTTTCAGTAGATCAACATTTCTTATTGGATGCATGCTAAAAAACAAAAGTGAAGTATTTCGCATATGAAATGAGACGTTCCTTGTTTACAACTAAAACACCTCACTTAAAGAGCGAGGTGTTTTTGAAATCACTTAATTTCTTATCCTGCCATTTTATTAATACTATCCTCTGGTGAAAACACGGAAATATGATCTACATTACCAGTCGATTTTGGAATGACAAATTTTAACTCATACTGGTTATTTACTTTGTATACATATATTTTGTCTCCACCATTCCCTTTAACTGAAGATGGTTTTCCTAACACTTTTTCAATTTCTTGTAATGTAATCGATTTTAGTTCTGCATGATATGAGCGTACATCAAAAACTTGTGACCCTTTATTAAATCCAAAAACAACATTTTTATTTGTAAAAGTTGCGTACATTCCGTTCCCTGCTTGTTCGGTTTTATTCGCTTTCCCCCATGCTTTTTCTATTTCTTCAATATCCCCTGTATGGGCTCCAAATAGTACATTAGGTACTTTTCCTTCTTTTGCTAATTCAAACAAATCTTTAATGTGGTTAATTGATTTTTGATTAAATGTTCTATTTTTCGAATCTGGCTCAGTTGATGGTTTTGTTGTTTTTTCATTACTTGGTTTTGTTTCAAGATTTTTCTGTTCTTCTGAAGAATTACTTTGTTTATTTTTATTATTTTCCAAAGTTGGATTTGTTTCGTTTTTTCCGTCTGTCTCTTTACATGCGGCTAGCGCAAACATACATGTAAACACCAAAAATAACATAACTATTTTTAAATATATTTTCATCATTTTTACCCCCTATTGCATCTTATTTATTTCGTTAACCAACCCATTACACTACTTTTCAAATTATGTTTGTTCCAAAAAGTCAGTACTTCACTCTCTCAAAAAGCTTGTACAAAATATATTACAAAAGCTGTTTCTAAAAAGTAACCAAGTCTGTTATATCCGAAGTAACTACCTCCTGATAAACGAAACCATTTTCATCTCCTTATTTAACCCTTCTCTTCTCAATGACAATATCCTCTATCTATCACTTAAAACATGTTGTCACAACAGCTCCTTCAAACAGAAAAAAAACCAGTAGGAAGTGATTACTCTTTTCCTACTGGTTGAAATGAAATTAAATGGTAAATCTTAGCTTCTTAAAAAGTGTAGCGATAGTGTTTTTTACAGTTTCAAAATTATAAACAAACGTGTTATCTCCACTTAACGATGAAATACATGTTAAACCTGCAGCTTTAATAAAAGCTTTTACATCTACAAGCATAGAATTAGCCTCCATGAATTTAATTACAATCATTATAACAGGTGTTTTACGATGCTAACATGAAAGTAATAAATAAATTTCTATTATGAATTTATCCTGCTATTTGCCGGGCAGTAAAATCTCCACCTCAAAATTCAGCAGAAGCAAAGAAGTTAGATAGGCAGGGCTGCCCGTAAAAGCCTTATTGGTTCAACTAATAATACACCAATTCAATGTCATATAAAAAAGCTGCCCCAAAAGGACAGCTTCAAATATGTATATTATACTTCGATTGATTTACCATCTTCAACAATATGATAAAGTAAGTGCGCTAAATGATGAATTGGACCGTATTCTTCCTCTTCCTCATCTGTTTCGCCTTGGAATTCAAGATCGTTTAAGTATAGCGCTAAAAATTGATAATATAGTTTTAAATCAAATCCGTAGCACGCAGTTGGTTCTTCATGATCCCCTTCATATTGTAACATTAAGTATTGATCATTTCCTTCTGCATCTTCTGCATCAAAGAATACGAAGAAGCCAACGTTTGTATCTAAATCAAATAAATGACGAGTACCTTTTTCAGTTGCTTTATTGAAGTCCTCTTCACTTAATTTATGTACTGTTGTCGCTTTTGCATTATCTTCTTGATGGAAATTTACTGTAAATGATTTCAATGCTGACACCTCCTGATTGTATAATACTAGCATAACATATAAAAAGGACTGCTTACAAATGTAAACAGTCCTGCTACATTCATTTCCGCATTGCTCGTAGTAAAAAACTCACAATGAAAATCAAAATAACCGCACCAATTAAAGCAGGAATGATTGCAAATCCGCCTATTACAGGACCGAAACTACCAAGTAATTTCGTACCAATCCAAGAACCGATAATACCAGCAATAATATTACCAATTACACCAGCTGGTACATCCCTTCCAGTAATTAAGCTTGCAAACCATCCTAATAAACCACCAACGATTAAAGACCAAATCATATAATAACCTCCTTTATATTTAACCAATCAAAATATAATTAGAAACAATTGCTTACCATTAGTTATGTGACATTTTTCATAAGTTATTCATGCTGCTCAACTATAAGACTTTTGAGAATAATACAGACTGATAAACCATTTTTCGGACTAACGATTTATCCGACTTATTATTAACACATTAAGGACAATCTGGCTTCAATATTGTTCGCATAAACTCTTCTTTAAAAGCAGGATAGTTAAAACCAACAGCAATTCTTTGAATCGGCCGACCATCAAACCTTGTTGGTTCAGCTATTTTTCTAAAGTCAGCTACACTTTGGCCCCTAGTCACATCATTTGTCGTACTAATCCACACTGCCGATTTTTTATATTCAAAAATACTATCATTTATAAACGAGACAAACGGTAGTAAATCGTGTATAGGGCTTCCACCAATACCCGGATATTCTTTTTTATAGAAGTTCTCATAATAAAAATCAATCATTGGTTTAATGAGTTTCGCCTGTCCAGTTCCTTGTCTATCTATTATATTGGCCATTTCAGGCGTAATAAGCGCGCCCTGTGTTACATTTAACGGGTATATACTAGCGTTTTTCGCATATTTCATAACAATATTTGCTGCAATTGGATCACCATAAAAATTCGCTTCAGATACTGGTGTAACATTACCTGGAAATAGGAAAGCACCGCCCATTATATAATACGAACAAATACGATCCATTATATTGGGATACAATAAAAATAACGTAGCAAGCGTCGTTAGTCTTCCTGTCGCCACAATTATAATATCTTCTGGACAAGGTTCGATTAATTTGATTAATTCACAAAAATTTTCTCGTTTACAAATTCTCATCTCAGGTGGATTAATAGGACCTAAACCGTGATCCCCATGGATTTCAGGGAAAAACAAAGGTTCTTCAGCTGTCATCGGCCTACTCGCACCTTCAATAATTTTTACATGTGTAGCATAGTACCTTTCTAAAAAATAAACATTTTCCGTAACGATTTCTCGTGATACATTCCCGTACTCTGCAACAATACCTAGAATATCTAATTTACATGTTTTATTTGCATAAATTAACGCTACGGCGTCATCAATACCAAAGTCTCCAAAAAAGATGATTTTCTTATTAACTATTCTCACCCCTCTTCAGCATAATCTACTATTATTATTATGTGAAAAAGACAAGGCGGTGAAACAGCGCAAACTAAAAAAGCCGCCTATTTATTGGCGACTTCAATCTTTTTATAAGACAAATATGCTAGTACATTTTTACTCGAATCGTATTTCGGGTTATTTCCTTTTCTCGGCTCTCTCATATGTGTCTTTTCAAATCCAGGAATGTCCGGCATTTTCCCCATAAATTCAAGCATTTCTTCCTCAGTACCTTCAATGCGTACACGAATCATTATAACTATTCCTCAATTCTCAGTTTCTCTGTACTAAGTATATCGTACTTCAGAAAGACTGCAACACATTTATCTTTTTAATGTTGTACTTTTTTTACATATAAACATAGCCATTTCAGTATAGAATGAATCTACTTTATTATTTTTAAATTGAATATTAAAATATCCCTTCATTTCGTTTGGTGCTTTCATCATACATTCTGTTAATTTTTCGCGCTTTTGTACAGGGACATTCATCATATTACACCACCAGTCAAAATCAAACTTCTTATCAAAAGTAAGACATGACTGCATTTGCAAACCGTTTTTTTCTAATAAAGTAAGCCATTCTGTCTTTTTTAGAGCTCGTTCATGACTTGGGTCCCGCTTTTTTTCTATAAAATTATAAAATGTATCATATTCATTATTTTCTGGCGAAACATTATCTATTAAGATGAATAATCCATTATCCTCCAACGTACGATTTACTTCAAAAATAAATTGAGCCGGATTCGTAAAATGATGGGCTGCAATCCGGCATGTAATTGTATCAAAAAAATGGTCTGCAAATGGTAAATCCTCTGCGTTTCCTACTACAAAAGACACATTTCCATGACCATTCTGCTTTATAAAACCTTTTGCTTCTTCTAACATCTGTTCTATTAAATCAAGTGCAACTACTTCTTCAAACATAGGTGCTAACATATTCGCAACATGTCCGCCACCAGTAGCAACATCAAGAAGACGATTATTATGGCGAGACGCAACTTGTTGAACTACATATTGTAAGTCCTGTCCTTTAGCATGTATTTTACTATTCACATACTTATCTGCATTACTGCCAAACTGTTTTTTCACAAGCTCTTCCTTACTCATTTTATCATCTTCTTTCTATTGTTATTTACATATACGATTCATATAATTATTACAATTCTCTTCATGTATTTTCAAATCCTCTTTTCATCTCACTTCTCATCAAGTTTACCTATAATCAAAATAATATAATTTTACGTTTTACCATTAAACAAAAAAGGCTACGGGAACTTGTCCCCTAACCTGACTAAATATTTATTACATTTTTATTTCTTCGTATATATCTATATAATATAAATCCTCTTTCAACTTCATAATAACATCTACTTCGTTATAAGTAGCCTCACGAGCATGTAAACCAAATTGATCCATACCAATCCATATCCACCCAGGTGTATGATATAAAACATCTAAGTTAAAATAATCTAATTTAGTAAGCTCCGATGTAATAAATTTATCTTTATTAGCGATTTGTTTATCTAGTAAACCATATTCTTTACCATTTTCAAATAGCGATATAACTTTCCCTACAATCGGATGTTCACGAACAATAAAATGATATTCCTTTTCCTCTACATTTGCCACAATCAAACGAGAAACAGATAAATCAGCCCCCGAATTCGACATATTTGTTTATTCACCTCCTTATATAGGTTTCTTCAATATAATAACAAATGAATATTCAAATTAAGTTAATATAATGTAAAAAATAAAAAGCTGACTTCCCTTTAGAAATCAGCCTTTACAATTTGATCAACTTTATACTTTTACAAATTATTATAATGTTTCTTTTTCCTCATCATTTCCGGAAACTAAACTTCCTATAGCATCCGCTGTTACTTCTACTACAAATTCACAAATACCTGCTACAACTTCTCCAATTACTTCATCCATCTTTTTACCCCCTTATTTTATGCAACTTATTTGTAGTATAGAAGAAATTGGTGAATGTAAACTATCGAAAAAGGTGACATAAACCTTACAAAATTGTAAGCTCTTTCATCCCTTTACTTACTTCCTTTGAAACTCCAAGTATTTTTAGCAGACATATAGGCCATCATAATATGAAGAAAGTAATAATCTAGTGTCAGGAGGCGTTTAATATATATTATGTAAAATTAATTAAAGGTCAATCTTTCTACGCTTTTGACCATCGTTTCTTAGTGTCTGAAGAAGAAGAAGTTTCTGAGAGAATTTATAATTACTTACGACGTAATGAATTTTTTGAAGTACGTAAAGAAGAATATTCTGCTTAATTACAAAAAGCATTAAGAAAAATATCATCTTATTATGATATATTCTTGATGCTTTTATGTAAATTGCTTCTTTTCAACAATTGTTGTGGACTCTATTATAATATTCTAGTATTTGTCCAAGATAATTCATCCCTATTTCCGTATTTCAGTATATGAAGAGGTTGTGAATATGACTCATATCATTGATTATTAAGCTACTCAACCTATAAGTAAAACTGATGCAACAACTTTTGCAATCCCCTCTTCTCCAAACAAAGTAATTCTAGCAAATTTGAAATTGAGAATTTCAAGTAGAGATTCACGTAATAATCGAGTAGAATTAATAGCTACAGTTGGTGTAGAAGGTATAACTGAGATTTCACAAGTTTTATTCCGAATTTTCCTTGATAACATTGAAATTTTCAATACACAAGTAGGTATTGAATCAACAAATTCTGAACAATTTTACGTACAAACATTCCAAGCTACAGACCAAAACGTTAGCAGTGGAACACACGAATATTCATTAACTGTAGAAAACCTTATTAGTAGTGCAAGTACAGAAGTTGCTGGTCCTCTATCTTTTAGCGCTTTAGCTATTGGACAAGAGCGTAAATATTGCTAATTGAAATTAATGTTTAATTTTGTACTTTGGAAAAGCAAGACGTAGTTATACGTTCTTGCTTTTTTATATTTATCCTTACTTTCTATTAGCTTTAATCATGAATTTTTTACGTTTTGCTTCATTTATTTCATCAATTAATACATCAAATTTTTTACAAATCAAAAAGATTGAAATCCAATTATGAAACACGTAATATAGACTCTGACTCTAAAAAAGTTCGTATAAAAATACTACATAAATAAGGAGGTTTTATATACGAGTTTTTCATTTTAAAAGACGGAGAGGTTTTATGTTATGTGGCGTAATAAAAACGTTTGGATTGTTTTAATTGGGGAGTTTATTGCAGGTCTAGGATTATGGCTTGGTATTCTTGGCAACCTTGAATTTATGCAAAAATATGTCCCTTCTGATTTCATGAAATCAGTTATATTATTTATCGGACTATTAGCCGGTGTTCTAGTTGGACCTATGGCTGGCCGTGTCATCGATCAGTATGAAAAGAAAAAAGTTCTTCTTTACGCTGGGTTTGGTCGAGTTTTAAGTGTTATTTTCATGTTTTTTGCTATTCAATTTGAAAGTATCGCATTTATGATTGCATTTATGGTTGCTCTTCAAATTTCAGCAGCATTTTATTTCCCTGCATTACAATCTGTAATTCCACTCATCGTACGTGAGCATGAGTTATTACAAATGAATGGTGTACATATGAATGTTGGTACAATCGCTCGTATTACAGGTACTTCACTAGGTGGAATTCTTTTAGTTGTGATGAGTTTACAGTACATGTATGCCTTCTCAATGGCAGCATACGCCTTATTATTCCTCTCGACTTTCTTCCTACAATTCGAAGACAAGAAATCAACAACACCAAGTAAACAAGCTGCAAAAGATAATAGCTTTATGGAAGTATTTCGTATTTTAAAAGGAATTCCTATTGCTTTTACAGCACTTATACTAAGTATTATCCCTCTATTATTTATAGCTGGGTTTAATTTAATGGTTATTAACATTAGCGAAATGCAACATGATCCTACGATTAAAGGGTTCATATATACAATTGAAGGTGTCGCATTTATGTTAGGTGCCTTCGTAATTAAACGTCTATCTGATCATTTCAAACCTGAAAAATTACTATATTTCTTCGCAGTTTGTACTGCTTTTGCACACCTTTCATTGTTCTTTAGCGATATAAAATGGATGGCTCTTACATCATTTGGTTTGTTTGGGTTTAGCGTTGGCTGCTTCTTCCCTATTATGTCGACAATTTTCCAAACGAAAGTTGAAAAAAGTTATCACGGTCGCCTCTTCTCATTCCGTAATATGTTTGAGAGGGTTATGTTCCAAATCGTCTTACTTGGCACAGGGTTCTTCTTAGATACAATTGGGTTACAATATATGGTTCTCATCTTCGGAGTCGTTTCATTATTGATTATTTCTATTTCCCTTTCTAAGCAGAAACATTATGAAAAACAGCATTCGCAATCTGCGAATTTATAAAATAAACAAAGAAGTATGGATATAATATTGAATCCATACTTCTTTGTTTTATAATACGCCTATTTATTACGTTTATTGAAATTATCTAAAGGAGTAGCCCTCTTTTATTTCGAATAGATTATAAAGAGTACTCTTTATAAAAGGAGTGGTAAAATGTCTGATGGCATCCAAGTATTTATTGTCCTGCTCTTTGCAATTGCTCTGTTTAGCATCCTAAACTTTTTAGCCATTTCCTTATCTGGACATAGTTTTAAAAAAAGAATCGTGGCAGGTTTCATATTTTTACTACTGACTCCCATTGTCTTTTTGACTATCGCAACATTTGCTTCTATATTCGATAAAGCAGGATTTGGCGCAGGTACGTTAGCCTTTATGATCGCAAGCGTATATATAATAAATGGAATAGTGCTTCTGCTTTCCTCTTTATATATCCTCAAAAAAGACATAACATAGGCTATAGTACTAGCATGAATCTGACTTTACACTAGATTCATGCTTATTTAATTTCTCCTAAATTTTTATATGAAATTAAATAATTCTTTAAAAAAATTTAAACTTTATTTATTATAATATCCCTATCGTATTCGCACGTTTATTCAACTTTAAAAGAAAGGAGCACAAAATGAAAAAGGTTCTACTTACAATTCCTATACTAATCATCCTACTTAGTGGATGCAGCAATAACGATATATACGGTTCTTGGGAAGTCGTTGACAATAAAAATGGTGAATGCCCTGTATATTATAAATTTGAAACAGTTGTCAAAAAAGAAAATAAAGAGGAAATTGTGCAAAATTTAGTAGAAATGCAAACCACAAAGAATAAAGACGATTTATATAAAGGCTCATTTGTCAAAAATTCTAATGTATATCACATTGATTATGGTAATTCATTTACATCAGAGCAAACTTTAAAAGTTGCCGACGGTACATTAAATGTATACTTTTTGATAGCTGAAAAATTATGCACGTATAAAAAGAAATGATTACATTTCAGAGGAAACGCAGAAAATATTTTCTGCGTTATTTCACTTTAGAAATCTTCCACAAATACTTAATAAAAACTATAAAATAACTTAAGTTATATAAAATGAATCCTATAATAGACATTTCAATTAACACGTCTACGCTATTTACATCGATACTTTTCAAAATAGGCTAATCCTTCCTCTAAATTTGTCAATCGTTTTAATTTTCATAAAAAAATGATAAAATATAAACATGTGTTTTCAGAATAATTAAAAACGCAGAATGAAAGCACTGTTTTAGGAGGGGTTTTGATGACTTACACGTTAGCAACTAGAATGAAAGCATTCCAATCTTCTATATTTAGTGAATTAGGAGCCTATAAAAAAGAAAAAATTGCAGCAGGTCATAACATGATTGATTTGAGCATCGGAAATCCTGATATGCCGCCCGCTGATTTTGTAAGAGAAACAATGGTACATACAGCGAGTGAGAAAGAGAGCTACGGGTATACATTATCAGGTATTCAAGAATTTCACGAAGCTGTAACTGAATATTACAACAACACTCATAACGTTTTATTAAATGCGGATAAAGAAGTTTTATTATTAATGGGTTCACAAGACGGGCTCGTTCATTTACCTATGGTTTATGCAAATCCAGGTGATATTATATTAGTTCCTGATCCAGGATATACAGCTTATGAAACAGGTATTCAAATGGCTGGTGCAACATCTTACTACATGCCTTTAAAGAAAGAGAATGATTTCTTACCAGACTTAGGAGTCATCCCTGAAGAAATTGCCGATCAAGCGAAGATGATGATTTTAAACTTCCCAGGGAATCCCGTTCCAGCAATGGCTCATGAAGATTTCTTTAAAGAAGTAATCGCATTCGCGAAAAAGCATAATATTATCGTTGTCCATGATTTTGCTTATGCTGAATTTTATTTCGATGGTAATAAGCCAATTAGCTTCCTCTCTGTACATGGTGCTAAAGAAGTTGGTGTAGAAATCAATTCTTTGTCAAAAAGTTATAGTTTAGCAGGTAGCCGTATTGGATATATGATTGGAAACGAAGAAATTGTTCGTGCACTTACTCAATTTAAATCTAATACCGATTACGGTGTATTTTTACCAATTCAAAAAGCGGCATCTGCAGCACTAAGAAATGGCGCTGTATTTTGTGAGAAAAACCGCGATATTTATCAAGAACGGAGAGATACTTTAGTCGATGGATTCCGAACATTTGGCTGGAATGTCGATAAGCCAGCTGGTAGTATGTTTGTCTGGGCTGAAATTCCACAAGGATGGACTTCTCTAGACTTCGCTTATGCATTAATGGATCGTGCGAATGTCGTTGTTACACCTGGTCATGCATTTGGACCTCACGGAGAAGGCTTCGTACGTATTGCACTCGTTCAAGATAAAGAAGTGTTGCAACAAGTTGTTGAAAACATTAGAAATAGCGGCATTTTCACTCTTGAAAAAGTAAATGAATTAGTTAAAAATTAGTTCCCACTCCCCTGCTTAAATTTAGCAGGGGTATTATTAATTGGAGGTACTTTCATATGCATATTAAAGACACTCTTCCCCATCGTTATCCATTTTTAATGACTGATAAAGTAACAAATGTAAAACAAGGTGAATCCGTTACAGGATATAAACTCATTACAAATAACGAATGGTTTATAAATGATAATCAAAAACATATGCCTCATATGTTAATTGTAGAAGCACTTGCTCAGCTTAGTGCATTTGTACATACAAGTGATTCTGAAGGACTAGGATTCCTCTCCTCTTTAGATGGAGTTGAATTCCAAGGAAAAGCATATCCCGGTGATAAACTTGATTTACATTATGAACTAACGCGCAATCGCCGAGGTTTTGTTCTTGGTAAAGGTATTGCAACTGTAAACGACCAGCCTATTGTAACTATAGAAAAACTATTAATATATCAAGCAGATTAAATTGTTCCTTATATCAGTTGGGAATATCTATTCTCAACCAATTAAAAATAAATAGGAAAACATATTACGTAGTTAGGAGCAGGAAAATGGAACGTACTATCGGTATCGATGCTGGAGGCACATTAACGAAAATAGCTTATTTTAACGAAAAAAGGCTATTAACTTTTGAAAAATTTTATTCACATGAACAACATAAAATAATAGATTGGATTAAAAACAACAATGGCATAAAACAAATATGTATTACGGGTGGTAAATCGAAACTATTACAGCAACTGCTTACAGGTTCATATAAAATAATAGAGCTAAACGAATTTGAAGCTACTCTTGCAGGTGTCCAATACATATTAAAAGAAGAAAAACATGCTATACGCAATTTTATTTTAACCAATATCGGTACAGGTACTTCTATCCATTACGTTTATAATGAACAATATATTCGCGCTGGTGGAACCGGAGTTGGCGGTGGGACTATTATGGGACTTTCAAAACTGTTAACAAATATAGATCATTTTGAAGATGTAATCCCTCTAACAAAAGTAGGATCTAGAAAAGAACTAGATATTACGGTTGGAGATATTTATGGTGGTATTCTTTCCCCTATCGATAATAACTTAACTGCTAGTAACTTCGGAAAAGCAGCCATTACAGAATCAAATAATAGTAGCTCCGATATACTAGCTACTGTACAAGGACTTGTCGGTGAAGTCGTTACTGCATTAAGCCTTCAATTCGCTGAAACAAAAAACATTGAACATATTATTTATATTGGTTCGACTTTATGTAATAACGTACAACTTCAACATATTATTAGTAGCTACACCGAATATCAAAATAAAACACCAATCTTTTTACAAGATGGTGGTAATAGCGGTGCAATTGGTGCATTACTTCATGCTACGAAATAAAAAGCTGACTTTTGTCAGCTTTTTAGAAATGGCACTTCAAATTCAATAATTGATTCCCCGTTCTCTCCAATTCGCTCCACGCTTATTCTATCAATCACACAATTTAACTTCCCATGAAAACTAGGAATCTCCTTCACTACTTCAGCAGCTAATTCGGCACTTTCTTTTCTTCCGACTGTTACATGTGGGATGTACGGAATGTCTTCTTTCAAAAATTGTAATAATGATCCTGCATTCTATGATAAGAAATTTTGTATACTAACTCCATCTTCTCCCCTCCATTATTTCAACTGGCTTACTGGATATTTAGCAAATAAAGATTTCCGAAAATCTTTATCTTCCACAAGCATTTTAATTTTTTCATTATGATCGTTAAGAAACTTTACTACTTTCTTTTTATCCCATATATCATCTTCTTTTGGAAAATCATCAAATTTCCCATGCAAGATTGATAGGATTTCCTCCCTTTTCATTATAAATTTTATATTCTCTACCTGAAACTCGTAACTGTTTGCATTTGGCACTAAAACTACAAGATAAATAATGTTAAAGAGAAAATTCTTCTTCATCGTATCTTTCTCATCAAACCAATACGTCTCAATCATTTCTTCTGTAAGAGCCCCACTCTCTTTTGCGCCATAGTTCACTTTTATATTTTCATTTTCTAAACTTATACTTTGAACTGTTCCACCACCGGGTAAATGATTAATAATTGCAACCACATCTGAATTTTTACCAACGTATGTCCCAGTATATTTCTTAAAATCATCTGAACTAACATCATATATATCTTTTATTCTTTCTCCATTAGAACAAGCCGTAATAAATAAAAAAATTGTTAGCATAACGATTATGTTATGATGCATATATTTCATTTAGCATCCCCCATTTTTATCGATATTTCGTTAATTACAATATTTACTTTCAAATCCCTTTTTAAATATACGCATTTTAATCAAAATTAAAAATTTTCATTTTTTATGTTTACAATTATCCATTAATTGTATATACTTACTAACGTAAGAAAAAAATTCTAAAAGGAGGTCGAAGGAAATGATGAAATTACAATTACATGCATTAACTTTAGCGTTAACTGCACCTGTGTTTTCTGGACAATTAAATATGAATTCGACCACCCTAATGGAGAATTGAAAATCGTACTTTATTTCATTTAATTCATAAATTCGCCACAGGAGGTCGTATACTTTCCTGTGGCTTTTTCACGCCCCGCCATAGGAGAACTGTATCTTCCTGTGGTTTTTTTGCGCGGTTTTTTTAGTCTCTTACATTATTTTTCTAAGAAAGGAGCAACATTCAATGACTATTAGCGTATTGTTTTTAAGTATTACGATTCAAAGAAATACAATTTCCAAAGATGAAATTCTTCATAATGAGCAAATTGAAAAAGCTATGAATGATGTTAAGGAGCGCCAAGCACTTTACTGTGATCACCTGTAATTCCTTTTCGAAAGGAGGAATTCATTTATGACTTTTCATATTTTCTTTTTTACGACTGTGCTTCAAAAAAATACTTTATCTGAAACTGAAATCATTCGTAAACAACAGTTAAAACAACTGACTGATAAAATAACTGACATTAAAAGTTCATACTACACTCAAATGTATTAAAAATATATTTTAAAGGGGTAATATATTCATGAAATTTAAAGCATTCTTTTTAACAATCACCATTCAAAAACGTAAGCTTTCACAGAAAGAGATTTTACGTGAGCAACACATCCAAAACATTATGGACGAAGTAAAAGAGCGCCAATCTTCTTATTACACTCGTCTTTTCTAAATCACTTATAAAGGGGTAATTATCCAATGAAATTTAAAGTATTCTTTTTAACCATTACCATTCAAAAAAATAAATTTTCTGAGTCTGAAATGCTTCATGAACGACAAATTAATCAAGCTATGGATTCTGTAAAAGAAAGACAAAGTCATTACTGTAGTCATCTGTAATTCCAATTCGAAAGGAGGAATTCACATATGAAGTTTCACCTTTTCTTTTTAACGATTACGATTCAAAAAGAAACAATATCTCAAAATGAATTAAAACAAGAAAGACAATATAAACAAGTTATTAATGAAATTCGAGATCGTAGAAGCAAATACTACACTCACCTTTAATCGTTTAACTATATAGAATTGAAAGGAGTCGATTTTGATGTTGATAGCGTGCTGTAAGGAAATGATTTGGATAGTTCAGAGGGATTCCACATAGTTTTATAGAGCCTTATATCACACAAGTTCATCACTGAATTTGATGTATAAAAAATATATAATAAAATCAAATCAACCCACTTTTAATTATTTTTTATAAACAAAAGATACACCACTTAAAAAGCGGTGTATCTTTCTCAGGTTTTACTATTTCCGATTACTTCTCTTCGTCTTAAACAATCTCACTAAGTTCGAAACAACTGTTTTTGTTACTGCATAAACTGGTACTGCTAAAATCATTCCGATGATTCCAGCAAAGTTACCTACCCCTAAAATTAGGATAATAATTGTTAATGGGTGGATGTTTAATTTCGAGCTCATAATACGTGGTGAAATAATATTACTTTCAAACTGTTGTACAATTGTTACGATAATAATTACGTATAAGGCTTGCATCGGAGATACGAACAGTCCTACAATAACAGCTGGCGCTGCCCCAATAAATGGACCTAAGTTAGGAATGATGTTTGTAAATGCTGCAATAATTCCTAAAACGAAAGCGTACGGTAAATCGATAATTAAATAACCGATAAAAGTAAACGCACCTACAAATATACAAACGAGCGCTTGCCCTTGAATATATGCAGATAATGTTTCGTTCGTTTCCTTAATGATACGAAGCCCCTCTTCACGGTAAGACTCTGGTAATAAACTTACCGCTTTTCCTGGAAAGGCATGTCCATCTTTAAACATGTAAAATAAAATGAACGGTACAGTAAATACAACTAATGCAACGTTCGTGATAATACCAAATAAAGCCGTTGCACTCGACGTAATTGTATTTGGTATATCTTTTAAGTATTCAATCGCATTTTTTTCAATTGTTTCAATGGAAACGTAGTTTTGTGTAGATAACCATTCAAACAACCTATGATGTGATAATTCTTGTATGTATACTTTTCCCTCTTTTATGTAGCCTGGCATATTTTTCACTAAGTCCATTAGCTGTTGTGAAATCGTAGGAACAACTACTCCAACGCCAACCGCAGTTAATGTTATGATAAAAAGATATAACAGTAATATCGCTAAATTTCTAGGTACTTTTTTATTCTCCAAAAAGATTAATACAGGATTAAATATGAAGTATAAAAAAAGCGCGATTAAGATTGGGAAAAATAATGTTGATATGAAGATACCAATCGGTTGAAATAAAAATGATATTTTTGTGCAAATAAATATGATTCCTACAACCATTAGCACTTCTAATGTCCAAAAGTGCACTTTTGATTTCAAAAAAACGGCCTCCTTTAAACTAGCACTTCTCTTCATTGTACCAAAATAAGTATGAATTTCACATAATATTTTCCTTTACAATATTCCAAAATACCGATAAATACACTACAATGAGATTACATACAAATTTGCAGGTAAAGGTGATAAAAATGACACAATGCATCATTTGCAGAAAAGATACGAAAGAACTTAGTGAACAATATGTCATTCCAGAAATATTATGTGGATATTATTTCACAAACTCAATTTGTGATACTTGTCATGAACAAATGACAACAAATATTGATCGTCCTTTAATTAGGCATAAATTGAGTCAATTTAAGATTGAACAAATGAAAAGACAAATTGATTCCCCACTCTATACGAATGAGCACGGTGAGGAACTTGCGGCTGCTGAGACTGATGTTGTCGAAGTAAGCGACGAGATTCTTTATTCTAATGCATTAATTATGAAACTATGTAAAAAGCACGATATTTCCTTACATAATGAAATTTGGAAAGAGGAACGTGTAACGAAAGTAGCGAGTTCTATTCAACGTGAATTACTATTAGATAACCGTAAATATAAAATGAGTGTATTAAAAATGGCTTATACATTCGCTGTACAAGCAGTTGACGGCTACTTTGAAGATCAAGATGCAATTGATATTTCTACCATTCTCTCCAATGCAGATTTCGTGGAACTAAAAGAAAAAAGCATTGTACGTGATTTAAGCAAAAGTTCTTTATGGAATACGCTAAATACAAGTAGTGAAAATCATTACTTTATTTTACTTAGCGATAAAGACGGCCTGTTTTGCTTCATTCGTTTGTTTGACATCTTTGATGTTGTCGTTCATTTATCAGAAAAAAGATTTGACCTTCCATCGCCGATTGTCGGTGTAAATAATGTGAATACGCAGAAATTTTATGTCCAAAGTTTAAAACAGTATATGGATGGGCTGTTTAAAGAAAAAGCACCTACTATATAACAGAAACCAGAACATACGGTCTCCTTTCTTGATGAAAAGACACTGTGTTATAATGAGTATGAAAAGAACAATACAATCACATAAACCAATTATAAATTGTATATAAATAAAAAAGACTAGTGTGCGGCTACACACTAGTCCACGTAACTTAGCAGATTGGATTGTTCATTTATCCTATTTGTTTCTTACAAACAAAACAACCCACATTCTATAAGCATAGGTGGGTTGTTATTTTTTGAGCTTGTCTATTAAAACGACGACGAACGTTAACAATGCAACGAGAAACAGTCCACCTTGCAGTAGCAACGCTATTTCACTCACGTATTATCACCCCCCTCCTACTCGGAGAAGTGATAATTGAACAACCAACCGCACCTTAAGTTACCCTTTAATTTTACCATATTTTCTAATAATTTACGATGAAAACCCGCAAGCGAATAACTTGCGGGTTTTTTATCCCGTATTAACAGGCAGTAAACAAAATAAAGCAATAAATAGGTGAAACTTTATTTCTCACTATTTTTTTAATGCATATGCATCAGCAATCATTTCACCAACCATTTTATTTTCTTCTTTCTTCTCGTTTTTCAATAATGGGAATAACAATTCTGCCACTTCATACGCTTCTTCTAAATGCGGATATCCTGATAAAACAAACGTATCAATTCCTAACGATTCATATTCTTTTATCCTTTCTGCTACTGTATGTGGATTGCCTACAAGTGCAGTACCTGCCCCACCTCTTACAAGTCCGATTCCAGCCCATAAATTAGGGCTTATCTCTAACGACTCTCTCGTACCTTTATTTAAATGTGTCATCCTCTTTTGACCAACCGAATCATATCTTGCAAATGTCTTTTGAGCAAGCTCAATTGTTTCATTATCCACATATTGAATTAAACGTTCTGCCTCTTCCCACGCTTCTTCTTCTGTTTCTCTTACAATTACGTGTAATCTAATGCCAAATCGTACTGTACGCCCCTTCTCTTCTGCAAGTTTTCTTACTTCTTCTATTTTCTCTTTCACTTGCTCTGGTGGCTCTCCCCACGTTAAATATACATCACTATGTTCAGCTGCTACTTCTTTTCCAGCAGCTGATGATCCTCCGAAATATATAGGAGGATATGGTGTTTGAACTGGCGGGAATACAACTTTACTATCTGTAACTTGAATATGTTTTCCTTCTAAAGAGATCGTTTCACCTTGCAATGTCGATTTCCAAACTTTTAAAAATTCATCCGCTGCTTCATATCTTTCATCATGCTCAAGATATAATCCATCTCCTTGTAGTTCAACTGGATCTCCTCCAGCTACTACATTAATAAGTAGTCTCCCATCTGAAATTCTATCAAATGTAGATGCCATCCTCGCTGCAACTGTAGGTGACATTAGTCCTGGTCTCACTGCTACTAAAAATTTTAGTTTTTCTGTTTCAGCAGCAAGAGCTGAAGCTAACACCCAAGGGTCTTCACATCCTTGACCAGTTGGAAGTAAAACACCCGTATATCCTAAATAATCAGCTGCCGCAGCAACTTGCTTATAATAACCATATTCAGCTGCTCTTCCTCGTTTTGTCGTTCCTAAATATCGACCATCTCCATAAGCCGGAATAAACCATAATAATTCCATACCTTTACACACCCCTTATTTATTTTGAAACGTATACTAACAAATTCTATATAAATTACCCCTAATAATTTATATGTTAATTCCTAGTCTCACCTTTAAAATTATCTCGCCATCTTAAAAACTTCACTTCTAGTAAACGTACTAGAGAGTCAGAAAACTTCCCAACAAATGCAAAGATAATTATGCCGACAAATACGATATCTGTATTTGAAAATTGCCTTGCATCCATAATCATATAACCAATACCTTCTGTAGATCCCATAAGTTCTGCTACTACTAAACTCACCCATGCAACACCTAACGATAACCTTGCTCCTAGTAAAAGGTTAGGCAATGCAGATGGTAAAATTAGTTTCGTAATTAGTTTTCTTTTGCTAAACTCTAACACTCTCGCAACATCAAATAACTTTGAATCCACACCTCTAATACCTAAAAATGCGTTTACGTATAAAGGAAAAAATGCACCATCTGCAATTAATAGCACTTTCGATGTTTCACCAAAACCGAACCATAATACGAAAAGCGGCGCAACAGCTAAATGAGGTACAGTTCTTAACATTTGCACAGATGGGTCTAAATATTGCTCACTTCTCGTTGAAAATCCAACAATCGTTCCTAAAATGATTCCTAAGCCCCCACCAATAAAGAAACCAGCCGCAGCCCTGAATACACTAATACTTAAATGGCCGAATAACTCTCCTGTTTTAATAAGCTCTTGGAAAGCTAGAAAAATATCTAATGGTGTTGGTAAAACTGTTTTAGAAACAAGACCGAATACGCCAGCCAACTGCCAAATTATTAATATAATAACCGGTATAGTAATCGCCCTTACTAAAACTTTTACATTTAACTTTCGTACCTTCTTTATGCCATTTTTCTTAATCGTTATACTCGCTGGTTTCATAACAGCTTTCGTATTTTCCACTTTACAAAACCTCTTTTCACTTCGCTTTCAATGCTTTTTCTACGAAAGAATTATCTACAACTTTTTCCGTCTTAATTTCTTTCTTTATAGAACCGAGCTTATATTGAAAATCCGCTGTCTTTTGTTGTTCTGCTATTATTTCCTTCGTTACCGGAACTAAAATTGGTTTGTCGTGATTAAACACTTCTTTTACAATCTCTGCATCTATCTTTTTTACAGAAGTGTATACTTTTATTGCTTCATCTAAGTTAGCATCTTGCCATACACGTGCTTTCTCATAAACTTTGAGGAATTTCTCAACTAATTCTGGATGTTCTTTCGCAAATTTTGTCCTCGTAATTAAAAATTCTGGTGAAGAGACATTTAATGTTTCACCGTCTGCAATCACCTTCGCACCTTTATTTAACGTATGTAATGATATGAAAGGGTCCCAAATCGCCCATGCATCTACTGATCCTGATTCGAATGCAGGCTGCGCTTCATCTGGTTGTAATTGAATGACATTTACATCTTTTGCATCAATACCTTCTTTATCAAGTGCTCGATACAATAAATTAAAGGCACTACTTCCTTTTGCTACTGCAATTTTTTTACCTTTTAAATCCTTTACACTCGCAATCTTGCTATCTTTTTGAACGAGAATTCCAGTTCCTTTTCTCGCATAACTTGTATTGGCGATTTCGGTAAATCCAATACCTGCTGCTTGCGCTGAAATGACTGGAGAATTCCCTACTTCACCAAAGTCTAACCGGTTTGATGCGATTGCTTCAAAATAAGGAGGTCCACTTTGGAACTCTGTCCATTTCACTTTAACTCCTTCTTTTTTAAACTCCTCTTCAAACCATCCCTTTTTCTTTGCTAGTAATAGCGGGCTTAATCCTTGCTGTATACCAATTTGTATTGTTACATCTTCTTTCTTACTACTTGCTGTACTTTTTTCGCATCCTAATAAACATACTGATATAGCTAAAGCAAAAGAAAGAACTTTAAATTTTTTATACATATAAAATCACCCTTTTCCTATATACTTGTTTGAATCAACCCTCCATATTCAAACTGCTGTAATACTTTCGTTCGAAGTTGTTGGAACGATTGAGAAGTTTTATTTCGCGGATAAGGCAAATTATTTTCAATCACTTTATGTATTTTCCCTGGTTTTGCACTCATAATGATAATTCGGTTTGAAAGATATATCGCTTCGTCTATATCATGTGTAACGAATATCATTGTTGTTTTCTTCTGCTCCCAAATATTCAGCAATACTTCTTGTAAATGACTTCGAGTAAAAGCATCCAGCGCTCCAAAAGGTTCATCAAGTAATAATACATTCGGATCTCTTAATAACGCTCTCGCTATCGCAACACGTTGTGACATCCCGCCTGAAATTTCTTTCGGATACGATTTTTCAAAGCCATCTAACCGAACGATTTCAACCCATTCTCTCACCTTATCTTTCACATACTTATCTTTTAACGACAAATCTGCCGCTATATTTTCTTCAACTGTTAACCATGGAAAAAGCCTATGCTCTTGAAAAATAAAACCTTGTTTCTTGCTCGTTTTTAAGATAGGCTCCCCGTCAATAATAACTTCACCTTCAAAATCATTATCTAGACCTGCAACAATTTTTAGTAATGTACTTTTTCCGCACCCACTCGGACCAATTACTGTAACAAAATCCCCTTTCTCTAATTGAAAATTAATATTCTCTAATACTTGAACAGTACCAGTTTGTTTCAAAAAATATTTTGATACCCCATCAATTGAAACAGTCATTTCTTCCCCTCCTTAAAATGATTCATATAAATGAACAGATTCAGTATTTGTGCAATAAAAAAACCAAAGGCATTTTATCAACAGATAAAATGCCTTTGGTTTCTCCAATCAGCAATACGTTATGGAATTAAGTACATATTATACAAATATTTCCGATAAGTCAACTGGGTTTTAGCGAACATTATTTATTTTTAAAGATATCAGCAGTCCCTTTTATTATTTTTGGAAGGAACGTTTTAATTGTATCCATTAATATATAAAGAGCTTCCTTCACATAACCACCTTCGAAATTTCCTAATGGTTCTGGTAATTCATCCTCATCTAATATGAAGTATTCTCCATTTGGAAGTACCATAATATCAATGATTAAATCTTCGAAGGAAACCACTTCGTCTTTTATTTGTGTATTTTTTACGATATTAAAATAGGAACCTAAATACTTCCCTTTTATATCTCTCCATACGTATAAATTGTACGGACAATCTTTCCAGTAATATGCGATTGTATAACTCCCTTTTGGGATTGTTAGCTTAGTATCATTTGCAGTCATTGTAAATGAATACTGCACCTCGTGAAATAAAACAATACTTTGTGATTGCTTTTCAAGTAATAAACACTTGTGATCTACTATTGTTGAGTTATATCGGATTTTTCTTTCTATAATTTCAATTTTCGATGTAAGTAACTTATTCATTATTTTGTTTCCCCTTACACTAGTTCTATCCTCAATTATATCCATTTATATAGTGATAAAGAAGTATATAGTTTTTTATATAATGATTTATACAAGAAAAACTCCTTCTTATTTAGAAAGAGTTTTTCACTTCTAACGGAAGTTTATTTGTTTTTATGTAACTAACAGCACTATTACTCATGTTTTAACTTTTCCTTAACCGCATCATAAAATTTTCGTTCTTCATCAACATTTAAGTGCACACGACTTACTGTTTTAGAAAATCCATATAACAACTGTGCTTTCACTGGCTCTTTTAATGTTATTTCAAAAGTAGCAGGTTCTTTTATGAAATCCATAACAGTTGCATCCAATACCTGTTTCCCTTCTTTTGCCGTTAGCAATTCATCCTTGTAGAACGCAATATTATCAATTTGTGTAAATGATATAACAATTTTCTTTCCTAATCCAATTTGAATGATTACTTGTTCTTCTGTTACGATAAGTGGATTTTTACGCATCGCTTGTATTTCAGCTATAAAATAAATCATCGCGTATACATTTAAAATAAGTAAAATCCATGCTATTACTGGATTCCACTGGTGTAGCAAATAATGAAAACCAATACTTTCTATTAAGGTCGCATGGATGATCATGATATATACACCTATTGCACCAGTCTTTTTGTGATATGAGTATACGTATTCACCTTCTGGTACTTTTTCACGCCACGATAAAAATGCATAATAGATTAACTTACACTCCGTTACAATGATATCTATTAATTTATTTCTTTTCATAGTAGCGTCAAACGCAGCATCAATTGCATAAGAAAATGAAGAGTACTCACTTTTATATTCTTTATATTTTTTTATTATGGTAGGAAGCTTTCTAACAATTTTATATAGAAGGAATAACTCTAAACATACAAAAGCAATTTCTCCTGCAACTATAATATAAGAAACGTATGAAAAATCTTGTAAATAGTCACTTGGAATAATAAATCTTGCAAAAATATAACCAGCTATTACAACAGGAACTATATACGTTAACGAGTACCTTTTTCGAATAATGAAGAAATACGTGATGATTGGAATGACAAACATGCAATCTAATAATGACCCAAGTACAACTTCTTTCGGCGCAGCTGGTACTATTGGAAGAGCATACAATAAATAGTTTGATAGCATAATTAAAGAGACGAGTCCAATCCAAATACCTTTTCGCCTTCGCGATAGTGTAACATTCATACGTTCACTCCTTTATTTAAAAACCTCATTTAAGTGGTCTTTATAAAATGAAATGGCACGTTCAAATTCTTTTACTTCCTCTACTTTCACGACAGTTTCAAGTAATAATTTCATCGCTGACTCGTGATCGTTTACGTTATATTTTGCTAATGATAAAAATACTTTCATCGGATCGTTCTCTGGGAATTTTTTCACCCCAGCTTCTAATACTGTAATTGCCTTTTCATATTCCCCTATACAACGGTATGTACTTCCTAGACCAATATAAGCACCGCAAAGGGATTCGCCATCAAGTCCATTTGCGATTGCCTGCTCATAATACGGAACTGCTTCTGTTTCTAGCCCCATTACATCATGTATCCACGCACACTGATACAGTACTTCTGCATCCTTTGTAAAGTTTGTTAATCCTATAAGCATCTCTTTAGACTGCGCATATTTCTTTTCGTTTCTAAGTTTAATAGCTTGCTTTAATAAATGTTCCATAGAATCCACTCCTCACCAATTATTCTGTGTATAGCTCTTGATTGATATACGCTTCACATTCGTGTAAAAGTAAAATTCCCACCAATTAAAGTTTCGCTTACTTATTACTATGCGGATTCATTCTTATCTAAAAACTTAATTTTAAAAAGCAGTGACACGATTACATAATACCTCTAAGCTTTTGACAATTTCTTTCGCTGTTTCATCTTTCCCATTACACAACTTCCCTTTACCATCTTGTCCAATTACATAATGCACAGCTCCGCGCGAATATAAAGAATGTGGTGAATTCGCAATCATTACATTCGCCCTTGCTTCTTTCATTCTATTTTTCGCTCTTTCAAACAGTTCTTCTTCATTTAAATCACTTTCAAGTTTAAAACCAATAAGTACTGTTTCTGGGTCCCATTCTTTTATTTGTTTTAATACTTTTGGAGCCTTTTGAAAGTGAATAATCGGTGCAATATCACTTGAAATTTTTCCGTTCATATTAAGAACATTACCATCTTGATCACAGATCTTCTCCACAATCCAATCTGATCCAGCCGCTGCCATAATAACCGCATCAACCTTTTCATGTGTGATGATACTTTTCATTTTATCTTGTAAATCAACAATCCCTTCAAATGGATGTAATTCTAACCCTCTATGTACATCGCTCGGTTTCTCCGCAAAATAACCGTGTAAATATATAACATGTGCCCCTTTAGCTAGAAGTTCTTCTGCGATTATCCTTCCGATTGTACCTTTAGCCATATTCGTATGCCCGCGTACTTGATCCCATTTTTCTAGACAACCACCGCTCGTAATTAATACCTTTTTCCCTTTCATTGTAACCATCCCTTACTAATTTTTCTTACGAAACCATTCTGTTCCAAAGTCAACTATATCACGCTGTTTCATTAGACGACACGTTGCATTCCCTATCTTCCCATTTTTTACAGTTCCTTTTCGCTCAAACTCAACACCAATTTCAACAAACTTCTCAGATTCGTAATCCATTTCAACAAACTCTTTCCACACTCTCTCACCGTTTTCTATAATAGGTGCTCCTACTTGTATTAACTCACATGCACCAGTACGCACCTCGGATAAATGAACAGACGTATTGGAATCATATCCAACACCAATTAATAATACGTACCCGTCTAAATCATATATTTTTCTTAATGGAGATTCTTCTCCAAAGCTCATTGATAACGAATGGTTCATTGTTATTTCTACTGCATGTTTTCCCCATGCAGCAAAACTTCCTAACGGATGATTACTACGTACTACATTCGGATATGTACGAAAACATTCAACTATTTCACCCATTCCCCTTGTTGGGGTTATACGTGAATCAAATGCCGGGACGTTATCTCGGATAATTTGCCACCAGTCTTCCGGTACAGGTGGTCTTGACCAATGTTTCGGATCGGATAAATCCGAAGATTGCGTTGGCATTATTATCGTTCCTTCTTCCGTAACAACTTTCATTAATGCTTCTACTACGGCAACCGCACCACCAGATATCCACCCGATAGAACTTAGTGATGAATGAACGATAATTGTCATTCCTTTTTCGATTCCTAATGCTTTTAAATCTTTTGTTATTGTTTCGATTGTATTTGGAAATTTTGTACTTGCTACTATATCATTCATTTTCATATTGGTTCCCCCACTAGCCATGTAAATTTAAACTTTTATATAAATATATTATCATATTTTTCTTAATTTTTAACTTAATCATATTCATTACTACAAAAATATGTATATTATTATACTGAAGACTCAAAACTCTATTAAAATCGTAGATAATGATGAACGAGAGTTTTTTGAAATGAAGAAAAATGTAGATCTTATTTTTTCAGACTATACTCCATATGCATATTTTTATACTATTTTTCCAAATAACAATGAAATCTTTCGATTTCCTTATATTTTTCTCCTAAACTTTTAACTCGAAAACCAATTCTTTTATAAAATTCTACCGCCCCATCGTCTGTCTCTGCTTCTATATAAGTCAATTGATATATTCTTACAACCTCTTTAATCATTTGCAGTGCAATTCCTTTTTGACGATAATCTGGATCCACTGCTATATGACATACTCGTGCTTTAGTTGCTCCGATTACTTCTATACCTATACAAGCTTTTTCTTCATATTTGTACAAAGTCCCTTTATTATTTTGATAAAGTAATACTGCTTTCTTTAAGCTTATTTCATTTGGACCGACGGCATATTGTAGCACATTTAATATTGAATCTTTTTCAAGTTGTTCAACAAGTTGTAAATTCATACTTTCATCCCTTTCTACGAAAAAATACTAGCTCTTAATAAAAAGAGCTAGTCTCATTACGCCGTTATTTTTTCTTCTTTTTTTACAACGACAGCTACATAACTATGAAGTATCATCCCAATAATAACGAGACTCATACCAATCCAAGATAATGATGACGGAATTGGTGCAGATAACCAGATCAGCTCTCCTACTAGCGCAAATAAAACTTCACCAGACTGCGTCGCTTCCACTGTTGCTAGTTTTTGTGGATCATCTTTCACAAGATCTGTTGCAAAGAAAAATAATACTGTCGCGATTAACCCCGAACTAACTGCTACAATAAAACATTGAAAAACTTGGCTACTTGACGGTAATCCGCCAGTTGATACTTCGTAACCAGATAATAAAAACCAAAATGGTAAACTTGCTAATGTCATACCGAGTACTCGCTGAAATACATCTAATTCCCCTTTACAAACTTGCATCATTTTTCGATTTCCAAGAGGATACGCAAATGCTGCAATAAGTACAGGAACTACACATAAAACGGTTTCACGAATACCTAATGAAGAAGCATGTTCTACTTGCATGAGAACAACACCAAATAAAATAATACCCGACATAACTAATTCCTTCATCGGAAGTTTTTTATGTAGTGGATCCACCGCAAAAAATGGTGTTAACAAAATCCCTGCAACGATTGTAATTTGCCATGTTGATGCAACAAGCCAACCTGGTCCGAACGCTCCAGCAAAACTAAGCGGTGCATAAAAGAGACCAAATCCAACGATACTCCATACTAACCATTCTTTCGGATTGTTTTTCATATATTGAAAGAGTTGCTTTAAGTTCCCTCTATACATAACAATAAGTAATAGCATTGGAACCATAAAATAATACCGTAATGATGCACTCCAAATCCAGCTTCCACCTTCTAAGTCCATTGCCCGGTTTAAAACAAAGGTAAAGGCAAAGAAAAATGATGCCAGTATCCCTATAACAATTGCTTTCATTGTAAAACCCCTTGTTTAGTTTCTCCCTAATACTATACAACAAAATAAATATAATTAAAATTCACAATCTTTAACTTGTATGTAATCTAGCTCTATATAATTTCCTCAATCGACTTATATGTGCTTGATGATATCGATTATGATCTGCTATATGCCAAATTCCCCATCTTATAGTCGCAGTTTCCCCTTTTTCATACAAAACTTCCCGCGTTAAATCAGTTTCTGTTAGTTTCATACATTCTTCATGAAACAATTTTTGCACTGCTTCATAATCTTGCATTAACTCTTGCAACGTGTATTTTCTTAAACTCGGCATTTCTCCTACTTCATTCAACATAGGACCATATTTATTTTCAAATGTTGTTGGAACATCTTCTCCCTTGAAACGATACACCCAATGTAAATCGACAACTGCTAAATGCTGAAGTAACTGCCCAATACTATTTTCATTATTTTCAGACCCTTTATAGGATAGTTCGTTCTCTTCAGTACCTTCTACTAACCTTTGCAATCTATTAAACGTATCAGCAACCGTCGCATACAAAATCGCTACTTGAAGGTCCATATTTCTTTCTAAATGGAGATCTTTCATGCTAAACTTCCTCTCTTAAAAGAACAACACCATATGTTCATCATCACTATACACACCATTCATTTTTATAGCCCTTTTTTCAATTCCGTACGTTTTAAATCCCATTGATTCATATAATCGTTTGGCTGGTTCGTTCGTTGACACAACCCCTAAGTTCAATTGCTCTAGCTTCATCTCTTTTGCCCTTTCAATTGCTTTACGTATTAAATCACGTGCAAGACCACTTCTTCGATTTTCAGTATCTACATACATTGCAACGATATGCCCTTTATGCTTATATGCATCCTTTTCTTCTGTTAATAAAGTAACAACCCCAACTAAACGATTTTCATTATTAAAAGCACCAAATGTAAAACTACTGTTAGATGAAAGATTACTAGCAACGCGTTCAAGAGGGTTTTCTTGACGTACTGCTTCTTCATAAGTCGTTACAAATGCTTCTGGGTTTACTTGTAGTGCTTGTAAACGTAACTCCCAATATTGTTTTGCATCCGCTTTTGTAAGTAATCGAATCATTTTATCTTCCCCTTTTTCATTTACATAATATTTTTATAGGTTATTATTTTTTAATTCATACTCTTCTTTTAATATACTGTAACGATAGCGATGAATGAACTTCCCCTGTCTCAATCGATCATTTCTCATTAACCCTTCACATACAAATCCGGCATGTTCATAACTCTTTTTAGCTTGTGTATTATCTTCATCTACACGTAACCAAATTTTCTCCAATTCAAACTGGGAAAAACCTATATGTAACATGCTGTTTAGAGCTGCCATTCCAAATCCTTTACCCCAATAGTCTTTATTTCCAATCGCAATTCCTAGTTCTGCATTTTTATTTGTTTTATCAAAATTTTTAAGGTCTACCCATCCAATATGTATACCTTTCTCAGTAACAATTGCCCTTTGTTCATAACCATTTTTTCGGCTTATACAAGCTTCAATCCAGTTTCTCGTATCTTCACGAGTGAACGGAGGATATTGATCTGGTACGACTAAATGCTTTGTTACATCTCTATCTAATGACCATTGATAGCGATCTTCTACATCATCTAATGTCAATTCTCTTAATTGAACATATGGTACATTCATTTTTCTCTCCCCTTTTTATTTACCAATAGAAAATCCTTCGAACACTCTTCCACCATACTGTTCTAACGTCTTTTCTATAAAATGAATTAATTCATTTTTCTCTCCCGTTTTATAAAAATGATCAAAAGCGGCTACAAATTTGTTTGCATATTGCTCATCATACCTTCTTAGCACTCTAATGAACCATTTTGAACTCCCAAGCCACCTACCATTTACTCTTAATACATATTCATGTACTAAATCCGCTAATAGATTAGCGATAAACAATTCTTCTTCTCTTTTCGTTGCACCAATAAAGTCATCTAAAGTATCCGTAATAAAATATCGCTTCTGCTTAATCGTTTCTTCCGTCCATTTATCTGGTCCTTTATGTAGTAAACCATTCGCTTCTTTTTTTAATTTCTCAACAATTTCCTTTTCCCCTTTTAATGCAATCCCTTCTGAAACTAATTGTGGTAACGAAGGTCTCCCTCGATCACAATCCATTTTGAAAAAGGTTTTATATGTTTCAAAATTATGAACAAACACCTCAACAGGCCATCCATTACTATAGAAAGATTCTCTATAACAAGAAGTTAAACTTTGATCGACTATTACAATATCAAGGTCAGATGTTTTCGTCGCTTCTCCTCGTGCAACGCTTCCGCCGAGTAAAGCTACATCACAATTCGGAAATTGTGATGTAATTATGTTTTGTGCTGCTTCAATTGGTTTCATAACCGTTCCTCTTTTCTTATTTCACTTTCTTTTTTTCAGCTCTTTCTCTCGCTTTTTTTATATAGCTTTCTGCATCTGGTGTTTTACATGATGTCGCACCGTGATCAACCTCTACTTTTCCAATTTCACGCGCAATTCCAATCGTTTGTCGCTCTAAATCTTCATTACGAATTCCTATTGCGATTAAAGCACTATTCATCGCTTCTTTTTTTCTATTTTTTTCATTATGTATATTTTCTTTAATCTCTTCTAAGTACGGAGAGAAGAAATCATCATGTAACGCTTTATTTTTAATCGCTATATTTGCTAATAAAGACCAGCCAGCTCTTCCAATCCATTCATCATTAAACTTTGTCCACTCTTCCATTCTTTCTATTGCAATTGGCGAAGTACATATAGATGTCATAAGAAGATCCATTAAACAGTAATAATCAACATCCTGAACCCAACTATTAAGCTGTTCTGTCGTTATTTTCTTCGGATCTAAAATATAAGTTGCTAATGTCATTGCGTCCATATTTTTTGTTTCCCACAATTCAACTGCTAAATCATGATCTTTTTTTAGCTTCTTTTTTAACAATTTTAAATTCGCAAAACTAACTCCGAATAGTGGCTCTTTCGCTCCGTGGTTTTTATACGTTTTACGATTTTGTTCTGTTCCATATTTCTCTAGTTGCTGCATTACTTCCTCAAGAAACATATACCCACCTCTTTATCTTTTATGTTGACTTTATACATGTATGCACGATATATTCTACATTACTTTTTGGTTTTCCTATATTTATTTTTAAAATACGGTATGTGAAATTTCTAAAGATTGCACAGCTACACCATCAAAAAACTGTACCAGTTAAACATACAGTTTTTTGATGGTCCTCTCTATCATTTGGTCTATCCCCTATTTTTCAACTAATTTTTTTACATCTGACCACTCTTCTATTGACCCTGCGTCCGGAAAAACTGTAACTACATTAAAATTCGCACCTTTTTCTTTCCCAATTTGTTTAGCAGCTAATAAATTCGCTGCCGCAGAAGTTCCTATTTTTATACCAGTATCTTTGTAAAAACGTGCCATTTCATACAGGGTATCTTCATATGAATAAGTCCATTGTTTTTCTATCAAATTTTCTTCCTGTTCTATGAAATGTTGTTTCCTTCCTAAGCCGAACCCACCTGATCCAGCATATTTCTTTAAATCATTTGGTGGTTGTTCCGAAGCATAAGGCAATTCAGCAGGCATTACTAAATGTAGTTCAACATTTTTTGTATAATTCTTTATTGCTGTATAGCCTCCCATTAGAGTTCCACCAGTACCAGCAGATGCTACCCATGCATGTATTGGTTTTCCAATCATTTGTGCAATAATTTCTCGCCCTGTACCTTCAATATGACTTACTATATTTGCATTATTATAATGTTGGAATAAAAAGTATAATTCTGGATTTTGTTTGCTAATCTCTATTGCCTTCTCAATTACTGCGTAAAACCCCTTACATTTATCAACTAAGATTACGTTAGCACCATAATATTTGAGTTTATTTAATAGAGATTGACCAGTTGCAGAACTTAACACTAACGTGCATTCAATCCCTAAACAATTACAAATACACCCAATTGACCTCGCTAAGCTTCCACCACTATACTCTAAAATATTTTGTTTTTTGTCCGCTTCTTGTAAATATTTATTAATCATTCCAAGTGCGGCCCTATCCTTAATTGATCCTGTAGGATTATGCCATTCACATTTAGCATAGATAGAAAGGTTCTTCGTTTCTTCGCATTCTAATTTCATGAGAGGTGTATTTCCAACATGTTTAGAAAACTCTTTAAAATGTTTTACTATCATACTTTTATACCTCCTTCATAAATTATGTTTATTACATTTGCTCTTAGCCAAAATCTTTCTACATTTTAATAACTCTCTCAATAAGATTTTCTTATATAAAAATCCCTACAAACACTGTAGGGATTTATGTCTAAATCATTTTGTTACACTCTATTTCATATAATAATAGTTTCTTTATTCAGATGCATTCATAAGCACAATTCTCCAACCATCTGGATCCTCTATTGTGGTTCCTTTCTCTATCCAATACGGGTTTTCTGGTTCCACCTCATGATAGCCCATATTACTTAATCGATTCACTATCTTTTCAATTTCACCTTTATTAGGCATATAAAAAACTAGTAAATTATCTTTTGTCGGTGCCGGACATGGACTTCCATTAACATGTGTAGTAAACTCCAAATGATATTCTTCATCTGGTAAACCAAACATAACCCCGTCATATCCTTCATGATTGTGAAATTCCCCTATACGTTTTAATCCTAATCCTGTTTCATAAAAACTTATCACTTCTTCAAATTTATCTGTTGGTCTTGCAATTCTAAATTGAACCCAATTCTTCATGCAAATCTCCTCCTTTTCATTTTCCAAAGCTTTATAGTAATTAGTATAGGTTACATATATTCCCTTTAACATCCCTCATTAGTGTGAGCTTCCTAAGTTGAAAGACCTATAAGTTAATAAACAATAGGACTTTCGTATAAAATTCATATAAAATTAGTTATATAAATGTAGAGATGAAATACAAGCTATTACGTATGAAATAGTTCTCCTTGCAGGGCCTTTATATACCGATCAGCAGATCTTTGTACAGCTTTATTTGCATCTTCCACCACACCATGAAATGCATTATATAGTCGACTAAATTGGATATCTTTTACTTTCTCTGCCATATCTCTAACTTTATTCGCTGGTAATGGAATAAGATTGGGATAACTATACATAAAACTTACCCATTTTTGATCCGAAACTACTTGTATAATATCACCTGATAACAAAATACCTTTCCCTTCATTACCGTCTTTCCAATGTATAACAGTCCCGCCCTTAAAATGGCCTCCTAAGCGATGTAATATAAGTTCTTCCGATAACAAAAGATGCTCCCCAGACCAAAATTTAATTTGCTTACTCGGACGAACCACCCACTCTTTATCATCTTCATGAATATAAATAGGTACATTGAATGTTTCTGCCCATTTAACTTGTGTAGAATAATAATGTGGATGAGAAAGTGCTATTGCTTGAATACCACCTAAATCATATATACGTTGTATCGTTTTATCATCTAAATAACTAATGCAATCCCACATAACATTTAGAGTTTTACTTTGTATTAAAAATGCTGTTTGTCCAATCGCAAATTTAGGTTTAGTAGTAATGCTATACAAACCGCTTTCTTCTTTTATTATTTCGTTTTTGTATAAATTGCTATTTTGCATTGTTTCTAATGTTGTCCATGACTGCCCAATTGGATTAACATATTGTCTTTCCTCATTACAAATTTTACAACGAGAAGGTGCTTCTTCATTTTCGGGATACTGTACTCCACATGTAGTACAAATATAATTATTCATATTCCCACTCCTTTTTTTTATGTAATTATTTCTTTACCAATATTTTAATAAAAAACAAAAATATTCGAATCAATAATTGGAACGAAAATGAAGTGATACGAAAGTATGATTAGTCTCCTTTCGTTTTAAGACTTTAGTCTAATTCCTATAAATTTTTTATTTCCTACTTCCAAGAAAATAGAGTTTTAATTTTATTAAAACTTTCTAATATATTTAATCCTTTAATCGTTAAAAGAAGGAGCAAATCTTCATAAAATAAACGAATAAATTAATAGTTTTTGTCAAAATTTTAACACAACAATACTTACTAACACACATCAGGGGGATATTAGGTTTAAATTAAGGAAAGATTTTAATAAAAATCATTATAATGCTTTATGAAGGAATTACTGCATTAGGTGCTATTATGTTGTACGAGGTATTTAATATAGAAGTTTGTTGATAGAAATATCGGATCAATTAAATTTGATGATTGAAGAGTTTGTAACGAGAGATGAATATTGATTTCAAGCTTCATTTTAGGGGAAATAAACATCACAAACTACATGAATTAAAAAGTAGCCTTAAAGCAAAAGTCATATCCATGAAATGTTTAAATTCATATACAATTTTATACAACCACTTTTTTATAAAGCAAGAAAAGTGGTTGTATGTTTTAAAAAGTATTTTTTGTTACAAAATCATGCTACACATTTCATTAAACTACAACTACTCATTTTCTTTTTTCTTCTTTTGTTCCTCAGATGGCTCTTCTGTTGGATCTGGTTCTTGCTCATCCTTTTTGTTTAATTCATTATTTTTTTCCTCCTGTCTTTGTTCAGAAGGTTCCTCCGTTGGATCTGGCTCCTTTTCATCTTTTGGAGCTGGATTACAGCCAATTAATAATCCTACTGTAAATATGCTTGTCATTAATATTGAAAGCATTTTTTTATAATTCAATTAAAGCACCTCCTAAAATTAATATCCCTTGTATTGTTTCCAATTCACCATTCAATTTATCCAATCATTTGTGATGTTTCTTCCAAAATGACATTCCTTTAAAATCTTGCATACTTTTTGCCAAACTTTTTTACACTTGTAAAAAAGTTTTTTTGCATTTCCCTACCTATAATTGCTAATATAGTAGAGTAGAACTTTTATAGAGAGAAGGAAAATTATGCACAATGGAATTCGAATGACAACTTTGGTAAAAAGGGCTATGTTGGTTTGTGCGGGGGTATTATTTACATACGAAGCCGCTTTAGGATCAGTACATACTGCTTTAGCTAGTACAGAGGATGAAGCAAAATCTGTTCAACTTGTAAGTGAGATTCAAACATCTCTTGCTCCGAAAGAGGCTCCAAAGCATTATAACGGACAAGTTAGAAAAGTCGCTTACTTAACATTTGATGACGGTCCCGGAAAATACACAGCTGAGCTTTTAGATATGTTAAAGAAAGAAAATGCAAAAGCAACATTCTTCCTAATTGGTTCAAACGTAAAAGCTTTCCCTGATCTTGTAAAACGCGAAGATGCTGAAGGCCACTACGTTGGGATGCACAGTATGACTCATAACTACAAGAAACTTTACACTGAAGGACATTATGTAGATGAAATGAAGGAAGATCAAGGCTTAATCGCTGGTGTTTTAGGTAAATCACCAGTATTAACTCGCCCATCTTACGGATCAATGCCAGGATTAAACGAAGCTCTTCGCAACAAAGTTGTAGAAAATGGCTTAAAGGTTTGGGATTGGACAATTGATTCTTTAGACTGGAAATATAACAAAATGCAAGTTGATGCTGCATCTGCTAAAATTGTAGAGAACGTACTACATGGTGCTACAAATCCAACAGAAGTTATCCTTATGCATGATATTCATCCACAATCGGTAAAAGCAGTACCTGGAATTATTAAAGGACTGAAAGAAAAAGGATATGAATTAGAAGCATATAATGAGAACGAACACTTCCCATTAAACTTCTGGCATGATAATCGTATGTAATGAAAAGACTTGATTCCCTCTAGTAGGTTATCAAGTCTTTTTTATCGTTTTGGGAAATTTCTTTGTTGCTCTTCAATAAAAAGAATAATCTTTTCTCTGTCCTCTTGTGTAATACTTATAGAAAATTCGTACTCCTCTTCCTTACACCATGAAGGGGTAAGTTCCTGAGATAATCGGACTACAATTTGAAACTCATCTTCATTTTCCCCCATTAATTCAAACGCTATATTAGGCTCTATGAAATCTAGTTCGGTATATGTAGGATTCGGTAATGATTGAAACCATTTTTTCATACGCTGTAAGTCGAACGTTTGTAGAAAAGGATCCATCGTTTCAAAAACTTTATTTCCTTCTGACAGTTTCGCTTTTACTATTAGCCAATTTCTATCACACTCCTCTTTTGCATCTTTAAATTGGTATTTCACCACCTCTAAATGTAATACTATTTTTTTATTTTGAAAATTCATAAATTTCTCCTCTTCTTGCTATAAAACTTTTACTTTATAAATTTGAAATTTATACGCCTTTCTTAACTTGTAAGACACTTTCTATCTCCCATTAATTTCAACTCTTAGATATAATGATTTTTATTTACTAATACATATGACTGATTTTAACATATCATCCTTTATACATTAAATAAATTTGATTTGCAATATAATCTGAACTAAAGTGAAGTCCATTCCTTATCCACCACATGATAATCCCTACCAAAGAGGCTGTTTTAATATCAACTGCAACGTAATCATCAGGTAAATTCTTTTTCGTATTCTCTCTTCTCGTTTCTATTAATTGCTTTAAAAATAAAAACAATTGCTCCTCAAATTGATTCATTTTAAATAATATAAATAAAAAATTTCGGTGAATATATAAATAATCTAGCAATTGTGTTAGCTTTTGTTTTTCTGATAAATCTTTTGCATGTATTAAATCAACAATTTTATTTGAATGCTCATTTAAAATTTCGCTAGTGATTTGGTCTAGTAAATCTTGAATATCTTGATAATGCAAATAAAATGTTGTTCGATTTAACCCTGCTTTTGTTGCGATTTTCTGAACCGTTAAGCTTGAAATAGTAGGATTCGCCAATTAGCAGGTGCTATTGGAACAGCAGTTATTATCACGGTGTATACAATTCAATCCACTTCACACATTTCACAGTTATCTAGTGAGAATGGAAATATATCAGCTATGCAAGTAACAAACTTATCTTCTATCTATAGCTCAAGTGATGCGTACGTATTTATGTTAGTCTTATCTATTGTGGCTTTAATTATTGCATGTTTCACGCCTAAAAAAGTAATAATCAAAGATACGAAAGTAAATCTTCAAACAAAAAATGATAATTAAAAATTAAGCACTTAAAAGATGGTTCCAGAATTGTACCGTATCCATCTTTTTAAGTGTTTATGCACCATAATTATAATCCTTAATTACTATTTGAAGAGATTGTATTTTAATAAATAATCCTTAGAATTCTTAATACGGAATAGCTTATAAGTACATATTAATTATAAGGAGTGATATATTTATGGATTTTCTTTCACCTGAATATTTGTCTGCCTTATTAGCAATTATCGTAATCGATTTAGTGTTAGCCGGAGATAACGCCATTGTAATTGGATTAGCAGCAAGACGATTACCGAAAGATCAACAAAAGAAAGTTATCATTTGGGGAACCGTTGGAGCAATTGCTATAAGAGCTCTTGCTACTTTAGTTGTCGTTTGGTTATTAAAAATACCAGGATTACTTTTAATTGGTGGTGTACTTCTTATATGGATTGCTTACAAATTAATTGCTGAAGGCAAAGACCATGATATTAAGGCAGAAGAAGGATTTTGGTCTGCTATTAAAACCATTATCATTGCTGATGCGTTAATGGGTATTGATAATGTACTCGCTGTTGCAGGAGCTGCGCATGGTAACTTTTCTTTAGTAATCATCGGGCTATTAGTTTCTATTCCTGTAGTCGTATGGGGCAGTACATTGATTTTAAAATGGGTAGATCGTTTTCCTGTCATCATTACGATTGGAGCAGCGGTTTTAGCTTATACTGCTGCAAAAATGATTGTAGATGAGAAATGGTTCGCTGGATTTTTCGAAAGTAACCCTTTCATTAAATGGGCATTTATCATTATGATCATTGTTGGTGTAGTGTTCTTCGGAAAAGCAAAACAAAAAGCAACAGCTAGTTCTGTCTAATAATGATGGTATATTTACAAATAAAAGGCGCTATTCATATGAATAGCGCCTTTTATTATTTAGCTTCCCCTTCCGGAGTCGTTTTTACCTTCGTTTTGTTTTTATCACGATTGTTATAGTTATACTTCGAACGATCTACTGGAGTGAATCCTTCCGGTGTGTAGAATCGTAATAAGTCACCATTTACGACTTGGTCAGAGTATTTTAGTGAGTTTTGAACCATTTGTTCATTTTTCTTTATTTCATCTGTAAATTCTACAGGTTTTCCAGTTGTTGTATCATAGTATTTGCCGTTTAGTGCAGTAACAGTTGGGCTTACGTAGTTACCGTTACGGAACGCAACGACTTGTTTATGCTCTGGTGATAATAAATCTGAACCGAATTGAACATAGTTTTTCGTATCTGTACCTAGTAAGTGTAATAACGTAGGAAGAACGTCAATTTCACCGCCATATTGATGTTGTACGCCACCTTTCACTCCTGGTACACGAACGATTAAAGGCACACGTTGTAACTGTGCATTTTCAAATGAGTTCATTTCTTTACCCATTACTTTTGACATTGCTGCGTTATGATTATCTGAAATACCGTAATGGTCTCCGTACATAACGATAATTGAGTTATCATATAAACCAGATTGTTTCAAGTAATCGATGAAGCCTTTTACAGATTCATCTAAATAGCGTGCTGTTTGAAAGTACGTATCTACTGATGAATCACCTGTTGTTGCTGGTTCAATCGTTGCTTCTGCCTTATCAATTGGATAAGGGAAATGGTTCGATAACGTAATAAACTTCGTATAGAACGGTTGTTTCAACGTTTGTAATAACGGAATAGATTCATTAAAGAACGGTTTATCTTTTAATCCGTAGTTTACTACGTCTTTTTCATTCATATCGTAGTATGACGCATCAAAGAATTTATTAAAACCAAATGATTTATAAATATCGTCACGGTTCCAGAATGTTTTGTAGTTACCGTGGAATACTGCTGATGTGTATCCTTGTTGTCCTAAAATAGCTGGTGCTGATTGATACGTATTATGAGATTTCGTTGTAAAGACAGAACCTTGCGGTAAACCAAACATTGAATTCTCTAACATAAACTCCGCATCAGATGTTTTCCCTTGTCCTGTTTGATGGAAGAAGTTATCAAAGTATAGCGTATTCGCATCTTTTGTAAATGAGTTTAAGAACGGTGTAACTTCTTGACCATTTAATTTGTAATCAATTAAGAAGTTTTGGAATGACTCTAAATGAATATAAATTACGTTCATTCCCTTTCCTTTACCGAAATACTCAGGATTTGGACTTGCATAAGTTGATGTTAAATAATTTCGTACTTCTGTCATATTATCGCCATCAGCTAATGCTCGTTCTGTCGATGCTTTCGCACTTTGAATTCCATCATAAATTGTGTAGTTGTATGCCCCTAAATATTTCACAATATAATTACGGTCAAACGTTCTTGTTAATAATTCAGGACGGTCAGACTCTGCAAGACCTAAATTAACACTGAATAATAAAATACCTGCTACAAATACTAGAGATACTTTATGCTTCGCAACACGAATTGGTTTTGGATTTGCAAATTTTGTTGCAACTAACACAATTAATATAATCGTGTCTAAGAAGTATAGTGGATCATAAAGATGTAGCAACGCAAGAATACTACCACCTAAATCTCCAAAGTTATTCGTTTGTGTTAATGTTGGGAACGTAATAAAGTCACTGAAAAAGCGATAGTAAACTACGTTTGCATATAAAAGAATCGACAATAACAAGTTGATAACAATTAACCAAATATAAGATCGCTTCCCTTTTGCAAATAATGCAAGTCCTAAAAATAGAACTGCTGAACTAAGCGGGTTAAAAAACAGCAAGAATTTTTGGATTGTGTTTGAAATTCCTAAATTAAATTCCGTTACATAGGCTGCATACGTTTTGAGCCACAATAAAATAACGGCAAACAGAAAGAATCCAAAATGATTGCTTAACACACTTTTGCTCTTTAATAAGAACTGTTTCATTTCTCCACCTCTTTTGATCATCCAAGGCTTATTTTTTATAAGTCTGTCTCTCTATTCGATTTTTCTTCTTCAAATAGATTTTTTTATTTAACTATATGAAGAATATTAGTAATTATAATTTGAAGCTTGTATTTATTCAACTATTTCTTTTTAAACATTTTGACCTTGGTTTCTATTTAATAAAATAAATTTGTAACATTTCCTGTTTTCTCCCAAGATTCATCCACTAATTATGACATCCCATACTATATACCTTTATAAACTCATTCGCAAACTATTCTATCTCCAATTTTGGTACATATTTCACATGACAAAATAATGTTATTTAATTATATTGCTCACCTTACATTCTCCTGCTTCAACTAAATCTTAAAGTCATTACATCTCTTCCATACATGAAAAATCCTCATGTTCACTAATATTATATTTGAATAATTATTCATTTGCCCCCACCAATGGTGTTATGTTTTCTCGACAAAAAAACTCGCTCTAAAAAGAGCGAGTTTTTTCATTATATATTATTGACCTTTGTACATTGCATCTACTTGTTTTTGAAGTTCTTCATTTTCTAAGTACTCATCGTAAGTTGCTTCTTTATCGATTACACCGTTTGGCGTTACTTCGATAATGCGGTTTGCAATTGTTTGTACGAACTGATGGTCATGAGATGTGAATAACATTGTACCTTTGAAAGCAATTAAACCATTGTTTAATGCAGTGATAGACTCAAGGTCTAAGTGGTTCGTTGGATCGTCAAGTGTGATTACGTTCGCACCACTTAACATCATTTTAGATAACATACAACGAACTTTTTCGCCTCCAGATAATACAGAAACGTTCTTCTTAACTTCTTCACCTGAGAATAACATACGGCCTAAGAAACCACGTAAGAAGCTTTCTGACTCATCTTGTGGAGAGAATTGGCGTAACCAATCAACTAAGTTGTAGTCATTGTTCTCAAAGTACTTAGAGTTATCTCTTGGGAAGTAAGATTGAGATGTTGTAACACCCCATTTGAATGAACCGCTATCTGGCTCCATTTCACCCATAAGGATTTTAAATAATGTTGTCATCGCAATATCGTTACGACCGATAAATGCAACTTTATCACCTTTATTTAAAGTGAAGTACACATTATCTAACACTTTTTCGCCATCAATTGTTTTAGAAAGACCTTCAACAGTTAATAAGTCATTTCCTATTTCACGCTCAGGTGTGAAGCCAACGAATGGGTAACGACGTGATGATGGTCTAATATCATCTAATGTAATTTTATCTAATAATTTTTTACGAGAAGTTGCTTGTTTCGCTTTAGATGCGTTTGAGCTAAAGCGTGCAATGAAGTTTTGTAACTCTTTTACTTTCTCTTCTTTTTTCTTATTAGCATCTTGTGTTAATTTTAAAGCTAACTGGCTTGACTCATACCAGAAGTCATAGTTACCAACATAAAGTTGAATTTTACCGAAATCAAGATCAGCCATGTGCGTACATACTTTATTTAAGAAGTGACGGTCATGGGATACAACGATTACTGTATTTTCAAAGTTCATTAAGAAGTTTTCTAACCATTGAATCGCTTTTAAGTCCAAGTGGTTGGTAGGCTCATCTAGTAATAGAATGTCAGGTTTACCGAATAATGCTTGAGCAAGTAATACTTTCACTTTCTCTGCACCAGTCAATTCTGATAATTTTTTGTCGTGAAGATCTTCACCAATACCAAGACCTTTTAGAAGGATTGCAGCTTCTGACTCAGCTTCCCAACCGTTAAGCTCAGCGAACTCACCTTCAAGTTCTGCAGCACGCATTCCATCTTCATCACTAAAGTCTTCTTTCATGTAAATAGCATTTTTCTCTTGCATTACTTTGTAAAGTTGCGTGTGACCCATAATTACTGTTTCTAATACTGGGAACTCTTCATATTCGAAGTGGTTCTGTTTTAATACTGCTAGACGCTCACCTGGCGTAATATGTATGTCACCTGTTGATGGTTCAATTTCTCCAGATAAAATCTTTAGAAATGTTGATTTACCAGCACCGTTTGCTCCGATTAAACCGTAGCAGTTACCTGGCGTGAATTTTATGTTAACATCTTCAAATAATTTGCGATCCGCGAAACGCAAACTAACGTTACTTACTGTAATCATTTGTGTCCTCCTACTAATACCGCTTATTTCAGCGTTTTCTCACCGATTGTCTTAAAAAATCGCATATTACGACTCAATTATTGTAGACTATAGCTATTATATAGTAGAAGCTGGATGAATAGCAACGGTTGATTACCTTTCTACAATGAAATCGGATAGTTTTTATCCATTCCCTTAGCTATGGTATGTATATCATCGACCTCTTTCTCATGTTACCATTCACTTCTCGTTGTGTAATACATTGGATTCATTTTCCATTTAAGATTTTATATATAGAAAAACTGTAGAGAAATCATCCCCTACAGTCTTCACTTATTTCGTATTTATTATTTTTTCTTTATAACTCTTCAATTTACTCGTTAACCCCATTAAAGCAGGTAACAATATCGGCATCACGATTAAAGCTAATAGTAATAGTGCAACGCCAACAACTGATGCAACTTGTATAAGTGTTAACACACCTGATGGAATTAATGCTGCAAACGTCCCTACTAAAATTAGCGCCGCCGATAATACAACTCCTCCTATATGACGAGATGCAGTTACAATTTTTGTTACCGAATCCCCTTCGATCTCGTTATAGCGCATCATTACGAAAATACTATAATCCACTCCTAAAGCGACAATCATAATGAAGCTAAAGAATGGAACATTCCAACTTAATGTATCTACATGTAATACATGTGCACTAATTTGTTCGCTTATACCAAGTGATGCGAAGTACGCTAATAGTAATGAGCCAATAATAAATATTGTGTTTAGTAGTGAGCGTGTAATTACGATTAATACAATGGCAATTCCAATTAACATAATTGTAGCTGTACGTAAAAAATCTTGCCCTGTTACTTCTTTTAAATCAACGTTTCTAGATGTTGTTCCGCCGATCGCTGTTTTCGCATCATGTAATTCCGTTCCCTTTACAGTGCCATCGATTGTTTTATTAATTTCTTGAATAATTGGCATCGCTTCTTTGGAATACGGATTTACATCTAAAATGATGGTCATTTTAGCAATTTTTCTATCCTGTGACATGTACGTGTTCAATGCTTTTTGGAAATCTTCTCCCTCTAGCACTTCTTTTGGAATATAAAACTTCTCAGAGCTTTTCGACTCATTGAGCTCCCCTAAATATTTCTGTGCGTCATGCAGGCCATTACTTACTTTTCCAAGCCCTTCTGTACTTTTAGATAAACCGGATTGTAATTGCCCCATCTTTTCTTGCAGGTCTTTAAGGCCCGTTAAAAGTTGTCCTTGTCCATCGTTTATTTTCGTTAATCCAGATTGTAACTCAACTGATTTATTTGCAATTTGTTTTGAACCTGCAGTACCTTCATTTAATCCATTTTTAAGATCCGCTGCTCCCTTTTGTAACTTATTAACTCCAATGCCCATTTCTTTTAAGCCATTATCCACTTTCCATAACGATTGATTCGCTTCTTTAAATGAACTCATCGCCGTTTTGTGCTGGGTTGCTAATTGATTTAATTCATTTGAAAGTACGCTTAATTTTTTTTGTGCCTCTTTAGCAATCCCTATCGTTTGTTGTATGTTTGGATCATTCGCTAATTCTGGTTTCGTTTGAACGAAATTGGTTATTAACATTTCAATTTGTTCATATCCTTTTTTCGCACCGTCAATCGCTTGATCAATACTTCCGAAGTATTGATCGTAAGAACTTAAACCTTTTTCTAACTGTGCATAACCATTATGAAGCTGTGACGTTGCATTGGATAGGACATTTATATTTTTATTTACTGAAGTTAACCCACTCTCAATTTGCTGCGCTCCTTGTGCACCTCCGTTTATGCCGCTGGATAATTGATGTAAAGCTGTTCCTAATGCTGATACCCCATTTTTCGCCTCGTTCGTTCCATCAATTAATTTTTGAACATTCGCAAGACTATTTGAATCATTACTTCCCATTTTATTTTTCGCATCCGTTAATCCATCATTAATTTCCTTTATGCCACCATCGGCATCTCCTAATCCTGTATTCAATTCTCCCGCTTGCTTATTTAAATATAATTCTTTTATCTTCTCACCAGTTGGACGTGTTGGTGCATATACTTCTGACACACCTTTAACTTTCGAAATTTTATCAGTTAATTCATCTAAAATTTGTAGAGAAGTTCCTTCATCCAGCTTTTTATCAGATTGAATGACTAATGTACTCGGTGAAGAGAAACCAGGCGGAAAATGATCTTCTATTACGTTAATACCCATCTTTGATTCATACTTATTATCCACTTCAAATAAATCATTGTAATTCAGTGTAGTAGAGTATTTTAATACGAAAGGAATCGATATTACGAATACGATGATTAAAGCGATAAATGGCCTTGCTACTGAATTTTTCGCAAAGAATCCCCATAAGCGACTATCCTCATGACCTTTAAATGTTTTAACTGGATAAAACATTCCTTTTCCTAAAAGCACCATAAAAAACGGATTTAAAGTCGTTAATACGAGTAGTAATACTAAAACACCAATTGCTACCGCTGAAGTAGATTGATATAATTTAAAACTCGCTAACGCAAGTGATGCAAAACCAATTAGCACCGCTATACCGCTATATAATACGGTTTTACCTGCCGATTTAAATGTTTCTTTCGTGGCCAAAAATGCATTTTCTTGTTTACTTAATTCTTCTTTAAACCTCGTATATAATAAAATGTTATAATCTGTTCCTACTCCAAAGAGGACGACGACTACGAACACTTGTGTAAAGTTTGAAAATGGGAAATTAAATTGATCCACAAGCTGAGCAATAATCCCCATTGAAACTAAATACGACACACCGACTGTAAGAAGAGAAACAATCGGAACAACTGGTGAACGGAATACGAGGATTAATACTACAAGAATGAAAATGATTGAAATAACTTCTGTCTTTTTCACTCCCTCTTGAGAGGATTTAAGAAAATCACCCGCTATTAAGTCACTTCCTGTTAAATACGTTTTTACCCCTTTCGTTTGCACTTTTTCATGAAGATTATTTGAAACCTTTGATATTTCACCATGTTTTTTATCTATCGATATTTGCGTTAAAATAGTCGTATTATCTTTAGAAACTAATTGTTTTTCCAAGTCTTTATTATCTAAATATGAAACAACTTCCTTAATTCCTAATTGCTCTTTTTCATTTTGCAGGGCGTTGATTGTTTTTGTTATTTCCTTCTTTTGTTCATCTGTTAAAGCTGCCTTATTGCCACTATTAAAAACGGCTATAATTTCATACTTTTCAACCCCTTCTTTATCCATCTCTTTTATCATCTTGTCAGCAATGCTGCTTTGTTCTGTATTAGGGATTGTAATTTTCCCTTTTTCCTTCACTAATTTATCCATATTAGGCATCGTTACGACCATTGTAATAGTAATAACTATCCATAATAGAAAAGATAAACTTCTCCAACTTTTTAACTTGCTCATTTGAATCATCTCCCATTATAAAATTCACATGTGGAATGAATATTCATTCCTAATCTTTTGAAAACACTTTCCGGAATGAACGTTCATTCCTATCATTCTATTAATTTATTCATTAACTTTATTAAACTAGGTAATACGGAATGAATATTCATTCCTTTAGTTGTAAAGATTTATCATCTCCTGTTATTCTTTTTCATACCTTTCTCGGAATGAATGTTCATTCCTGTCCTTATAACGCTATAGAATCAAATGATTCTAATAGCATTCCAACAACTTTCTTCCAATTCCTTTACCAAATCATCTGTATATTCTAACTGCCCTGTTTCCATTACTTTAATTAATTTTTCAATTGGTTGATATACAATAATAATTAAAGCAATTGGTGGTAATGGACGAAGCAAACCTTTTTCGATTCCATCTTCAATCAAGTTCATGAAGAAACCCATGAAGTCCTCGAATATTTCATTGCTATGTTCATCTAGAAAATAACTATCACAGTGAGAATTTGTAAAAAGAAAAGCATCTGCATTTTGTCTCGCAAATTCAAATAAACGGTTGTATGTATGGCTAAACTGTTCACGAATATTTGCATCGACCGGGAAATCATTTTTTATTAATTCTGATAGTTGTAAAACACTTTTCGTAAATAAAGAATTAACAAGCGCTTCTTTATTTTCAAAATAACGGTAGATCGTACCTGCGCCTACTTTTGCTTTTTCAGCAATCATCGGAATTGTTGTACCATCATAACCTCGTTCTGCAAAAAGTTGTATTGCAGCATCAAAAATATCCTCTTGTTTGTTTTTAGCCATTTTTCCACCTCAATTTCCAGGAATGAAAATTCATTCCGTTTTTAATTATAAATTACATGAATTAAAAGTCAAGTGCGTGACAAAGTATAGCTGTGATTTTTTATCCCTTATTTGTGAATGTAATTATACGAGCGACTTTCTGGATATATTGGCGCAACTCTAATTATATCAGCGATTTTCATGATATATTGACTTACCGACAAAAATTCACAATATAAGAGGAAGCTATCCCGAAATTCCACTTAGGATAGCCCACCTTCATACATACAAATTAAAAGAAATCATAAATAAATGGCTTACGCACTGGTACTAGATTCTCAATTGACCGTATTGCCTCGTCACTTCCACTAATTAATTCAAGTTCATTTAGTTCTAATGGGCGTTTATAACCAAACATTATTGCCGATAGTGCATTAATATCCAGTTTTATTCCTTTTTCCGTTGTTTCTTCTACAATTGTTATTTCATGATTTGCAAGTCTCACTGTTACGTTATTCCACGGAGCAAATGCGTCTGTAATGTGTAGGATCACTTCTTGCTGTACATTGTTCCAGCTCAACTCATATTGTTTTAAGAACTGCTCTACATCTACAATTCTTCCCATAAAATATGGTTTTATTTCTGTCTTCACGCGTGGCTCTTGCAATGAATATAGCAACGGTTCGTTTTCACTTACTGTCATTTCAAGTTCTTTAATCATAGAATCATGCTGGCAAATAAAGTTCCACAGACCATTTCGTGCTTCATTATGCAGTGGTACAAATTCTTCTACTGTCATTTTATAGTTTTCTATTTTGTATAACATGTAACCTGCTGCCTTTTTATTTTCATCATAGTAAATCGCTAATGTTAAATCATCATAAACTGCTTGTAACCACCAGTTCTTCTCTCGAACTAACATACCTGAAAAACGTTCTGCAAATACTTCATAGAGCTTCTCGACTTCTTCTGGATGATTTTCTTTATTGAAACGTTTCACTGTGCCATTTACTTGTTTTTTCATCACTAAATCGCTCTTAGTCATATGACATGTGACTAAATTCGCACAAAGTTCCCAGCCGTATTTACGGTAAAATGAAACAGCAAATGGATGTAACATAGAGACTGTATATCCATCTTTTTTCATTATTTGAAGTGAATGTTGAAGTAGCTCTTTTACATACCCACTTCTTCTGTACTCTGGATACGTCGCTACTCCTGCAACGCCACCCATTTTAAATTTTTCTTTACCTATGTAAATATGAAACGGAATAAGATGTAGTTTTGCTGCTAAGTCTTCCCCTTCCATAATGCCGTATATTTCATGACTTTCCTTCATCTTTGTAAGTTGCTGCTGTAATCGTTCCTCATCTACTTTATATTGAAAAGCGTATTCTGATAAACGTAATGCTTCTCTGAACTTATCTTCTTTTAATTGCATGACATTCATATAATTCTCCTCCATTCTCTGTTTGAATTGTATCACAATTCTCACTATTATAGTTCGGTAAGTGAAATTACAAGGACGTTTTAACAAAAAAAGCAGATACATCACGTATCTGCTTTCCATCTTTATTATTTAGCTAACTTTTGAAGTTCATCAAAGAATGTAGGATATGATACACCTACTGCTTCTGCATCTTCAATAATTATTTTCCCTTCTGCCAGGCAGCCAGCAATCGCAAGCATCATTCCGATGCGGTGATCACCGTAACTATTTACTGTATTGCCTTTTAAAGCTGATTTTCCGTAAATGATCATGCCGTCATCAGTTGCTTCTATGCAAGCTCCTAGTTTCGTTAACTCCGCAACGACTGTATCAATACGATTTGTTTCTTTTACTTTTAATTCGTGTGCATCTCTAATAACTGTAATACCTTCTGCTTGTGTTGCCGCTAAAGCGATAACTGGAATTTCATCGATTAGTCTTGGAATAATATCCCCACCAATTTCAATTCCTTTTAATGAAGATGTTTCAATCGTAATGTTTGCAGCTGGTTCTGATGCGCCTTCGTTAATCGGCTCTATAGTAAATGTAGCACCCATTTTCTCTAAAACATCAATAATACCTGTACGAGTTGGATTCATTCCTACATTTTGTAATATTAGTTTACTATTTGGGATGATTGCACCTGCTACTAAGAAAAATGCTGCTGATGATACGTCACCTGGCACTTGAATGTCTGTTGCTGTTAATTTTTGTCCACCTGACAGCTTCACTGTCTTTCCTTCTCGAGTTACTTTAACACCAAATGCTTCAAGCATTCTTTCCGTATGATCGCGGGAAATATGTGGTTCTGTAACAGCTGTTACACCTTCTGCGCGAAGCCCTGCAAGTAAAATAGCTGACTTTACTTGTGCACTTGCAACAGGAGAAATATATTCAATTGCTTTTAAATCTCCACCACGTATTGTTAGCGGTGTAAATGTTCCTTCTTCTCTGCCGTCAATGTTTGCACCCATTTGTTTTAATGGGTTTGTTACACGCTTCATCGGTCTTTTTGCGATAGATTCATCACCTTGTACGCAAGAGAAAAATGGTGTGTTAGCTAATATACCTGACATTAATCGAATTGTTGTACCAGAATTACCAACATCTAATACAGCTTTCGGTTCTTGTAAACCTTCTAATCCTTTACCAACTACAGTAACTTCATCACCGTTTTGCGTAATTTCTACTCCCATTTCTTTAAAACATGAAATAGTACTTAAACAGTCTGCACCGGACAAGAAACCTTTAATTGTTGTTTTCCCTTCTGCAATCGAACCGAACATAACAGCACGGTGTGAAATGGATTTATCACCTGGGATTGTAATATTGCCATTCAATCCGTTATTAACAGGTTGTATTGTTCTTTCTTTCACGTTTTTCACCTTCTCATTTAAATTGTTTCATAAGTTTGGTATTCTTCTTCTCCAAGCGCTAGCTTTGCTTTCATACGATCTTCTTCCCTTTGGAAGCTAATACGTAATACCCCAAGCAGTCCTTCACGCGCTTCTAATATTTGCAAGTTCGTAATACTAATTTCCTCGCGCGCTAAAATACTCGTAATATGAGCCAATGCCCCCACCTTATCTAATACATCAACGTATAAGTCGTGATAAGCAGGAATTGCACCACTCTTTCTTACTGGTAAAGAATCACGGTATTCTTTCGCATCTGCAAAATAGTTTTGAATCTCGCCTGCATCTCCAGTAGAAACTGTCTTATATAAACCTTCCATTTCAGAGATCCACTCTTTTAATAATACCATTAAATGCTCTCGATTTTGCTTTACAATATCACTCCACATTTTCGGACTACTAGATGCGATACGTGTAATATCTTTGAAACCTCCAGCAGCTAGCTGATGAATGAGCGGATTATCTCCTGCATGCTTCTCAACTTGCTTTACTAAACCTGCTGCGATAAGATGCGGGAAATGACTAACGATCCCTGTTACATAATCATGTTCTTCTGTATTTAAAACAAGAAAATGTGATCCTGTTCCTTTTAACCATACTTTAAGGTCTTCCACTTGTTCATTTGGTACATGATTCATCGGTGTTAAAATGTAAAATGCATTTTCAAATAAATGCGCCTTTGCGCTTTCAACTCCCGTTTTATGAGAACCCGCCATCGGATGTCCCCCAATGAAAGAAACTTCCTTTGAAAATAAAGCTTCCGCTTCGTTCATAATAGACCCTTTTGTACTACCAACATCAGTCACTATAACATCTTCTCGTAAACGGAATGACGCAAGTTTGTGTAATAACTTCTTCGTTTCTTCAACTGGAGAAGCAAAAACAATTAAATGTGCCTCTTCACATGCATGTTGTAAATCAACTGCTATTTCATCTACTACGTGTAATTCTTTTGCACGCTCTACTTGCTCTTTAAATATATCATAACCTGTTATCATTACATCGTGCTCTTTCTTAATTGCTAATGCGAGAGAGCCTCCTATTAAACCTGTTCCAATTAATACTACCTTTTTACGCATTTGCCTCATCTCGAGACTTACTTTTTTTATTTTCAAAGTGTTGTTTTAACACTGAAATCACTCCTTCATTTTGCTCCCTTGTTCCAACTGTAATACGGACACCATTTGGGAATGGACGAATAATAAACCCTGCATGTGCGCAAGCTTCATAAATCTCTCCAGCATTATCTACCGGTAAGAAGATGAAATTAGTTTGTGACGAATAAAATGGTATACCGTTTTCCTTACAGAAACTCTCGTATTGCTGTAATCCTTCTGTATTCACGCGAACTATTTCTTTAATAAACTCGTCATCACTAAAAGCAATTGTAGCTGCTTTTTGCGCTAATGAAGATACGTTAAATGGTAAACGTACAACATTTAATTTCTCAATTAGCTCTTCCTGTCCGATCGCATATCCAACGCGGAAAGAAGCTAATCCGTATGCTTTAGAAAACGTTCTAAGTACAAGAATGTTTTTATGTTTTTCTAAAAGCGATAATGTCTCAGGGAAGTCTTTTGCTGTTACGTATTCATAGTACGCTTCATCAATGACAATTAACGTATTTTCACTAATGCCTTCAATAAATTGAGTTAATTTTTGCTCATTCACATATGTGCCCGTCGGGTTGTTCGGATTACAAATCCATACGATTTTCGTATTATTATTTACCGCTGACGAAATTTCGTCTAAATCGTATACACCTTTATTTAAAGGAATTTCTTTCACTTCACAGCCTTCAATAATCGCATGATGACGGTACTGCGGGAATGTTGCACCTGCTGTTACAATGTTATCTCCCGCTCGTAATACGGCGCGGCTTATTATTTGAATGATTTCATCTAAACCACTACCACAAAGTACTTGTTCCATTTGCACATGCAACTTATCTGCGATTGTTTGACGGAGCGTTGTAGCACCTCCGTCAGGATATAAAGAATGTTCCAACCAAGATTTTTGCAACTCTTCTAAAACTCTCGGTGAACAACCGAATGGATTTTCATTCGATGCTAATTTCACAAACGAATGATCTCCGTACACTTCTTTCATTTGTTCTGGTGATTTACCTGGTTTATATGGTTGTAATGATGATAGTTGATCCTTTACTTGCACGTTAAACCCACCTTTTTATTAAAATTCTTTTGCGTAGTTATTGTGTTGCATAATGTTTTGTTTTAATAATTCCATACGATCTTTTCCGAATTGTTCGACTAGTGCATCTGCAAGTTCCCATGCCACAACAGATTCAGCTACTACACCCGCTGCTGGTACTGCGCAACTATCAGATCTTTCAATACTCGCTTGGAATTCTTCTTTCGTATCAATATCAACGCTTGCTAACGGTTTGTATAAAGTAGGAATTGGCTTCATAACGCCTCTTACGACAATTGGCATACCTGTTGTCATACCGCCTTCTAAACCGCCGGCATTATTCGTTTTTCTCGTGTATCCTTTTTCTTTATCCCACAGAATTTCATCATGCACTTTGCTTCCAGGTTGTCGTGCCGCTTCAAAACCTACGCCAATTTCAGCACCTTTAAATGCATTTATACTCATAATTGCACCAGCAAGTTTTGCATCTAATTTACGATCGTAATGAACGTAACTACCAACGCCAATTGGCATACCTTCTGCAATGACTTCCACGATGCCACCGATTGAATCTCCACTACTTTTTGCGTTGTCAATCGCATTCATCATTTCTTGCTCTACTTCTTTATCTAAACATCGAACTGGTGAGTTTTCAGTAATTGTTTGAATTTCTTCAATTGATAAGTTTGAAATATGTTTTGCTTTTACTCCACCAATTTCAAGAACATGTCCTGCAATTTCCACGCCTAATTCGCTTAAAATTTGTTTTGCAACTGCACCAGCAGCTACACGAACTGTCGTTTCTCTTGCAGATGAGCGCTCTAATACGTTTCTTATATCACGATGACCATATTTAATTGCTCCATTTAAATCCGCATGTCCGGGACGTGGTTTTGTAATTGTACGTTTCATGTCTTTACTTTCTTTTTCCGAAATTGGCTCGGCACCCATTACTTTCGTCCAATGTTTGAAATCATCATTTTTTACGATTAACGTAATCGGTGATCCAAGTGTCATCCCGTGACGAACACCACTTACAATTTCAACTGTATCTGTTTCAATTTGCATGCGTCTTCCGCGTCCATGACCTTTTTGTCTTCTTAATAATTCTTTATTAATATGTTCCGCCGTAAGTGTCAAACCTGCTGGTACACCTTCTAAAATAACTGTTAACTGCGGTCCATGTGATTCTCCAGCTGTAATGTATCTCATTTCTCTTGCCCCTTTACTATTTTTTTGTACAAAAAAGTCCCTACTGAGCGCTCAGTAGGGACGATGTTTATCGCGGTACCACCCTAGTTGTAGACAAATGTCGTCTACCTCTCTTCTTCTTTAACGATCGTTTGACCGTCTTCCCCTCCATAAGTTGTCGGGAAAGATGCTCCAAGGCTGTAATTCATGCTTACCTTTGTACTGATTCACACCGACCATCAGCTCTCTTTAACAGTGAGATAAGCACTACTGTTTCCTCTTCAATGCATATATGATATGGAATTAAGATAATTTATTTTTGAAACCTTTTAACTCATCCATGAATCTATGGAATTCTGGAATGTCCATTTGTTGTGCAGAATCTGATAATGCAACTGCTGGATCTGGATGCACTTCAGCCATTACTGCATCTGCGCCAATTGCAAGTGCCGCTTTCGCTGTTGGTAATAATAAATCTCTGCGTCCAGTTGAATGTGTTACATCAACGATAACTGGTAAATGTGTTTCTTTCTTTAAAATTGGTACTGCAGAAATGTCTAATGTGTTACGTGTTGCTCTTTCGTATGTGCGAATACCACGCTCACAAAGAATAATTTGATCGTTGCCTTGCGCAATGATGTATTCCGCTGCGTTAATGAACTCATCAATTGTTGCTGCTAATCCACGTTTTAATAATACTGGTTTGTTAACTTTACCTACAGCACGTAATAAATCGAAGTTTTGCATGTTACGTGCACCAACTTGAATTACATCGACATAGTCTAATGCCATTTCAACATCGTTCGGATTTAAAATTTCACTAATAATTGCTAAGTCGAACTCGTCTGCTACTTGACGTAAAATTTGAAGTCCTTCTACTCCTAAACCTTGGAAATCGTATGGAGATGTTCTCGGTTTGAATGCACCGCCGCGCATTAATTTTAAGCCTTGATCTTTCATCGCTTGCCCTACTTGACGAACTTGCTCTAAGCTTTCTACTGCACAAGGTCCCATGATGAACGTTTGTGCTCCGTTTCCAATCAATTCACCTTTTACATCAACGATTGTATTTTCTTGTTTCTTTTTACGTGATACTAGTAACGCTTTGCGGTTATCATCTTCTTGTAACTCTAAGCTTGCTTTGAAAATCGTTTTGAAAATATGTTGAACAGTTGATGTTTCGAATGGTCCTTCGTTATGCTCTGCGATCATATCAAGTACTTCACGCTCACGTACTGGATCAAAGCGTTTCGTACCTTGTACTTGCTTTTGCTCTCCAATTTTTTGAACAATTTCACCACGTTTGTTTAAAAGGTGTAATAGTTGTAAGTTAATTTCATCTACCTGTTTACGTAATTGATCTAATTCATGATTTGCCATTTGGAAATCCTCCTCTAATGTTTTAAAAGTATAGTAAGAGAATAAAAGATTCTCTATTTTCTGAACTGGTTAATTATACAAATTTATAGTGGAATCGATACCTCTTCTTATTTTAAACTAATAATTCGTACAAAGACATGAACTACTAGTTAAAAACCCACTTTTTTGTACAAAAAAGCCCTACTGATGCAATCAGTAGGGACGATATTTATCGCGGTACCACCCTAGTTGTAGACTTCTTTCGTCTACCTCTCTTCATTGTTAACGATCATCTGACCGTCTTTCCCTTCATAAAGACAAATACTATCTTTACTACGAAAAAGATGCTCCAGGACTGTAATTCGCTCTTGTTTTTGTACTGGTTCGCACCAACCACCAGCTCTCTGTTACAGGGAAACAACAACTACTGCTTTTCCTTTCAATGCATGACTATTTTATTTTCAAGTTGGACCACTAAAATACAAAAAGTCCCTACTGAATAAATCAGTAGGGACGATATTTATCGCGGTACCACCCTAGTTGTAGACTAACTTTCCGTCTACCTCTCTTCACTGTTAACGATCAATTGACCGCTTTTTCCTCATAAAGACAAACTATCTTTATTACGAAAAAGATGCTCCAAGACTGTAATTCATGATTATCCCTGTACTGGTTCACACCAACCACCAGCTCTCTGTTACAGTAAGACTAACCACTACTGTGATCTCTTCATTGCACTTTGTTTATTCAAATGTTTTTGAAATTGAATAAGTATGATTCGTATTATAGAACGCTTTTTAAAACACTGTCAACAACTTTTTATATATTTTTTTAAAATTCCACTTTCATCCTATAATTCTTTTTGTAAATCACCCATTACAATTCCTATGCGAATTATTTCATTTTCTAGTAAATGTAAAACATATTCCTCTACTTCATACTGAACTAATAATTCTTTTATTTGTATGATTTCTTTTTCAAATAAAACGGCTTCGTGACATGTTTGTAGTAAAATAAAAAACACATTTGCAAACATTTCTTTATGCGCTTTCATACTTTCTTTTTTATGAAGCATTTCAATCAATAACTGCTTCATTTCCTCACCTGTACATTTACCATGTACACTTGAAAATGCACGAGACATAATACATAATCCTTTTTCTAATATTTCATCCATGTATAAGATAATACGTAAAAGCATTACATATTCTCTCGCAGTTATCTCACCCATTTTTGGTCGTTCTCGTAAAAATACACTGAGCCAAGCTGTCCAAAATTTTTGTTGTTCTTTTACGCTTAATGTTTTGACGTAATAGCATAAAAACTGCATAAATTTAATTTTATTTTCTTCATTTTCTAGTATGAGTAAAGGGTATAACCACTCTGTTTTTTGCTCCCAATATAGTACACATTTAATAAATACAAAGCTAAGCCACTTCAAGAAAGCTTCCCTCGTATGCGGATGTAATACTTCCAAATGTTCTATCGCATACTTAATAAAACGCTTCATTTCTGTAAATAAAGGTAAATTTATTTGCGTGTAACATAAACCAGCCCATGCATATTCCGTAATTTCATTTTGTTTTTTTAAATCTAAGTATGGTAACAAATATTTTCGGCACCATTGCTTTTCAATATGATATAGAAATGTAATATCTGCTATTAAACGAGCAAACATAAAGTTTGTTCGTTCCAAATTAACTCTTACTTGTTCTTCAAATAAAAATAAATATTCATATACATTACGATCGTATAAATGATCATATGATAACAACTTTAATAATACAGCCGTCATTTTCCCAACAGGATGCTGAATTGATTCATTGTAAAAATCTTGTTTTCCAAGCTTAAAATCCGTATCACTCTTCATAACTTGAGGAAACACTGAAAAAGCAAAGCGTTTTACAACACGTATACTATTCTCTTCTAACTCTTCTAGTCGATTACTAATTTCATATAGAAAACTACTAATTAACCAATGATAAGCAGTATTTCTAACAAATTTCTGCAATAGCGGAATAATTTTTTGGATTTGATCATTTGTCAATCCTCGGTTATTTCGCCATTCTCTAATACAAACAAACCATACTTCATTACTTATTTCTTGCACTCCTACTAATTGATATGCGAATGAAATACTCCACTCTGTATTCAATTTACATGCTTTTGATAACATCTCTAAAAAATGGCGTTGTTCAAAAACACCATCTTGCGAAAATTGCCGAACTTGCTTCATAATTTCAACATCTTTCAGCTGCAATAATCCGTCAGCTGTTACATTACAAGTAATGCTTTGCGCTGTATCCTCTTTCTTTTGTACACTGTATCGTTCAGAATGAAAATGAGGATGCTTTTGCTTCATTAACTCATACCCATTTGCCGTAGATGGACTATTTGAATCACACTTGAATAATAAGTCTAATACGAGACATGCATCAAATACCCTCTCTTCTGTAAGATGCTTTATTACAGTTCGAGTGACTTCTTCTTTTGTTTCTTCTAAACAATGTGCATAATGCCTTTTTAAAAGTTGAAAAACTTCGTGTTTATAAGTGAAATCTAAAAGAAGTCCTTCATGTAACAACCATTTCATTTTGTCATCTACACGAACAAAAATATTTTTATTCATCGCGTCAATTGCAATTCGCTTTTGAAGTACACTATTTGCTTCTATCATTTCTGTAATATAATAATCCGCTTTTTTCTCATTGTTTTCACATAAATAAGTTAGACACTCTTTTACAATTTGTATTAAAAATGCAAGATCATTTTGATGAAAATCTTTTTCTACATCTTCCTTATTTCTTTTTTTCAGTGCCGTTTGTCTTAACGACAACATTCTCAATTTTTCTAATCCGATCATCATAATTGGAACAGCATAATGGGTGATATATGGCCTCATCTTTTCGTTCCAAATTTGCTCCACATGAGAAAATGTAGATACTGGTAAGCGACTCGATTCCTCGAGTTCTATTGATTCTTGCGTATCATTTCCCCATTTTCTTACACGTTTCAACTTCAGTTTTCCATCTAAAATAAAAGTTAGTAACAATAAGGCAATTTCCTTATGCTCAGGAAAAGAACATTTTTGCAGTAACTTAGAAATCTTTTCTATAGAGCTACTATCTTTTTCAGCTGTTTCTAATAAAAAGAGTGTCCATCTTGCAAACAACAACGGATCCATCTTACTCTTCGTTTCGTTTAAGTAGTTACAAATCGTTCTCCATAATAACGGTGATATTTTAGAATAGTTTTTATAAATTAATTGAAATAATTCTTTCTGATGACTAAAAAGAAATTGTTCCACTAACCATTCTGCAAGTAATTCATCTACTTCATTATAGTTTGGCGTAAGCATAAACAAATTTTGTAATTTACCTTCTGCTTCTAACCATTCGACCCATTCATAATCATGAGCAAATTCCACAAAGTAACGAACTGTTTCAATTTTTTTAATTGATTGCTTTATGTATGATAATTGTTCCTGTTCTACTGACGGGGGAACCGTTACAATATCCCGAATACGCATTCTTTTCGTAATATAATTATCGCCCATTAATTCCGCCCAGCGTTTTACCGCTTTTACGAGGGATTGATGATTATTCACTTTATTCGGATACACAATTGGTCTTATCCCTAAATGTTCCCAGTGGTACGTATTTTCCCCTTGTGCGACAAAAGCAAATCGTCTTGTACTTGGTGGTAAACCAGTTGCTAAATATTTCATTACTGGGTCATTATGACTATATCCAACGAATAAAACGGTGTAATTCGAGAATAGATCGACTAAAAATCTTCTCGCCCACCCTTCGGTTAAGTAAGCCCTTCCAAAATCACCGTCTGTTAAAATTAAAGCCTCTTTCTCCTGTTCTACATTACCATGTATATAAGCAAGACCTTTAAATGCTCTCCCAGTCGGTAAAGCTGGAGCATAATAAACATTGATATCTCTATTTATTTCCTTAATTGCAGTTGTAAAATGTTGATCAAAATTTGTTGTTACAATGCGGATATCTGTATCTAAAGGAAATAACCTTGGAATTGCAAAATGCAATGGATTCGGTTTTGATTTCTCTATATGAACAAGATCTCTTGCAACTTGATGTACATCTTTTGTTTTTGCAATTTTACCAAGATAATAATCATGTGGTTCTGTTATTTCACGTTTTTCGACATATAACGTTTTTGCAATTGCATCAACTAAATCATCAAAATTCGGTAAGTTTGATTTCCCTTTCATAGAAACTCCCGCTCCAACAAATAACACTAACTTTCCTTGCTCAAGGTGATCGATTAACTCATCTGGAATTTCTACTTCTGAAGTAATCCACATCCTGGATTCCCCCTTACCTAAAAATGTCATACACTCTCATTTTACTATAACATTTTTCCGTTGTTTTTATAATATTTAGACTAAATTCCGAACATGAAAAAGTTTTACGTAAATAAATCCGTTACAATGTATGAACTCCAGAATTTATTGAAAAACTATGTATAAATCGGAGGTGTGAATTTTGAATGATTTCACAGTAGTGCTTATCAAGTTTATATCGTGCATTATCGCATTTAGCATTGGGCTTGCTTTATTTTTCCCTGCAACGTTTGTTCAAATTATTTCATTCAGTCTCTTTGTTACAATCGTATCCTACATGTTCGTTGATAAAATTATTTTAAATCGAATTGGCAATACTGGTGCCATTATGTCGGATTTCTTATTAACATATTTAAGCGTATGGATTTTCGGTAATATTTTATTAGACAACTATATGCAAATTGCATGGGGCAGTATCCTTTCTGCCATCGTCTTCACTTTATCTGAAGTAATCGTTCATCGCTTCTCAAACTCTCATACAAGGCACAACAATGATAACATTCGTATTAATCGCCGCTTTGCATATGGTACGGAGTTTGCTGAAGAACAAAATATATTGGATAAAGACAAGAAGAAGTAACATTTTAATGCAGGAGCACCCTTTTTAATTATGTGGTGCTTCTTTTTTGTATATTTTCATTATGGTACGTAAAATTATATAAACGATTATTTCAAAATATCGACTTACCGACAATATTTGACGCTTTTTTCTAATAAAAAAACTACCTCTTATTTAGAGGCAGCCACTTTCAAGTCTTTTAATGCAACAACATCCGCAAACGCTCCCAATACTGCGTTATGATGTTGCACAATATCTTCAGCACGTAACACTTCTGTATTAAATGTACTATGCGCATCACTCACTAACGTTACTTTATATCCTTCACTACATGCTCTGCGCGTTGTCGTATCTACACAATACTCTGATTGCATTCCCGAAAGAATAACGTGTTCAATTCCTTTCTCTTGTAACACTTCGCTTAAGTTTGTCTTATGGAATGAATCTGGCGTCGTCTTTTCAACAATATTATCTCCTTCTTGCGGAGCGATTGCCGCATGGATTCGCCACCCATCCGTACCTTTTTCTAACGGATGGTCTTTAGGACCGTTATGTTGGACATAAATAATTGGGATATCATTTGAACGACATTCCCCAATAAGCTCTTGCAATGTTTGTAAAAACTTTTCCCCATTATGTACTGGCATTCCAGCTGTATACATACCCGCTTGCACATCAATTACGATTAACGCTTTTTTCATTTCGCACAGCTCCCTTCGTTTATATAAGCCATTGCATATTCATTATAATTGTTTGTATTCCATCATCCAACAATCTTCTAATTTCCCCTCATGCAGCTCATGTTCCTTTAAAATCTTTACTTTTTTAAATCCGCATTTTTCATAACACTTTATCGCTCGTTCATTATTTACTTTCGGATCCATTGCGATTGCTTCTGCTCCCATTTCACCCATAATGTATGTAATTGCTGCCTGAACGAGTTTTTGTCCAATTCCTTTTCCCCAATAGGCTGGTTCACCGATAAATTGGTCCATTCCCCATACATTTTGTGATTCTTTATAGCCATATAACGCTTTCCACTCTGAATCAACTGGGTACATTTGCATGTAACCAATCGGAACGGTATCAAATTCTATTAAACATCTTTTTTCATTACTGTTTGGATTATGTATAAAATGATCAAGCACCTTTTCTACAGACTGCGGATTATCTCGTCCTTCGTAATACCGCAGGACTGCTGGGTCCGTTAACCATTTAGAAACGATAGATGCATCATCTTCCATTACGTATCTAATCAATAAACCTTCTTTTTGAAAAAGCATATTATACCTCTATTATTCCTTTATATTTTTTCTTGATGTTATATCTTTCATTGCACCTACTAATGCATATGGTAGTAATGTAATCGCAAAAAATGCTGTAAATACGTTAAATTGCGGGGTTGTATAGAGTGTGAACCATTCAGTGAAAAATTGAGAATTTAATATTCTATTAAAAAACTCTCCGCCTGGCCTAAAGTTTGGTGCCCACGCAGTTATTTCACACAAAATAAACAGTAACTGAACAATAAAAAATGCCCCTAGATACCGAAACCAAGTCCGTTTCCATATAGGTCGTGCATTTTTTAATATATCTCCCATCTAACCCCCTCCTTAAATATCCGTCATATTAATTATACACTTTCCTCACTTTATTTGTTAAAATTTTCTATATAATTAATACTGTTGGGGGGAATACATTATGTCTAATCCTATATTTACATCCACTTTAATCATTCTTAGAGGAAACTCCGCAAGTGGTAAAACAACGATTGCAAAGCAACTACAAGAACATTTCGGACAAGGTACACTTTTAGTATCACAGGATGTTGTGCGTAGAGATATGCTTAGAGTACACGACACAATGGGGAATTTATCACATGATTTACTATTTGAAATTACAAAGTACGGAAAAGGAAAATGTGAATTTGTTATTTTAGAAGGTATATTGAACAGTATTAGGTATGGTGAGATGTTAAAAGAATTAATTCGTTATTTTGATAAAAATGCATTTACATATTACTTTGATTTATCATTAGAGGAAACTATTAGACGACATAACACAAGGGACAAACGACATGAATTTGGTGAAGATTCCCTACAAAAATGGTACAATCCGCACGATACAATTGAGGTTGCGAGAGAAACTATTTTTACAGATAACTTTACGCAAAAAGAAATATTTGATGTGATTTTTAATGATATTAAGATATACAAATAAGACTGACATAATCAATCAGTCTTATTTACATTATGTACCTTGTATCTCGGTCTTCATTACAGAACAATCTTGACATAAATAAAAATAGATATTCATTTCCCCAAACTGGAAATCAACTACTGAAATAAGTTCACGTTCCTCGATATCTTGTGTAATTGTAGCAACATACTATTCTTCTCTACTTCTCAATACCCTTCTGTTCTACTTCCTTACCTCATTCTTAATAGTTTTTCTAAACATGATACAATTTTTATGTTTTATTACAGTTTTATTAATAAGTCATTTAAGAATCCTATTATACTTCCACTAAAAAAATAAAAGCCAGCCTCAATAAAGAGAACTGACTTCTATTTGGATCATTATAGTTACTATAAAATTTTCACTTTAACAGTTTGTCTTCCCCAATTCATAGCTTTACTTTTTGAACCCATTAATACATCAATACGATTACCTTTAATTGCGCTTCCAGTATCACCAGTGATAGCTTCTCCATAACCTTCCACCCATACTTTAGATCCTAATGGGATTACTTTCGGGTCAACTGCGATAATTCTCATATTCGGATTTGCCGTTAAATCATGCCCCATCGCAGTTAAAACGCGTCCACCATATGTACCATTTTCACTTGGATCAGCAGTATACGCTGTCGCTACTACCGTTAATTCACGTTTAGCAGACTCTATGTTGTTTTTTGATACTTCTTTCGCTCTCTCTTCTTCTTTAGCTTTTGCTATTTCTCTTGCTTTCTCTTCTTCTTTAGCTTTTGCTATTTCTCTTGCTTTCTCTTCTTCTTTAGCTTTTGCTATTTCTTTTGCTTTCTCTTCTTCTTTAGCTCTTGCTATTTCTCTTGCTTTCTCTTCTTCTTTAGCTTTTGCTATTTCTTGCGCTTTTTCTTCTTCTTTAGCTTTTGCTATTTCTTGCGCTTTTTCTCCTTCTTTAGCTTTTGCTATTTCTTGCGCTTTTTCTTCTTTAGCTTTTGCTATTTCTTGCACTTTTTCTTCTTTAGCTTTTGCTATTTCTTGCACTTTTTCTTCTTCTTTAGCTTTTGCTATTTCTTGCGCTTTTTCTTCTTTAGCTTTTGCTATTTCTTGCACTTTTTCTTCTTCTTTAGCTTTTACTTCTTCTTTAACTTTTGCCTCTTCTTTAACTTTTGCCTCTTCTTTAGGCTTTACCATTTCTTGCGCTTTCGGTTCTTCTTTAACTTTTACTTCTTCTTTGACTTTTGCCTCTTCTTTAGGCTTTACTATTTCTTGCGCTTTCGGTTCTTCTTTAACTTTTACTTCTTCTTTAGGCTTTACTATTTCTTGCGCTTTCGGTTCTTCTTTAACTTTTACTTCTTCTTTAGGCTTTACTATTTCTTGTGCTTTCGTTGTTTCTTTCGCTTTTGCTACTTTCTGCGTCTTTACTTCTTTCTTTTCTTTAACTGATTTTTGTACTTTCGCTACTTGCTTCGTTTTCTCTTCGGTTTTCTTTTCAGTTGGTGCTGTACTTGATAGGAAAGAAACGTTTGCATAAGCTGTTTTTCCTTTATACTCAAATTGCAGCCATCCGTCTTTTACTTGATGCGTTGATTCAATTACATCATCTTTTTTCAGTCTGCCAAGAATTTCTGATTCTGTGTTTGCTTCGGTACGTACATTTAACAAATTCGCCGTTACATGATACACATCTTTTGTAAACTCCGAACTTACAAACACTTCTTTACCGTTCAATTCAATTTTTGACCAACCATCTTCGGTATTGATGACTTTTAACTCTTGCCCATTCTTTACTTTTTCGACCACTTTTGATTCTGTAGTCGGTTTTTCACGTACGTTAAGTACATCTGCTGTTACGATTGTTTCTGCGGTAGCAGTTGAGGTAAACGCCCCCAATCCAAAAATAGTTGCTGTTGCTGCGCCAATTACTTTTTTCATATTAGCCTCCATTATATTTTTTGAATTTTATCAAATGCCTCTGTAAAATTGTATAATTTTACATAATATCAAAACATTTGCAACAGTATATTAATATTGTTTAATATACTGTTATTAAAACTCCTTACTCCAATACTATCAAATTCTTATTTCTAATTCTATATATTATAAATATCCTTATCTTTTATAAAAGCTTCATGCCCTTCTTCACACTAAATAGTTGTTGCAATTCCCGCCAAAAATAAACTTACGATTGCTAAAATTTTAGTAGCGACTATAGCACCTCTTAAATGAAACTTATAATCTTTATATCCCTTCATTCCTTCTGTACTAGGAATCACAACAAACCTCGGAGTAATCCAGCAAAAAATTAGCCAATCAATTATAAATAAATCTACTAAATTAAAAATCATTAAAATACCAAAAGTGTGTAAATAAGCATCAATATACAATAATTTTTCATGCTTATGTAATATATATGTAGAAACGAAAGGACAACTGAAAAGAATAGCATTATATACAATATTAAAGTAAATGGTTTGCTTTTTTTCATGAATCGATTTTGGAAAAACTACTTTTTGAATATCTTTCGGATAATCAGTTAATGAAAGTCGAGGATTATAATATAAGGACCCTAAAATCATAACGGATAGTACAATAGACATGATGACACCAACGTACATCATTTGCTCAAATTGATTCATATGCTTCATTCACCCTTTTCTGTAATTACTATGTTGATCATTTACTTAATTACATATTGTATGTACGTACATAATCAAAAATTAACAACTAGCTTTAACACCAAAGCAAAATTGTTGCAATGCAAATGCAAACTTAATACAGTGGAAGCCTAATTGCTACAGATAGGATGGATGAAACCTATGAAAATTGAACATATCGTAATTTGGGTAAATGACTTAGAATGAATGCGTGATTTTTATATGAAATACTTTAACAGTAAAGTAAACTCTATAGCCATTCTTTCAATTTTACTTCATCCAACATTACAACCCCTTCTCATGATCTTTCACAATATATTCGCTCGTTTTTCACAAAAGGTTCATTTTACATGAAAATTTATTTATTACAATAAAAATATAAGGTATATTTTTAAGAAAAGGAGGATTTCAAGAATGAATCAAGAGGATAAAATTTACGCTGAAAAGGTGTTGAAAAATCTATTCATCGGATCACAAGTTGATGGATTACAATTTGGTATTTCTCCAGGCGCTATAAAGATTCATTTCACAAACTTTCACGACTCAGTTGATTATGACGGACAATTATATATCAATATCGAATCAAAATGGTGTTTATTTAATAAACCTCAAAAAAGATACCCATTAAATGAAGATGAATTTGAAGTTTATTCTGGGGAAGAAGAATATGAAAGAATATTTAAGATAAGAAGACAAAAAGTTACCGATATACAACTTGGCTTAGAAAGCCCTCATTTAATTATTACATTAGATAGTGGACAAATTATTTTTGTAAATGGTTTTCATGATTATTATGAATGTTGGCAATCTGGTGTTCTATGTGAGCAATGGCTTGTAGTCGCTGCACCTGGGAATGAAATCGCCACTTGGGCTCCCGATGAGTTTATCGATAAATAAACTGTCTTCACGAAGAAGAACCGAAGATATTTTATGAACTACATAACTATTTCTATTACACTTAAACGAATGACCATTTTACTTTAATAGAACTCACTTTATTAAAATTGAAAGGATGATAATGATGGCATGTGTCCATGATTTTGGAATAATTGACGATTTTACTTCTCAAAAAAATTACGAAGATTATACACCAGAGAAATATCATTGTATTTCTGTTGATGATGATATTATCAGTAGCTTAAATCGAAATTTATCAATTATGAAAGCCTACTTTCATACAGTCAAAAATCAGGAATACGGTTTAGCTTATTACGGTATTACAATTATCCCGCCTGAATCATTAGCAATATTCTATGAAACAGTTACATCTTCAAAGTTCTTCAAAAATTCTGATGAGCTGATTGAGTTAGCTTCAAAAATTGAACAAGCTACAACAGAACAGAAGTACATGATCCATTATGGGGTTTAAGTGTAATACAAAAAAAGCTTAGGATTTCTCCCAAGCTTTTTTTGTATTGTACTAATAATATTTATTCCTTAGTCATTTAGTTAATGCTTGAACCTATGCCCTCACTTTTTACAAGTGAGAGCGCCAATATTAATCTAAATAAGCGTCTCATTTCCAATCTTCCAGCTAAACCATCTCCCGTGTCCTTCTGTTTCTCCAACCGTTTCACGATATTCGTTTCCGTTAATATAATAATCAATATGAAGGTCACGATCCCACATATTGTTATACAGGTGGAATACATCACGTTTTGCGCCGATTTCTTGTATTTGTTTTTCTAATTTATGTTTAACTTGTTCTGGTATTTGATTTGCGACGTGTGTATGGAAAATACAAATAACAGCTTCTTCACTTATTTGTTCAATAATAGATGATAATAGCTCTACACCGTCTCCTTCTATGAATTGGACAGATTCATTTTTCACTAAAGATGCAGCTTGATCAAACATCTCAAGCCTTTCTTTATGTGCTGGCCAAATTAAAGCACGTAACCATAAATAATCTTCCTCATTATGTAAATCATTCACATGTAAGTCCAGTCCGATTCTTTCTACGACAGATGGGCTTTCTTTTAGAAAATGCGGTACATTCTCCCCTCTTATTTCAGAAGTTACATGCACATTTGAATTTATATTTCCGTACATTTCATCCGTCCCGTACGAATAACGATATTGGTCCCAGAACAGTTGCAACCCAGAACTTGTCCCAATTTCAATTAACGCTAACGGCTTCTTCACTTTGTTAAATATGTAGCAGAAACTTGGGTATAAGTATGCGCACCGTCTTACTTCATTTGTTTGAACGAGTTTCGTTTGTAACAAAGTAATGATTTCTTCTCGGTACTCTTTACAGAAATCTTTAAAATGATTAAAAGCTTTATCTAAATTTGTATCAGCATTTTCAACTAAACTACTATAATACGTTTTAAATGATGTTCTTTCCCTGCTAGCAATAAATAATGTACTGCACCTAATAGTAAGTTTGGGACTGGTTGACCTACCTGAGCATAGGACGATAGTGTAAGTACTTCCTCATCTTCAGCAATTTTCATTGATAAATATTCATATAAATCACTTGACCCTTTACATTCCTTTATTGAAAAGTTTCGAAATAAGTTTGAAATTTGTTCTTTTGTACACATTAGAGCCCCTCCTTTTTTCAGAATAATCTTACCATTACAGAAAGAATAATCCCATAAAAAGGTACTCGATTTAGTCACTTAAGGATACGTAAGCTTTTTCGAGATAATTTCAAACTGTAATTTTTTTCTATTTACCACCTTAAAAGAGCTTGTTAAATAAGATTTTTAGCGAATAAAACGTTAAATAGTTTAAAATTATCAGATAACACTAGATATTTTAGTCTATTAATTATTATAATAGAGTATGAGATGGTTATATAATTGAGACAAAAAAGGTATACACCTAGGTGGGGCCTAGGCGGTGTTTCTCTTTTACGGCTTAGACATAGAAAACACCTACACTTTTTTGCCAATATAGGGGATGGAGAGATTATCATGAGCAACATGCAGCAAAAAACAGACGTTATCTTAATTGGTGCAGGAATTATGAGTGCAACGTTAGGCTCATTACTAAAAGAATTAGCACCTGAATGGGAAATTAAAGTTTTTGAAAAACTCGCAAGTGCCGGGGAAGAAAGCTCTAACGAATGGAATAATGCAGGTACAGGGCATTCTGCGCTATGCGAACTGAACTATACTTCCGAAAAATCTGACGGATCTATAGATATTGGTAAGGCTGTAAAAGTGAATGAGCAATTCCAGCTTTCAAGACAATTTTGGGCATATCTTGTAAAAAGCAAATTAATTCGTAATCCACAAGATTTTATTATGCCACTACCTCATATGAGTTTAGTACAAGGGGAAAAAAATGTTGAGTTTCTAAAAAACCGTTTTGAAGCGCTTTCAAAAAATCCACTGTTTCAAGGAATGGAATTTTCCGACGCTCCTGAAACATTAAAAAAATGGCTTCCACTCATTATGGAAGGCCGTACATCTAATGAACCGATGGCGGCAACGAAGATTGACTCTGGAACAGATGTTAACTTCGGTGCATTAACACGTATGTTGTTTGATTACTTAAAAACGAAAAATGTCGAGCTAAACTACAAGCATAGTGTTGAAAATATTAAGCGCACGAAAAATGGTTTGTGGGAAGTGAAAGTACACGATATGAATAGTGGTAAAATTGAGCATCATACTGCTAAATTCGTCTTTATTGGCGGTGGTGGCGGTAGTCTACCTCTACTTCAAAAGACTGGTATCCCTGAATCAAAGCATATCGGTGGATTCCCAGTAAGTGGACTATTTATGGTATGTAAAAACCAAAAAGTTGTAGAGCAACATCATGCGAAAGTATACGGTAAAGCTAAAGTTGGCGCTCCGCCAATGTCTGTACCTCACCTTGATACGAGATATATAGATAATAAAAAAGCTTTATTATTCGGACCATTCGCAGGGTTCTCACCTAAATTCTTAAAAACTGGCTCAAATCTTGACTTAATCGGTTCTGTAAAACCGAATAACGTCTTAACGATGTTAGCTGCTGGTGTAAAAGAAATGGGACTTACAAAATACTTAATTCAGCAAGTTATGTTATCGCACGAAAAACGCATGGAAGAATTACGCGAATTCATTCCGAACGCGAAAAGTGAAGATTGGGATATTGTAGTTGCTGGACAACGTGTACAAGTAATTAAAGATACTGATGCTGGCGGTAAAGGAACACTTCAATTTGGTACAGAAGTAGTAAGTGCAGCTGACGGCTCAATCGCCGCATTACTAGGCGCATCACCAGGTGCTTCTACTGCTGTTCACGTCATGCTTGAAGTATTAGAAAAATGTTTCCCAAGCCGCATGGTAGAATGGGAAGAAAAAATAAAAGAAATGATTCCTTCATATGGCATTTCACTAACTGAAAATCCAAGGTTGTTCCAAGACCTACACACTTCTACAGGTCGTACGCTTGGATTAAATGAAAAAGAAACAGTTCATAACTAATGAAGAAATAAAAAACGTCCGATATATTCGGACGTTTTTTCGTTACTAGAAATTATATTTATCAATATTCTCTTTCGTAAATACAACCCGCTCTGGCAATACAATAATTCCATTTCCTTCTGCCTCATAATCATAACCTTGGATGGAGTTTGGCTCTACTTTCACTTTTCCGATTCCTTTTACTTCAAAACTATCCCCTACTTTTAACTTCTTCCCTTTTACTACTATTTCATTTGCTACATACGTTGCGAGTGCACCTTGTTGTTTTACATCCCATAATCCAAATTGTTGTACTGTTCCTCGTTTTACGTAATCACGCATAACGTTTGGTGTAGAGAAGCCAGTTACGACAACCTTTTTATCCATTTTTAAATTTTCAGCTGCTTGTGCCATTGCCGGAAGTGCCGTTGCATCTGGACAAATGACTGCATTAATATCAGGATACGTTTTTAAAATATTCTCTCCTACTGACAAAGACTTTTGCGCATTATTTTCACCATACTGCGTCGTTACAATTTCCCAGTTCGGATATTTCTTTTTAATAATTTCTTTCGCTTTCGTTACCCATTGGTTTTGATCCGTTACTGTTGGACTAGAATAAAAGAACGCTACTTTCCCTTTATCTCCAATTTGCTTGGAAGTCATTTCAATTAATAAGTTAGCAAGTTGGTCTGGTGTCCCTTGACTTATATAAAAAGAACGGTCTTTCGGATTCACATCAGAATCCCACGTTAAGACAGTCATTCCTTTTTTCTTAGCACGTTGCAATGATTGCGATAAACCATCAACTGATGTAGAGGAAACCATAAGTGCATCATAATTTTGGTTAATAAAATTATTTATATACTTTACTTGCCCTGATACACTCGCTTCAGACGGCCCATCATATTTCACTTGTACGCCTAGCTTATCTCCCATCTCCTTTGCTCCTTCACCGCCCGATGTAAAGAAGCCAACTCCAGTTAATTTCGGGATAAATGCAAATTTCACATCATCCGCTTTTTTCTTATCTGCCGTTTGACTGGAACAAGCGATTAAACCTATTAAACAAATACATACAATCAATACAATCCCTAGTTTTCTCTTCATGACATTTCCCCCTTATGCAAATTCTTTCTTTTCTCCGGTATGAATTGATGTAATTTGAAATGTCTCATAATAACTGAAAGAATTAGAATCATACCAATTACTACGTTGGATTGTTCATTTGTTAAACCCGTCATTTGCAAACCATACTGCATGAGCCCAATAAAAATACTCGCTAGTACAGTACCGAAAATACTTCCTTTTCCGCCTGTAATAAGTGTCCCGCCTAATACGACTGCTGTAATGATTGGTAAAATTGTTTCATTTCCCATATCAGCACGTGCGGAACCAAAATATGCGGTTAAGAAAGCACCTCCTAATCCACCTCCTAACCCAGAAAGTATGTAAGCGATAATGACTACTTTTTTCGTTTTAATCCCGGTGTATTTTGCTGTATTTTCGTTCGCACCTGTTAATTTTACATGGCGCCCGTATATAGTTCGGTGAAATAATACAGTATATAAAACTGTTAATACGATCAGTAGCCATAATAAATTCGGTATTCCTATAAAACTACCGTTTGCCAGTTGTACAAATGTGTCAGGTAAACCGCTTATTCCTTCATACCCAGAAGCACCTGCTCCTCCTGAAATGACGAGTGCAATTCCTCCATATAAAAACATCGTTCCGAGTGTAACGACGAGTGGTTCTACATCTGTCATTTTTATAATGAGTCCGTTTAAAGCGCCTGCTAAACAACTAATTATTAGGGCGATTATGACAGCAAACAAAATAGGTATTCCGTTCATCCAAAGTACACCAATCAAGATCGAAGTGAGCCCCATTATTGATCCGACCGATACATCAATTCCTCCTGTTACAATAACGAAAGTCATTGGTATCGCCGCAATTGCGATAAATAGGAAATCATTTGTACTAAAAAGGAGATTACTAATATTTAAGAAATCACTATTTATAAAACTAAAAAGGATGAATTCTATAAGAAGTAATACAATTAGAACCCCTTCCCATCTATATACATACTTCATAGATTCATCCTCCTTTCTGCCTTCCACTTTTTCATAACACTATCTAATATGATGATAAGTAATAATAAAAAACCTGAAATAGCATTATTCCAAAATGCTGGTATTTTTAAAAAGACGAGTGAGCTACTTATTGTTTCTAAAAATAACGCTCCTAATGCAGCTCCAAATAAAGATCCTGTTCCTCCTTTTAAATGAATTCCTCCTAGTACAGCGGCTGCGATTACTTGTAATTCTAATCCTGTACCTGTTTGATTTGGGACGAACCCGATATTCATAACAAATATGCAACCAGCGAGCGCAGCGCTTATGCCTGAAATCATAAACGCATATATCTTCACTTTATTAACAGGTATACCAATAAGCCTCGCGCCATCTTCATTATCACCTATCGCATAAAAGTATCTTCCCAATGGCACTTTTCTTAAAAAGAAGTATAGTAGTAGTAAAATAATAAAAACGAACCATACAGTTATAGGTAAACCAAGAATGATGATAGATGACAGCTGCTTAAAATCGTTTGGAATATCTTCAATCCACTTCCCGCCTGTGAAGATTAACATTGCACCTCTAACAATTCCTAACATCCCTAATGTCATAATAATGGCTGGTACCCGAAACTTTGCAACTCCAATCCCGTTTATGAAACCGATAATAGCACCAAGCATTATAGCAGCAAGTATCGACAAGACTGCACTATATCCGTTCGTTAATAACATCCCGCAAACTGCCGCGCTTAATCCCATAATTGAGCCAACTGATACGTCTATATTTTTCGTAAATAAAACGAACGATTGGCCAATTGCTAGAACGACTAAAATAACGCTTGATTTCATCATTAACGATAACGAGTTAAACTGAACAAAACTAGGATTTATTATCCCGACCATGGCTATATAAATTAGTAGTAACAGTATGATAGACGTTTCATGCATTTTTAACATACGTTTCATTTCGCTACACCTCCGTTTGCAAGGCGTGTAACTTCATTCACACTCAGTTGTTCTTTTTCCATATGAGAAACAAATCGTCCATTTCTCATTACATATACACGGTTTACTAATTGAACAATTTCTTCAACATCTGAAGAGATTAATAAAATTGCAAGTCCTTCCCTTTTCATTTTTTCTATCGTCTCATACACTTCAAGCCTTGCTTTCGCATCAATTCCGCGAGTCGGTTCATCAAGAATAATAATTTTCGGATTACATGCGAGATACTTCGCAAGTACGACTTTTTGCTGATTTCCTCCCGATAAAGATGCGAGTTCTTCATTCATATTCTGTACAACAATTCGGAATTGTTCTATAAAAAAATTAACTAAAGCGCTTTCTTTTTCTTGATTTATAAAAAAGCGCTTATTTTGCTGTAAACTTGCTGCTGCAATATTTTCTTTAACAGAAGCCATTGAGAAAATTCCATTCCTCGCCCTATCCTCTGGCACATAAACTAGTCCTTCGTCTAGCCTTTTATGCAAAGAACACGTATCAATTGATTTTCCATCTAATAAGATAGACCCTGATTTTATAGTTTTCAATCCAAATATCGCTTCTGCTAATTCCGTTCTGCCAGATCCTATAATGCCAGCAACACCTACAACCTCTCCCGCATGTACAGTGAATGATATATTTTTGAATGCGTGACCATTTATATCAACCACTTCTAATATTTTTTTCGTCCTTGCTGTCTCTTGAACTACTTCTATTTTCTCTTTCTGTTTATATCCTTTTGGCAATAGTCCCTCCATTAGCATGTCATATGTATAGTCACATACATCACCTTGGCTTACAATCATTCCATCACGTAGTATTGCTACTTTGTTGGCAATTTCAAAGATTTCTGGAAAACGATGCGTAATATAAATCATCCCAATTCCTTTTTCTTGTAAACTTTTCATCAACACAAAAAGACTCTTAATTTCGTGTGTTGTTAATGTCGATGTTGGCTCATCTAGAATAAGAATCTCAGCTTCTCTTATTAATCCTCTAACGATTTCTACTAACTGTTGCTGCGCAATGGATAATGATGCTCCTAACTCATAAAGGTCAATATCCCACCCTAGACTGTTAATCAATTGCTGAATCTGTACTCTTAGTTTCTTTTTCTTTTCTTTTAACCCGATACATATATTTTCTTCAATAGTCATATGCGGAAAAATGAGTGGTTCTTGCGGTATTAAATAAATACCTTTTCTATGTGCTTCTGACGGATTTGAAAACTGTTGCTTCATTCCTTTTACATACATCTCTCCATCATCATACGAATATAACCCCGTTAATATTTTCATTAATGTTGATTTCCCGGCGCCATTCCCTCCCACTAAAGCGTATATATCTCCACGCTCTACTTGTAAGTTCACTTCTTTTAATACAAGTTGATTTAAAAACGCCTTACTCATTTTCTTTATTTGTAATAAAGGTACGTTCTCCACATGATGTCACCTGCCTTTATCCAGAACATTTTTTGAGAAAATGATTATTTGTTCTACTTGTTTTGTAGCATTGTATATTCCTTTTTTTATATCTAGAACACTTTTTTCTACGTACAATTAATCGTTTCAACTGGAATAAACAAAATATGTGGCACATATGTTTAAGGAGTGGTCAATTGTTGAAAGGGATGAAGAGTATGACACAGCTGAACTTTGAAGAGAATTTATTAACTAAAGTAGCTTGGTACTATTATAAAGACCAATTAACACAACAGGAAATTGCTTCACTTCTTCACATTTCAAGAAATAAAGTTGTCCGGTTATTAGATAAGGCACGCAGTGAAGGTATCGTTACATTTCACGTAAAAGGAACTGGTTTACACTGTTTAAGTATTGAGCGTGACCTAATGAAAAAATTCCACTTAAAAGATGCTTTCATTATCCCTACTCCAATAGACAATTATCACGCTTCTCTCGGAAAAGCCGCTGCACAATATTTAGAGACTCATCTCCAACAAGGTGATTTACTCGGCATCGGCTGGGGTGAAACAATAAGTAAAATGCTAGAAAACATTCATTTTGAAAGTTCTATTAATCTTTCATTCGTAACGCTAACAGGCGGAGTAAACCACTATCTCCCAAGAAAACAAAACTATTTACACTACATGCAAGGTGATCTTCATATTATTCCTACTCCTTTTCTAGCATCTTCTACTGAAATGGCACAAAGTATTTTATCAGAACCAAGCGTGAAAGATATGCTTCATGTCGCTTCACTTGCACATACGGCAGTTGTCGGTATTGGCGGGTTATCTCAAGACGCTACGATTGTAAAAGAAGAAAAATTAACGCTACGTGAAATGACATATATTCGAAGTCAAAACGGGGCGGGCGATATTTTAGGACAGTTTTATAATACGAATGGTGATTTATTAGAGCTCTCGCATCATAATCGTCTAATTGGCACACCACTTACGATTCTTCGCAGTATGAAGCATGTCATTGGTGTGGCTGGAGGTACTCAAAAGATAGATGCCATTTATGGGGCTTTAAAAGGGAAATTTATTCATACATTAATTACTGATGAAGAAACTGCGCTCTCCTTATTAAGAAAGGAAGGTGATTCTTAATGTCTACTTTATTAGCTTTCGATGCTGGTACAGGAAGCATTCGAGCTGTTCTTTTTGATTTACAAGGCAATCAAATTGCAGTAAGCCAAAAAGAATGGGTTCATAAAACTGATCCTCGTTACCCCGGTTCTATGAATTTTGATGTAAAAGCAAACTGGCAACTCGTACAACAGTGTACGAAAGAAGTTCTACAAAAAAGTAATATACTTCCTTCTTCTATTCAAGCTATTAGCGCTACAAGTATGCGAGAAGGTTTTGTTTTATATGATAAAAATGGGCAAGAAATATGGGCATGTGCAAATGTTGATGGCCGTGCATCCGCTGAAGTTAGTGAGCTAAAAGAAATCCGCTCACATCTTGAAGAAGATTTATACAGAAAATCTGGGCAAACTTTTTCATTAGGTGCTTTACCACGTCTACTTTGGATTAAAAAACATGAACCAGAAATCTATTGTAATATCCACTCCTTTACGATGTTAAACGATTGGATTTTGTATAAATTAAGCGATGTGCTGCAAATCGACCCTTCCAACGGTTGTACGTCTGGAATCTTTGATTTACAAAATAGAAATTGGGATAACGATGTCGCTAAAGAGTGTGGTATAACTTTGCCATTTTCACCAAAAGTAAATGAGGCTGGTACAGTAATCGGAAACGTTACAAAAGAGTGTGCAGCATTAACTGGATTACTGGCAGGAATTCCTGTCGTCGCTGGCGGCGGAGATGCTCAAATGGCATCACTCGGAACTGGAGTCGTGAAACCAAATCAAACATTAATATGCGGAGGCAGCTTTTGGCAACAAGAAGTAAATATTACAGAACCAATTACAGATCCATATGCTGCGATTCGTGTAAATTGCCATGTCATTTCGAATCTATGGCAATATGAAACAATCGCTTTTTTCCCTGGTCTTGTTATGCGCTGGTTTCGAGACGCTTTTTGCCAAGAAGAAAAAAAGCTCGCTGAAAAACTCGGTGTAGACGCTTATGAATTATTAGAAGAACAAGCGAAAGACGTACCTGTCGGTTCATATGGTATTATCCCTACTTTTTCAAACGTTATGAACTACATTTCTTGGCGTCATGCCGCACCTTCATTCTTAAATTTAAGTTTAGACGCTGACAAATGCGGAAAAAAGGAACTGTTCCGTGCTATTGAAGAAAATGCGGCCTTCGTTACACTTGGAAACTTAAAACTAATTGAAAATCTTACTGATACATTCCCTTCTGAAGTTGTTTTTGCTGGCGGTGCCGCTAAAGGGAAACTATGGCCACAAATTCTATCAGACGTACTCGGCATTCCTGTAAAAGTACCAGTTGTGAAAGAAGCAGCTGCTTTAGGAACTGCGATTGCTGCTGGAGTTGGCGCTGGAATATATACATCTATGGAAGAGGCTGCCGAACAATTTTTACAGTGGGAAAATACATTTGAACCAATCACGGAAAATCACGAGCTATACAAGGAATTCTATGAAACATGGAAAACCGTGTATAACAGTCAGCTCACTTTAGCTGATAAAGGACTTACAACACATATGTGGATTGCGCCAGGTGCACTGTAACTCATTTACATAAAGGAGTGAACTGTATGTTAAAAGCGAATGAAAATGATTTCTCCTATCGCTTCGGTGATAACGGGCCGAAATATTTAATACAAGGCCCGAATATTGATCTTGGTCTTGTTGTCATTCAGCCTGGGCAAGAGTTTCAAAATCACTATCATACAACGTGTGAAGAAGTTTTTTATGCGTTAGAAGGTGAAATAGACTTCTATGTAAATAACGAAAGAGTTCCGATTAAACAAGGTGATGTCCTGCAAGTTCGCCCTCATGAATCTCACTATCTGATTAACCATTCTGATAAACCTTTTAAAGCTGTTTTTATAAAGTCACCACATTTACCAAATAAAGATACGGTACAAACGGAAAATCCAACATTAACGAAGGAGTGATTTCGAATGACTTGGGGATTTAAAAATCGATTAAATACAATTTTACCTGATGGTAGAGCGGTTATGTTAGCAATAGATCACGGATATTTCTTAGGACCAATTCACGGACTAGAACAACCACTTGAAACAGTAAAAAACTTACTTCCTTATACAGACTCCCTCTTTTTAACGCGCGGTGTACTTAGCTCCTGTATTCCTGAAAACTGCAGTACACCGATGGTTATGCGTGTATCTGGCGGCGCTACTGTCGTTGGTAAAGATTTAGCGAATGAAACAATTGTTACACCTGTAAAAGAAGCAGTGAAGCAAAACGCAATTGGCGTTGGCGTTTCTGTTTTTGTCGGATCAGACTATGAAACACAAACTGTTTCGAATCTCGCAAATGTAGTTTCTGAAGCTCACGATTACGGCCTACCAGTACTCGGTATTACCGCAGTCGCAAAGGAATTACAAAAACGTGAAGCTCGCTTTCTAGCACTTGCTTCCCGCGTATGTGTTGAAATGGGTGCTGATATTATTAAAACGTATTACTGCGAAGGATTCGAAAAAATAACGAGCACATGCCCTGCCCCAGTTGTCATCGCGGGTGGCCCAAAACTAGATTCAATTGAAGACGCATTAAACATTACGTACAATGCACTGCAAGAAGGCGCGATCGGAGTAGACATGGGCCGAAACATATGGCAATCTGAGCACCCAGCTGCGATGATTCAAGCAATACATGGCATTGTGAAAAATGGATTGAATGTGAAAGAGGCACTTGAACTTTATGATGATGTGAAGAATTAATGTAAAAAGACAGACTATTTATTAGTCTGTCTTTTTTGTTAAAATAAAGTAAAGGAGGAATGATTATGCGAAGAATGACTTTCGAACGTCCTACCGATCATTACGATGAACGCTTATACTCTATTGATGAAAAAATTTGCGCCCTATTAAAAGAACGAAAAGAACTTTCAGGTGATGACCCAGGTTTTCCACATGATGAAGCGATTTATAAATGGGCTAAGCAATACGAATTTTATCCAGACTATCTAAACTCATTATTCTCTTCCATGATGGATGAAGAAGAATTTAAACCTCGCGTTGAACCAACTGGCTTCAAAAAACATGTACCTGTTTTTAAAACTTATGAACATAATGGCGTCATGTATACTGTAACTTTTATTCGGCAATATGCAAATGCTAGTGTAGTTTATTTATATAGCGATTGGGATTCCACGGATGAAGATTTTATTGAAAATAAGCCTCATAGTTTCTTCCAATTATCAATAGATGATACATACGATTGCTGGTCAGAAGGTGGTGGTGGCACCGATGGACATATGAATCATCAATTCGTTATATCTCCTGTCCTTCCTGATAATTTGTCTGGAATAAGCTTACGATTTAAAGAACTCAGTATCCCGTTTAGGAAAGATCAAGCTGTGCTTGAATTTGAAATTCAGATAGACAAATAAGGTGAGACTATAATCAATCCACAAATAGTAAGATAAATAAGGTAATAAAATAAACAAGCCCCTTTCCAAACTGGATAAGGGGCTAAATATACACCTTCAAATGATTACTCTTGGTGATTACTATTAAGCTTTGAAATTTTCTTACCTTCTCTATAATCAAGACAAGACACTTCAATTAATAAGCCATTAAATACTGTAAAATAAAAACCATAACTACTACCTCGCATCGAATAAGGTTCCTTATCTATTTCAATGCCGCCTGCTACTAAACGATTATACGCTTGATCAACTTCATTTGAAGTATCCACTAAAAAACCAATATGAAAAGCTTCAGGATACATAACTTCCTTATTTCCCTTAAATGCTTTTGGATCGCTCAGCACAAGTATAAATCCACTTTCATCACTCATCACTACTAGTGCCTTTCCCTTTTGCTCCAAAAATTGAAAATCAAAAAATGTTTCAAAGAAATGTCTCGCTTCTGATAAATCATCAACACATAAATTCAAATGATTTAACTTCATTCACTCATCTCCTTTTAAGCAGAGGGTATGTAGACTCATTTTCATAACACTTAAATATGCAAGGTAAGATATTCAAGCGTTCCGTCTAAGACTATGCTTTATAAGTCTAATACTTTTCTCCATAGCCTAGAACGTTTTTTATGACTGCAATTATATAAACCGTTCGACGTGAAATATTAATGTACCTATATAAAATAGTCTCATTATTTATTTTCCAGATTGTGTAGAACCCACTCAACCAGGAAAATTGCTGAAGGGATGCGCTCTGTTGTATCACCTAAAAATAGCTTATTAAGTAACTCATCTAAATGAATTGGCTTATTCGGCAACGTTTGAATATACCTTAAAGCAGATCCCGCTGGCGGTACTGGCTTATTATTAATAGCCCATATCCCTTCTAACAATGTCCAAGTTGACGTATGAACTAAGTATGAAGCTTTTAACTCATCATTTGCTTTTAAAGCAGATTGAATTTTAATAAGCGAACTATGCAACCAATGAGAAATGCCCTTCATTTTGTCACTTGAAACACGATAGTTTTCAAATTCATATGTAGCTATTTCCTTTAACTTTTTTAACTCACCGCTTTTATCAAACAAAATTTTCCCTTCTAGAAATGAGTATAGTTCCATCGGATTGTTTTTAAAGTTTACTTGAATTTGATTAAAATCTGCACCCTTATATTCAACTAAAATATCTTCTCTCATTTCAGAATGAAATTTCTTCTTTTGTCCGTCTTCTAAAAGAATATAGAAGTCTAAATCAGATTCAGGATATGCATCGCCTCTTGCAACAGATCCAATTAGCATGAATCCATTTACCTTTTCCATAGATAAGACTTCCGCTACTATTGTTTGCACTAATTTTTTATGTTGTTCATATGTAATGAATGCAAGTTTTTCTATCATTCCCATCCCCCCAGTAATAAAAAAGAGGATACATGATTGCTTCTACAACATGTATCCTCTGCTTGTATATTACGACTGCTGATAAGCCGCTTTTGATGATTTCACATAATAAACTGCGTGATCCACATTAATGATATGATCTGGTTTTGGTTTACCACGGCCCGCTCTATGTCCAGCTAAGTGTTCTTCACTTGTTTCCCAGTTTTTCCATGCTTCTTCAGATTCCCAGCGAATCATTACGACAACTTCTTCGTCGCCGCGTCTTACTTTTTTCACGAGAACACTTAAATCGATGAAGCCTTCAAATTTTTCAATAATACCTTCTCCAGTGAAACGTTCTACAACTATATTTGATGTACCTTCTTTTACTGTAAATGTTTTCGTTTCGATAAACATATATCCCACTCCCTCTTTGTAATACGAATACTAGTATACTTCTATTATAATTGATTATGATAATTATTTTCAATTGTAAAGTTTTAATTTTTTGAATTATGCTGATTTCTTTTCTATCGCCTCATCTAAAAATTTGAAATACGGAAGTAACATTCCTATTAAAGAGGTGACACATATAATTGCACCGATGATTACATATAGCGCTCTTACTCCCCACATTTCACTCAATATCCCCCCTACTAACACACCTAACGGCATAGCGGATCGTATGAAAAATAAACGCACTGAAAATATTTGTCCTATCATATTATTAGGCACAGTTTGTTGGCATATTGTTGTGTTATGAACATTAAAAAATGCAATCAAATCCCTGCTATTACTTCAATTATTATTGCAATGATAATACTATGATTGAACCCTAATGAAATGTATGTGAGCCCCCCTATAAACAATCCTCCAAGCATAAGTATACGCCGGCTTTTATATGTTACTTTTCCGACTAATACTGAGCCAATTACGTAGCCAAGTGGAAAACCTGCCATGAAATAGCCGTACTCTGCATATCCCGCTGACAGCTCGTCTTTTATATAAGGAAGATTTGTAACCATCGTTACCCCTACTCCAAACTGCACGAAAGTAAGAAATATACCGAGCCAAACGATGATTGGTTTTGTAAAAAAATATGTAAAACCTTGAAGAAATTGTTCTAGCCACGTTTTTCTTATATCTGTTGTAGTTCTCTTTTCTTTTATATAAAGTAAGAAAGCACCACTAACAAATAGACAAATACATACAAAAGATAATGTAAATTCTGTTCCAATGTAATGAATTACTACTCCACCTAATACTGGCGCAAGAAACATCATAAGGCGAGTCATTCCATCAATGTACGCATTTGCGTCTTGAAGTTGTTCTTGACTTACAATGCTCGGTGTAATCGCCTGACTCGCAGGTGTATAAAGAGGTGTAATAAGTCCCACTACAATTTGAACAACATAAATGTGCCAAACTTCTATACTACCCGAAACTAGCATCACCAAAGGTAATAAAAATACGGACGCTCGTATCCATTGTGAAAATATCATAATCCACTTCCGGCTCCATTTATCAATAAATGGGCCACTTATTAATTGCAATATGAGTGATGGGATGAAATATAATAGCCACATACTACTTAAAGCCATTTCCGATCCTGTTAATTCATATACTAGAATTGAATTACATAACGTTCCGAAAGCCCCTCCTAATTCTGAGATTGCACTACCAATCCACATAAAAAAGAAAGAACGATTTTTCAATACACTCTTCACTATAGCTCACCAACTTTTCTCTTAAATTCCTCCCTTTATGTACATTCTTGTTGCATATTATCTATTCAAAAACGCTTCTAATTCTTTTGCTAACGACTGTACTGCTTTCTTCCTTAATACATACTTTCCGTCATGTATATCAACTAACTTCGCTGCACGTAACAATTTCAAATGATGGTGTACTGTCGATTTACCAAGCTGCAATCTTTCCGTTATTTCCTGTAATGTACGTTCTTTTTCAAACAACATTTTTACAATTCGCAATCTCGCCTCATCCCCAAGAGCCTTATGTTTTTGAACTAAAAAATAATTCGGTTCATACGGATCTTCAGGATGAATGCTTTCATTCGCAACTGGATAATGAAATACTTTCGTATCTTCAATATCTGCTTCAATATTCCACGGTCTGTACGTCATTTGCGGAATAAGAAGTACGTGATGAACACTTGGCTCTGGCATATAGTTCACTCCGCCAGTCGCCCACTCGACAAACTCTTCCGGTTTCATCTTTTTATTCATTTCATTTTTTGCTTCATAATCTCGTTTTAATATAGAAAGTATTTCTTCTTCCTCTTTCTTAATTATGCTCTCATACCAACCTGTCATTACAGTGATTAAATGAGATTTCAGCACTTGTACATCTACATCACATATAAAGCTAATATAAGTAGAAAAAAACGGATGATCCTGCGTTAATTCCTTTAGTTCATGTATTGCAGTTACATCTCTACTTGCGGCTAAACGTCTTTTCTCTTCATACTTCTCCCCTAAAAACGGTAAACATATAAATTTCAAATCTTCTTCTGAAAGTAAATCAATTTTAAAATTAAACTGCGATAAATCTTGAAAATCCTCTTTATACAATAACTGAAGCAATGCTTTCCACGTATTATGTTCTTCTACAAACTGCAAGTGTTCTCTCATCTCATTTGTTAATGATTGTCTAATTCCTTTCCATTCACTTTCAGTCTTTTCAAGAGTATCAATTAACCTTTTATGAGTAATTGCTGCAATGCCAAGTGCACATTCGAAAAGTATCGAATATTTCACCTGAACGTTGTATGTTTCCCTCTTTTTACTCTTTATGTGATAGACCTCCATTTTTATCTCCTCCTTGTTTGCTATGTATTAAATTCTATTTTTATCGAATTTACCCTTCTATATTTTTAGAATTTACAAAAATATAAATTAAACCACATTCATTCTAAATTAAGAAGAATAAGAGCTTTTTTATATACAAATAATAAAGCTCAAGGAGTGGTTGACATGCATTTCATATTAAATATGTTAGGGATTTTCGTTGTCATATTAATCGTTTTCTTATGTTCGCCTAATAAAAAACATATAAAATGGAGACCAATTGTAATTCTCATCATATTGGAGCTTTTTATTACGTGGTTTATGTTAGGCACGAAACTCGGCAGTATTATCATTAATAAAATTGCGTCATTTTTCAGTTGGCTACTGGCATGCGCGAACGAAGGTATTCGCTTTGCATTTCCTTCCGCTATGGACAGTCCACACATTGATTTCTTCTTTAGTGCATTACTTCCTATCATTTTTGTTATTACTTTTTTCGATATTCTATCTTATTTCGGAATCTTAACTTGGATTATTGATAAAGTAGGTGCAGTTATTTCAAAGATTTCTCGTTTGCCAAAGTTAGAAAGTTTCTTTTCCATTCAAATGATGTTTTTAGGGAACACCGAAGCACTTGCAGTTGTTCGTGATCAATTATCTGTTTTAAAAGAAAATCGTTTGTTGACTTTTGGAATTATGAGTATGAGTAGCGTTAGCGGATCCATTCTTGGTGCTTATTTATCAATGGTTCCAGCAACATATATTTTCAGCGCAATCCCATTAAACTGTATTAACGCATTAATTTTAGCCAATGTATTAAATCCTGTGGAAGTTTCGAAAGAAGAAGACGTTGTTTACACACCTTCCAAACATGAAAAAAAGGATTTCTTTTCTACTATTTCAAACAGTATGTTAGTTGGAATGAATATGGTTATCGTTATTTTAGCCATGGTAATTGGGTATGTAGCTTTAACAGCATGTTTAAATGGGATTTTAGGCTTTTTTGTAACGGGGTTAACAATTCAAAAAATCTTCTCCATTATCTTTAGTCCTTTTGCATTTTTACTCGGTTTATCCGGCAAAGATGCTATGTATGTAGCTGAATTAATGGGAATAAAAATTACGACGAATGAATTTGTTGCTATGATGGATTTAAAATCAAACTTAAAGTCGCTACAACCGCATACGGTTGCGGTTGCAACAACATTTCTAGCTTCTTTTGCTAACTTTAGTACAGTAGGTATGATTTACGGAACTTACAATTCATTATTTGGCGGGGAAAAATCATCAGTCATCGGTAAAAATGTTTGGAAGCTTCTTGTTAGCGGGATGGCTGTTTCTTTATTAAGCGCTATGCTTGTAGGGCTTTTTGTATGGTAAATGGATATTATAATAACAAAAGACATCTCAATTAAATTGGATGTCTTTTGTTATTCTTAGCTCCGAATTTGTCCATTTCCACGAATTACATATTTTGTGGAAGTTAATGCTGGAAGCCCCATTGGTCCTCTTACGTGTAATTTTTGCGTACTGATACCAATTTCCGCTCCGAATCCAAATTCGGATCCATCTGTAAAACGAGTCGATGCATTATGATAAAGTGCCGCGGCATCTACAGAAGTAAAAAACTTGCTGACGTTTTCCTCGTTTTCAGTAATAATTGCTTCAGAATGCATAGATCCATACGTATTTATATGATGAATCGCTTCTTCAACAGTGGAAACCACTTTCACTGCTAGTGTAAGAGATAAAAATTCTGTCCCCCAGTCTTCTTCTGAAGCAAGTACAATTGAAGAATCCATTGCAAATGCTTTTTGATCACCACGTAGCTCCACACCTCTATCCTTCAAAGAAGAAAACAACTCGCTACCATATTTCTCTGCCCACTTCTCATGAAGAACAATCGTTTCAATCGCATTACATACAGATGGACGCTGCGTTTTTGCATTTATAATAATATCCAATGCCATTTGTTTATCCGCTGTTTCATCAATGAATATATGACAATTTCCCGCACCTGTTTCAAGTACTGGAACAGACGCTTCTCTCACAACAGTATCGATTAATTGTTTGCCACCTCTTGGAATAAGAACGTCTAGATAATCCTTCATTGTAAACAACTGCTTTGCGCTATCTCGCGTTGTATCTTCTATAAGCTGGACGCTTTCTTGAGGTAAGCTTGTTTGTTTGAGCGCCCTGTGAATAACGGCAACGATCGCTTTATTAGAATGAATAGCAGAAGAACTACCACGTAATATGACTGCGTTTCCTGTTTTCAAACAAATTGTAGCAGCATCCACTGTTACATTCGGTCTTGCCTCATAAATCATCCCAACAACACCAAGTGGTACGCGCATTTCCTGAATAGATAGTCCATTTGGCCTTTCCCATGCACTTACACATTCTCCTACAGGATCACGTAATTCAATTAGCTGCTTAATCCCTTCTGTCATATCAACAATACGCTGTTCATTCAGCATAAGGCGATCAAGGAGAGAATCAGAAAACCCTTTTGCCTTACCTTCTTCTATATCCCGTTTGTTTTCCTCTAAAATATAAGCTGTTTCACTTATTAATTGATTTGCAATTGCAGCAAGTGCTTCGTTTTTTTGATTTGTAGATTTTAGTACAAGTTCCCTAACAACCTCTTTTGCTTTTATCCCCTTTGCCAACACTTCATTCATTTTCATTTCCTCCTTTTTAAAGTGAAACCCAATGATCTCTATGAATGACTTCATAACTATGTCTCTCGCCTCTTACTTGAATATCTTGGCTTTGCATACCTTTTACATCTCTTAGTTCCTCTGCACTATATGTGCATTGTCCTTTTCCTATTACGCGCCCTTGTTGCGTTACAACCTCTACAACTTCACCCACTTGGAAAAATCCTGATACATTCGTAACACCAGCTGGAAGTAAACTCTTACCATGCTGAATGATGGCAGTAGCCGCCCCAGCATCTACTTCAATTTGTCCGCTAACAAGCGAATGCAAGGCAATCCATTGCTTGTTCATCTTCATTTCTTTTTGAGGAGCATTACCAACATACGTTCCATCACCCTTACCCTTCAAAACATCTACAAACTTTTCCTGTCCACGTCCTGTCCCGATAAATACACTCACACCAAGAGAGAGTGCTGTCTTTGCAGCATCGATTTTTGATTTCATACCACCAGTCCCAAGTTTTGAGCCAGCATCTCCTGCAAGAGAAGAAATTTCTTCCGTAACTTCAGGAAGAAAATAATATTTTTTTGCATCCGCATTTTTCTGAGGATTTTTGTCATATAACCCGTTCACATCCGTAAAGATCATAAGCATATCCGCCGAAACAAGCCCGCTTACTAAAGCTGACAGCATATCATTATCACCGAACGTCAGCTCCTCTAAAGAGATGGAATCATTTTCATTAATAATTGGAAGAGCGGAACGGTTTAGTAATTCTCCTAACGTAGCGTAAGCATTACTATATTGTTCTTTTCTAGAAAAATCACTTCTCGTCAGCAAAAGTTGCGCAGTAACGATGCCATATTTACGGAATTCCTCCGTGTACGCCTGCATTAACAAACTTTGTCCGACAGCTGCTGCAGCCTGTTTCCCTTTAATCGTTACAGGTCTACTAGGATATCCTAGCGCTGAAAAACCTGCAGCGACGGCTCCAGATGTAATTAACACAACCTCGTGCCCTTCCTCTTTCAACCGAGCCAATGCGGCAACGTGATCTGAAAGCTGTTCTGTAGAGATGCCTCCGTGACTATCTGCCAAGGAACTACTTCCAATCTTTACAACAATTCGTTGTTTTTTCACCTTTTTATCCCCCAAGTCTAAAATCAAAGTTTTTATAGTTTACACTTCATTCACTTTGCAACTATATCTATTCTCATCAATGCTGCATTGAAGTATTTAAGAGCAAAATAAAAATGACCGCTTCGCCCTTAATAAAATAAAAAGGACGAAACGGTCATTGTTCCGCGGTACCACCTTAATTGATATACATAGATATCCACTTGGTGCCTATAACGCAGGCGAACGCCTAAACTTTCATTTAAGACTCAGGGATAGGTTCGATACATTCTATACGAGGAATCTTTCAGCCGGTGAATTCCACTCTCTTTCGTAAGAAGACATATGTACTAATTCCCTTCAACGATTTTCGATCTAATTTTTTTATATTATGCGATATAGTTCGATTCGGTGTCAAGAGGTATTTTTAAAAATAAATAGAGCCACAAGTTACTTGTATGAAATTATTGCCCTACTGAATGAAAATACAAATTGATATAAGTTTAACTCATATTCATAAACATAAAACCTTAAATTATAGTGTATATATTTACATAATGTCGAATATAATTAATTTTTATCTTTTAGTGTTGCAAAAAGGAATATATTCTCTTAGAATGTTTCTTTATATTGCACAGGGATGTTATTCTTATTCTAAGATAATAATATCAAACCGATATAATTGATTATAAAAGGAGCAAGATTGAGTTATTATGGATAAACAAATTGGATTCATCGGTTGCGGAAATATGGGAATGGCTATGATTGGCGGAATGATAAACAAAAAGATAGTGTCTTCAAATCATATTATTTGTTCAGATTTAAACACTGCTAATTTAAAAAATGCTAGTGAAAAATATGGGCTAACTACAACTACCGACAACAATAAAGTAGCTAAAAATGCTGATATTTTAATTTTATCAATCAAACCAGACCTATACGCATCAATAATTAATGAAATAAAAGAAGTAATCAAAAACGATGCTATCATCATTACGATTGCTGCTGGGAAAAGTATTGAAAGTACTGAAAATGCCTTTAATAAAAAATTAAAGGTTGTAAGAGTAATGCCTAATACTCCTGCTCTTGTTGGAGAAGGAATGTCTGCATTATGCCCTAATGAAATGGTGACAGAAAAAGATTTAGAAGATGTACTAAACATTTTCAATAGTTTTGGTCAAACAGAGATCGTAAGTGAAAAATTAATGGATGTTGTCACATCCGTAAGTGGTTCTTCACCAGCTTATGTATATATGATTATAGAAGCGATGGCAGATGCTGCTGTACTAGATGGTATGCCAAGAAATCAAGCATATAAATTCGCTGCTCAAGCTGTGTTAGGCTCTGCAAAAATGGTACTAGAAACAGGAATACATCCAGGTGAATTGAAAGATATGGTTTGTTCTCCTGGTGGAACGACAATAGAAGCTGTAGCAACATTAGAGGAAAAAGGATTACGAACAGCGATTATTTCAGCTATGCAACGTTGTACGCAAAAGTCTGTTGAACTATCTGGTCAAACTAAAAAATAAAACTATAAAAGAGATTACGTTAGCTATGAATTCACATAATTTTAATTAAAAATCCACTACATGATAAACGGCCAAACTCATATAAAATTGAGCTTGGTCGTTCCGTTTTTAATTATATTAAAATAATTTAATTCGAATCTTCTTTAAAGGTTCTGTTTTATCCCTTACCTATTCCCTACTGTGATTGTGTAATTTTATTAGAAACTAATAATTTTTCAATGCATTTCGGTAACATATCTAATAGTGTTTCAAATGCGTAGTTTACATCTAGACGTTCTGTCCATTGATGTGCATCTTTTCCTACCGGCCCCATATTTAATACTGGAACATCAAACTCTTCTAATTCCTGAAGCGGAATTGAATAACCTTTATCCCATAATGGCATATTGTCTACAAGCGAACTCATTGAATCCAGTGGATACTGCAAGCCTACATAGCTTAAATCTGAAATCCCCCCAAAATAATTTTGGTTTTCAAATGTAATCTTATGATTGTAGTGTGCATACTTTTCCATTTCTACAACTACCTCTTTTATTAAAGGATTGTTGCGCGAACTCACAGCTGGATAGTACGGCGGAGCGAAGAAAAGTACAATCATCGGTGCCTTTTCTTTACATAAAATCGCTAATTTATCTACTAAATCAATCGTTACCGCACGATCATCTTTATCTTCTCTATTTTTTATAATATTAGATTGAATATGATTTATTTTTTCTTGTCCATGTTGCTCAATTGCATATGTGATAAGCTCTTCATAAGTTAATACATTTACTTTAAGATTAGGTGGTATAAATGGATTATATTTAGAAAAACGATATGCATGTTTTTCATACGACTCTTCTATTTTCTCTGCTACTTTCGTTACTTTTTGACGTAACAATGAAACTACATCTGTCATTGATTTTTCTAATAAAAACAAATTAAATAATGTAACTGCACGATGCGGAATTTGTACAGAATAATCCTCCTTTAAGTCCCTTTGAAGTAAGTTAGTTGGCGGAGGACTCGCTTCCCCTTCTACAATATCACAAAGGTCTGTGTTTAACTCTAATTCTGCTGTTATTAATGAAGCCATATAACTCCCATTTAAGCCTGCAAAAGGTTCACCTACATGTGTCTCTTTTCCATAGCAAAGAAAACCAGGTAACACTTTACCAATAGAGCCAGTGTAAATATACTTATTTTGGTCACCAGGATGTCTTGAAAACATAGGCTCTGAGTTTAAGACCGTTTTATAATCTAAGTTATGCTCTCTAGCTAAATCTAACAGTCTTGGAACAGCGGCCCTCATCCCTACAGAATTCACTTCTTCATCTGGTACAGCCAATAAAAGAACATTCCCATCGAATCTTCCTTCACATGCTTGTTCAATCATTGCCATTTGTAATGCTAGACCGCATTTCATATCCATTGTTCCTCTACCAAACAGCCATTCCCCATGTTCTATATCTTCACGTACATGGTCTGGAAGTTCATCTTTATGAGAATAAAACATAGATGTTAACTTTTTAGGATTAAATGCATCTTCTTTCCACACTCCGTAATCTTGTACATCTACAACATCAAAGTGACTTACTAGAATTACAGTATTTTTTATACTATCGCTTTTCTTTACTAGTGCTGTAACAAAATATCGTCCGTCCCCTGTCGGATTTTTTTGTAAATGATGCGGGTTTTCTTTGAAGTACTGTAAATCAGATAACTGTTCCACAACAAAGTCTGGCAATATTACTTCAGCTTCTGAACCGGTAATACTAGGAATTTCAACAAGACCGCTTAATAATTGAATCAATTGTTCTTTTGATTGCCACTTTGACATATAAATCCCCCTATTTTTCCACATTATGAAAACTAATTCCAGTATATGAATAAAAAAATGACGACAGCTATCAAAATTATAGTTCTGATGTACTGCCGATTTTTATTGATATTTCATGAGCCGCTTGTTTTACCTTGCTAATAAGAAAAGATAGTCGATCATCATTAATACGATGACTAATTAACCCAACACTTAATGCTCCTACTACTTTATGATTAAATCCGATAATAGGTGCAGCTACTGAAGCTGTCCCTTCTGTTTTTTCACCATAACTGACAGCATATCCTTCATTTTTTATTTGCTTTATTTGATTAAGAAGAATTTGCTTTTGTTCTGGTAATGAAGAAAGTAAATGTTCTACAATATGTTCCATTTCATTCGTTTTCATATTAGCAAGCATCGTTTTATTTGCGGCACCAATTGAAAGTGGAATTTGTTCCCCTAGATTATCGATAACTCGAATTTTTAAAGGACTATCCATTCTTTCAATGATAATAGAATGTGTTCCGTTTGGAATATTTAAATAGACACTTTCTTCGACTTCAAAGGCCAACCGCTTCATCACTTCTCTTGCAACTGATCTGTAGTCTACCTTCTCCAATTGACGTAACCCTATTTCCATCCACATTGGTCCAATTTTGTACTGTTTTGTCTCTGGTATTTGTGTAACTAACCCATGCTCCATTAGAGAGTTAAGTAATCTATGTACTGTACTAACTGGGAGATGTGTTCCATCTGCTATATCAGAAATAGCCCAATACTCTTTTTCATTTGTAGAATTCAATAATTTAATAATACTTATCGCTCGATCAATGGACTGTACCATAACTCGCCTCAACTTTACTCGTAATATGTTAGTATGCTTAATTAACTATCAATTTAGCAAACATTCGAAATGAAATCAATTTATTTATTTAATTTTCTAACAATAAAAACATATCACTAACAAAGAATTGAAAACGCAAACAAAAAAATATTGACTTTTCTTTTTAATTATCTGAAAATTATAACAAGATTTCACATCACGGAATACATTCCATAATACGGAAAAACATCAAACTTTATTCTATCAACTACGAAAGTGAGGAAAACAATGGCCCAAGTAAGTAATACAAACAATGAATTAAAACGAACGATGAAAAGTAGACACTTATTCATGATTGCACTCGGTGGTGTGATTGGAACGGGGTTATTTAACGGATCTGGCTTTATAATAAGTCAAGCTGGACCTGGCGGATCCGTACTTGCCTTTATGGCCGGTGGATTATTAATGTATTTCGTTATGCTATGTCTTGGTGAACTCGCTGTAGCCATGCCTGTCTCAGGTTCTTTCCAGGAATATGCCACTAAGTTCATCAATCCTGCAACTGGCTTTACAATCGGATGGTTGTATTGGTTAAGCTGGGCGAATACGACCGGTCTTGAATTTACAACTGCCGGCATTACAATGCAGCGCTGGTTTCCTGATATTCCTGTTTGGGTTTGGTGTTTAATATTTGGCGTTACAATCTTCACTATTAACGCATTATCTGCTCGTAGTTATGCAGAAACAGAATTTTGGTTTTCAAGTATAAAAGTATCTGCCATTATCGCTTTCATTATTCTTGGCGGCGCCGCTATGTTCGGTTTTATTGATTTAAAAGGCGACGAACCCGCTCCGCTATTATCAAATTTCGTAAATCATGGTGGTTTATTCCCAAATGGACTTGCCGCTATTCTTTTAACAATGGTTACAGTCAACTATTCCTTCCAAGGTACAGAACTTGTTGGAATCGCAGCAGGTGAAAGTGAAGATCCAGCAAAAACTTTACCTCGTTCTATTAGAAATATTATATGGCGCACGATGTTTTTCTTCGTCTTAGCAATCTTTGTTCTTGTTGCTTTAATTCCTTGGGAAGAAGCTGGATTAACAAAGAGCCCATTCGTTGCTGTTTTTGATAATATCGGTATTCCATATGCAGCTGATATTATGAACTTTGTTATTCTTACTGCTGTTCTTTCTGTTGCAAACTCAGGACTATACGCTGCTACTCGAATGCTTTGGTCTTTATCAAAAAACGAAATGGCTCCAACCTTTTTAAAGAAATTATCATCACGTGGAATTCCTCTCAACGCTTTAATCATGACGATAGCTATTTCTGCTTTTTCTCTTTTGACAAGCGTAGTAGCTGCTGAAACGGTTTACTTATGGCTCATTTCAATTTCCGGAGTCATTACCATTATTGTTTGGATGTCAATTTGTGTTTCTCAATTCTTTTTCCGCAAACATTATTTAGCAGACGGTGGAAAATTAGAAGACTTAAAATTTAAAACACCACTTTATCCACTCGTACCAATTCTTGGTTTTGGATTGTATGGCATTATATTAATCAGTCTTATTTTTATCCCAGAACAACGACTTGGAATCTATTGCACTGTACCATTTATCATCTTTTGCTATACCTACTATCACTTTAAAGTTAAGAAAAGAATATCTACTAACACTCATAGTGAAAGTAAAATTAGCGAGACTATGTAATATTTGACGATACATAAAAGACCACACGTGGCGCTTCACTTCATGTATGGTCTTTTATCGTTCCTTCTTTCATTTCTCCCTACTATTGAAAGGATTATTTATAACACTTTAAGTTCTGAATTTCTCAGATGAACTATGGGTTGAAAAGTGAGCATTTCAATACCTTCCCCCCAGATTTCAAGTTTTGCCAATGATGATGTTGAAAGTGTTAATGTAGTAAATGCTACAATACTAGCAATTATGATTTTTACTGTTCATAAGTTGATGATTCAGCTTACTATTACTGTTTTGTTTGGATATATTTAATATATATTTAAAGACAGACAGGAGTTAGATACGATGATAAAAGGTTTCGGAGGAATATTTTGGAGAACTAAGAATCTTGATGTTATAAAAAAATGGTACAGTGAAGTGTTGAAACTTGATATAGAAGATTGGAATGGGACTGTGATTAAACCCCAGTTAGGAAATGAGACCATCTTTTCTTTCTTTACTGAGAATGACAATTATTTTCCAACAGAACAACAAGTAATGTTAAATTTCCAAGTATATAATCTAAACAAGACTATAAAGCATCTTGAGAATATTGATGTACCTCTTGAAAAGAAAGAAGAAATGAGTGAATTTGGAAAGTTTATTTGGATTAAGGATCCTGAAGGTCGATTGATTGAACTTTGGGAGAAATAGGTGATTATACTTATCTACTATTAAGTTAACAGCCGCGTTAATACAACAAGGTAAATAAAAAGTCGATTCCTTTAACTCCACAGGAAATCGATTTTTTTGTGGAGTTAAAATTCTTAGCTTTGTAATTTCGCATTTTTCAAATTCTGCCCTATGGCCATCAACTTAAGAACATTAAAAAAGATGCTATTCTTACGAAAAGAATAGTGTTTTTCATTATTTTAATATGATTTCATCTGAATTTAATGAATATATCCCCTCTCCTACAAAAGTAGTAGAATATTCATTTAAACTTGCTACCTCAGTTGGATTTATCTTATTTCAATTTCAATATAATAGTAAGTAGGTATATCGGATATAGATGTACATTACTAGGCTTATACATATTTCAACTTTAGAATTACATTCACTATTCAATTGGTAGTTACCAATAAAGAAAGGAATGATCATAATAATACAGAACATATACGAAACTCATTTACATGTAAAAAATTTAGAAAAAGCGATAAATTTCTATCAAAACAAGCTAGGATTAACGTTAGCAAGAAAACTCTCCAAAAGAAGAGTGGCTTTCTTTTGGGTCGGAGAAAATAAAAAACAAATGCTTGGACTATGGGAAGTAAATAATATCGAAGACTTTGAGCCGAGACATTTTGCTTTTGGTGTAAATTTAGAATCTTTAATGACTTCTAAATCTTGGTTAGAGGAACGTGGAATAGAAGTGATAGGAAGTCAAGGAAAAGGAAATCAAGAGCCAATTGTCCAAAGGTGGATGCCCGCTGCAAGTGTATACTTTCTAGATTGTGATGGAAATAAATTAGAATTCATTTCTATGTTACATGAGAATCCAGATGAATTAGAATATGCATCTTATTTAAGTGTATGGAATGCGGAACACCAAGAAAAATGAATGAAATTTCCATTCAAGTCTTTTCTTATTTTTAGATATAATGTTGTACTATCCCCCTTTTGCTATTAATTTTCGTCGGATTTATGAACAGTTATCATAATGGAGAATTCATGACAACTCCACTTATTAACATAATGTATTTACTGTCACCTTATATTTGTACTTACGTACGAGCAATTCCTAATCTGCTTCAATTATAATTTGAATCATTTAATTTTTCTTCTTATCTGGCATCTACTCTTTAAACAAAAACTCCCCTTAAATCGAAAATGATTAAGGGGAGTTTTATATGCGATGCAATTATAGTTCAGATTTCACCCGAACAGAAACATTATTTTTAATTATATTTTTGACATCTTTAAAGCTAACAAAATTGTTACTTTTCTCATCCCAAAGACGGAAACGTAGTGATTGTAAGCTTGTAGCAAGCGTAATCGTTGGTACATTTTTTAAAGGAAGCGTATTATTGTGTGCCTCTTCTAGTTTATAGTTAGGTACTCTTGGGCTTAAATGGTGAACATGATGGAATCCAATATTACCCGTTAGAAATTGCAAAATTTTGGGAAGCTTATAAAAAGAACTTCCTTCCACTGCCGCTTTCACATATTCCCAATCTTTATCCTCTTCAAAATAAGAATCCTCAAATGTGTGCTGTACGTAAAACAGCCAAATCCCTACTGAACCTGCTATTAAGAATATAGTACCATGTACTAACAGAAACGATTGCCACCCAATCGCCCAGCAAAGTATAGCTACTACAGCAACGATTAAAATATTTGTTAAATAAGTGTTCATACGTTCTTTTTTTCTAGCACCTTTTCGGTTAAATCTATTTTTAAGCAGGAAAACATAAATTGGGCCTAACCCAAACATAACGAATGGATTGCGATATAAACGATATGCTAAACGGAGTCTAAATGGTGCTGCTACATATTCATCTACTGTAAGCGTCCAAATATCCCCTGTACCCCTCTTATCCAAATTACCACTCGTAGCGTGGTGAATAGAATGCTCATGCCCCCACTGATCAAATGGGAATAATGTTAAAACACCCATACACGTTCCAACTATTCTATTTGCACGTCGACTTTTAAAGAATGAATAATGGGTACAATCATGAAAAATAATGAAAATCCTTGTCATAAATCCAGCGGCTAACAGTGCTGGAACTAATGTTAACCAATAAGAAACTGACAAACTTTTATAAGCAAGGTACCATAAAATAATAAATGGCACGATTGTGTTGATCAGTTGCCAAACACTTTTTTTAATCGTTGATTTTTCAAAAGGAGCAACTTGTTTTTTTAAATTTTTAGTATTTTCTAAGGTCATTGTTCTAATTCCTTTCCTTTTTGTTGCTAATTCATATTATAGCACACTATTAGTATCAGGTGTTAAAAGTAGCTATAATAAATATTTTATACTATGAAAATCTCTTTTTTCTTACTCATTACTTACAAATTTCTTACGTCCAAAATAGCTTCTATAATTGGACAGACGGAGCATTTTATGTATCAAAAAAACTTCATATTTTTCCAATAAGTACATAAAAAACAGCGAGTTTTTTCACAAGAAGAAAAAAGCTGCAATCAGTCAGTTTCACCGACTTATCGCAGCTTCTCTTCTTTTTACCTTATTTTATCGATGAAGCCAAACTGCACCTGCAGACTTGTCTTCAGCTTGGCCTACTACTTCAAACTTCAGTCCTAGCTTCGGTAACTTACGTCCTGCATCAGGAATAACGCTGTTGATGTATTGCTTAGAATCATCAAATTTTGCCACTCCTGGTAATCCTTTATAATCAAAGATACCGCGTGTTGGTGAATTTACTTTCCATGTTGGTGTTTGATCAAATGAGAATGCCGCATCGGCAATTTGATAACGCGTACTGCTCTTCACAGTAGGTTGTCCGTTTAATGTCCCTACAATTGCCTCTGGATGAGAATCTACTACTCCTAAGAACCCTTCACCTGGATGAACGCCTACCCAGTTATCTGTAAAGCTTTGATCCGCATACCATACAACCATTCCTGTATTAAATACTGGGCCACGTGCATGTTGTAACGCAGTGTCAGAACCAGCGTAATTTCTCCACTCTACATAGTAATTATGTTTTTTCTGTTCAAATCCGTTAGACACAGTAAAGCCTTTTAACGTCATTGCTGGCTGACCTTCTGCATCATCAGAGAAAACAACTTTTCCATCTACAGTTAAGGCTGCATTATCTAACGCAAATCCTTTATAAGCTACTGCAATATCTGTTAAGTACTCAAATTGCAGTTTTACTTTTTTCCCTTTGAATTGGCTTAAATCGTATGATTTATCAACCCATTTACCATCAGTTGTATCCGCGCCGCCTTTTACATCTTTTTCGCCCATTCTATCAATGCGTGTCTTCGTTCCATCTTCTGCAATCGCATATACGTCAAGGAAATCATACTTCGCTTCAAGTTCGTAAAATGCCTTATAATCGAACTTAGCATCCTTTGCATTTGTTAAGTCAAATACTGGTGTCTCAAGTGTTGTATGAATGTCATTTCCTTTTGTACTGTAATAGAACTTCTTACCAAACGCCGATTCGATATTTTTTATATCTTTGTCCGGCAAGTTAACACGAACAATTCCAGGTCGTTTAGATTTTGTAGTACTTTGATCTACATATGTTGCAACACCGATTCCTTTGCTAAGTTTGTCATAATCTACTTCAAGAATATTCGCCCAGTTCCCCTTCATATTCTTTTGGAAAAACTCTTTATTTTGTGGTGAGAAACTCGTTGGCTCTGTTCCTGCAATTTTTCCAGCCCAGCTACCACCACTCATAATAGACCATGACTCAACAGGTTCACCTTGTCCTGAGTACTTTGTATCATATTCATCTGGTAAGCCTAAATCATGGCCATACTCATGTGCAAACACACCAACTGCTCCGTCTTCAGGCTCGATTGTATAATCATATGCAGCCATCTTTCCGCCCCAGTTCGAAACAGAAGATTTCGTGCCATCAATTGCATATGGTTTTGAACCTAGTTTTGAACGATGTGACCAAATCGCATCATCTTTCAATTTACCGCCGCCAGCTTCTTGACCAACGCCAGCATGTACAACCATTAAATGATCAATAATGCCATCTGGCTCATTTTTATTTCCATCACCATCTTGATCGTATTGATCAAATTGGTCATAGTCTGCTAAATTGATTCCTTTTGCTACCGCTGCTTTTAATGCTTCTTTCACAAAATCTTTTGGTCCTAAAGGCCCCTTGTTATCATGCCCAGTACCCGCATCAGCACCATAATCTGATGCTTTTCCTGGAACAGTAAGCCACTCTGTTACAGTCCCATCAACTGTATAGCTACCACCAGATTGTTCTTCATAATATTGCTTAAATGTGTTAATCTTCGATCCATCAAATAAAGTGAATGGTTCATCACCAAATAACATTTTTTGATAATGTTCACGATTAAAGTCCTTAGAATACATGTATCCTGGCTCTTGATCAATATTGTTATGCTTAAAATCGCTAAATTCTACAAGTAAAACAAGTACTTTATCTTTTCGAACAGCTCCATTGTATTCTTCTTGCTTCGCTGATGTAGTAGGTACTTTTCCATTTAATTTCCCTGGATTCAATGCTGCACCTTGTCCAGCTACTGGGCCTACTTCAGGCTGCTGTGCCTGTTCATTTTCCTTCATTTTTGTATCTTTTACTTTTTTCATAAAATCAGAAGCTTCTTGTGTAAGACTATCTCCTGTTAAGATTTCTTTCCCAGGGTTTTCCCCTTTCTTTTTCTCAACATATTTTTCGACAGCCTTTGACGTCTCAGCTTGTGATGCAGATTGATCAATTACCCCCCGTTGTTTCAGCGCTTCTGCCAAACGCTCCTCCGGTATTAAGTGCTCATCTATTGGTAGAGATGATGTTGGTGTCTCAGCATAAGCTGCGTGACCTCCAAAAGCAAACGTACTACTTAGTACTGCTGCTGTTGTTAATACCGCTAATGGTTTTAATTTCTTTTTCTTTTTCAATGTATTTCCTCCCCAGTGTCTGCAAATTATCGTTTTTTGCCGATAACAACATAATATTCGTTATAATACGAATATTCAATCTTTTTCAACAAATAAAATGTTGAGAAATATTTTTTTATGCAGGGTGAAATACATAAGATATAAAAACAAACAGACTCTCCTATAAATAACAGTGAACTTTTATATGTTCTTAGTTACAATTAAAATCCAGTAAATCTGGGATTCATACTTTTTTAATAAAAATAAGAATTAAATATTTTCTATACTATTTAATCTATGGATTACCATATTACTCACTATTCTCATTATTACAAGCTAATAGTGGTTCGTACATCATTATAGCGTGATTCTCTGTTACATATTGATCTTCTATTAACTGTTTCTGTTGATTATATACTTTACGTTGAATCACATTATGTCGTATATAACCGCCCCAGTATGCAGGTTGAATTGAATGTTCTTTCTCATACACTTCATATTGATAAAGTTGCGGATAGACTGTTCTCCATTCACCAACTAAATATTCATCTGTCATATAAAGATGAAGTTGATACGGTTGGTCCGTTTCATTTTTAATTTGTAAATCCAAATAGTTATAGGAACAAGTTGCTCCACTCCCAAACGGTTGAGTTCGCCTAGAATCAGGAAAGACATCAAAGCTATGACGATATCGTTCTGTTACTGTCAGTGGTGTATGTAAAGTCATCCAATATATTAAATTCGAAAGCTGACAAAGACCTCCTCCAATACCTGTTTGAAAAGATCCGTAATGTAATACCATACCTTCTACATACCCTTTTTTCCTCGTAGGCTTACCTATTAAACGCCAGTAAGAAAATGTTTCTCCTGGTCTAATGACGATACCATTTAGTTTTTTAACAGCAATTTTCAAATTAACAACCTTATTCTGTTGATACCACATATCTACATCTTTGAGCTTACGGAGTAATATCGTTCGGTGCTGAATTGCTGTACAAGGTAGCTTTTCTTGTTGGAACCTTTTTGCATATGTTTTTCCGTCTGATAACCACTGAATATACCTCTTTGTAGAGTAATACCACGTCCCTAGCATAATTCGATACTTAGAACGCTGTTTAGGACGTAAGTGCACTATATTCATTTTATTCCCTCTCTCTTTCTTCAAATAAATTCTAATATATCTCTAATTCAATAAACTACAGTTTTCTTAGCGGCATAATAATTTTTGTAAATAAAAAACGCAAAAAAATAATAAATTTACTCTAGTGGAGATTTTATTTTGAGGATTGCTTTCTAATTATATGAAACTGCGCTACAATACGATAAATTGAAATAAACACATTATAAATATAACGGATAACCTTAAATAAAAAATAATGAAAATTAAAGAAATTCTAAAGTATTAATATATTTTTCGTAAATATTAATTGATAATACATTAGACTTTACTATATGTATAAATTCTCTATTCTACAAAACGAAATTTTTTAATGTAAGAAAAGAATATAATTCCCCTTTAACATTTATACAAGTCTCCTCTGAAAAACTTTACAAAACAATCCGAGCCCTTATATTTAGAATGAACACAAAAAATTGCCACCAGTTAGCTTAACTGGTTGGCAATTTTTTAACGAGAATGCTTTACAAATAGTTGAATTGCTTCTTCTGGTACATAGCACTTTCCATTACTCTCTACAATAATACTTCTTAATTCATACCCTTTACCATTGATACGAATTATATTTTTGTTACCAAATAATTGTGCTTCTACTTTATTATGTTTTACTACGAGTAACGGGTTTGCTCCTTCGGTTTTGTCGGCTGTTACAGTTGCACCGATTTTTTTAAAGGCTTGTTCACTCTCTAAAAATATTTTATTCGTTACTTCTTCTAAGTTAAAGCCCATCGCTTTCGCCATCGTCTTCGCAATGTCTGTATTTTGGATTAAGCCTTCTGGTTTTTGAGGTCCATAAGAATGTAAGAATACATCCTCACCTGTATGTCCTCCTGTCGTAAAGCCGATATTTGCACGATTAGCCAATAATGTAGTAAGAATTCGTCCTACATCCATTTTCTTTTTTGCCACTTTTAATTTTTCTTTTTCATCATGAGTTAGATTATCCAAACCATATAATTTAGCTACATCTTCTACATTTGATAAATCAGATTTCAGTTTATTTATAGTTCCTTCAAGTGTCATTTTCGCCTTTTTCAATGGATCAATGTATGCAGAAACCGGTGTAGTATTGTATCCTTTTGTCGTATTCCTATTCCCTATAGAGATGCCGCTGTTACCATGATCAGTTAAAGCGATGAGCATCGTATCCCCATCTTTCTTCGCAAATTGTAACGCCTTTGCTACCGCTTCATCAAATGCCAATATATCACTAATCATCCCAATTGGATCATTAGCATGGGCTGCCCAATCAGGCTTACTACCTTCTATGAATAAAAAGAAACCATCTTTATCTTTTGATAATGTTTGAATTGCTTTTTCTGTCATTTGAGAAAGTGTTGGTTGTTCTGGGTTTGTTGCTATACGATCCAGATCAAACGCAAGAGCATGATGTGAGAAAGAGCCCCAAATTTTATTAGATTTGGAGTTCAATAACGCATCTTTCGTTTCAACAAAATCGTATCCTTTGTTTTGAATCACCTTTACTAAATTTTCACCATCTTTTCGGATTCCATTACTTTTCATAGGTAACAGCGCCGCTTTTCCCCCGCCTAATACGACATCTATATTTTGATATACTTGCTGCTTCGCAATTACGTCAAATTGCTTGCGATTGACATGGTGAGCCGAGAATCCCGCCGGAGTAGCATGCTGAATTTCAGATGTAGCAACAATTCCAGTTGCACGACCAGTACGTTTTGCACCTTCTAATACGTTTGCGACCGGCCGTAACTTGTCCTCTTCTTTTATTGGCTCTAAGCTAGGCGAACTTACAATAGAAGGTAATACACCTACATATCCTGAATTTGATTTATTTCCAGTTGCTAATGCTGTTGCTGCTGGCGCTGAGTCTGTAATAGCTGATTCCGCCGAAAACGTACGAACTCCTCCTGTTACAATTTGATCTAACGTAAGCGGTGCCCCTTTATACCAGCGAGCCAATGTTGTCGCCGTTGAACTCGTTCCGTCCATAACCATCATAATTATATTTTTAGGCTGATGTTCTACTTTTTTCACCTTAGCTTTGGCCGCATGATAATTCATCATACTTTCCGTACTTAATACGCTTACTATTATAGCTGCCACTAATAGCAACTTTTTCATCTTCACACCATAATTCAACATGATTGTTCCTCCATAAACTTTGCACTCATTTCAATACACCTTATCTCCTTTTTCATTCCACAACCTACATATGTTTTATTAGTTCCCAATTCTCATAAAGCTAACAATAGTTACTTTCCCTTTCTTTCCTTTATTAAATATCGGTATGTTTCATCTATCTTATAAAAAAGATTTAGCATTCTTTTCATTAATTACTTGTTTAACAATAAATCCTCGATTAAAAGAAATAAAAATTTATTGTTAAACAATAAATTTCATGTTAAATTAATAAGATATTAAATAAATGAGGTGCTTTTTATGAAACAAGGATCCACACTCTTTTTAAAGACCGTTGTGATTCTGATCGGAATCCCTGTTCTTGCTATGTGCATTTTTTTAGTCCCTAAAATAGGAAATTTCGCCGCAGAATTATATCCAGATATTGCATATATTAAATATCTTGTATTTATCAACTTATACGCAACAGCACTACCTTATTACTTCGCACTGTACCAAACATTTAAGCTTTTAAACTATATTGATAAAAACAACGCATTTTCAGAGTTATCTGTTAAAGCTTTAAAAAATATTAAGTACAGCGCATTGGCAATTAGTGTATTATATGTATTAGGTATGCCACTTTTCTATCTTGTGGCAGAGAGAGATGACGCCCCTGGCATTATTATTATCGGAATGATTATGATTTTTGCTTCAATGGTAATCGCGGTCTTTGCTGCCGTTCTCCAAAGACTATTAAAAGATGCTATAGATATAAAATCAGAAAATGATTTAACGGTCTGAGGTGAATAATATGGCAATTATCATTAATATTGATGTAATGTTAGCGAAAAGAAAAATGAGTGTAACAGAGCTTTCGGAGAAGGTTGGAATTACAATGGCTAACCTTTCTATTTTGAAAAACGGAAAAGCAAAAGCAGTTCGGTTTTCAACTTTAGAAGCAATATGTAAAGCATTAGAATGCCAACCGGGTGATATTTTAGAATATCAACCTGAAGAAACCGAATAAAAAGAGTCCTTCATACGAGAAGGACTCTTTTTATTACACATTACGGCGCAAAACTAATTTGACCAGTAAACAATAGGATAATTGCTATGATCCAAAATATAAAAAATGATGAGGACAGTATTAATGAAAGAATAGCAATTCCCTTCTTCTCTGTTCTTTTCGTCATTGTGATTATTGAAAGCATGATACCTACACCTGTCAGGGCAATTGTAATATAATCTCCAACTATATTACCTGCATTCGCTATCCTTGTTGGCGTTATAAACACGAATAGAAAACACAAAATACCGATGAGTAAAGATATATAGCTTATTATACTGTACTTCTTTTTAGGAACTATTTCTGTTTTCATACTAACCCCACCCCTTCTATATAGCTATGAGTTCATATTAACACGAATAACCATAATTTGGTTAAAACATAAAAAAGATAAAGTGGACGCTATCACTTTATCCTTCAGTTTATTTCTATCTAACAATTAACCTGGCTACTTCTTTAATAAAGATGGACGGACATTCTTTAACTCCTAGCAATTTTTATATACAGAAAATAAAATGAAATAGTTCTAAAAAATAAAGACTGTACCTTTAAAATGAAATATACAGTCTTAAATACTAACTTATTTTATAAAGAAAACTCTCTATTTATCACTACCTTAAAAAACTCCGAGTAATGTGATAAAGAATAATCCGCTACATCACAATTACCTTGAAACATACATGTTGAAATACCTAATTCTTTTGCAGGTAATAAATCTAATTCTCTATCTCCAATAGCTAAATCAATATTGTATTTTTTATGCAGATGATTATAAGCCAAAGAGTTCGGCTTTCGAGGAAAGCCATCGTCAATTGTAACCATATCTACGAAGTATTTTTCCCAGCCGTAATATTTTAAAATGGCCATAACCCCTTTCCTATGTTTATGGGTCATAATCACATTTTTATTTGCAAATTTCAAAACCTCTTCGACACCCGCAAAAGGTTCCATATCTTTTGGAGTAAATTTCCCCTTCAAAACTTTAATTTTTTCTTCCTGCTCGCATGAAATATTATAATATTGAATTGCATAAGAGTATGATATTTTTAAGTTTTTGTATATTTCTTGTTTTTCTACTGAATCACCTAATATTTCAGAAAGCATCATTGTATATGCAGGATACGTATCAAATAACGTCCCATCAAAATCCCATAAAATATTCATTCTATTCACCTTCTATTTTCAAATCATTCAATGACTAAATCCGCCCTATCCTTCGGCAATTCCATTTCTAAGTAATAATCCTCTGCTTTCCAATACCTATTTTCAAACTTTGAAAGGTTTTTCTGCGTTTTTTCACTCTCACGTAGAAACCTTGTCTCTCTTGGACAGTCCAAATAGACCATATAATGAAAGAAATCTCTCCATTCTTTTCGCTGTAGAAAGACTCCTTCAATAACAATTACGCCTACAATAGGAATCTGTACTTTTTTCATTTCACATGAGTCTGTTTCCTCTTGATAAAAAGGCAAAGTCAGTTTTGTCTCATGTTGTAACTTCTGAAAAAACTTCTGCCTCAAGTATGGAATATCCCACTGTAAACAATAATACTCATACCATTCTTCATATCCTGTATGATAGCGTTTATTACGCTCCACTATGTGATCATCAATATGAAAAATATGAAACGGAATGCCTTCTTGTTTCATATTTTCTTTTAAATTTGCTACGAATGTTGTTTTTCCAGATCGACTTAAACCATCTATACCTAAAATGAATCTATTTTCCCTATGCTTCTTCATAATCTTTATAAGTTCGTTTGTGCTCATTACTTCTTCCACTCTTCTTTTAATAAAGAATATAAAATAGTATCATGAGCAACTCCATTTTGAATCATATGTTTTCGAAGTAATCCTTCTTCTTGAAACCCTGCTTTACTTAATAATTTTTGAGAAGCTTTATTTTCTACATATACAACAGCAGCAATTCTTATAAGTTGCAATGTTTCAAACCCGTAAGCTAAAATCGCCTGTAACGCTTCCGTTGCGTACCCTTGTCCCCAATATGTATCATCTAATTCATAACCAATTTCAGCTCGTCTATGATGATTGTTAATTAAATGAAATCCACACGTCCCAATTAATTGGCCCGTCCCTTTTTTCTCGATTCCCCAGCGAAATACACTTCCTTCTTCATAACGATTTTTAAACGTTTGAATCGTTGTTTTCGCTTGCTCAATATTTTGAAAAGAATCCATTCCGAAATAACGTATAACAGATTCTTTCGAAAAATAACGGAACATCGTTTCCGCATCTAATAGTGTAAGTTCTCTTAAGAATAAACGTTCTGTTTCTAGTTTCGGAAATCCCATCTCTCTTTCTCCCTCTATTCTAATGAACTACAAATTTCAATATAATTTCCATCTGGATCAGCAATGTAAGAAATTGTTTGTCCCCACGGTTTTACAATAGGTTCAACTAAAATCTTAATACCTTGTTCTCTAAATTGCTCAATCGTTTCTTGTACATTCTCAACAACGAATCCTAATTCGAAATGAGAAGACTGTAATTCACCTTCTGTAAGCGGTAGTCCTGTTAATTCTTTCACATCTTGCCGCGTATTCATCGCTAAAATGGTAGTTCCAGTATTAAATTCAATATATGTACCGTGCTCTGCTTTTATAGGTAACTGTAAAATATCTTTATAGAATTTTAAACATTCCTCAAACTTTTCTACATATAAAATGATGTACTTCATTTTCAAATCCATTTTACATCCCCCTTTATATCTACCCCTAAAATTTCGACAAAAGTCTCATAAAAACCTTGTTCTTTGTAGTAATGAGCAAAAAAAATGAGGCCGATTTCTCGGCCCCCCAGCTTATTGGCATAAAACAGGAGATTTGGTTTGGACATAACCAGTTCGTACTTTTATTATATTTTATTTTTTCTGAATTTTAAATACATTAAACACCTATTTATATTGAGAAAGTTTTTTGCTTGCATAAAATTAAAGAGTTTAAGAAATGATACAAATGGAGGTGTATACATATGGAACCAATGCTATGTCCAAGTTGTAAAACGAACCGTACTCGCTTTAATATTCTTGAGCAACAAGTAAAACCAGTCAAATTAAATCCACAAACTGGTCAAGTAGAAGAAGAATATACAAATGACACGATGAATGCTTTTCATATGGCCTATCAAGGACCTACTTATCGCGTCCAATGCGCTGTATGTGGGCTTGTTGAAAACCCAGAACAATTTATTAAACCTGCTCAAAATCAGTCTTTCTAATAAAAACATTATTATCCCTTATAGAAATAGATTTTTCTATAAGGGATTTTTCCGTTTAATAACTTAATTAAAAATGTATTTCTTCCTTATTATATGTTAAACTTCGCACTCTTTTAGAAATGTTTACATAAGAGAGGTAAAACAAACAATAAAAAGATAACGCTTCCATCAATATTTCTACTATTAACTTGTCATATAGTCATCTTTTACTTTTGGATCTTCGATTGGGAGAAAATAACGACTCCTTACGATCTAACAATATGGATTGTTTCTACTATTTGTAGTCTTTTACTTTACTACCATTTTTAAAATCAAAAATCTAATAAATTAATATTAATTGCTAGTTCGTTATTGTTGATTATTTCTTCTTCATTTATGATTTTTTTAGGTGTTGTTACTGATATTATCTTTGTAACTGTTAGTTCTATGAATTAAAAAGTTGGTCTTTTATTATATAAAAAAGAATGAACAAAAAAAATATATATAGAAATTAGAGAAGTTGATTCCCATCAACATATATCTTCTCTAAGAATATCACTCTTTGTTAAAATATTTCCTTTTTTAACTTTTTAATCTTCCTAAATAAATTAATAAACGCATATAAATATATACAAACTAAAAACCCTACCATACCTTTATATAATCCTGATTCTGATACTCCAAGAAAACATAAGTAAAGCACTGGAATTAACATTACAAACATAATTGCAACGAACTGTATCAATTCAACAAGTTTTTGTATCTTCGTTTCTTTGTCTGAATAAATATCAGGTAACTCATTTTCCTCTTCTACTTCTTTACAAAAGTAATTCCACTTCGCAAAACTCGTTACATGTTTCCAACCACACATTTCATATATTTCGATATATTCTTTTTGTTTTTCTGTCGAATCTTTATACTCTAATCTAAAGTCTGCTTTATATACTACATCTTTCGGCTCAGTTTTCTTAAACCTATACATTACGTTATACTTTTGTAACGCCCAGCCTTGTTGATGCATTTTACGTAAATACGCTTCTTCTTTTTCTAAGCTCCATACTGCGAAAGGTTTGAATATCTTCTTTGTCTCCATCTTCCATTCACTCCCCTAATATACTGTTTCCATTCTTTACAGACCGCTGTAATCTGTTGTACTCCAGTTCCAGCACTTCTCTCCCAAACGGCGTTAACTCATAGCACTTCTTTCTATCTGTAGAGGCAACTTCAACAATTAACTTCTCTTTTAGTAACTTCGTCGTATTCCCGTATAAAGTACCAGGACCAAGCTTTACTTCCCCATTTGTCATCTCTTCTACCATTTGCATAATTCCATATCCGTGCATTGGTTTCACTAGTGATAACAGTATGTAATATGTCGCCTCAGTTAACGGAATATATTTTTGCGCCTTCGCATTCATTATAACTACCTCCGATGCATCGCCTTATGATATATCGACTTGCGATACATCATAAGGCGATATTGTATAATCATATTCCAAAATATGCAAGAGTAATTTAATAATTAAATATCCATTTCTTTGAATTAAAAAACCATACAAATTTTCTGAATAATTTGTTAAAATATAGAAATATTAGCTCTTTTATAATGAAAGGAATGGTACATATGATACATAAATTGAAAGAAAACATCGGATCTGTGTTTGTTGGGAAAGAAAATGTTATTGATCTACTGCTCGTTTCACTTCTTGCTGATGGACATGCACTACTCGAAGACGTGCCTGGTACTGGGAAAACGTTACTGGCGAAAACCATTTCCAAAAGTATTGGTGGTAGTTTTTCTCGCGTTCAATTCACCCCTGATGTACTTCCAAGTGATGTAACAGGTATTGAATACTTCAACCCAAAAACAAGCGAATTCGAATTAAGAATTGGACCGGTTATGACAAACATTTTGCTAGCAGATGAAATTAACCGTGCAATGCCGAGAACGCAGTCGAGTTTGTTAGAAGCGATGGAAGAACGACAAGTGACGCTCGAAAAAAAATCTACGCCTCTGCCGAAACCGTTCTTTGTTATTGCGACGCAAAACCCAATCGAATCACAAGGGACTTTCCCTCTTCCAGATGCACAGCTTGATCGCTTTTTAATGACGATTTCAATTGGTTATCCAACTCCTAAAGATGAGTTACAAATGATGCGACGTTTTCGGAACGATTTACCATTAGAAAGTGTCACATCTGTCATCTCATTAGAAGATATTTTAGAAGCTCAAAAACGAGTAAAAGAAATATTTGTTTCGGAACCGTTAGAACATTACATTATTAAACTTGCTCATGCTACAAGAAATCATGATTATATCGCTAACGGTGTAAGCCCACGTGCCACATTAGCTTTAGTACGTGCTGTTCAAGCTTTAGCCTTTTTACATGGGAGAGAATATTGCACACCAGAAGATATACAATTGTTAGTTCCTTCTGTTTGGAATCACCGTATCGTCTTATCAATGGAAGGTGCATTACGTACGACAAAAAATGATATTATGCAAAGTATTTTAAAAGAAGTTGATGTACCCGTGGAGATTGAGCAAGCATGAATGGACAGCGCGTTGTAACTGTACCTTTATTTTTTCAACTTCATATTATTCAACTAACCGTTCCAATCGCGTTACTTTTCACATTCTTTTTCCCGCAACGAATGCTTATGTTTCTCTTTTTCTTCTATTATATATTTGCGATTTTTATTTATAAATATGTCGCTTTCATAGAGAAGAAGTTTCAAATCATAAATGAGAAACAAACTACACGGCTTTTTCCTGAGGAATCTGGACCGTTTTTTATTCATTTAAAAAATGGAGCCAGCATACCGCTCGTTAATGGTGTTTGTTACTTTCATTTAAATTCGTCCCTTATACCGCATAAAGAGCAAGGCATTGAACAAATATCAAAAACGTTATTCTCTTTCCCATTTTCACAACCTGCACATTCGGCACAAAAATGGGATTTAACATTAACCGCTACGAAGCGTGGGGTGTTTCAAATTGAACAGTTTGAATGTGTATTAAAAGATCCATTTCATCTATTAACTGTACATTTACCTGTTTTTGATAAATTAAGGACTGAAATTATTGTGTATCCTTCTCCTAAAGAAGTAGCAGGTTTGCAAGAACTTCAGCAACTTTTAATCGGATCCTATCAAACGAATTTTTCTTTTTACAATGACGAAACATCTATTATAGGTGTAAAACGCTATGAACGTGAATCATTCCGTTCTATTCATTGGAAGGCATCTGCTAAAATGCAGGAATTACAAGCGAAGCAATATGAACCTGTAAAAAATTATAGTTGGACGATTTGTCTTTCTTTAGCTGCCGATCGTGGATTTGGTTGGAAAGATAATGTTGAAGATTTAATTTCATTCGCAACATACATTTGCCAATATGCAACGAAGCATCAAATACCGTTTGAATTATTTATTAGTGTATTAGCAGAAGGTGGTGCATTACATTTATCGTTACATGAAGGGCAAACGCAATATGCAAAAGCTTTAGAAGAATTAGCCCGTATTTCAGATGATAGTACGTTACTTCCGAAACAAGGATTCCTTCATTATGTAACGAGAAAGAGAGAACGATCGTCTACAATGATATACATTGGTTTACAAAGAAATGAACTCCCTCTTCTCTCGCAGCCAACGTTTCTCATTACTAGTGAAGGGATGGTGGAATCGGTTGAAAACTTGGCTATATCACATTCATGATTTCATTCTGCTCCTCCTGCTTTCATTATTAACAGAAAGAGATGAACTAATTAGTATTGCAATATTTTTAACAACAGGCTATATTGGAGTATTTCTTATTCATAAATTTATGCAGAAAAAAACAACAGGATTTGTAATACTTTTAGTTCTTCAAATCGTTCTTTTCTCTTTATTTTTACCTTTTTCTCTTTTTGGCACAATCATATTACCACTATTTTTCTTTATCGTACATGTGGTCGGACCTGGATATCCAGTTCAAAAATCTTTAGGTGGTATTGTATGGTTTGTCGTTTCAGTTATATTTTATGCACCCTTTCCACCGTTGTGGAAACTATTAATGTTAGCCTTGCATCTTATGATTACATTTTGGTTAACCGGGGCAAATCGCAAACAACAACTATTACGTTTTGCTTCTATCATTACGATTGGCTTAATGAGTATATTAATTGTTCAAATATTTCCTTTCATTCGACTTATTTTTGGTTTTATAACGGAAGTAGTCGCATTAGGCGTCGGCTATGCTTTAATGCCATTAATTAAAGCAGCGGAATTAAAAGATACTGAAGATGTTTGGGCAAATAAAGGACATCTCTTAAAACCAAAAATTGAAGACGGAAAAAAAATTCCTGATTTTGATCCAATACTCATAAATAGCGCTACAATAATAGTCTGTACAGCTATCGCTATTTACGTCGTTTGGAAAATAGTAAAAAAACGAAAACATTTAAGTTTACCAAATATGCACGTCTTCGAATCTACTATCATTACTGATAAAGAAGGAATGAGCCAAAATCGTTTTAAACGAAATAAACCGCCACATAACGAAATTCGGAAGGAAATTTTCAAGCTAGAGAGTAAGTTAACCCCTCCTTTAAATAGAAAACGGGGAGAAACTGTTGAGGCTTGGCTAGAAAGAATACATGATGAAGAAGATGTAAATATTCAAAGTGATATTATTATAGATGCTTATAATACGGTGCGTTATTCAAATGGTAAAAGCATTGTACTTCTGCATGAATTTAAGGAAGAGATTCATAAGCTTTATGCATATCAAAAACATTTGAAGAAAAGAAAGAAATAAGACAACAAAAGACTCCTATTTTTTCATTCATGTGCTCAGTTTAGGGAGAGAAAAATGCTAATAACCATTAGAAATAACACAATAATTTGTATGTATTTCGCATTATAAATAGCAAACTAAAACGCTCAGAAAATATTCTGAGCGTTTTCATTTCCTTCTTCAACTAAAGTACCAGTTAGTGCAAAAAGCTATTTCACCATTTGTATTGTTAACTTATCTTTTAACATTGAGCTATATGAATCAATTTCATATTTTGTATTATTGATTTTTTCTTTTTTCATTTTTAACATATCGAATATTTCTAATTCTAAATTCCTTCTAGCTTCAAGAACTTTTATCGCTCCTTCTACACCTGAATGGTTATGTTCTTTCCCATAGCCTTGGTTAGTGTAATAGTCGACGATTCCTGTGGACCATTCTGGAGTTCTTTCTTTTAGTGCCTTCCTAAATGAAAATTCAAGATTATCTTGTTCTACATACAATAACATTGGATTTAAATTCTCTATAATTTTTGCAACTTTCATTACATAATTTATTATTTTTTCTTTTTGTTCACCATATTTAATCATCCCAATAGTTAATGAGTTTTGTATGAAACAACATTCAAAGATATAAACCTTATTGTCTTCTAGAGCACTTTCAGTAAAGTCATTCCATTTGTCAGCAATTAATTCAACATTTTTATCGAATGACAATTCATATATATCGTTTTTTGAAATATCGTTAAATAATTCGTCCGAAAACTGATCACCAAACTCATTTTTTATCTTTCTGTATGGTAATAAATAATTGCTTCCTTTTTTTAGAACTCTTTTAAGAAGCACTTCTTTAAAATCTCCACTGTTAGATAATAATCTATCAAATTCAAATTTATTAAAACAAGATACACCATCATAGTCGGCTGGATGGTTCAAATTTCCCTCTAAAAATAGTTCAACTTCAATTTTATTTTGGCTTAGAATTTCATTTATTAGCTTTGCAGTGGTTGATTTTCCAAATCCAGGTAAACCTTCTACTATTATTAGTTTTGTGTTCATAATTATAAATCCCTTTCTTCAAAGTATTTAACCAAGATAAAAAAATCACTTACTTCACTGCAATCACCCCTTCAAAATATGATATTCACCATTTCCTTTGAAAAATCCTGCTTAAAGTAACCTGACCGTTAGTTTAAGAACATTTTTTCACAATCTCTATAATTATTTTAACGTAATTTTCCATTTACCTTTAAAAAAATATAGTCCACCATTATTTGAGTGAACTATCTAAATTAAATTATATCTCTTAAATCAAACAATTTTCCAGTAATACCCAATTGTTATACTGGTGTTTTTACTGTTTTCTTTTTCCCTTCGTTTGTGGTAAATGGCATACAAAAGTTATAATGGGTTCGAATTATCGTTAGAGCCATTTGTGCGTATTTTGGATTAAAATTAGAATAGATATAACTTTTACCATCTCCACGAGCTATCATTAAAGGTCTTTCTAGACAACCAATTTAGCAATGGTTTTAGTATATAAAATAGCAAGAGTACATAAAAGTGCTTAAACATTTTAATAACAATATAAAAAAGGATGCTAAATCATATGTGATTTACATCCCTTTTTTGTTTGTTATTTTATATTTTCTCTCCCGTAACTGAACCCGTTATTTATTCATAGGAGTCTTTTTATACTTCTACGTTGCTTTTTAAATTGAAGCATTCTTCCCTGCTTCAATTTCTAATGACTCTTCATGCCACCAAAGTGTTTCTTCAGGGTCTTCTTTAGCAATTAGGTGTGCTTCTTTTTTCGTTTCTACTGTAGGATATGAACCTTTTAGCGCACGCCCTGAAGTCGTAACAAATAGTACACTAAATACAACTAATCCAATAATACTTACACCTGCTAAATAAAATGCTGGTGCGAGCGGGTTACCAGTTGCATGAACTAAGTATGAACATACGAGCGGTGTTGTTCCACCGAATATCGATACAGAAATATTAAATGAGATCGAAAGTGCTCGATAACGTACATCGGTGAAAAAGAGTGATGGTAATAATGAAGGTAATGTTCCTTCATATACACTTAAGAAGAAACCTAGTACGAAAATACCTGCAAATATAGCTGCAATATGTCCGTTACCTATTAGTAAAAATGCTGGAATTGCAAATACAGTTAAACCAAGTAAACCAATTTGCACAACGCGTTTATTACCAATTTTATCACTTAACTTACCGAAATATAGTGCTAGTGGAATCATAAGTGCCATCGTAATAGAAATAATTAATAAGCCTGTTGTTTCTTCGACTTTAAGTACTTGAGTTAGATAAGAAGGAATATACGAAAGAATCATATAATTTGTAATATTAAAGAAGGCGACAATTACTGTGCTTAATAAGAAGTCTTTTTTGTGATATTTAATAATATCCATAAATGAAAATTGTTCATTGTCTTCAGATCCCTCTTGTGCTTTTTCCATCTCTTCAAAGATTGGAGATTCATCTAGATGACGGCGTAAGTATAAACCGACCAAACCAATTGGTGCAGCTACTAAGAACGGAATACGCCATCCCCAGCTGAGCATTTGCTCATCTGTTAACAATAACGTCAAAATGGTAACAATTACCGATGCAGCAATGTAACCTGAGAGTGTTCCAATTTCAAGACCACTACCGAGTATACCACGCTTTTTATCTGGAGAAGATTCTGCGATATAAACCATTGCACCTGAATATTCGCCGCCTGTAGAGAAGCCTTGAATCATTCGGGCAACTAAAAGTAGTATTGGTGCCCATACACCAATTTGTTCATAGGTTGGTAGTAATGCGATGAATAATGTAGAAAGTGCCATTAAAATAATAGTAGTACTTAACACGATTTTTCGGCCGTACTTATCTCCTATTCTACCAAAGAATACACCTCCGATTGGTCGAACGAGAAAGGCTGCTGCAAATGTACCGAATGTAAGTACAAGCTGCAATCCACTATTATCAACACCTGAGAAGAATAATTGACTTAAAATAACCGCTAAATACGCGTATAATCCGAAGTCAAACCACTCCATTGCGTTTCCTATACCAGTAGCAATTACTGCTTTCCTGGCTTGTTTAGGATTGACAATATTAACGTCTTGAGGTTCAAAATTTAAATCATTATTTTGTTGCATATAATAAAACAGCTCCTTATTTAATTTAACTTCTTTAAGCACACCTTCTCTTATTGAATAAAATTAATTCGAAGCACTTAAGGAAAATTAACGTCTCCTTATCTGTTATTATTGTTTCACATAATTAATTATTTGTCCAATGAGATGCTCTCTATGTTAAGTAATTTACTATTTTAAAAAGCTAAAGAAGCCGCTAAAATAGCGGCTTCTTTAGCTTTTTATATTTTTTTATATTTTTTTAAATACTTGCTGTAGCAGCTATGTTATGAACACAGGAAATAAATTCATAAGTGAATGCGTCAATTTCCTCTTTCGTAATAATATACGGCGGAAGTAATCGAATAATATTCCCTTGTGTTACATCGACTAACATCCCTTTATTCATTAACTCAATCTGTAATTTCTTCACATTTTCATTCGTGTCATTCACACTTATCCCAAACATCATCCCCGCATGACGCACTTCCTGAATATAATAAGAATTTTCTTTCTGAATGTCTTGCAGTTTGTCATTTAAATATAGTGACGTTTCATAAGCTTCTTGCATTAACCCATCATCAAGTAATGTATTTAATACAGTTAAACCTAATGCTGTTCCCATTGATGAGTGAGCAAACGTTGTCCCGTGATCTCCTGGTGAAAATACATCACATAACTTTTCACCTACAATAATTCCCCCTAGCGGTATCCCGCCTCCTGCTCCTTTACCGATTTGAATAATGTCCGGTGTAATATTAAAATTTTGATAAGCAAATAGTTTTCCCGTTCGACCCATTCCACTTTGAACTTCATCAACGACAAGAAGTACATTATATTTTTTACATAAATTTTGAACACCATGTAAATATTCACTTGATAAAGGATAAATCCCCCCGCTACCTAAAACAGGCTCTAGCATAATCGCAATTGGATTTTCTTTAATAATGGTTTCTTCTAATTGGTCTATATTCTCGCGCTCTACTTCATATACAGGAATAGATGTTTTAGGAAAATTTTGATATACTTTTTCTTGTCTCGTAAAATGTAGTGCCCCTAACGTCCTCCCGTGAAAACTATCTTTTAACACAACTACTCCATCACGCTCTTCATTCGCAATAGATCTATATTTATCAATTAATTTTAATGTCGTTTCTGTCGCTTCCGTACCAGAGTTTGTAAAAAAGACTTTTCCGCTTTTTAAAGTACAACCTACTAATTTCTTTGCATACTCAATTGCAACTGGGTTTAAAAAATGAAACGGTAAATGCAACGATTTCGCAACTTGCTCCATTGTCGTTTGTACAATTTTAGGATGATTATATCCTAATACATTTACTCCTACGCCAGAAAATAAATCTAAATACTCTTTACCATCTACATCATACAGTTTACACCCTTCTCCCCTTTCCATTGCAACCTCTGTACGACAATATGTAGACATCATATATTCTTTATCTAATTGAAACCAATCCGACATGCTAAATTCCTCCTAGTTATTTTCCCTTTTTTAACGTTCATTCTCTATATAATCGTTTATAAATTAAGTTTTAAGATTGAAATTTTAATAGTGGTTTTCTTCCACATTTTTAGTAAAACGTGTGCTTTCTCTTCCCGATATTCATTTTTCCATAATTTCTTCTATTTCAACAGGTCCACTACATATGTGTTTTTTTCATCTAGCGGTATGTTACTGCTTTGAACTGTGCGTGTCATACATAATTAAGGCTATAAAATCATATTTAGTAACAATGGACAAAAAAGATTTGGAGGCTATATCGATGGATGAAAACTATGATAAACAGGGGCAATCTATACTAGGGAAAGACTTTAATGAAAATGACGAACGTAATGAACAAGCTAAACTTCACTCTCAAACAGTTGGTTCACGTGGACCCGTACTAGAGCAAGATAGTGTACTGCATGAGTCATTACAAGAATTTATTCATGAAAAAATTTTAGAAAGACCTGTTCATGTAAAAGGATTTGGTGCGTTCGGTTATTTTCAAACGATATATTCGATGTCTGAACATACTAAATTAAGTTTTTTACAAAATTCTAATGAGAAAGTTCCTGTTATGGTGCGATTTTCGTTAGCTGTTAGTACGAAAGGAACACCGGATACTTCTAGAAATGTACGCGGTTTTTCCACAAAATTTTATACGAAAGAAGGCATTTTTGACCTTTTATGCAATCACATCCCTGTTTTTTCTGTTCGTGATCCTATGCGTTTCCCTGAAACAATTAAAGCATTATTGCCTTCACCTAAAAATAACTTAATAGACCCTAATAGATTTTGGAGTTTTGTCGCTAAAGCACCTGAATCTATTCATTTTGTTGTCCGTTTATACTCTAATAATGGTACAGTCAAAAGTCTTCGCCACATACCAGGACATAGTGTAAATACATACATTTGGAGAAATGCGGAAGGTAATCGAAAGTATGTAAAGTATCATTGGTACCCATTTGAAGGTGTACAGTACATTACTAGTAAAGAAGCAATTAAACTAGCTGCCGAAAATCCTGATTATAGCGGGAAAGATTTATATGATGCAATTGAAAATGGTAAACCAGTGGAGTATGGCTTATACGTCCAGCTCATGGATCCGAAAGATGAAGCGCACCTATCTTATGATCCTTTAGATGACACAAAAGTATGGGATGAACAGACGTATCCTCTCATACCAGTCGGGAAAATGGTATTAAATAAAAATCCTGAAAATTTTATGGAACAAGTAGAAAAAGTCGCATTTTCCCCTTCTAATTTACTGGATGGTGCAGAACTATCAGATGATAAAATGCTGCAAGGGCGCGCTAATATTTACAGTGATTCACAACGAAGAAGAATTGGTCCCGAATTTCGCAAATTAACGATTAACCAGCAGCAAGATTGGACACCGACTAAGCAAATAACGAGCGGTGACGGAAGATACGTTGAAGGTAAACTTGAAAGAACTTCTATAACAAAACAAAATGACTTTACGCAGGCTGGTGAATTTTATACGAAGTTACAGCCGATAGAAAAAGAACATCTCGCTGAAAACTTAGCTAGTGATTTGAAAGTTATATCCGATGATATTCGAAAGGTAGTTTTGGGGTATTTTCATAAAGTGTCAGCTGATTTGGTGAATAAAATTGAGAGTGCAATACAAAAGCTTTGAGAATAAAAAAAACGTCATTTTTAATCTATAAAATGACGTTTTTTTTATGGCGAAATTACTAGGAATTTCTACCGCCTCATTTACAAGTATTAACGAAATTTTTCTCCTTCAAAATTTCCGTTATTTCATTTGGGATTATGATACTCATATCTCTTTTTCAAATAATCTTTTTCACATTGCAACGGTTTGTATTCCACTATTTCCCCTTGCTTCTTTTGCGTTTCAGTAACAACCCATTCCCCTTTTTCAAGTTCAAGGTGTTTTATCACATTTGTATCGTCTATTTCTTTATAGAGTAAAAATGCTTCAAGCGGCTTTACAAACAATCTTGGCTCTCCTCTATATCCACCACTTTCAAAAACTTTAGTTAACGAATTATAATACGTATCATCAATCCGACCACCATACATTAAATGTGCAGCTTCTAAATCTCTTTTATTAACTTCCCAAAAGCCACCTTCATCAAAATCCAAATGAAATACGGATTTAATGTCCTTCATAATATTTTCCACATACTTTTCATCCCGAATTTTACTTTCTTCGAGACAATCTGAAGTTAACTTTGGTGCATCTGTTTGAGAATGTACAACGTGTTGTATCGATACACACAAAATAAATATGCTTAAGATGTACAATATTTTTTTCATAATTACATATCACCTCAAATGATTTAGATACTATATTATTTGAGGCTTACAATATTCTTATGCTAGAAATGAGAAAGGTCCTATAAAATAAATTTTTTATAGGACCTTTCCTTTTAATATTGCTTTATCAAATTCACGAGCGGGGCAACTACCTTACTACTTTTCACATCATATAATCCTATAGGTGTTACTCGTATAAAAGGCAAGTGCGTCGCAGAAAAGAATAAAATCGTAAATGCTGGATCGTTATAAGCATATCCTCGCGCTTGCAGTAAGTTCACCATCTTTTTCTCTTCTTGTATTAATTCACTCATCTTTACATCCGACATAATCCCGAGCAATGGTAATGCAATTTCGTGCAATACTTCATTCTTTTCAGCAATTACAATCCCTCCGCCAAGCTCTTTTACTCTATGAAAAGCTGTAAGCATATCTTCTTTACTCTTTCCAATAAGAATGATATCGCCTGTACCTGAATAAGAACTAGCAAGGCCACCTAATTCATTCGCAAAACCTTTCACAACTGTATTCACTCGCCAACTGCCATCACGGGCAATCATCATGAGGAAACATTCATCATGAACAATAGACAGTTCATTAAGGCCTAAGTCGATTTCGCTAACGTATGGTTTTGTTATAACGTTATTCAATAAGTGTATACCTGCTTTATTAGAAAAAACCATATCCTCTTTTTCTATGGTCCAGTCTAACAGTAGTGGAGTTACTTTGAAGTTACTCCATTCTATAAGTAACGATTCATTTTTGTTTACTCTATCACGCTTTACCCATTGTCCTTTTGCGATTACACTCGTTGGCACCGGATTTTCTTTACTTTCTAAAATATTGACATTGGCGATTCTACCTGTCGCAATTGAACCATGCACATGCTCCATATTATAATAGCGAGCAATATTATAACTTGCCATATGGTATGCATCTATTACTGGCACTCCTTGTTTTATCGCGGTAGAAATCATAACGTTTGTCATTCCATTTGCATAAAACGAAGGATGTGAGCCGTCTGTAGTAAGAATAAATCTATCAAACTGCTTTACGCCTAGTTCCAACAATTCTTTCAGTAAAACTTCTAAATCTGGACGGATTGAAGAATTTCTTAGGGAAACAGTGTAACCTTGCATAAGACGAGCGAAAGCTTCCTGCCCTGTCATCGCCTCATGATCACAATCTGTACCTAACAGTTTTAACTTCGCTAAAGTCGTTTCAGATGCACCTGGAAAATGTCCTTCTACTTTTTTATGTAATCGTTTCGTTTCCTGCACCCAATGTAACATTTCATCATCACCATGTAATAATTTGGGCCATGCTGTTAGCTCGCCGCCTTGAATCACCGCTTCATGCTGTAGCCACTCTACTATTTCTTCACTATTAAACAAAGATTCCCCGTTTTGTAATTCAGTCTGTCCATCAAAACGGCACCACCAATACATACTTGCTGGAATCTTATTGAATTCATCTAATAAACGAAATGCTTCTTCACGCTTTAATGTGAAAAATAAAGTTAAATTATCATTAATAAAAGTTGTTGTCCCAAACTGCATCGCATGATTCGCTAGCGTCTCTGGGTTATACAACTGATATGGATGTGCATGGGGTTCTATGTAACCGGGTACGACATACTTTCCTTCACAATCAACAACTTCACACTCCGTTAATTGCTTTGGCAGCTGCTCCCCTACATATACAATTCGATCATTATATATCCAAATGTGCGCTGTCATCCACTCGCGTATATAGGAATTTAAATATGTTACATTCTTTAATAATATGTGTGGACTTCTTGTGCCGTCTAGTACTTCAACATGTTCTCGTAATTGCTTATTACTCCATTTAAAATGATTTTGTCCCATTGTATTCAACTCCACTGTTATATTAGTTAATATTAGAAATAATTAACAAACTAAAGTATCATCTATTCATAACTCCCCTTTATACCCCCTATTACTTTCATTATATGAAAAGATTATAAAAATAACAATTTTCAGAAATAAACACATTTCTTTTCTTCAAAATAAAAAGAATGCCATGCAACTGACATCCTTTTTATTTTTATCGTAAGCATTAAGATTGATTTTCACTTTGAAATACACTTGATGCCATATCATAAATGCAACTACTGTCCATAGTTGCGAACTTAAAAAAGCACCTCTTTTAAATATAACTATAAAAAAATTCCATTCACTTTCTTTTCATCTATTTATTAAATTCAATTTGCATCATTTTATTAAACTGTGGAACAATATCGACCCCACCTATAGAGTTGAGACTGATAGCCAATGTATGTTTGCCTCCAATTACTCCCCCAGCAAAAGTTGTAAATCCAGGAATTCCTCCTCCATGCCCCCAAACTGAAACACCGTTTGGAAGTTTAGTCTCATAGATTCCAAGACCGTATGCGTCACCAACCCCTTTTCCTTCTATAGGAACTGTAGTAAGCATTTCTTTTAGCTCGCGTTCCTTCAGTAACTTACCACCGAGTAAAGATGAAAAGAACTTATTTAAATCATCCGCATTAGAAATCATATCTCCAGCTGCATTAGCTAAACTCGGATTATAATACGTAATATCTTTCAACTCGCCTGTTCCTTCCATTTTTACATATCCACGAGCATGATTCTTTCCTGGGATGACGGGTGAATTTCCTGGTAAAAACGTATTTGATAGGTCCAAAGGTTCAATAATTCGCTTTTCGATTTCTTCCGCATAACTATTTCCAGTTATTTTTTCAATAAGCATTCCTAGTATTACGTATCCTGTGTTTGAATACAACCAGTCTTTACCCGGCGAGAAATCTGGAGGCAGCGAAAGGCCTATTTTCACTATTTCTTCTGCTGTATACGTTTTTTTCGAATTCATTATGTCCGCGTCTTTTGACTTTAAGTATTCAGCGATACCACTCGTATGATTCAAAAGTTGTCGTATCGTAATTTGATTACCATTATACCCATTTCCTTGCACGAGACCCGGTAGCCACTTTTCAATTGGATCGTCAAGTTGTAAGCGCTTTTCTCCTACTAATTGAAGAACAGTCGTCGCAGTAAACGACTTCGTCACACTACCAATCCGAAAGCGATAATCCGAATTCACCGGTTTCTTTGTACTTAAGTCCGCCAAGCCAGCAGTAAAACTACTAGTTTTTCCGTTATTAGACGCCTTAGCTAATATTCCTACAGCACCAAGCTGTACTGTTTCCTGCATTACTTGTTTCCAGCCATTACGATTCTTTTGATCATGTACTTGTGACGAACTAGAAATATTTTGAGTTGACTCTGCAGTCACAGTAAAACCAGGTGTGAATAGAGCAGTACCCGCTAATAAAACTGCAAAACTTGCTAACTTAATTGAATTACATTTTTTCATAAGGCTTTCTCTCCTCCATGAATATCGGATTGATTCAAGCTATACTTTCATCCTATATGATAAATCTCTCTTTTTTCTTATCCATTCCTTACGAAATACTTACGTTTAAATTTAAATACGGTAAACTGAGGAAGAGTTATGCATGCAAATAAAAAGAGAACATGTTTTCATTTTTTATGTAAACATGTTCTCATAAACATTTAAAATTCTATATCAACTTGTCATCCTATTCTTTGCACAACTAATCTAAATTCCTTTTTACCAGCCCGCACTAGCATTCATACCATTTCCAATAATAGAAAGTAATAGCGGCCATAATACTGGTCCCAATGTAAGAAATACATTTAGAAGTATGAGCATTCTATATCCAACGGTGAAATTGTGATTTTTACGATTAACAAATACTAAACTGATTAATGATATTATAGTCGTTAAAAATAATACTAACATTAGCAACCAATACCACACCATTAAACTAAGACTCCATGGTGTTAATAGCTCATGTATGATACAAAATGAGATTCCTAATACAGCAAAACTAAAACTAGTCACCGATGTTTTTATAAGCCATTTATTTATTTTTTTATCGTATGTATTTTTACAATATAAATCTATTAAAGTATATAAAGATAAATATGCCATTAATACACCTATCCAAGACAACAACCAGTCTCCGTCCCCTTTGAATAATACGTACAGTAACCAACACATACCTACTGCAGAAAAAACAAAGGAAATAAGTATGCTTTTTAATACCGATTTCATTACATTTTCACACCCTTAAAAAATCAAAAATTAATTATATTTTATAAAAATTAAGTATAGGTTAACATGTAATAAAGTATAAGTAAATAAAGTTAATTTTGTTTACCTATTTGAAGACGGTTTCATATAAAAAAAGAATTCATGTTAATCAAATTTCCGTATAAAAAAGAAAAGGTGGATATTTATGTATCCACCTTCCCATCTTCCTCTACCCACTTCATTATTTCTTCCACATCTAAATCCGTATACGTCTTTTCACCATAACGAACAGACTCATATAACGGAATAATATCTCTCGTTCTACAAATTCTCTTTTGCCATTGTTACATCGTTTCAGAGAATCTTCTCTGTTCATGGTCTCATCTCACCTAAACTCGTACTTCTTTTTCTATTCTATAATTGCACATAGTACTCCATAATGGTTCAACCATCATAGAATACGTATTTTCAAACACCCTGTCACTTTCCTATCTCACTTAAAGATTCTCTTTTCACTCTTGATCATCATAAGCATCACCCAGTGATTCAAATTCACTCTTTAGCCAATAACAATATTGTCCATTATTCTTAATAAGTTTTTCAAGTAAGTCAGTGAATGAAGTGGCAATAATTTGCGACTCCCCAACTATTCCATGCCGATCAAAGAAACTATCATAACATCTACCTAGTCTTTCTTCACTAAGATCTATTGTTAAATATTCATCCTTGCCATCATTGCATATAATATACCAAGTTGATGAAATATCTTCTTCACATAACTCTCCTACAATTACGGGATTAGCCAAAATAAACCCCTTTGGGGTAACAATATGAATAGGATATTCCTCATTTTCAAATAAAGTTAGACCACCACAAAGACTATAAAATTCTTTTAAATCACCTGGTAGCATATGCTTATTCTTATCAATTAACGGTAATTCTGTAGGCTCCTGAACTCGACAATTAGGTAATGATTTTACTTTTTTAATCAACTGATTAATATTTTCCATCTGAATTACTCCCTAAAATTATATTGATTAAAAGCCCTATAATACTCTTGCTTAGCTAAACGTGGTACATTCGCAGCATCAAACATTTTTTCCGTCAATTCTTGTATTTCCTTTGTTGAAACAGATTTCCACTCTACTTTACCTCCAACCTTTTTCCCTGTTTTATCAAAGAGCCATTGTCTATAAACCGCTTTAGTATCATTGTGTTGCTCTTTAGTTAAAGCTATATTTGGAGTATTCGCCCCTCTACTAACATAATCAGGGACATTATGTTCAGCCCATACATCCATAACGCCATGATGATTTTCTAATGGTGAATTGCTTGGTCTATACGGTACTACATCGTATGGTTCTGTAGTCTTACCCTTACCGCCATCTTTAGACTTCGCAAACTTATAATAAGCTTCTATTAATTCGCCTTGAGGTATATTTTGGTTACAATAGTTCCACCAACACTAGAGAATGCATAAGAAGCATCTCTCTTAAATGATTGTAACATTTCAAGCGTAGGCTTCAATTCTTTTGCTAGTGTTACTGCATTAGCAAATGTACTTACTCCACTTGATGCTTTTGCTCCTTTTGTGATATGGCCTATTGAAGATTTAGCTAAACTCTTAAATCAATTTATATATATAAAAATATATTCTGATAACAACATGTTGATGAATTTACTAACAGTCAATTAGATATTATGGATATTTAGATAAAAAAACAGTGATAATTCCTAATTAGTTCTGCATCAATCTTACTTCTAGCTCACTAGATCCCTTACCAACATTACCCTTATAGCTACTTTAACACAAACTAAAAAATCCACAGTGTAAAAAGTTGAACACTGTGGATTATTACATTTATTTTCCTTGATAATGCACCATATCATAAGGGTAGTATAAAGTATTTTTTAAACTTGAATCATCTAATTTTAAAATCTTTACGATTGCTCCGCTTTCGTAACTCCAATAACCATTGTAGATATCATTTTTATTTTCATGTGAATCATACCAGCCTGTATCACTATGCCCCTTATACCATTTTCCCTCTAAATATTCTTTCAATTCCTTTACTGATTCTTCTTTATTCTTTGCATTGACCACACGATAAATTGATTTATATGGGTCTGCAAAGATAAATTCTGTGGTATTCCCTTCCCAATTTTCATCTTTATAACTAAATAAAAAATCAATCAAATAATCATTCAATTTCTCTTTTTCTACCAACTTTTCTAATTCAATTATATAATCTTTTGAAACATCTAGCATTATCCCAATAGAAAGAACCCACAATAAATCTATATATCTATATTTGCCACTCCACCCCTTTTTCATCGCCTCAATTATTTCGGGGTAAAAATCTCTTAGTACTTCCATAGGTCTTCCCATTGAATATAAACAATTAAATTTATCAATACAAATTGATTCAATATATCCATAAGCTCTTTTAATACTACCTAAATCATTTGGTCTTTCATTTTTTACTTTCATTGCTAATTCTTTATACTTTTCTATTCTATTATTCTGTCTATTTAAATAATCCTCGAAATAATCTTCATTTTTTAAAATATCTCTCATTTCATTCTCCTTACTCAATTATTTTCTTCCCAGAAGAATCCAAAATGCTTTTAACCACATTACCATCCTTATCAACATTAATTAGTATATTTTGTACATTTTCAGGATTCAAAAGCATTTCTTCTCGAATTTTATCTGCCATTTCTTCTCCAACAGTTGATTCCAAACGTCTAGAACCATCTATCCATGTTTCGCTCATTTGCTTTCCATCTTTTGTATTTGAAAGTTGCGCAGTATTATACTTAGCCTCCGCTATTACATACTTAGGCGGCGGAGATGAATTTTCATATATACCATCTATTCCCTTAACAATTTTTTGATCTAATGTTAATACACGATCATCACTAATTCTAGTATATGTTTGACTTTCAAAAAAGTCATCCATCTTCATTTCACCATAATTTCCTTTACGCTTCGTTGTTTTTAAAGCTACTTCGCCACTTTCTACTGATTCTATTACCGTACGTTGTTGTGCTCTAGCTGCTTCTAATGTTTGGGCTACTTTTCTAGATTCCTTAGCTATTTCACCAGTTTTACCCTTACTACCATCTTTAGATTTCGCAAACTTATAATAAGCTTCTATTAATTCACCTTGAGGTATTTTGGTTACAACAGTTCCACCAACACTAGAGAATGCATAGGAAGCCTCTTTCTTAAATGATTGTAACATTTCAAGCGTAGGCTGCAATTCTTTTGCTAGTTTTTCTGCATTAGCAATTGTACTTATTCCACTTGATGTCTTTGCGATATGACCGATTTTATTTAGCGCCTTTAACTTATTTACTTCTCCTACATAATATATATACTCTGAAATACTCTACTTAATTTACAGAACCATTCGTAAACACAAAAATAGTGGCAGTTGGATTCTCCAAACTACCACTATTTTTAAATTCTTCACTCATTAAATTACGTATAAATTAGTTTTTTAACGTTACTCATGATGCGTATATTTCGATTTGTTCATTATAGAACTTCCTCTACATCGACACTCTCAATCTTCACTTCATACATATTTGGGATGCTTGCTTCTTTTGGTACCCATGCATAATAATTTTGATCATTCTCTAACATAAATTGAACTAACTTTGTTTCTGAAACATTCCAGAAATTTTTAAGATTATCGATGTAGTCCTCTAAATCTTCTTTATAGTCCAATTGTAATATATAATCTCTTACCGTCAGGGCAAACACAATTAAACTTCCTAATAGATTTTTTTGTTCATTTTCTTCTTCATACTCTTGTGGTAAGAACCACACTTGACCTATTCCTATCGTTTTTTTGTATTTTTCATAAAAACTACTATCATCCATATTCTTATAATCATGTATTAATTCATTGACCAATGAATGCCATTTTGGCGGAATAATGTTTTCCAATGCAGGATTATGTTCAATTCCTTCTACTATTTCCTCAATTTCTTCTGTCTCATCTTCATAGTGATATTCACTTAGGTCTATATGCTTGAATTTCATTTCATTTTTATAATGTGCCAAATCATATGGATAATGGTTATTATCTTTTAAACTTGTATCATCCAGTTCCAAAATTTTTGCAAGCGCTGCCGTTTCAAAACTCCAATATCCTACATATCCAGGTTCTTTATGCGCATTTTTCCATTCATAATCATAATGGCCTCTAAACCATTCTTTCTCCATGTACGTTTGTAATCTTTTAGACGCTTCTTTTTTATCTGTTTGTGCAAGTTCTATAATTTCTCTCGTTTTTGCATATGGATTTTCTTTATAATATCTATTCATCATTTTTGTGTATCCGATATCACTAGCGCATAAGAGGAAATCAATTACTGCGTCATTCACATTTTTTTTATCAACTATCTTTTTTAATCTTTCTATATTCTTTTTATCCGTTTCTAACAAAATCCCTAAGGAAATCATCCAAATCAGACTTAAATATCCAATTTCCCTACTTCCTGTATTCTCTAAATCATAAATTGCATTATGAAAATCTTCTTCTATTACACTAACATCTTCCCCTAAAGAATACTTTGCCCTAATATCCTCCATCTCATATCTAAAATTGGCTAGATATGTCCCTTCTATAATACTCTTATTATCTTTAGAATATCTTTGAATTCCATTTTTAGTATCTTCTTCTAAACTTTTAATATCTTCTCTATTTTCCTCTATAAACTCTTTATGATATTCAATTCCTTCTCTACACTTTTCTTCTATACATAAATAATCTCTCATACCATTCAATTCCTCCTAGCTTCTAAATTATGGCCATTCTCCAACGATGTTACCCTTTGCATCTATCTTAAATGTTTTAACCTTTCCGCTACTATCGACTTTTGATAATACTCTTTCTACCTTATCTCTCTCCAACGCTTTTGTAATCTTATCTGCTAATTTGTTATCTCCATCAACAGCTTTCAATATTCTACTTTTTTCAGTATTCACACCTGTCAACCAACCATCTGACATTTGTCGTCCATCTTTAGTTTTTCCTAATTGTGAACTACCAAACTTTGCTTCATCAATAACATATTTAATATTTGAATTTGGATTTGCATTTTCGTATAATCCATCAATCCCTTTTACTATTTTATCATTTATGCCTGATGGTGCACTTTTTCCGACTGGCTTTAAATCAAATCCAGCTTCTTTTAAACTTTGATTATTCAATAAATTGTCACTAGATTTTATTTCACCATAATTACCTTTTTGCTTATTTGTAGCTGTTTTTGCGTCAAAATTGTCTACATTTGTATTTTTGTTACTGCTAGGTTTACCCTTACCACCATCTTTAGACTTCGCAAACTTATAAAAAGCTTCTAATAATTCGCCTTGTGGTATTTTGGTTATAATAGTTCCACCAACACTAGAGAATGTATAAGAAGCCTCTTTCTTAAATGATTGTAACATTTCAAGCGTAGGCTTCAATTCTTTTGCTAGTTTTACTGCATTAGCAAATGTACTTACTCCACTTGATGCTTTTGCTCCTTTTGTGATATGGCCTACTTTATTTAGTGCCCTATCGCCTAATATTGTGGTAGCTATTTGTGTTAATCCATAGGTAGTCAATTCTGTACGACTCTCTGCATCTCCCTCTATCATATCTCGTTTTATTTTATTTGAAAATGCATGCCACATATTTTTTGCAGTTTCATCCAAATGGAAAAGTGCATAGGTTACATTAATAAAAGTTCCTATGTCCATATTACTTAAAGCTATTGCGGACTCGATTTCATCACCAATAGCTTTCCCCGATCCTCTTTGAATAGCTTCCCACATCTTTTTCGCTGTTTCAAACGTACCAACTATACTGTCTGCCGCATCGTCCCAAGCATTTCTAACCGGAGATTTCTCCTCAATTATGTTATTTGTTTCTATATCTTTAATTGACTGATCATTTTTTCGGGCTGTTTCTTCTATAATCCCCTGAATAGAACTCACCCAATCCATATTCAACCCTTGTGTACTAAACGTCCCACTCACAGGACTAAATCCTTTCCCGCTTTGCACTTCAGCGAGTCCGGCTGTGATGCTAGCGGCTAATTGGAGGGCGGTGCTGTAGTTGTTGCTGGACGAATGATTGAATTCATATAGACGCTCTAGTTTTTCTTCTAGTTTTTTTCTCATTACAATTAAGACTGCAATAATTGCGTCTACTCCAGGCATTGGTGTAAGCACTTCTATTGCTTCTATACTTGCAATGGATTGATTGGTTTCTTGTATTTGTTGTCTTATTTCATGTTCGATAACATCTGTTGAAGCAACTTTTGCTTGAAAATCGTTTGGAAATGCTTCGTTTTGGCGAATTAATTCTTCACATAAGCATATGATTCCTTGCGCTAATGGCCGGAATGTTTGGACAAGGTAGGCTTTTGCACTACTGTATGTTTGTCCTTGTAATACTGTGTCTATCGCAAAGGCATCAATAGATTGAATAGCTTGTTCCATACTTTGAATCGTAGCATTACATATAGCGTTCATACTTTGAGTTTGACTTTGTACTTCTCCCAAATACATGTTTAAACTCATGTATCGGCCTCCCTTTGTAGTTGCTGCTGTTCATAGGAAAGGTCGTTTTCTTTCTCACTGAGATGCCGTTTTTCTTTAAGCAACGTCTCTTTTTCATTTTCTAATTCGAATGTAAGTTTTCTTTCATACTGTCCGATTTCTTGCCGCATATTCGTAAAAAGGTGAAACACTTCTTTGTCGTCGTGCCAAGTTTCTAGTATTCGGTTAAATAAACGATTGCTTCTATTTTTCCATTCATGAAAACTAGCCTCAGCTCGTTCTTGATTTTGCAGCGCGATTCGGTTTTCATTTTGTTCTTCAAATATAATTCGTAATTTTTGATTACATTGACTGATTCTCGTTTCAATTTCTTGACTCATCTTTTCTCCCTACCTTTTCCCCTTTACGTAGGTTGTTACATTATTGAAAAGTCTTTTGAAGTCCAGTATCCATTTTCTCAAATTCATTTGCTACGGAATGGATATTATCAATCGTTTGTTGAAAAGTAGCGCAAAATTGTTTCGTGATTTGTAAATTTTGTTGATTTGCTTCTTGTGCTTTGAAGTTCACAGATAGTGTCGTACGCGTTGCCTTATTTATAGAGCGACTAGTAGCACTTTGCATCCTATCTGAAGCATTTCTCATTTTCGTTGCAAGTTGCGTTGCCGTATGCAAATTACTTTGAAATTCTCCCATTACTTACTCCCCTCTACCTTTTATTTACAAGAAAATTATAACACGGAAAAATATCCCAATAAACCGAATGTTCGAATTTAACATACAATTCACCACAGTTACTGAGGATACGAGCAACGCTTATCTATCAACATAACTGAGTCCAAGATGGATTCTACTTATACAAAAAAGATGACTTCAGCCATATGCTAAAGTCATCTTTTTCTACCTTATTATTTTACTAATTCTCCATTATAAGCTTTTATATTAAGCGGAGCAGTTAAAAATTGTGCTGCTTTACTAACGAAAGATGTGAAGTGTGCACTCGTATTATGGCTCGCAACTGCTGCTTCATCTTTCCATACTTCTACCATCGTATAAACACTTTCTTTTTCTGTATCTTTATATAAGTCATAAGATACATTTCCACTTTCTTCTCTTGAACCATGAATAAGCGGACGAATTTCTTCTAAAAATGCTTGTTGTTTCGTTGGATCTACTTGAAATATTGCGTGAATAATAATCATGGTGCTTCCCCTCTCATCTTTCACTTATTGAAGTTCTTTTATAAAATTATTTCCACTCTGCAACTTTTTCAATTGGAAGACGTACTGATTGGTAACCACTGTCTGCAGCTTTCCCGATTGAAATTAACATAACTGGTACGTAGCGTTCTTTATCTAGTCCAAATGCTTCTGCAATTTGGTCTTTTTCAAATCCACCAATTGGACAAGTATCATAACCGTGCGCACGAGCTGCTAGCATAAACTGCATCGCTACAAGACCACCGTCAATTAATACTGTATCTTTCATTACTTCTGGTGTAACCATAGAGAAGTAAGCTGAAAGTTTTTTCATTTGATCTTCTTTTACTTCTGCTGGCATAAGTCCACGCTCTACTGCTGTACCGTAAATTTCTTCTGCGTTATCAAAGTTGTTTAAATCACCAAATAAAGCAATCATTGCTGAAGATGTTTCTACTTGAGATTGATTGAACTTCGCAAGTGGCGCAAGTGTTGCTTTCGCTTCGTCACTTTCAATCACTACGAATCTCCATGGTTGCATGTTTACTGAAGATGGTGCAAGTGTTGCTTCTGTAAGAATTTCTGTCATTTCTTCTTTGCTAATTTTCACTGAAGGGTCGTACTTACGAATTGAACGACGTCCTGTTAAAATTTCGTTAAAATCATTTGTTTTTACTGAGTTAGTCATAGTTGTATTCTCCCTTTTTTATAATTCTTTTATATTTTCTTGAATGTGATTTAACATATTTAAAAGATTATCGCGTTCTTCCTCACTTAATCCTTTAAATGCAGATGCTGCAAAACGTTCTTTTTCCTCTTGAAACGCTTGAATTTTATTTCGTCCCTCTTCAGTAAGAGAAACTAACGTAATTCTGTTATCTTCTGGATTTTTACGTCTTACAATCATTTCATTGGCCTCAAGCTGCTTTAAATGCCTTGTTATCGCAGCATTATCAATATTCACTTCTTGCTGAAGTGCTTTTTGACTAATTTCACCTACTTCAAATAATTGAAGTATAAGCTCTAATCGAGACTGGCTCATACCCGTACACCCTTCAAATTTCGAACTTACTTCTTTATTTAGAAAGTGTAATTTATATAAAATAATCGCTTCTTTTGAGCATGAACTTGTCAAATTAACCCTCCTTTACAATCAAAATAAAAACATTTGATGTATCAATAGTTGATATGTCAATTAATATAATCTATATCGATTTAGAATGCAAGCATTTTGTTTTTATTTTATTTTTTCCAAATTAAGGCGCTTTGTAGCGTTACAAATAATGTTAATTGCACTATAATAATACTAATTTAAAGAACTGGAGAGTGATTGTAATGCGGCAATACACAAATAGAAATGAGGAAATGAAAATGGAAAATGAAATGAGGATATTTAAATATGACAACAATAAATATAGGGATTGTCGCGCACGTAGACGCTGGCAAGACGAGTTTGACTGAGCGTATTCTTTATGAAACAAATGTAATTAAAGAAATTGGCCGAGTTGATAGTGGTAATACACAAACTGACTCAATGGAATTAGAAAGACAGCGCGGAATTACGATTAAAGCATCTGTCGTTTCTTTCTATATAAATGACTTAAAAGTAAATGTAATTGATACACCTGGACACGCTGATTTTATCGCTGAAGTGGAGCGATCCTTCCGCGTTTTAGACGGTGCGATTTTAGTTATTTCTGCCGTTGAAGGTGTGCAAGCACAAACGAAGATTTTAATGCGAACATTACAGAAACTAAACATACCAACAATATTATTCGTAAATAAAATTGATAGTAATGGCGCAAATACTGAAAAAGTTATGAAACAAATAAAAGAGATTCTTTCAAATGAAGCATTCCCCTTCTACTCTGTTCTAAACGTAGGAACGAAAGGAGCCTGGATTATTGCATACAAATCATATGACGATTGTACGGAACTGTTAGCGCCATATAATGAATCGTTACTTGCGTCATATGTAAATGATGAAATCGTACCGGACGTATTATTAAGAGAAGAACTCGAAAAACAAATACAGCAAGCGAATGTGTATCCAATCTTTTTCGGTTCAGCAATGACTGGTATGGGCGTAACAGAACTTCTTGAAAAACTTCCGGCTCTCATTCCAGCTCATACATCGGTACAAAATGAAACATTATCTGGCGTTGTTTTTAAAATTGAACGTGAATCTTCCGGTGAAAAAATTACTTACGTGAGAGTTTTTTCTGGTAGTTTACACGTTAGAAAATATGTTGATATACAGCGCTGTAAATCTCTATCCCATAAAGAAAAGATTAAAAAACTATGCCTATTTCATAATGGAGATGCCGTTCAAACTACTACCGTTCCTAGTAGTGAATTTTGTAAAGTGTGGGGACTGAATGATATTAAAATTGGTGATATTATTGGTGAACGTACGGATTATATAAAAGATATTCACTTTGCCGAACCACAAATGGAAGCTTCCATTGATGCAGTATCAAAAGAAAGAATTCATGATTTATACGCTGCACTTATGGAGCTATGTGAAGAAGATCCACTTATTAAAGTGTGGAAAGATGATGTTCATAATGAACTATATATTCGCCTTTTCGGTGAAGTACAGAAAGAAGTAATTGAAACGACTCTTTTTGAAAAATATAATTTGCAGGTTACTTTTTCAAATACGCGAGTTGTATGTATTGAAAAGCCAATTGGCATTGGGAATTCCGTTGAAGTCATGGGTGAAAAAGCGAATCCATTTTACGCAACAGTCGGATTCAAAGTTGAACGTGGTGAACTTAATTGCGGCATAACATATAAATTAGGTGTTGAGCTCGGTTCACTACCTTTAGCATTCCATAAAGCGATTGAAGAGACGGTATTTCAAACGTTAAAACAAGGATTATATGGATGGGAAGTTACAGATATTATCGTCACGTTAACACATACTGGTTATGCTAGTCCTGTTACAACAGCGAGTGACTTTAGAAATTTAACACCGATCGTATTAATGGATGCTTTAAAGCAAGCTGAAACACATGTATATGAACCAATAAACGAGTTTGAATTAACTGTACCGGAGCACGCAATTAGTACCGCGATGTATAAGCTCGCTGCCGTTCCAGCAACTTTTAGAGAGCCTATATTGAATAATAACTCTTACCAGTTAACAGGATCATTACCTGTTGCAAAAACAGAGAATTTTAAACGAATGCTACATTCATTTACAGAAGGAGACGGCATATTTACAACGAAGCCAGCTGGTTTCACAAAGCTTATGGCTCCCTTCCCTACTCGAAAACGTGTTGATTATAATCCGCTGAACCGTAAGGATTATTTACTTCATGTTTTGAAGGCTTATTAAAGTAAAAGAGGTGCAATTCGCACCTCTTTTGCATGTATTAATAGGTTAGTTTGTCCTAACAACTTCTTTAAGTTCTCCTATTATTTTCGCTATAGCCTCAATTGAATTTTCCGTTTCATATCCCCCAACATTTACAGAATGATTTGCATTTTTGACAACTTCAATCTGTAAATTCGTTTTATATAACTGATCAATTTGATCTGCATTGTATTGGTAATCTTTATCCCCAATAACTAAAAACCCTTCGTGTCGACTATGTAAGATAGAATCAAAAATTGTATCAAACGTCAGTAAAGGTGTAAGTAGTATCATTTTTGACTGCGCGAATTCGTCTCTCTTCATTAAATCATTTGCAATCGGAATTGTTCCGAGTGATTTCCCTAAAAACATAGTATCGTTATATTGCTTACCTTTTAATACGCCCTTCATTATAGGATTAATATCATCCATCATTACTTTCGTTATTTCTTCCATTGTTTTATTCATTACTTGTTCGTCATAAGAATAATGAATATGTACTACATCTATTTTATTTTCGAGCATAAAACGGTTTATCGTAATTGTATCCTGAACCGGAGAACATAAAGCAAATCCTACTAGAACCTTTTTCGATATGTGTGTAACGAATTACTTTATCATCTATATGTATTTCTTTTTTAGTCCCCTTCACCCTTTTCCCCTCCGAATACATTTAATTTTGTAAAACGATATGTTCTGTATGAACTGCTATATCCTTTACTTTCTCTTTTATAAATGCAGGCTGTAAATTATATGCCTCTAACTCTTCTACCGGCACCCACTTAAAGAAATACGTTCTACCTTCTTCTTCCAAAATATATTGATCCGCTCCATTTGCAGGTAACTCATGTAGCTCTACTTCATAATAAAAACTAATTTCATGAAACTTTCGCTCAGAAAGTGTAAAGAAATTTTCTACTGACCATATTAATCTTTTCCCTTTCATAGGAACACCTAATTCTTCTGCAAGTTCTCGTTTTAACGTATCTTCACTATTTTCTAGCATTTTCACTCTTCCGCCTGGTACATACCAATAATCTTCCCCTTTGTTTTGAAGAATAAGTATTTTATTATCCTGTTTACAAATTGCTCCGACGCGATAATTAAAACATGTTTCCTCTACTTTAAACGTAAGATCCATCCGTAATGCCCCCTCATATAAATATCGAATTATTACAAAACAATTATGTAATTACTGTACAAATAAGGTTACTAAATTTATCCACTTCATTCAATGGTTTTTGAATTTTCTAAACTATTATTTTTCATCATTACAAGTGTATATACATATGTTACAATCACATTGCACACTAGAAAACATTATGGGGGTACGGATGGAAACGTTATTAATCCAGCAAACTGAGAAATCAAATAAGTTTTGGAAAATCGTTGTGAAAGAAAAAGACTATGTTGTGTTTTACGGAAAAATTGGCACAGCTGGCAGTGTGAAAGCGAAAGAGTTTGAAACAGAAGAAGAATGTATGAAAGAAGCTAATAAACTAGTTGCTTCCAAACGTAAAAAAGGATATACAGACCCGTTGCCTGGGGAAGATTACATAAAAGAAAAAACGATAACCGAAGAAGAATTTTGGGAACTACTTCATCGTGCAAAAACGAAAGGTGAGGACCAAGAAGAACAAATAGAATGGCTTACTTCTCACCTTGCTAAACGTACAGTACATGAAATTGTAGCATTTGATACGCATATGCATCGTCTTTTGAAAGACTCCTATACCTCCCGTTTATGGGCAGCAGCCTATATTATTATGGGTGGCTGTTCAGATGATACTTTCGATTACTTCCGCGGATGGTTATTATATCAAGGAAAAGAGACATACGAAGCTTGTATTGAAGATCCAGAACGATTAATTCCTGTATTAGAAAACTTGAGTGAGTATGACGTCCCAGAGATTGAAGAACTTTCTTTATATTTCGGTTTCACTGTATATGCAGAAAAAACTGGTGACGAAGATGATACTTACTTTACACTTTACCATGTCTTATCTAATGAAGAATTCGACGATGTAGATTTTGAATTTGACTGGAATGAAGACGATGAAGAAGGTTTAAAAAAGATGTTTCCTAAGCTATGGGAGATGTATGGGGAAGAACCGATTGAGTAGTAGATTAATTATTCGTGAAAAAGCGCCTTGTTTCTTTAGTAACAAGGCGCTTTTTTTGATACTATATTTAAATTATTATCTTCCCACTCTCCCACCACTCCATAAAAGTCTTTAAAGAAGGAGCAACCCACGTTCTACTATCATTTTCATGATTCCATACATATATATCATCTCTTTGCACTTTTCCATTCAAAATGGAATAGCCAAACAAATCACCATTTCCGCCATCAGCAAAAAATAATAAACAGTCAAAAGGCATGTATAAATCCTTAAAATCAACTATATTTCTCATACTCATATTTTCAGTTTTAATTTTTGAAGCAGACCATATAAAGTCACCGTATTCACCTTCTATACCATTTGTTTCCTGTAATAATTGATATAAATCATTCGGTAACTCCACATGTATACATTGTTGTATATCAGTAAGTTCCTCCTTCGTAGCCGAATTTTTTAAGCTTAAGTTTGATGAGATACTGTGAATGGTGTCTTTCCACATCACCTTTTCTCCTCCTTATGTGCAATCAAGTATATTCAAAGGACACCGCTAAATTTATTGATACCATCTTTCTAACAATTCCTTCTCCCTCTCCCCTGAAATACCTGCTTTTAATTCCCATTCGTCCACACTCTTCATCCACTCATACACATCTGTAACTGTATGTCCTAACCTTCTAAAAGTAAGTCCTTCTTTAACAGCACTTTCAATACTAATTGAAAATCCACCTTTCCACGGCTTCGTTTCACCTTCTAATGAAAAAGTTTCTGGAAGCCATAAAGGCATCTCTGTCCAAGGCTGCACTTTATGTTCATTCATAAACGATTCCTCTATCCAAACGAATTCAGCATCACTATTCGTAACTTTTTTACACGTATTTAATAGCTCTTCCATCGTCAAATCATAATTCGGACCTGTTACATTGAATGTACCTGCATTTTTGTTTTCTGCCATGTTTAGTCCCCAGTTTGCGACGTCTTTTATATCAACTATCTGTACTGGACGGTCTTTTCTTCCTGGAACTAACACTTTACCTCCTTTTGCTACACGCCCGATCCAGTATGGAAGTCGATCTGTATAATCGAACATTCCTGAAAGAAGTCCTGCTCTTACGTGTAAAACACGCCCCGGCCAATACTTCTCTGCTTCTTTTTCGCATAATACTTTCAGCGCACCATAATGCTCATAAGGAGATATTTCACCATTCTCTACAGCCTTTATTTGCTCTTCCGTCGGTTCAGGTTGTAATATATAGTCTTCTTTTATGTCATGCAGAATCCAATCTTTATATACGGAAAGGCTTGAGATGAATATATAGTGTTCAATATTATCTTTAAGCACTTCTCCAACATTCCTAATATGATGCGGAGAAAATCCACATGTGTCTATGACAACATCCCACGTTCGATTTTTTAAACTTGATACATCGTTATTTCTGTCACCGGTTAACTGCTCCACATTAGAAAAAATTTCTTTGTTTGTTCCTCGGTTAAATAACGTAATTTCATGCCCTCTCTGTAAAGCCTCATCTACAAATGCTCTTCCTAAAAATCGTGTACCGCCTAGAATTAGAATTTTCATGGTTCTCCCCCATTCGTGATTAATAACCCTTCCTAATGTTTAACGATTTTTTATTGAGGAAAGTTACGGGGAGCGTTTAAATTTTTCTACAAGTTCACCATTACTCTTTTAAAAGTATATACTCTTTGATTAATCTCCATCTATCCTTTGTTTCTGGCACAACTTCAGAAGCCATCACCACCACCAATTCCTTCTCTGGAATACAACAAATCATATTCCCACCATCACCCATTGCACAATACGAATAGACACCCTCTTCTTCTCGTAACCACCATAAGTAACCATATTGATTTGAATTCATCGCTATTGATTCTTTTATCCATGATTTTGATAGTATTTGTTTTCCATTATGAATACCTTCATTCAAATACATCTGTCCAAACTTAGCCATATCCCTAACCGTTAACGTTAGTCCCCAGCCGCCCGCCGAAATACCATTTGGATCGTGAACCCATCCTTTCACATCTTTTCCGAATAAGTCATCAAATCCAAATGCTTTCATATTATAGTTTGGAATTTCTCTCATGCCGAGTGGCTGAAATAAGTATTCATTCGCAAATTCACGCGCATTTTTTCCTATTGCGTTCGTTATGATCGCTGATAGTATATGAGCTCCTGCAGATGAATATTTAAAAGATCCAATTTCTCCGCCGTTTCCTATCCTATTTAACGTATATTGTATCCAATCTTGTTGTGTACATAGTTCTTCTAACGGTTCCTGCCAGTCTACGAATGGATGTGGAGCTGTCATCGTTAGAAGATGGCTTACTGTTACTTCAGATGAATTAACGTTATATTCCGGGAAAAATTCTATTACTCTTTGATCAACGCTTTTTATATAGCCTTTATCTACACATAGTCCAATTAACGCAGAAATAATCGTTTTTGTGACTGACGCTATATGAAATGCATCATCTGGACCGTGACCGTTATAATATTTTTCAAAAATAACATCACCTTTTTGTACTACTAACATCCCATTAATATTTTTATACTCTTCTTTTATAATCAAATCTAACTTTTCAGCAGTTTTCATTTTTATTCCCCTTTAACCCATAATTAAAAAGGTTCGATCGGTACATATATATCAACTATATGTTTATTTTCCGGGTGCCGTCTTGGGTCATTTTTATACATTTCAAAAGGATACGAATCTCTCGGTTTATATCCGCTATTAGGAAGCCACTCACCGTATAAGAAATCCCATGCTCCTTTATATTCATCTTGGAATATTTCAAAATGACCTACCGCATACTTTCCAGAAGGTATAACCATTATTCCAATGTCGTTCGTTTCTACTGCGGACTCATTCGGAATTGTTATGCATAAACTAGTTCTTAAATGATTGTCCTCAGTAAATTCATGATGATCGTGGTAAATGGTTAATACTTTCGTATCCTCAAATACATAATAGTTTTCCACCGCTGCGTAATGAAATAATTTCTCTATCATTTTTGGAAAAGCTATCGTTAACTCTTCATATGTACCGATATGTCTTTTGTATGCGACGTTTATATTATCCGCTGTTACAATTTCAACATTTCCTCGAACCTTCTTACACTCATTGTATTGAGAAGTTTCGCTTACGTCTTTGCAATTCTTGCTATTATCGTTTCGATATTGAGATGGACTTATTCCGTAATGACTTTTAAATGTGCGGGAGAAAACTGCTGAATCTGTAAACCCGAAGTGATACGCAATATGTGTAATCGTCATATCTGTGCGATATGTAAGTAGATTTGTTGCCCTTTCTAACTTCAATCGGTTTACATACCGTGATAATGGCTCGTCTACTATCCCCTTGAAAATCCGATGAAAATGAAACTTTGAAAATCCTGCTACATCCGCTAGCTCTTCAATGGATAGTGAATCATTTATGTGTGATTCTATATAATCTTGCACTTTATAAATGCGTCGTAAGTATTCATTTCTACTTTGTTTACTCTCCATATTTTTATCTCCTCACAACAAAAAGGCTACCGTTAAGCTAGCCTACTTTTACACATTTTTCAAAAACAAAACTCTACTACCGCCGTTCCCATCATAATTTGTATGTACCGATACACCCTCTACCTCATCATCCCCGGCCTCAATTCGAAAACCGATTTCTTGATGAAACTGTATCGACTTTTTGTTAATTGGTGACGTAATTGCTTTTACAACTTTACGATTATTTGCACGAGCGATATCAAAGAAATAAGAATACAATGTCGATGCGATTCCTCTTCTTCTATACTTCGGATTGACACCGATAAAATGAACATATGCTTCATCTTTATATGTTTGTGAAAAGAATCCACATAAGAAACCTAACGTTTCGCCATCTTCTTCAATGATAAAACTCGTTTCTTGAAAATGAACGAAGAACAGTTTTGGCAACATAGCAGCCATATCTCTACCGCCCCACCAATCATTTAAAACAGAATGAATCTTTACATAATCTTCCCCTTGGATGTTTCTTACTTGCATATGTTTCTCCCTTTCACTCACTTCATTTTTTCATAAATTTTAATAACCGTTTCTACTAAAAGGATGAATACCCATATTCCACAAAATACAAGAACAGACTGAAATATCGATCCAATTATCATAACACCAACTGCACCTGTTATTGAAAAAGATATTCCACCAAGCCCTGGATCCTGTATAAATGCTCCAGCAGAAAAAGCGGTTATAATTGATACTATTAAATAAATAACACTCATTATTTTTAATATTTTTATAGAAAGATACGAAGTTTGTTCTTTCTCCACTTGTGATAATTCGATTTCCCCGCTCGCAATTCCTTTTTGCAAACAGTCCTCACATAAAAATTCTTCCTTAATTTTTTTACCCCCATGTATTGTACCCGTTATCTCTTTACACCTTGAACATTTTCGATTTATCATGTTGTTACCACTCCAATCTATTAAGATTATACTTATATCATTCTACATTTACCTTAATATCCCTTTTATGTATTTTATAGAGAAAGGTCGTGTTTTATGATTTCAAAACTTACGTTTGGCTCGAAAAAGCGTACCGTTCATTATGTATTAAGACCTAGTTGTTATGCAGGTATTTTCCATTCATCTTCTTCAATGATTGCTGTTATCCAAAAAGGTGACCGTTACTTTTTACCTGGTGGCGGTATGGAAGGTAATGAAACAAAAGAAGAATGCTTGCACCGTGAACTACTAGAGGAATTAGGATGGGCAATTAAAATTGATCAGTATATCGGTAATGCGGCTCGATATTTTTATGCAGAAAAGGAAGATACATATTATTTGAATGATGGATTCTTTTATATTGCGAACATGGTGCAGAAACAAACTGAAAACTGTGGGGAGGATCATGTTTTACGATGGATGTCTCCATTACTTGCTGTTAAGCTTCTCATTCACGATCATCAAAAATGGGCGGTTGAACAAGCACTTTTATTACGAAAACAAAAATGATCTCCTTCTATATGAAAGAGATCATTTTTACTATTAACTGACTTTTTTCAAATTGAAAGCAGGCTTTTTGATTCCGCCTTTTTTTACAACATATAAGCCGATGAAGATAATAAGTCCGCCAACGAGTTGCATCATATTAATTTGCTCTCCAATTGTAACTGCCGCAAAGATAACTGCGAACAATGGTACGAGATACATATAAACCATTACTTTCGTTGAGCCTATTTGACTAATACCGACATACCACATTGCTAGTCCGAAGATGGTCGCAAAGATGATTGAATATGCTAGTGAACCCCAGCTTGGCGTATCTACTGGCCATGTTAAAGAGTTTACGTTGAATAAACAGTATATAACAAGTGGTACAATTCCAATTAAAGTAGACCATGATGTAACTCTCATTGCGGAGTATTTTGTAATAAGAGGTTGCGCTAATATTGGATACCATCCCCACGCAATTGCTGCGACTAATCCAATTACATTTCCGAGCCACGCATATTCGTAAGTAGCTCCTCCTGTATGTCCTGTTAATAAAACAAATGCTGCACCAATAAACGCTACTATTGAACCAATTTGTACTTTCATCGAAAAACGTTCTTGTTTGTGCAATACTGCTAATATCCCTGTAAATATAGGTGACATCGCAATTAATAATGAGGCGTTCGTTGCTGAAGTATATTTCACAGATAACATAAACATCGTTTGATACATTGCCGTACCAACGATACCGACTACTACTAATCGTAACCAATCTTTTCTTTCAATACGTAATGAGCGTTCCATCATAAATGTAATAAGTAATAAGACCGGTGATGCTACTAAAAATCGTAAACTATTAAATTGAATGGATGACATATATGCCACGCCATACTTTCCTATTGTATAATTTGCTCCCCATACTAACGCTACTGATACTAGGAGCCATTCCATTTGCCATCTTTTCATCCGAATCTCCCCTTCCATATTTAGCATAGTAAAATTGGCTGGATATAGCACCGTCCAATTGGCTGTTTTTTTACCCAGCCAATTTGTTATACTTAATGTATATAAGAGATACGGAGGCGTTTGTATGGAATGGAAGCTAGATAGTGACAGTAAAATCCCTATTTATCAGCAAGTGGTTGACTTTATTGAAAAACGTATTACATATGGAGAACTTCCTCCAGGAAGCTTCCTCCCTTCAGAACGGAAATTAGCTACGCAGTTAAATGTAAACAGAAGTACAGTAACGACTGCTTATAATGAACTTCGTGCTATGGGAATTGTAGAAAGTACGACTGGTAAAGGTACACGTGTGAGTACACATATGTGGGGCGTTTCTCCAACATTAACGCCGAACTGGAGAAATTTCGTAGAAGGTGGTACTTTTTTACCAAACTTACCACTACTTCGCCATATTCGGGCAGAAGTACAACAAAATGAAAATATTATAGATTTCGCTAATGGAGAACTCGGTTGTAATCTTTATCCTCACGATCAACTACAAACGATTTTACGTGAACAACCGTTAACGCATTCATTAAGTTACGATCATCCGCAAGGCTATCTCCCGCTAAGACAAGCGGTCGTAAAATATATGAAAGAATATTTAAAAGTTGAGGCGACTGAACAATCCATTATGATTACATCCGGCGCTCAACAAGCACTGCACCTTATCGTGCAATGTTTATTAAATCCAGGTGATGCTGTTGCTTTCGAAAGTCCTTCACACTGTTATTCCCTGCCGTTATTCCAATCAGCAGGTATTCGTATTTTCCCATTACCTGTCGATGAACACGGCATTAATCCAGACGATGTACAAGAGCTATACAGAAAGCACCGCATTAAAATGATTTTTTTAAATCCAAATTTCCAAAACCCTACGGGGACGATGCTTCATCCAAACCGTAGAAAAAAACTATTATCACTTTGCGCAGATTTACGAATTGCAATCGTTGAAGATGATCCATCTAGTTTGCTGACGCTAGAAAAGAAACAACCTTGTCCTACTTTGAAATCAATAGATGAAAATGGAACTGTCATTTATGTACATTCTTTATCAAAAATGATTGCGCCAGGATTACGAGTCGGTTGGCTTGTCGCCCCGCAGTCTGTCGTAGAGCGATTATCAGATGCACGGCACCAAATGGAATTAGGAATGAGTATTTTCCCGCAGTGGCTTATGCAACAATTTTTTGAAACTGTACCATTTCAGTCTCATATCGTACCGTTACGAAAACAACTAGCAGAAAAAAGAGACGTTATCGTTCATGCCCTAAACGAGCAACTTCATGATAAAATCTCTTTTTCAAACCCTACTGGTGGTATATACATTTGGGGGAAATTAAAAGAACCTATAAACGAAAAACAAATCATTATGCAAAGTTTAAAACAAGAAATTGCTTTTATGCCAGGTAGTATTTTCGGTGCGAAAGATGGTTATATACGTTTATCTTATGGAAAAGTGGATATTGATCAAATTGAGGAAGGTATTTCTCGTTTACGCGAGGCTATTTTGGTATGTGAAAATAACTTTAAATAAAGCTTTCTCGTTTGACAAAACCTAAATCTACCATTATTATCAACTCGAACCTATTTATAGGAGTGATAAAATGAAGATTTACGTTGATGCAGATGCTTGTCCTGTAAAAGATGTAATTATTTTTGAGGCTACGAATGTGGAAATTCCTGTTACCCTCGTTACTAGCTTTTCACATTATTCTAATGCAGAGCAGCCAAAAGGTGTCGAAACAATTTATGTTGATTCTGGAGCAGATGCTGCGGATTACCGGATTATGCAGTTAGCAAAAAAAGAAGATTTAATCGTAACGCAAGATTACGGTCTTGCTTCACTCGCTTTAGCAAAAGGCTGTATCGTACTACACCATAAAGGCTATAAGTATACGAATGACAACATTGAACAATTGTTACAAACACGGTATTTAAGTGCAATGGTTCGAAAAAGCGGTAAGCGTACAAAGGGACCGAAACCATTTACAGCAGAAGATAAAGAGAAATTTAGAGCGCTCTTTAAAAGTATGATCGCTCATTAAAGATGAACCTTCTTTTCGCAAGGAAAACTTCGCAACACAAAGAAGAGAATATCCAAATGAACATTCTCTTCTTGAGGTTTACCCGTTTAAAATGAAGGTAAATTATCTAAGTTATTTTCCTTTATTCCATCAGGTTCACTACGTATAATATCTCTGCCATACTTATGAAATACGTCTACATGAGCTAACTTCCCTGATTTTGCTTCTTCAAGGGCAGTCATATAATCTAACTCTCTCCCGCTACTTGTTTTAAACGCAATTAAATCACCATCATCATTTTTACGAACAGCAACAATTTGTTCTGCTCCTGAATTAACTTCATGGTCTACTTCAAATTGAGCTTGTTCTTCTCCTTGATGTAAGTAATCATTATAAACTTTTTCAAAGTCTTTTTTGTCCATAACATTCACCTCCAACACATTTTTTAGTATGGTTGGGAGGTGTTGGTTTTATGTACCTTTTTATTAACTTAACAAGACTTTACTACTCCAAATATATAATGCAAATCATAATTTTATCCTAATATAAATTTATTTTATAAACCCTCTACTTATTAATTTAAGGTAAATTTAAGTGTTAATATTTTCCTAACAACCTTATAATTTAATATATCGAAACAAAATTTGAAATGGGGAATGGTTAAGATGAATATAGATTTTAATCGTTTAACTAATATTTGTTTAGAGTTTCAACAATCTAGATTTTATGTTACTAGAATTCCTAAAGATTTCTTATCAATTGCTCAAAAACGTTTTTCTATACCAACGGAAGATCAAATTGTCGCTTTTTTAAGTTGTAATTTATTAGGATCAGGCAAGTATGGTGTTTACTTTACGAGTTCGGGTTTATACTGGAAAAATTGGTTATTAGGTAAAGGAAATTTGAAATGGGAACAATTAAATAAAGTGCAACAAATTGAAATTGATAAAGATGGTTTCTTATCTTTTGATGCACAAAAAAGTTTCAATATTAACGGGAGTGACTATCCCCCACTATTATTTAAAGAATTGCTAATAGCTCTTACGAATTCATTCCAAAATTCAAAACAACAGGATATACATCCAATTATAAAAATGGATGAGATAAAATCTATTTGCTCTTTATTTGAAACGCACAATGAATTATTAGAACCTGATAATGGATTATTTGTAGACACTCATATTTCAGAAAAAAAGTTAAAAGCAATTGAGGCACGATTTATCATTCCAAAAGAAGAACAGATCATCGCTTTTTTAGATACATCTGTTCTTGGGAATATGGGGAAAGGATCGGATGGGGTATTAATTTGTCAATCAGGTATATATTTTAGAGAAGCTTTTGTACACTTATATTTCCCATGGCATGTTTTTAAAAACATCCCTATTACTTTAACTTCGGATGAATTTGAAATTGGGAAAGGAAATATATTTCATCTTCTACATGCTAGAATGCCTAGTCAAGATATTCTATTATTCATCAAGAATTTAAAACAGTACGTGAATAGTTTATATGAAGAACAACCACAATTACATATTTAATACACTCGTGTATAGTTAAGTCTAAAATTTCAATTCAACTAAAAAACCGATTATTTTTGTAGAGGGCCTACAAGTATAATCGGTTTTTTACTCTTATTCTTTTCTTATATTCCTATTTTTAATACCTACGCAACCCTTTCAAAGTCTCCAATATATCCTCTGTAAAGGCTGTACTACCCTCTGTCTCTAAAACTCTAAAATATAAACTTCTTAAGAAAGCTCTAATATTTTGTACTAAAATATCATATTGAGGATGCGGGATGTCTTCAACAATTGCTATACTATGTAACCAGTTGCTCCACTCTTCTTCAGTTAAAAGATTTTGGTTACGTAACGACATAATTGGTGCTACTAATCTCTCATCCTCAAAGTGAATGTATACGTAGTCATGTAAGCGTACCTTCTGGCGAACAGCAGCTAGTATTGCATATGAGAACTCACGATTTTGGATTGTACGTGCTAAAGCATCGAGCGCATCTGCTGCATGTGCAGTAGAGTGTGCCCAGCCTTTTCCTTCTACGTAGCCTCTTACATCTTCTTCTAAATATACATATTCCAGCACTTGTTCTGCCACACTGTACAGTTGTTCTTCAGATAACAATGGTTCTCTTTCATGAACAGATAAAATAAGTGGTGGAATTAATACAGAAAATGCACGTTTAAAGACAGAATCTGTTCCCTTTTCACCAATTTTATAAAATAAATAATCAGGGCTAATTGCTTGCAGCATTAATCCTCGTAATTCTTTTTGTCTAAACACATCATTTGTAATCCATTTGTGAAGCGTACTATAAATTAAATCATCGCGTAATTCAGCATCAGTTGACCCGATATAATCTAACATCCACTGTGCATATGGATAAGCATCTACGTCTTCTGGTACAGCATAATTATTATTTTTAATTTGTAGTAGTTCTTCTTTTAGTTCTAGTACTTCATTCATTATATTTCTTGTCCCCTTTTTGCGTTTTTTATTGTCTTATCCCCTTTTATTTGCTTCATAAAATTAATTTAATTATAACAATAAACAAAAGGCTATACATATATTTCTGATTATGTAATACGCTCATTCATGAAATATAACTTCTGGATTTCCTAAATCACTATTCTGAAATACAACATCCGCACAACTTTTCGGATTATGCTCATCTATATACATCTTACAGGCCGCATGATATCTGTTTAAAAACATTTTCTCAGCTTCTTCATAACTTCCAAAAGCCTCAGTCTCGCGCTTTGCACCACGTTTTCTCGCAATCTCAAAATCTGTATCTACAAAGATTTTGTAATCAAATAAATACTCAACGTCTTTTTTCAATAGAAATGTTCCATCTACTATGAGTACCATATTGGGTTGAGCCATTAACGGCTCATTATGTACAGGAATATCCGTTTTTAAATTATGAGAGATCGTTTCATACTGTAAATTCCCATTAGGTCCTAAAGGTTTTAATAACCTTTCTTTGAAAGCTGTATAATCGTGTGCATCTTCATAATACCCTCTTGCAGATTCTTTACCTTGTGTATAACGAATCACTTTTGAGTTATGAAAATCGTCAATGCTAGCGCACGTTACTGGTAACCCTCGTTTTTTTATTTCTTCCGCTAATTCGTTTGCAAATGTTGTTTTTCCTGATGCTGTAATACCGCTTACTCCAACTCTTGTTGGGTGCGTTAAATTTAACATTAAAATATGATTAGCAATTTCTTTTATACATTGTTTTCGGTTCATGATATTTCTCCCTTCATTTAGTTTACATAACAAAATTATAATTAACTTTTATGTCACTATTTGTCGGTAAGTCGATATCCTTTGTCGAATCGTTGATATATTGAAAAAATCGTTGATATATTTTAAGTTATGATAGATATATTTGAAAAATCGTTGATATATTATGATTGGCTTACTTCCCCTTAAACCCTCGATATAAAGCAGTCCGTAACTCTTGTTTGTATTCTTCAATTTCTGGCATATCGAGCTCTTCTGCCAGCCTGATAGCTAATTCAATATCATACGGTACTCGTACGAGTTGAATAGAAAAGCTCGCTGCTTCTTTTTCATTGTAAGTTCCTTCAAATATTAAATAGGAAGCTTGTGTTATTTCAAGTGGGTTTCCTACGCTACCGGCATTACATAACGTTTTCCCTCTGAAATTTTGAACGAACGCTTGGTGAACGTCACCGTAACAAACGACATCTGGTTTTCTTTCCCCTTCTATATTCTCTGTGAGCTCACTATTTTCGAACATACTAATACGCTCTTCTCTTGAGGCATGTGGTTGAATTCTTTCATATAAACTTCTCGGTGAAGCGTGGAACATACGGATCAGTTTGCCGCTCATAAAAAATTCGATTGAAAATGGTAAGCTTCTTAAATAGTCATTTTGTTCTTCCGATAATTGTTTTTGATGCCATTTTAACGTTTCAAATTCAGTCGGTTTTGTAATGAAATCATCCCAGTTCCCCATTACAACTCCTTCACATTCTTTACGAATGATTTCAATCACTTCGCTAGAATGAGGACCTTTTCCGACTAAATCTCCAAGACACACGACGCGCTCGATTCCTCTTAATTTAATATCTTGCAGTACAGATTCTAATGCTGGAATATTACCATGTATATCTGAAATTACCGCTATTTTATCCAAATGAATCCCTCCATTACTTATAGTTTATTATATCCTCATGTTGTGATTGATACCATTTTGGAATATAGGATGAAAAATGATTATGATCTTCTAAAATTCCGTTCAATCTTTCCTTCATATCATTTACTAAATGTGGCGTGCTTCGGTTTGTCCATACGATATCAGCTGGGAATGTCATTGCTGCATATAATGAGTACAGTTTCCAAAAATGAAGCGACGGTTCGCCTCCGCAATATCCGTGAACTTGTCCAACCGCAAATGGTTTACTTATTCTTGTAGTAAAAATCGCTACGTTATAAAAATCATGTATTGGATCACCAAAATCATATCCACCAAAATCGATAACGATAAACTCCTTATTATGAATCATACTATTTGCTGGATGGAAGTCATCGTGTAAAAAGGTAATAGGGCGATTTTTCAATAATTGTTTATGCTCCCCTACAAATCTTAATACTGGCTTCAAATCAAGGAAGTCTATTTCATAATTTGCTAACGCTTCTACGTATCTTTCGTATTTATTCCATCGAACTGTTTCCCATTTATTACTTGCACTTTCTCTTTCAATTGAGTGAATCCTCTTTAGTACTTCTCCTGCTTTTCTTCCTGCATGGTACTGTTCTTCCACGGATAGCTTCCCTAAACCTTCTTCACCATTTATACCTTGGATCCATTCAAATACTTGAACACATTTATTTATTTGTTCAAGTTTTATAAAATGAATTAACTTAGGCGTTGGAATATGTAATGACTCTAATTGTTTCATATACATATATTCTTCTTGTTTACGTTCAAAATGAACAGCATCACATACTTTCACAAAATATGTTACTCTGTTTTCTAATTCTATTTTATATTTCTCTTCATGTGAAAAACCTTTTGAAATAACTGTACACTTTACAATACGAGGCCATTCTAGTTTACTCTCTATCTCTCTAAGCATTTCCTTCACAACGTTCACCTCTATCAATATATGTACAAACTATGTAACACTTCATGCTCTCGTTTATTTTCACCTTTAAACTCCACTGCAAAAGGATTTTCGCCATTCTTATTCAGATGTTCTAGCACTAGCCCTTCTCCAATCGGCTCACAAAACTGCACATGAATATCTCCAAATACTACACTTTGACACTCGGCATTCCATTTTTCACTTTTCACAACTGAGCTTGTAGATAGCCCCATTACTTCTTTCCATTTCCGCACCGTTTCTCGAACGTTTTTCACTGCATAATGGATCGTTTCAATTTGTTGTACTTTATTTTTATGTTCCGTGATTGTTCCAATGTTACGTAAATCATTTCTTCTTTCTTCGTCCGTTTCATTCCATTGTATAAAGAAAGGTAATTTCGGTCCGTTCTCTTCTTGCTTTACAAATAACATTTTCCATTCTAAAAGGCGGCCATCTTTTCTCATACGTTTCCCTTCAAATGGTCCTATCGTATGTAAACCGTGCTTACTAAACTTTACTGCTAGGTCTTCAATTGCATCTGTTCGAATTGCGATTTGCAGCATTCCTTCTCCGTCTTGTAATTTCACTACTGTTTCTTGTACTAATGGATTGTCTGCTTCTTTCGCTTTTTCTTCATGCTGCACTGCTAAAAATTCGATATATGATAAATCAAAATAACATAAACTATTCCAAGTACCCCAAGTAATATGCTCTCCACCTATTGCAGTATAAAATCCGTGCGCCTGCATTTGTTTTGCCGCTTCTTCCGGTGTACAATGTACGGCGTGTACTAGATGATCAAATCGCAACATGTCCTTCTCCCCTTTCTCTCCATCCTTTTATTGTATATTTTATTTTTCTTTCATTCAATTCAAAAAACTTTAAAACCCAGTTGATTTATACGATTAATATGTATTATAATGAAACAAATTTAATTATTGCTGATTGGAAAAACCAAAGGCACTTTTCTCATACGGGAAAAGTGCCTTTTTCATTTATTATTACAGGGGGATTATTTATGCAGAAATTAATTGTCTTTGCTATTATCGGATTTTTCGCTCAATTGATTGATGGGGCACTTGGAATGGCGTATGGGGTAACATCTACCTCACTATTATTAATGTTTGGTATCGCACCGGCTGTAGCTTCCGCTTCTGTTCATTTAGCTGAAGTCGTTACAACCGCCGCTTCCGGTGCATCTCATATCAAATTTGGAAACGTTGATAAATATACAGTTTCCAGACTTACATTACCTGGAGCAATTGGTGCATTTGTTGGGGCATGTTTTTTAAGTAATTTACCTGGCGATGTAATTAAACCGTACATTTCCGTTTTTTTATTTACTTTAGGGGTTTATATTTTATTACGATTCGTCCTTCAAAAACAAATTGTTGCTTCAAATAAGCGTATGTCTGCAAAACAACTTGTGCCGCTTGGTTTATTTGCTGGATTCGTTGATTCAACTGGTGGCGGTGGCTGGGGGCCGATTACGACACCCGTTCTTCTAGCAAGAGGAAATGAAGCTAGAAAAGTTATTGGATCTGTAGATACGAGTGAATTTCCTGTTTCACTCGCTGCAACAATTGGTTTCTTCATCTCACTTGGCTGGGAACAAGTAAGCTGGGTTTGGGTATTTGCCTTAATGCTTGGCGGTATTGTCGCAGCTCCAATTGCTGCATGGTTAGTTCGTATCGTTCCAGCACATTTACTTGGGGTATTAGTTGGTGGTCTTATTATCTTTACGAATATACGTACACTGCTGACTACATTTAAAGTGGATCCAACTATTATTTCACTTTCTTACGTGGCAGTTGGTCTTGTCGTTATTATTTCTATTTTCATTGCTGTTCGCAATCATTCCAAGCGTTCTAACGCATCGACAGCCGGATATCCGAATGATCAAAAACAAATGCTACCATAACGATAAAAATACCGCCCGATATACTTCGAGCGGTATTTTTTATTTTTCTATTTTCCAATTAATCATCGTTTCTGTAGCATTTACTCTCTTCATATGTAACTTTTCTAAAACACGAATCGAACTATAGTTATCTAGGAGTGTCTCTGCAATTATTGTTTCTACCTCTCCTGTTTTGAAAGCCCAATCGATTAGTTCTCTTACAGCTTCTGTTGCATAGCCCTGATTCCAATATTTCTCAATAAATCCATAGCCAATTTCTACTGTTTGCTTCTCGTTTGGTTTCCCTTTAAACCCAATATCACCTAAAAAGCTATCATCTTCTTTCCGAAGAACATACCACGCACCCCATGGTAATATAGCTGCATCTCGTTTTACATTCTTTACATGCCCTACAATATGCGGACCGCTATTATATCCTTGCTCGTTAGCAATTTGAATCCTCTCTTCTGTACACGGCACTATATAGAGCCTTTCTGTTTCTAATTTCATATTGATTTCCCCTTTTCAATTAAACAATACCTCAATTTTACTAAAAATAAAAAGAATATTCATTCTATCCGTTAAATTTATACTTATTCTTTGAAACGAATTTAAGGAATAATCCTCTTTTGATAGTTATGTCGAATTATATTTTTCTGAATTTTCTTTTAATTTAGAGGGTTTTTCAATATTTTTTGCGAAACATTTGTATAACAATTTTTTCTTTGCTTATTGCTACATAATAGTAGGTTCGGGTGGAGTTTTGCAAGCGTTTCCTATACAATAACCGATATTTTTTGACTTTTCCTAACAAAATATCTTGCAATATATTCAGAAAGTCATTACAATTGCCATATATTAAAAATCTTAGCAATATATCAAATCCTCATCAATCCGATGAGGTAGAGGTTGCGACTTTTATGAGTAAAACGGACGAGACACAGAGAATGTCACCAACTCCGTTTGAAAGGAAAGGTTGCCGAAGTTTATATTTCTTCTCTGGAAATATGAGCTGGGGCTGTCTCCGAAAGGAACAGAACTGTCACGTTTACAAATTACCGTGTAAACGTGGGGTGCTATCTTAACGGAAGGGTATGATGGGGTGGTTATTTGTGAAACGTTCCGCCAAATTCCTTTGGCGGTTTTTTGTATTTTTCTCCCCCGCTCCTTCCTAACCTACAAGAAAAGGAGTGTTGAACATGAATAGCGCAACAAATCAATCTACCTCTAAAACGCAAACTACACAAGGACAAGGTGAATTAAAACGCGGATTAAAATCTCGTCACCTTACGATGATTTCTCTCGGTGGTACAATTGGTACCGGACTATTTCTTGCCAGCGGTGGTGTCATCCATACAGCTGGACCTGGTGGCGCATTAATTGCATACGCCGCAATTGGAATTATGGTTTATTTTTTAATGACAAGCTTAGCTGAACTTGCAGCTTACATGCCTGTTACTGGATCTTTTAGTACGTATGCAACAAAATTTGTTGATCCATCACTTGGCTTTGCACTTGGATGGAACTATTGGTATAACTGGGCAATTACGATTGCTGCTGAACTTGCAGCTGTAACATTAATTATGAAATTTTGGTTCCCAGATACTCCTTCTCTTATTTGGAGTGGATTATGTTTAGCTATTATTTTCCTTTTAAACTATTTATCTGTTAAAGGGTTTGGTGAATCTGAATATTGGTTCGCACTTATTAAAGTAGTTACTATTATTATCTTTTTAATTGTTGGTTTCATGATGATTTTCGGAATTATGGGCGGCGAAACTGTTGGATTTAAAAACTTCACAGTTGCAGATGCACCATTTAACGGCGGTATCATGGCAATTATCGGTGTATTTATGGCAGCTGGTTTCTCCTTCCAAGGAACTGAATTATTAGGAGTAGCTGCTGGTGAAACATCTGATCCAGAACGTAATATCCCAAAAGCAATTCGTTCAATCTTTTGGCGTATTCTTTTATTCTATATCCTTGCGATTCTCGTTATCGGTTTACTAATTCCTTATACAACTGAAAGCCTTGCTGCAAGTGATGTAACAGTAAGTCCGTTTACACTTATTTTTGAAAAAGCGGGCGTTGCCTTTGCTGCTTCTGTTATGAACGCTGTTATTTTAACTGCTGTACTATCTGCTGGTAACTCTGGTATGTATGCATCAACTCGTATGCTTTGGGACTTAGCTCGCCAAGGAAAAGCACCAAAGTTTCTTGGTAAATTAGATAGCCGCGGTGTACCTGTTAACGCATTAATCGTAACGTCAATTGTTGGTAGTATTGCTTTCATTGCTTCTTTATTCGGTGACGGTGTTGTATACATTTGGTTATTAAACGCATCTGGAATGTCTGGTTTTATCGCATGGGTCGGAATTGCAATTAGTCATTACCGTTTCCGTAAAGCATATATCGCACAAGGAAAAGATTTAAAAGACTTACCGTATAGAGCAAAATGGTTCCCATTCGGTCCAATCTTCGCATTTACACTTTGTATCATCGTAATTTTAGGACAAAACTACGGCGCATTTATGGGTGAAGCAATTGATTGGAACGGTGTACTCGTTTCTTACATCGGTTTACCACTCTTCTTAGTACTATGGTTAGGTTATAAATTTACGAAAAAAACAAAAGTGATTCCACTTGATAAATGTGAACTAAAATAAAGTGAAACGAGCAAACAAATTTGTTTGCTCGTTTTTTGTTGCAAACCTCTTTCCTTTATTATTGCTCCTGTTTTTGCAATAATAAAGGAAATATAAATAAAGGTTGGGATACAATGAACATTCGTATTACTGATGAAGCAAAAGCAGCTATACGTAGATTAGAACGTGAAGATAAAAAGATCGTTCGCATTAGAGGAACAATGACGAACTCTTGTAGTATTTTCGTTGATGTCGATTTAATTTGGGATACATATAACGCAGATGATGTTGTATATGAAGATGTAGAGCTTATCGTACAAATGGATTCATTCACGAAAGAATACACTGGTGATACAGTGAAACTTGATTATAAGACGACAGGTTTTAGTATTACGACTCCGAGTGAGACTTTAGTTTATGGATTGTCGATTAAAAAATAAAAATTGTTTTCATTTGACCACCGAGGTGAAAAAATGGGTAAATATGTTCCGTTAAAATTTTTATTTAATGAAGAATTAGCAGAGAAAATAGCTGATTCTATTTGTAAACACGATCCTAATTTTTCTAAAAGAATCTTTGTAGATTCTGTAACATATAAAGTTGAAAATTTAGAGTTAAAACAACGTATTGAAGTAATAGCAGATGAATTACACAATGCTTTACAAAAAGATTTTAATGTAGCAATACATATATTACTGAAAACATTAGGACCAGAAAATACAACAGAAGTAGGCACATTCACAAACGGATATATGTACATGCCTATCGCAAAATACGTTGAAAAATATGGTCTGAACGATTTTGAAACCTCATTCAACACCATGTATGAAATAACGAAAAGGAATAACGCTGAATATGCCATTCGGCCTTTTCTTGAAACATACCATGAAGACACACTAGACATATTACAACAGTGAGTTCATGACCAAAACAGTTATCTCTATCAGTGTTTCAGTAGTTTGGAACAAAAGGCTGCTGGTACTAGAATGAGTTTGCTTAATTTCCCAGGCTTTCTAACGAAAGGAATGGGGATTGCGATTGTAGGTGGATTATTATCGATACATTTGCTAAACCGAAAATTACTACCTATGAATGCTAATTCTTTCACTCATTTGTATAGTAATTTACTATTACTTTTTGCAGGAATCATATTGATTAGCTGGTTGGTTACTATGAAAATGTATAAATGCTCCAGAAGAAATATATATCAAGTGAAAAGATTCATTTTTCAATAACTTTTTTGTTATATTTTTCAATCTAGTGACGTTTCTTACATCAAGATTAAACAACTATATTTTTAACCCCGATCTAAATTTAGATCGGGTTATACTTATTTGGACTTTTGAAATTAAATAACTTTATTATCATTTTACATATAAAAAATCAAAATTTAACAATTTACCCTATATGCATTATAAAAGGCTTGTCTAAAATAATGTATATGTCAAGAAAACTTGTCTGTAAGTTGAAATGTTGTAGAATCTAGAGTCCGAATATGCTTACGGTAGATCCTCCTAATCATACTCGCCTGCGTCGGATGGTCTCTAAACCCTTTATACCACGTATGATTGAGGACCTTCGTTCCCGTATTCAGCAACTTGCCGACGAATTGTTAGTTGCTGTACAAGAACAAGGAAAGATGGAAATTATTGCAGATTTTGCTTAACCACTACCCATTATTTTCATTTCAGAGGTGCTTGGGATTCCCGCCACTGATCGAAACCAGTTCCGCAAATAGACAAAAAACTCATGGACACCTCTGTGGAACCTATTCAGGGAACTGAAGTTAAAACAACACTTAAAAGTTTATTCATTACATTGAGACATTACTTAACGAAAAGCGTCTAAATCCTGATTCTGATTTGATAAACGATCTCATTCAAACAAGAGAGCAAGAAAACAAGTTGAATAAGAACGAGCTTCTTTCGACAATTTGGCTATTCATCATCGCTGGACATGAAACGACAGTTAATTACATAGAGAAGTCAACGTCTTTTTTATTTTAGGGGAACTTGTTTTGTTAATTTGATATTTACAGTTAAGTTAAGTGACATTTGATTCTCATAATCCGTATTATCTGAAGTTAATAAAGTCTATTACACTCTCTTCTTTAGGAACGTTTCCATAATATCTTTCTTAAATTTTTCATAATCAAACTGAAAAGCTACATTATGCGTTTTATAGCCTGGATTAGTAACAAAACGAAAATCTGCAATGCTTTGACCAAATCCTTCTCCTTGATCAGGGATTACTTTAATAGGTACTCTTGAAAGACTAACAGCGTCTTGATTTAGCAAATACCAAACTGTTACAAAATCATGCATAGGACTTCCACTTATACCAGGATTAGACTTGGAGTAGAAATTATAATAATAATCTAACATAGGTTTGATGATGAGTCCTGCAAGATCCTGTGTACTCCGATGAAATGCATCAATTTGCTGGACCATTTCGGGTGTAACAATCGCGTGTTGAGTCACATTTAAAGGAATAATCGTCAAGTTCTTTGCATGCTGCAGAATTAAGTTTGCTGCATACGGGTCTGCGTAAAAATTAGCTTCAGCCACAGCAGTTACGTTACCTGGATAGAAAAAAGCTCCCCCCATGCAAATGCATTCTCTTACATTTCGCATTGTTTCTAAATTTAATACAAAAGTCGTAGCTAGCGAAGAAAGTCTTCCTAAATTGATAATTGTAAGATCTTCTAAATTTGATTCTATAATTTGATAAATATCATTTAAAGGATAAACTGGATATGAAATTTCAGGTGGAATAATAGGTCCTAATCCAACTTTTCCATGTACCTCAGGGAAATACTGAATCACTATACCTGTCAACGGTACAGAAGCACCAAGGAATACAGGTATTTCTTCTCTTCCCGCAATGTACTTTAAATAGTTAATATTTCTTATTACATCTTCTCTTGATACATTTCCATAATCGGCCACAATTCCTACAAGTTGAATGTCTTTACGAAAAAAGGTGTACAGTATAGCAAACGCATCATCAATCCCTAAATCTGTAAACAGGAGAACCTTTTTTTGCATATCTCTTCCTCCAAAATTTATAGAATTCTACTTTCACCAATGATGCAGTGATTAGAATACGCTTTTATATATATTTTTTATGTATTCTTAAAGAGTGGATTCTATTCACTTGAAATAGTTTTGCTTATCTAAATCTGATATTATATTCAAGCACAAAATACATAAGGGTATTAGAGATATGGAAAAATCTGTTGTTATTGAGGAATTTACATCGGATTGGGCACTACAATTAGGGCTCACCATATCAAAAACGAAAATTGTACGTTTAGACACAAAATTAACATATTTTGATTAGCTCCCTGTACGTTAAGGAATTAGTTTCTATATTTGAGGAGATGTATGTGACAGGTGTATATTTAGGGGAATCTAATATTCACCATTCAAATATGATAGAATAGAAGTATATCCAAAACGGAGGAATAACAAATGAACTCAAACACAAAACAGTTTATTTATGATATCCAGCAAAGAAAGAACAATTATATAGAAAATGCTCTAATAGCAATACAACACCCTAAAAAAGAGCAATCTGAACAGGTCATTCAAAATATAGTAGAGAAGATGGATATGATGATTAGTCTAGTTACTACGTACATGAGGATTGAATCTGGATCTATGGAAGAATTAAAAGAACTTCAGAAAGAAATTATCCATGCTCAAGCATATATCCAAAAACGAAAATTTGAAGAAACACAGAGATAAAACCCTGTGTTTTTATTTGATTTATAATGCTAATCTATTATAAATCAAATTACATGTGATTATTGTTTTGGCATAATCCATACAATTTGTTGAATGCGTACAATATATGGCACCGTATCTTCAATGAGCAAATGATCTAGTTTCACATCCTTTAATTTACCTCTTATATTGCCTCTTACAGTTTCAATAACCACATGTTTACCAATTACTGATTGTAATGTCTGATATACATAGGGATTAGGCACACTTACCATATTTTGTTTACTAAAGTCATTTCCCTCCAAATAACTCATTCTATAAAACTCCTTTCTAACTTGCATTCTTTCTACTAATATATGATATAAATCTTATAAATATGCTAGAAGGATAATTCATTATATGGACGGAAATAACATTTTAATAGGGTACGGTTTCTATTTCTACATTGCTAAAAAAATGATTTATATAAAGTTACTTTTACTAGTTAATAGGAGATGATAAAGGGATATTTTGAATATACATCTAGGTTGTTCCTTTCTGGTTATGTATCATTTTAAATACGCCCTTTATTAGAATAGTGCTCATACTTTTTTTGAGATTCTTTCGTAATACGTGCGTTAAGTAAAATTGCTAACAATAAAAACACTCCATATTTTCCGCCTGTAGCTCCTATGATAATCACACTACTACAAACAAGTACAATTAATAGGATAAACGAAACTAAATAAATACGATCATAATTCTTTGACATCTTCTCGTATTTTATGCGTTCTTTCCTTGCATCCATTTTAATTCCTCCTTTAGATGATCCATTTCACTCTCAGATAAATCTCGCCCTTAAAAAGGAAACAATCTATCGTTTTAAATAATTAGTTTGTTTTTTTATCAACTAATTTATATAACGTAAAAAGAAATCCTACCAATATTAAGCTTTCCACCATGATAATCTCCATCCTCTCCTTCCTTTTAACCCCAACACATCAGATAAAAGTTATGTATATCCCATATTAGCTGCAGCAAGCAAAAAGGATCCCCCTTTTCTTAAAGGCTGATCCTTTTCTCCTTGCATGCAACTATTTTTACCTATTCTTGATTAATTAGAATAATAGCTGGTCCATCTACACGAATTCCACCAACTTCGATTTTTTCATAAGGCTCAACTGTAATAGAAATAATCCCTTCTCGCTTCTTTAATTCATTACTTAATTCTTTTGTTAACATTTTTTTCATGTGCGGACTCCTTCTTACTGCTTAATTTACTATTGTTATGTAAATAAAATAAAAAATGGTTTCTTGGTCTGGAAACCATTTTTTGTAGTTTACCATATGGTGTTACCAGTTCGTTTATCAATTTTACGTAAAGAAGATAAACAATTACTATTCACTGTCTCAGTAGATGTAAGGAACTCTTAAAGCTGGCGGTGAGATTGATTGTTTTTTCTTCTAGAAATAATGACTTAGATAGTATATTACCTAAAACAATGAAAGCCCTACCTCTCTTTCATCCTTACGGCTCCTTGTCCGTGCCAGTGTGAATCAGGATTGCAAAAATCAAGTGACTATTTAATCGAGTTATTTAATGAAACTTCGAATGTTCGTAAAATAAATTTAAAAATAAAAATGGATTAGATTGAAGTAATAACAAAAGAGGTTCCTACTCTAAAAGTGAGTTGAAGAAATTGAATGTCTTTGAAATGATTTACTTTTAATACTCATCATATTCTCGAAAAATTCAGGATGTTTTCGGGAAATATAATACATTATCTATAATAAACCTTAACAGAAACTTTTTATTTGATTTTCAGTGATTCCTTTAATTAATTCTAGTTCACTGACCAAAAACTTATATGCATCATCCAACAATTTTTTTCACTTGTATTCAGTGTTTTTTCTTTCTTCATACGCATTAAATCGCGTACAACTTCAGCACCTTCTTGTATTTCACCCGTTTTTATTTTGTCCGTGTTCACTTTATGCCTTTGTTTCCACGGCAGTAATTTACATGATTCTTCATGCTGAAAAATGTGTATAATGTGTTTTAATGCAAGTATATTAGTAACTGGGCGTATATTCGAATTCAATATTTTACCCGTAGGAATCATGACTTGCATATTACTGATTGACATTTTGATGACATAATACTGTTGTTTTTCCCCTGAGAATTCTTTTTCTTCTATGGCTTCAATTATACCTGCTCCGTGCATTGGATAAACAATGTTATCGCCAATTTGAAACATATAATCCACCTCCATATGTGGTAACCTTTTCAAGCTTAACACATATGTTGTTTTTTATCAAATATTTAATAATATCACAAGTTCATTTTAGGTGTCAATTACTTTTTTCTTCAAAAGTTAAATCAAGTAAAACAGCCGTAAAATACCAAAGAGCGTTCGAGATTTCCAATAAAAGAAAAGGGAATCCATACGCGTATATCCTGAAATCTCCACCCATTAACGTAGATCAATTTCCCCTTGAAAACGGCCAAATCGATCCCGTATTTTTTTCAATCTTATATGATACTCCAAAATCTCAATTCTTGCTTTTTCTGCTAGAGGGGCAATTGGTCGTAAATCTTTTAACCCCCAATACTCAACCACTACATCAAGTACTTGATCAAAATATTGTAGTGGGCCATAGTTTGCTTCTTTTGCAATCACAGCCATTCTATTTTCAAAATCAGGCATGACGGCACCTGGCATTTTAAAATTCCTAATCACATTGGCAATATGGTAGCAATAATTTGGTTCCAATTCTAAATGTGTTCGAATAACGTCTCGATAAAACGCATAATGAAGTGTTTCATCTTTTGCAAGACGGCGTAATAATGTAGCAAGATCTGGATCATGCTTACTTGCCACCTTAGCTACATTATTGTAAAACACCATTGTTGCAAGTTCTTGTAGCGTCGTATATGTCATGGCTTCGATTGGTGTATGAAAATCAGGCTCAAATCCACACTCAACGACTGATTTTCTTAATTCATGTATACGTTTAGGGTTTACACTTCGAGTGAGTAGTAAATATGTCTCTAATAAATTCGAATGTTGATCCTCTTCTGAGGTCCAAGTATGAATAAAGTCTGTAATAACAGAAAGGGAACCTTTAAAAGTCGCAGATAAATACGTTGTAAACCATGGTAAATTCACTTCTGTTAATAAAGCTGTTTCAATGGCCGTAATTACACCAGAAGGGAGAGTAACTTGACTTTCATCCCAAGGAACTCTTTTAAAGTCCATTCCCTTATCCCATGGTAAAAACTCATGATAAGCCCAGTCTATCTTCTGCGCTCTTATTTTATGTTGTTCATACAGTTCTTTTAAACGTGGTTCTAATCGAAAATCTAAATCATTTGTTAACATTTAAGTGCCCCCTTTTTCTTACCATGGATATTCATCCTATTTTTATCCTTAAAAATTTTCTACAAATAAATATTACTTTCCTTTTTTAAAGTCAAACAAAACAAATTTGTAACAAAATTTTTTAAGAGCACTATATTTTTATAGGATTTTTTTATTAAAAGGAGGACCGTTACATCTATTTTCTTTTTTATAAAATAGATACTGAAACATACAATATGTTAGTTAGCCTAAATAATAGCTTTGACAAGTGCCAACCCAATTCCATTCGAGCCAAGCTTTTTAGAACTACTTGATTTATAGAATCGTTCAAAAATATGAGGTAATTCTTCAGCTAAAATTCCCTCTCCAAAATCTTGGATCACTGGTTCGATATAGATTGGAGAATTTTTGACCTGAATCATTATGTTACCACCTGGTTTAGAATGTTCTATTGCATTCTTCAACAGGTTTAACAAAGCTTCCTCCATCTATATTTTTTCGTGAATAACGATTATTTCTCTCGGTGCATTCCAATTAATATATTTTTATCACTTATCATGCTTTCCAAGCGATTTAGAACTTCCTTAGTCATATCTACTAAATTCCCTAGCTCTTGATCAAAGGATTTCCACTTATTTATCCCGAATATATAAATAACCATTCTCACAAGGAGCGAATTTATATGAATCTATTCGAACATGAAACATAAAACTGCTTCATTTTAATAAGAGGTCCTCCCTTTTTCTTTTCTCATCATATTATCCATTAAAAAATAGGAGGACAAATTTATGAAACGTGATCCATTATTTTTAACTTTATTAGAAAGTGCAAATACAAACTTTAGTGGCTGGGATTTTTCTTTCATTTCAGAAACGGGTCGAATGAAGAGCGAGCCATTATCGTGGTCGTACGGCAGTACTGCTTTTCAGCTTATGCAACGTGCAGAATCAATGCTCGATATGGGTACTGGTGGCGGAGAGTTTTTATCTATGTTACAACCGTTCCCGTCAACTACATTCGCTACTGAGGGCTACGCTCCAAACGTGCCAATTGCTCAGAAGAAATTAGAACCTTTAGGGGTTACAGTTGTGGCAGTAAGTGATGATACTGCTTTACCATTTCAAAATGAACAGTTTGATTTCATTCTGAATCAACATGAATCCTATTCTGCTTCTGAGGTAAATAGAATACTTTCTCCTAATGGAATATTTCTTACACAACAAGTTGGCGGTCTTGATTGCGTTGAACTTAATGAACAATTGGGTACGCCTCTAAATAGTGAGTTTGCAAATTGGTCTCTCGAAACTGCATGCAGTGAGTTAAACCAAAATGGATTTACTATTTTAGAAGCAAAAGAAGAATTCCCTTTCCAACGTTTTTATGATATTGGCGCTATCATCTATTATTTAAAAGCAATTCCGTGGCAAATTCCTGATTTTACTGTCGAAAAGTACTTTGAGGAGTTATATCGTATACATGAGATTATTTTGCAAAAAGGATATTTAGATGTGAATCAACATCGATTTATAATTAAGGCGATTCGTAGCTAACAAAAAGAGGTAGCAAAGCCACCTCCTTTTTTGTTCCGTTTACGTATATTCTCTACTCTTTCACCATAAGAAAAGTTATATCATGCATATTACAATTATGGCCAATAAATTGTATTTCTGAAACATATAATCACCTCGCATATATAATGAGAGCAAAAACGTGATTTTTCACTATCCTCTTCTATTGAGAAATGAGTTGTTTTTCATATCGCTTATTCGCATCATCTTCTGTCAAACATGCAGTTGTGTAATGAATAATATTCCGGTTATCATACGTGAATATATGTTTTAACTTATTTTCTTCTGTTAATACTGTCGGTAAGTATTTTGGTAAATTGCTAACAACACCTCTATTATCACCATCTAATATCCAATCAATTTCTTTCCATTCTAATAATCCTTCAGCCGTACGAAATGGTGTATTCATTTGCATTCCATCTGGCAAATCAGCAACGAACACATACATTCCTTCACTAGCCTGGGGCTCATCTTTACCTTTAAAACCAACAGTCCCTTTATACATTACACTTGAAAGTTCTATACCCGTTTCCTCAAACGTTTCTCTAATTATTCCTTCGTATGGCGTTTCATTATCTTCTATTTTTCCTCCAACACCATTCCACATCCCCATATTCGGCTTTTTATTTCTATTTAATAGCAGTATTTTATCGCTTTTTCTAATAAAACAAATTGTGTATTTGTACATACAATCATTTCCTTTCATTTTCCACATGAGTTATTTGGCTTATTTTCAAGTAAAAACACTCGCCTTACAATTCCTTACTACATAATATATAGTACAACTTTCATGCGTAAACACTTTACGTCAAACGAGAGAATCCTTTTTAGAAAGGAGAATTTAAAATCGATAATATAAGCAATGAATTTCTAAACCAATATTACAACAGCCTCGTGTGGTTAAACGATACACACTGGTTCGGAGTTCCAATCTGTAAACTTCCCTCTGACCTCTTTTTGTATCAAGAAATTATTTATGAATTAAAGCCCGATTTAATTATTGAATGCGGGACTTTTCACGGTGGTAGTGCACTGTATTTAGCTTCTATGTTAGATTTAATTGGAAAAGGTCACGTACTTACTATCGATATAACTCCGCAGCCAAATCGGCCATCACATAATCGGATTACGTATTTAACAGCCTCTTCTGTTTCTGTGCAGGCCGTCCAAACAATAGTAAGCATGCGCAAACCTGATGATGTGGTTTTAGTTATTTTAGATTCTGATCATAGTAAAGAGCATGTATCCAAAGAACTATTACTATATAAATCTATCGTCACTACTGGCAGTTATATGATTGTAGAAGATACCTCCATTAATGGAAATCCGCTTCTTCCCGATTGGGGTCCTGGTCCGATGGAGGCTGTGGATGAGTTTTTAACTAAAAATAATAACTTCATAATCGACGAGTCTAAACATAAATTTTTCATATCATTTAATCCAAAAGGTTTTTTAAAGAAAATAAAGTGAAACTTTAATAAGTGGGGTTTTGCTTCTCCCCCACTTATTCTATCATTTTCATTTTTGAAAAAGGATAATATACGAATTCCACCTTGCCAATTATGTTATCTTCTTCAATATATCCTAAGCCATTTCGACTATCTCTACTTACTTCGCGGTTATCTCCCATTACAAATAACTTATTTGGCGGAATTTTTGTCTTTTGAAAGTTATAAAACACTTGTGTGTTGTTAAATAAATCTTTGTTCGTATATGGTTCTTCTTGCTTTTTATCGTTCACATATACCTTTCCGTTCGTTATGTTAATTACATCACCCGGAAGCCCTATTACACGTTTCACATAATATTTCGATTCATCCGCTTCCTTTATAATGACAATTTCTCCGCGTTGTAAATTAGAAAGACGTACTACTGCTTTATTTACAAATACGTAATCTGCTTCATATAAAGTCGGCTGCATCGATTCCCCTTCCACTTTACATAAAGTAAAAGAATGGTAGCCTATTACCATCACCAATATAAATAGTATGTACTTTCCCCAGCCTCTCTTAATTTCCTTTTTCATATCCATTCCCACCTTATAAAGCGCTTTTTAACTCAAAAAATATATCACTGCACAATATGTTTCCATGCAGTGATACTATTTTTACTGTGCCTTGTTCGGTTGTTCTACTGGAATTGAATTTGTATTTGATCTATTTGTTTTTAATTCAAAATACGCATCCAAAATCTCTTTACCAATCGCAGAATTAATTCCTGATTTATCATCATTCACCCATGGTACAACAACTGAAAAAGCTACTTCCGGATCAGCATCATATGGTGCATAACCGGCAAGAGTTAAATTATAACATTTTTTTCGGTTGTTATTCTCATCTCTTCCAATATCACTTTCTCCACCATATACCGTCTCAGCTGTTCCTGTTTTTCCCGCTGGTTTATATGGTAAACCTTTAAACGTTCCGGTACCTGTTCCGTCAGCTTCTTGAAAAACTCTTCTAAACCCTTCTTTTACATGATTAATGTACGAAGTGTCCATATCCACTCGATTTAATACAACTGGTTCAATCGACCGAACGACTTTTCCTACATCCTCTGGTCTATTCGGTTGCTCTCTAACTTCTTGTACAATTTGTGGTTTCATTCGGTAACCGCCATTTGCAATTGTGGAAATATATTGCGCAAGCTGAAGCGGCGTGTATGTATCATACTGTCCAATCGCGTAATCAAGTAAAAATCCGGGTATGTTATCAGTTCTACCTACTTGACCGATTGCTTCATTTGGCAGATCAATACCAGTCGACACACCTAGGCCAAATTGTCTAAAATAGTAGCGCATTTTATTAAATGTTTCTTGTTTAATATCTAATGGATTATTTGGGACATAATTAATGCCTGCCATTTTTAAAGCTGTATTAAACATATAAACGTTCGATGAAACTTGTAAAGCTCTTAAATCATCAATATCCCCAAATTCTTTCCACGATTTCTTCGGCTTAGAACTTCCTTTAAAATACATTGGTGCATCAAAGAAATGTGTATATGGCTTAATCGCTTCTGTTTGATATCCAGCTAATAAAGTAGCACCTTTTACAGTTGATCCTAACTCATAAGAACTTGTCATCGTTCCTAATGCATAATCTTCTATTTGCATACCGCCATCTTTATTTACAATTTTCTTTCCTGCCATTGATAAAATTTGACCGTTTTTCGGATTCATCATTACTACGAACGCACGATCCATCATCGGCTCTGCAGCATGAAAAGCTCGTAAATTCTTTTCAAGGCTTCCCTCTACTTTTTTCTGTAAATCCATATCGACTGTTAACATTAAGTTATTTCCACTTTTTCCTTCGGTCACTTTTTCTGTTCGAACAATTTTCCCTGCTTTATCCATAATATTTTTAGACTGTTCTTTCGTTCCATGTAGTGCATCTTCGTATTGTTTTTCAATGTAACTTTTACCAATACGATCGTTTCGATTATAATCACGAACTAAATAATAATCTAATTGTTCTCTTGGCAACCCTTCATTTTCATTAGAAACGCTACCTAGTATAGAGCGCAGTATTTTATCATTTGGGTATTCTCGTTCCCAATCTACTGTCGTATCTACCCCCGGTAAACTTGCCAATCTTTCACTAACGACAGCATATTCATTTTGACTTACATCTTTTTTAACGATTTGCGGTGTCATTTTATATCCTGCATTCATTTTGCTTTTAATTACTAATACTTCTATATCTTCCTTTGAAAGCTCATTTAATTCTTCTTGTGTAATTCTTTCCCGGCGCAGTTCTTCTACTTTTTTATCTAATTCTTTTCCTTCTATTTCTTGCTTTCTAAATTTACTCTCATCTTCTTTCGTTACTTTCGCTGCTGCCCGCTTTTCATTTAACTGCATCCAAAAATCTTTCTTATCTGTCTCTGTTAACTTATCCATGTCCTCTTGCGACATTTCAATCAGCTTGGCTAAATCTCTTGCTACTTGTAAAACTTCTTTCGAGTCTACTCCTCTCATTTTCGTATATGTAACGGTTCGCAATGGTTTATTATTTACAATAACGTGACCTTGCCGATCAAACATTTTCCCTCTAGGAACGGGAGTGCTTACCGTTACATCTTCCTTTTTGTTTACTTCATTTCTATACGTTTCTCCATCAATGATTTGTACTTTACCTAATTGAATTATAATAGCTGAAAATAAAAGAAAGACAATAAAAAATAGTACATTTAACCGAAAAGGAATATGAGTCTTTTTCTTTTTCGATTGTTTCTTCTGCTCCTTTTTCTGTCTCATTTCGCTCCCTCGCTTCATTCTATTAACATTTCTACGCAAAATCATTATGTATCAAATTTATTTATATGATATATATAGAATTTTATATTAATTACAAAAGAAATAAAAGATTTAATTTTCAGTTTTTTAATTAATTATCCTATTTATTACCATTCCCTTAATGCACAATAACATGAATATTATTCTAAAAGAAAAATGGGGCAAATTGATTTTTATAAATTATAGAGATGTGGTTACTACATTATCAAAATGTTTTCATATGGCTTAAAACAGTGATTACTCAAATAAAAAACTGAGGCGGATACCTCAGTTTTTTCGATAACTTATTTCATTGAAGATAATCCTTCAACAAATTCACCAATTTTATTTTGAAAAACATAATCAAAGTTATATTCCTGTTCTGTTAACTCTTCATTTACTAAAATAGTTGTTGCCCCTACTTCTCTTTTTGCGATTTCCGGGAATGAAGCGACGGGTTGTACTTTTAATGACGTTCCCATAACAATAAGCACATCTGTTTCATATAAACGTTTTATCGCATTTTGATATTGCGGCAATGTATCTCCGTATAAAACAACATCTGGATTTAAAATGAAATTACACTTCTCGCAGCGAGGCACTTCATGATCAATCATATACTGCAAATCATATCCCGCTTTACACTTCGGACAATGTGCTGTTTGAAGTGTTCCATGTAAATCAATGACATGCTTACTACCGCCTAATTGATGTAAACCGTCAATATTTTGCGTTAAAATCGTAATATCTTTCCCTTGTTCTTCTAATTCAGCTAAAAAGCAATGGCCACGATTTGGTTTATATTGATGAAACGTATTAATTTGAAATATTTCTTTATAATGCTTCCAAAATTCTTTCGGATTTCTATTATAATATCCCCTTGATAAATACATCTCCACATTCGCATCAGCATACAATCCATTTGCTGAGCGGAAATCTGGAATACCGCTTTCCGTACTTGCTCCTGCACCTGTTAACACTGTAATTTTCTTCGCTTTTTCTAAAATTGAACGTACTTCTTCAAATTGTTGCACAAAAATCACCTCTATGTATTTTCCTATACTTATTATACCAGTTGTTTACAGGAGGTGTTGTATGATTCGATTTATTTAATGCGTCGCACCCCCAACCTCTACAATATCTACTTCAACTGTTGTCGTTACCTCAACTGCCAATTCGATCCCTTTACGAATAGTAGAAAGTGACATACTCGGTTGCCCTGGATATTTACTCGCTTGTTCTGGTAAGAACGGAATATGAATAAATCCGCCTTTTATTTTCTTATCACGCTTCTCTAGTTCATGCATGAGACCGTAGAATAAATGATTACAAACGAATGTACCTGCTGTTTGTGAAACGAAAGCTGGTATACCTTCTTCTTGCAGTCTTTTTACGATTGCTTTCATCGGAAGTGTAGACCAATAAGCAGCTGGTCCTTCTTCTGCAACTGGCACATCTATGGGCTGATTCCCTTCATTGTCAGCAATTCTTGCATCATCAACGTTAATTGCGACACGCTCTATCGTAATATCTGGTCTGCCCCCAGCTTGTCCGATACATATAATCATTTCAGGGTTTAGTTCTTCTATATATTCTTTTAATACTTTTATTGATTTATGAAATACCGTTGGGACTTGTTTGCTAATAATCGTGTACTCTCCAATTGTTTTTTCATGCAAACTTTTTGCTACTTCCCAAGCTGGGTTGATGCTTTCTCCGCCAAACGGATCAAATCCTGTTAATAATACTGTTTTCATAGTTTTCCCTCCTAATTAGAAACGATATACAAGGCCGTACATAATAAACATATTGATAATAAAGATTGAAAGAGCAATTGGTACTTGTGCTTTAATAACTGCATTTTTATCCTTTAGTTCTAAAAGCATCGCCGGAACGATATTAAAGTTTGCTGCCATTGGCGTAAGTAGCGTTCCGCAATATCCAGCAAACATACCGAGTGCTGCCATAATTGCTGGATTCCCACCGTGCATTTGAACAATTAAAGGTAAACCAATTCCGCCAGTAATAACGGCAAACGCTGCGAATGCATTTCCCATTACGACTGTGAAAAGCATCATTCCTAAACAATACGCCATAACAGCAACGAACGGATACTCTGTCGGTAACACTTGTCCGACTAAATCTGAAACAACTTGTCCAACGCCAGACTTCGCGAATATACCGCCAAGTGCTGCTAACATTTGTGGTAAAATTACAGCCCAGCCGACAGCTTGTAATAGTCTGCTTCCTTCTTGTACAGGCGTTGTTATTTTTGATTTTGTAATACGCATCGCCGCAACGAATGCGAGTAATGCACCAAGCGCTAATGCAACTAATGTTACTTTATCTGGATCAACAAGAGAGACATTTCCCCATTTAATTTTCCCTAAGGTCAACGTACCGATAATTGTAAAAATAGGAATTAATAGTGCAGGCATAAAAATTTTATTTTTTAATTTCTCAGCATGTTTTACACGCTCTTGTACTGGAACTTCTTTTTCCTCTGATTTTGTTACTTTATTTAGCGAGGCTAAAACGACCATAGCGAGCACGATACAGCCAACGTAAAACGAAGGAATTACATTTCCGAATAAAAATGTAACTGCAAACAATGCCCAAAATAAACTAGAACCGAATCTGTTGGGATGTTCACGATCGAATGCGATACGAACAGCGATAAAAGCAACGATTATCCCTAATACATAATAGATTGTATCCATTGTGATGATGTTCATATTAGATTGCCTCCTTCTCTTCTTTTCCTTCTGCCTTCATTGTTTTCTCTATATATTTATCAAACCTTCTAAATCTAATCCAGCTTACAATAAGTGCAGATATTGCAGTTGGAATGCCCCAAAGTGCCATATCCCATACACCCACATGCATACCTACTGAATCGAAGAACCCTTTCATTAATAAAATAGCACCAGTTGCGATGAAAATATCTTCTCCGAAAAACCAAGCTGTATTTTCCGCAGCAGCTGCGTTTGCTTTAATCTTTTCTCTTAATTTTTCAGGAAGTTTACCGTATTTACCTTGCGCGGCCCCTTCTGCCATCGGTGCAACGAGCGGTCTTACCGTTTGTGCATGCCCACCAATATTAAGCCCTAGTGCTGCTGACGATTCTCTTATCGTAAAATATGACATTAATACTCTTCCAGTTGTTGCTCCTTTTGATTTCGTTATAAGTGCTTCTGCTCTTTCTTTTAAACCGTAACGCTCTAAAATTCCGATTACCGGTAAAGTTAATATAATTGGCATAGACATATATCTATTTTCTATGAAAAATTTACCGAACATGCTGATCACATCATAAAAACTTAATCCTGAAACCATCCCCGTAACAATACCTGCAACCATAACTACTAAAAGTGTATTTAATCTAAATAAAAAGCCCACTGCAACAAGTAGTATTCCGATTAATTTAATCATCCCAGCACTTCCCCCTATTTTTTATTTCGGTGCACAAATAGAAATACCATTACGTTCGAATATTCTGTATATTTTTCCCGCAAATTGTACTGCTTTTTCTCCATCACCGTGTAAACAAATCGTCTGCGCCTGAACTGCTACTTCCTCTCCATTGACCGAATTTACATAGCCTTCTTTCACCATTTGAAGCACTTGCTTTATCGCTTCGTCTTCATTTTTTATAAGTGCATTTTCTTCTGTACGGCTCGTTAACGTTCCATCTTGCTTATATGTACGATCCGCAAACGCTTCTTGTACGAGAGTTACATTGTATTTTTCTGCAGCCTGTATAAACGCCTCGCTATTTGCTAATCCGTAAAGCGATAGACTCGGATTCATATGATAAATTGCCTTAGCGATTGCATCTGCAATTTTCGAATCCGTTGCCGCCATATTATATAAGGCACCATGCGGCTTTACATGCTGCATTTTCCCGCCTGCCGCTTTTACAAATGCGTCTAATGCGCCGATTTGATATAAAACATAATCGTATACTTCACTTGCTGAAACATTCATGTTTCTTCTACCGAATCCAATTAAATCAGGAAATCCAGGATGCGCCCCTATCGCTACGTTATGCTCCAAAGCTTTTTCAACAGTTTGCCGCATAACAGACGGATCACCCGCATGAAAACCGCAAGCAACGTTTATAGAGGAAACGAACGGAAGAATTTCATCATCATTCCCCATTTTATAAGCTCCAAAACTTTCTCCTAAATCACAGTTTAAATCGATTGTAGTCACAATGTATCCCTCCTAATTTCAGCTTCGTAAAGCGATAAATTTCTTTAATAGATTTATATTTACTTCTTGTTCTATGTACAATTGTTCCGCTTCTTCAAGCGTAATTTCCTCAAAAGAAACATAGTCCCCCGGCTTTAGCTGGGCAAGAAGAGGTAAATCTACAGAAATGATATTTCCCATTCTCGGATAGCCACCTGTCGTTTGCCTATCTGCCATTAATATAATTGGCTGTCCACCATTTGGAACTTGAATGGTTCCAAATGTAACAGGACTCGATAAAACCTCTTTTTCTTCAATCCTATTTAAAACTTCTCCCTCAATCCTATAGCCCATGCGGTCAGCATAATTAGATACTTTATACTCTTTCGTAAAAAATGCCTTTCTACTTTCTTCTGTAAATTGATCATATTCAAAGTCAGTTATGACACGAAGCTTAGGATGTTTCTTATACTTTGATAGTACGCTGTTGTTAATTGCCCATTTCGTTTTTATTCTCCCATCTTTTTGTAAGTCTTGAATGAAACGATTCGCCATTTCTGGTTGTGCACCAATTTGGAAGTAGTCACCCTTGTTGAGCATTCTTCCTTCTATACCGCCAATCGCAGCACGTATGTACGTACTTTTACTTCCCATAGTACGATCAATATGGATGCCACCCGCAAAAGTCACATACGCTCTGCAACCACTTTTCACTTTTCCAAAACAAAGCATACTACCTTCTTCCGCTAAAATGGGACGCCATAACGGGATACGTTCTCCATTCAATAACGGTTCCATATCTGCTCCGCCAATCGCAAGTAAAGTCGTTTTCTTTATTAACAATTTAGGTCCCATAATCGTCATTTCGAGTCCCGCTTCATTCTCTTCATTGCCAACTAACATATTGATCATTCGAAGTGCACTTTGATCCATCGCCCCGCCAACGGGTACACCGTATTGTTGATAATGAGATCGCCCTAAATCTTGGACTGTTGTAAACATTCCTGCATGCAAAACTTCTACATCCATTCTTTAGCCCCCTCAAATGATACGTACTCTTCCTTCGTTATTGGGATAAATCGTAAATACATACCACTTTGAATATATGTTGGTATTTCTTCTTCTGGATTAAATAATGAAATAGGAGTTCGGCCGATAATATTCCATCCTCCTGGTGTTTCAAGCGGATAAATACCTGTTTGATTTCCGCCAATACCTACTGAACCAGGAGAGATTTGTAACCGTGGCGTTTCTTTTCTAGGTGTTTCTAATTCTTTTGATAGTCCTCCTAAATACGGGAACCCTGGTGTAAAACCTAGCATATATACAAAATATGTAGTTTCACTATGTATTCGAATCACATCTTCTACTTGTAAACCTTTATAATGCGCAACCTCTTCTAAATCAGGTCCATATTCTCCCCCGTAGCACACTGGTATAGAAATATGTTTCACATCCTGTTTTACTTCTTCTTTATAAGAATCACACAGCTCCTTTATATACTGGTGAACGTAATCATATGGCCTTTCATTTCTCTCATTTCTCTTCCATACTTCGTATACATTGTAGTAAACAGCTAATGAAGTAAACGACGGAACGCACTCAATCATTCCTGCAAACGGATGTTGCTGCAGTGCTTGAAATAACCGCTGTACTTTCTCATATATATCCATCTTAATTTCTTCACCAAATGTAACAATAATTGCTTGATCCCCTAACGCAGAAAATTTCATCCTACTCCCTCTTTCTATGCCAAAAAGCCGAGTTCTTTCGAAATGCGATGTGCTGTTTCTTTCACCTTAGCGATAAAATATGAAATGTTACTTTCGCTGTACTCAATTGCTAATCCCGAAATACTAATGCCTGCTACAACCGTTCCATCACTTGCGAAAATGGGCGCTGCTATTGCGGCTGTATGATTTTCTAACTCAGAATAACTAATTGTGTAGCCTTCCTTTTTTGCCATTTGCAACACTTCTAGCAATTGTTCCTTATCCACAATTGTTCCATCTGCAAACTGTTTTAAATCCACTTCCTCTATGTATCTCCGTTTCTCTTCCTCAGAAAAATACGATAGTAAAATTCTCGGACATGCACCAGCATAAAGCGGTGCTCTTCTTCCAACCGCCGTATACACGCGTACTGGCTGAACACCTTCCATCTTTTCAACATAAATTGCGTCGTTACCATCTTGAATTATTAAATTAACTGCCTGTCCTAAACTATCTCTAAGTTCTTTCATATAAGGAATTGCTATATTTCTTACTGATAATCGTTGTGAAACAAGTTGACCGAACCGTAAAAATACGACCCCTAAACGATATTTCCCCTTTTCGTTTTTTTGTAAAAACTCCATCTCTTCTAACGAGCCAATTAAACGATAAACAGATGTTTTCGGCATATTTGTAAGCTGAACCATCTCAGTTAAACTTAGCTCTTCATGCTCATAAAACAACTCTAAAATATCCATTGTCTTAACTGCCGTTTTATTTATACTCATTCTCTCTTCCTTTCGTTCTGAATTTCGGAACTTAAATTCCATTTTTCGAAACAAACATATAATTTAAAATTATAAAATATTCTTTCAATTCATTCAATAGATTTTAAACAAATAAAAAAGTACGGAAGAATATCTCTCCCATACTTCACTACACTTTATAACGCTCTTACTTGTTTCAACGGCCAGAAAACAGCTTGTCCTTTTCCGACAATCTCATCTTCTGAAATAAAGCCAAACATGCGACCATCCTTAGAAACTTCACGATTATCCCCTAAAACAAATACTTGGCCTTCTGGCACTTTCGTTTTCCCTGTAATTTGTTCTAACGTAAAGTCTGGAGTTAATACACGGTCAGTTGCTTTTTCTTTAAACTCTTTTAAATATGGTTCTTCCATCGCTTTTTCGTTTACATATAAAACATCATTTTTATACTCAACTGTATCACCTGGTAAACCAATTACTCGTTTTACTAAATCGTATCCTTCTTTGCCGTGGAAGACGATAATATCAAAGCGTTCTAATCCACTTATACTATAACCAATCTTATTTACGAGAACTCGTTCATTATTTTCTAAAGTGGGCATCATTGATTCACCTTGCACTAAAGAAGGTGTAAATAAAACGCCGCGAATAATAGCAATTAATACAAGGGTAAACCCTATCGTTTTAGCCCAAGAGAATAATTCTTTCTTCGTATTTTCCTTCATCGTTTCTCCTCTTTCTTAAGCACTTATTTTATTATTTCAACTAGTTCTTGTACTACATTAGGATCTATTTCAGAAAAACATGATTTTGCTTCTCTTACCGCTGTACCGACATGTGCTTGCGAAATTCCAGTTTCATCTAGCAATCGCTTTATATTTTCTTTCGTCACGCCAGCTCCAGCTACAAGCTGAATTTGACCATCACTTACTTTTTGCATTTCTGTAAGCACCGGAATATTGTCTACTATATCTCCTTGTCCACCTGAAGTTAAAACGTGAGTTACTTTATGAAACTTCTTTAAAGTTCTCATCGCTTCTACTGGATTTTCTATATCATCTATCGCACGGTGGTACGTTACATTCATTCCATCTACAACAGATAGTAAATCCGCTAATTTCTCTTCATCTACTTCATTTTGTTCGTTTAATACGCCTAATACTACACCAGCTGCTCCTAACTTCTGCGCAACTATAATATCTTCTTTCATCATTTCAATTTCTTCTTCCGTATATGTAAAAGACTTCGCATGCGGACGAATCATAACATGAATTGGTATACTCACCGCTTCTACCGCTTTTTTTATAAAAGCATAACTTGGTGTTAAACCACCTTCTGTATAAGATGAAATTAATTCAATCCGCTTCCCGCCAGCACTTTCAATTCTTTTTACATCTTCTAAACATGTTGCAATAACCTCTAGCATGAGATGACCTCTTTTCGTGCTTTTTTCTTATTATAACATTAGTAAAAATAAGAAGCCTAGCTTTCTCCTTTAAAACTTAAAAAAGAAGAATGAAAAGAAAGATTTTTTATTGGCAACGATTATTGGTAACATCCTATTATTCATGTACACTCCTACCATAATGAAAAAGCCCGTCATTTTGACGGACTTTTCTAATTTCAAGCTTTTCTTTCCTCAGTTTTCATATCAATGCCTAATTGATCTTCCAATAACTTTACACCTTTCTTTGTAAGATGGACAGCTCGGTTCTTATCCGTTTTCGTAATCCATCCTTGTTCAAAAAGCAGTTTTGCAATTGCAGACCCTAGCCAACCAGAAATATGGTAACGCCGTTCACTCCAATCAAGGCAAGGTTTTGCAAATACCCTCCTTTTTGTATCTGCCTCATCAACATTTATTCCAAAATTCAGAAACCATTGTTTACCTTGTTCTGTTACAATGTATTCTCCATCCCCTAAAATTATAAATTTCCTATCTAGTAATTTTTCAGTTATCTCTACACCGAGTTTGCCTGCAAGATGATCATAACAAGTTCGAGCATAACGAATTTGTTTTAGTTGACCTGATTGTTTTAAAGAGCGAACTTGAACTGTTGGTGCGATTGTCTCTAACTTTTCAAGCACTTCTGCAACTTCTTGATTAGCAAGTCGATAGTAACGATGTCTACCATGTTGTTCAACTGTAAGTAGATTCCCCTCTACTAATTTAGAAAGATGAGAACTAATTGTTGGATGTGACACTTTTGCCATATAAGCCAATTCGCTAGCAGGTAGTGCCTGATTATTCATTAGACAATCTAAGATGATTGCTCTTGTAGGTTCAGCAATTAGTTTAGCTATATATGAGATATTCGGATATACATTCATATTTCGATGATACCCTAACTGTTAAATTGATACAATTATTTTAAGTTTAATAGTAAAGAAGAATTTATTATGAATGCAATTGATCTTAGTATATTAAATTTGAAAGAGACGAGAAGGCGCTCAGAAAAATTATGGAATTCTCTTCCCGATAATTTTCTTAATTGGAGGCCTGATAATGAGGCTATTTCTTTTGGTGAGATGATTCGTCACGTATGGAGCTCAACTTTTTACTATCATATGATTTTAAAAAACAACGGCTCAATAAATGATATACATTTCCCGTATGATGAAGAGCCAATTACTTGTGTAAAAAAGGAAATTGAATTGGCACAATCATACTTTACTGACTTCATAGAGTATGTTCAATCCATAAACATAGCAGAGCTAGATTCAACCCTTATCGATCGAAGCGATGTTGGCTATCAAAGATATTTAGGAGACATGCTATTACGAATTGCCTATCATGATGCGGTCCATGCAGGTCAATTTTTACAATATTTACGAATGATAAACTTAGAAAGACCATTAATTTGGGATTAAATACGAAAAATGTTTATACAGCCTTCAAACTGGCATTACAACAAGAATTTTTCAACAAGAAACAATCACAAAACCATGATAATCATTTATATTAAAAACCTACATCTCAACCAAGTACTTCATACACATAAAAAGCACGGATTTGATCACTAATCAAACCCGTGCTTTCAAAACAACTATTTTATCCATAAACAATAAAATATAAGCTTTAAAAACTACGACCGAAACGCCGCATCCGCCAGCATAGACAATGTTGCATCATCCATCGGTGGATTGTGTAATCCTGCTCTGACGTTTAAATAGTAACGATGGAGCGGATTTTTTTCTGATAAGCTTTTTGCTCCTACGATGCGCATTGATTTATCCACTATGGATATCGCCGCATTTGTTACGGCGTATTTCACTGCCGCTAATTCTGCTTGCAGTGACAGTTTATCTTCTGCCTCATCGTATTTTTTCGCAATTTGATATAAAAAGACGCGAGCTTGCATAAGCTCGAGTTCTAATTTTCCAACTAATCTTCTAACATTCGGTAATAAACTAATAGAATGGTTTAAACTATTTGGTCTGTATGATCCCGCAAACTGAACTGCATAATTTCTTGCTGATTGTGCAATTCCTAAATAACATGCTGGTATATGTAGCAACCAGCCAATACCCTTTTGTTTCACTTTCCCGCCTTTTACATCCGTAAAAAAGCGGTTGTCTATCTCTACATTTTGTAAGAGAAGGTCGTGGCTAGCAGTCCCTCGCATTGCAACGCTATCCCACGTTTCTTCAATAGACACACCGAGTGTATTTCTTGGAATAACAAACTCACCAACTTCTTCTTGGCCTTCCATACTTGCTGAAATAATAAAATAATCAAGTACTGGCGCCATCGTTGTAAAAGTTTTTCTTCCATTTATAACCCACTTCTCGCCTTGTTGAACCGCAATTGTTTCTGGTTTGCCGCCACGCGTCGGACTCCCTGTTTTCGGTTCTGTTGCTGCCCTGTTAAAGAGCGCACCATTACGTACTTCTTCGCAAAACCATTTGAACATCTCATCATTCCAAGAGCGATTTTCCGCTAGCTCCTTCACAATGCCAAGATGCCAGCCAATCGATAATGCAGTAGCTCCACAGCCTTCCGCGATTTTCTCTTGAAATAAAACGAAGTCATATAAAGAAATGGCACTACCACCAAATTCCTTCGGTAACGTTAATTTCGTATATCCGATATCTTTCAAATCATTTATATTTTCATACGGAAATGATCCTAATTCACTTAGCTGATGCTCCCTTTCCATGAACTTCGGAATCAATTTATTTATTTTCTCAATAATTAAAGACTGTTCTTCTGTTTCAACAAATGAGAGTGCCATACTATAATCTCCTTTATCCCGCTATTTGCGGGCAGTAAAACTCCCACCTAAAAATTCAGGTGAAGCAAAGGAAGTTAGGCGGGAGATCAACTGCCCGTAAACGCCCGATTGGTTCAACTAATAATCAGTGAGAAACCCACCCACTGATTAAAGTTTCACTTTATGCTCGATTCATAAACCGTTCATTTTGTCATTATGATTATATGAAGCTACCTCTCTATTGTTTCACTATTCCGATAAAAATACAATGTTTTTGACTAATAAGAAAAGTTCCTATTTAAGGATAGATCCTTTTCTTATATTAGTCCCCCTTCAATGCTTTTAACGGCAAAGAGGTTACATATCCAATATACGAGAATAATTCTTTAAAGAAGAATGGTATTTCTGTATCTAACGTTTTATATGCTGATGTCGGCGTTGGTGAAGCATATGCTTCAATATTAATATGTTTTGCGATTCTCATTGCGCGTTTCATATGAAGTGGATCACTTACAATCGTGTATGTGTGTATTCCGTTCTCTATTCCAACTTGCTTCGCATTCTTTAAATTTTCTTCAGTGAAAAGGGATTTTGTTTCAATTAAAATATCTTCCTCTTTTACACCTTGTTTCATTGCATATACTCTTGCAGTACGTGCTTCCTCAAGTTCTGCCTCGAACTTTGTACCACCTGTAAAAATAATCTTTTTAATATTTCCGTTCCTATATAAAGAAATCGCATGATTAATTCTTTCTTTAAATACAGGAGATGGTTTTCCGTTCCATGAAGCTGCGCCTAGTACGATACCAGCATCCGTTTTCACGTCATCATTTGCTTTAAAACGATAACTCCAAATATCATAAGCTGCATAACTTACATATAAAATAGCAGAACAAATCATTAGTAAAAATACTTGAAAGATTCGTCTTTTCTTACTCTTCTTATTTTCTTTCATTTGTAATTGCCTCCGTACATCATCCATACTTCTATAAAAAACATTTATATCAAATCGTTTTGTTTGAGTTTATTTAAAAGAAGGAACTTTACTTGTTATTTATATATAAAAGGGTTTTCATTTAAAATTGAGGATTATCAATTCATTTTCATTTGCGGTATTCATTACATTTTTTTAAATTCATAAGTTTATTACCATACAACTACATTGTAACGAATTTTTTCTCAGAAGGGAACGATGAAACAAAAGGAATTAAAATAAAGTAGCATTTTGTAAGAAAAAAGGTATATTTTTCATATCTCACGAACAATATACCTTTCAAAACACGAATTATACCTTTTCTTTATATAACTGTAATTTTTCTAACAATTGTTCTTTTACGCCTGGCCATTCACTCGAGATAATACTGTACACCACCGCATCTCTCACATAACCATTCGGTAATTTTCTTTCATTTCTAAGCACACCCTCTTTTACTGCGCCTAACCTTTCAATTGCTCGTTGTGCTTTTTCATTTCTTGCATCCGTCTTAATTTGTACCCTAAGCATATGCAGTTTTTCAAAAGCATACTGGAGAAGCATATACTTACACTCTGTATTTATACTCGTACGTTGCACACTCGGATGATACCACGTTTGCCCTAACTCAACTGTCTTATCTTCTACTGAAATATTATATAAACGTGTACTTCCTACAATCTTATTCGTCTGTTGATCTACGACTACCAAAGGTATTTGAGTACCTCTTCCGTAACCCTTTATCGCTTTTTGAACGTATTGTTGCATATCTTGCACACTATCCATTTTAGAGATTAAATACGCCCAAATATCCCGATTTCCTTCTACAATCGAAAACAAAGTTTCGACATCAGTATTATCCATTAACCGCAACTTTGCTCTTTCGTGAATAATTTCCATTTGTAAGCCCCCTTTGTTGTTACTATAACATACCATCTATATCGTTTTATTAATATATAAAAATATTTTTTCGTAAACGTGTAGTACATCTAAAAATAAAAAATGCGATGCCTTTATTCAAGCATCGCACTTATAATTTCGCACTACCTACGATTTTACAATAAATATTCATTTACACAAGTTAGTAAACGTCATATATTTAGAACTTACATTCTAGTTCAAAGCAACAAATAAGCAATCGGCGTAATGATAAGCAACGTTAAAATCGTTCTCTGCACATACAGAATAATAAGTTCAGATACTTTTAACGGAATATCTGTTGATAATATACAAGGAATGGAAGCGGAGAAAAACAGTATAGATGATACGGAAACAACTGCAATGACAAACTTTGTCACAAGTGGCGCACTTACAACTAATAATGACGGTAAAAACATTTCTGCAATACCAACTGATGCGGCTTTAGCGGCTAAGTCTGCTTCTGGTAATTGTAATAGCCATGTAAACGGATAGAAAATATAACTGATCCAATCAAATATTGGCGTAAACTTCGCTAAGACGATACCAATTAATCCTACTGACATAATGGATGGTAAAATTCCCATCGTCATAATAAATCCGTCTTTTAAATTCACTGCAATATTTTTCATAATGCTCGGTGCAGACTTTGATACTTCTAACGCATCTTCCCAAGCACATTCTAACATTTTCTCTTTATAAACAGGCTCTGGGAACCCTTCTTCTGTTACATATGTATCTGGTTTTCTACTGAGGGGCGGGATTCTTACGGTGATAGCAGTCACGATGAATGTTACAACAAGCGTAGTCCAAAAATAAACATTCCATAAATGCATAATATCTAATGTTTTTGCGATGATGATCATAAATGTAGCGGATACTGTAGAAAATCCTGTAGCGATAATCGCCGCTTCTTTTGTGGTATACTTTCCTTCTTTATACACGCGATTCGTAATAAGGAGGGCAAGCGAATAACTTCCAACGAAGGACGCAACTGCATCGATTGCCGATCTCCCCGGCGTATTCCATAATGGCCTCATAATCGGACGACAAAATGTACCGATAAATTCAAGCAATCCATATCCGACTAATAACGCTAAAAACGCCGAGCCAATTGGAACGAGCAAACTTACTGATATGACTAGCTTCTCATACAAAAACGGTCCAACATCTGGCGCAAAGAACCAAGCTGGTCCTACTTTTAAACAATATAATATGCCAAAAACAACGCCAACTACTTTTAAAATAGAAAAACAAATGTCTACGATAGATGCATTCCATTTCTTCGTATAAAATGGATAAATTGCACCAATTGCCATAACAAATAATGCATAATAAGGTACTACGTCAGGAACCGAAGCCCTAATCCACGATACGATGTGATCAATCATAATAGACGATGCACCGTTTATCGTAACAGGAACGAAAAACATAAACACTCCAACGAGACTAGCAAGTATAAACCGGAGAATAATCCCCTTCTCTCGCCCTGCCTTAATTATATTGCTCTTTAATTCAATTTCACTCAAAATTCGACACCTCCTATTATCTAAATATTCTGTATAATTATGTTATATTCCTTCTTTCCGTTTCTACTATTTAATCATATGAAAAAACCTATTTTGAAATAGGCTTTTCTATTCCCCTTTATAATCATCCACAATCACTTGAATGATACGATAAGATTCTTCTGCCACCCTCTCATTACTATCCTTATTTGCGTCATATGTAATTAACGCCTTCCAAAGTGCCCATCCTCTCGCTCTATTCCATGTTTCTTCGTCCATACGTAACACTTCTTTAAATACGTTTCTACTATTTTCATCAAAAAATGTCCAAGCCATCGCCGCATCACATGCAGGATCTCCTACTCCTAAAATACCAAAATCAATTACAGCACAAAGCTTTCCATCTTTAACGAGTAAATTCCCTGGCGCTACATCTCCATGAACCCAAACTGGCTTACGGTCCCATGTTGAACTAAGTGCTACATTCCAAAGGTGCTTTAATAATGCCTCGTCAAAAACATCCTTATTATTTTCAATAGCAACTCTCGCCTCTTCATCATATACCGATATAAGTCCGCCCCGGTAAAAATTATGTGTTCCAGCTAAAGGTCCGTTACTCGCATCAATAGATTGCAATTCTACTAAAAAAGATCCTAAATCCGCTGCAAATTCATTTAAATCACGAACTTTTTGTTTCGTAACTGTTTCCCCCTCTATCCACTTATTAATAGACCAAGGCAATGGATACGCTTCAGATGGATTTCCTTTCGCAAGTGGGGTAGAAATCGGTAAAGAAAGCCTCTTACTTAATAGTGGTAACCACTTATTTTCTTTCTCTACTTGCGGTGCATATGCCACATCACTTGGCAATCTTACACTCATCTCATCCCCTAAGTGAAACGTCCTATTATCATGCCCACTAAACTTTACAGGTTTCACTTCTAAATGGGCCCATTCGGGAAACTGTTCCTGTATTAACTTTTCAACTAAACTTACATTAATTAGATGCATTCACATTCTCCTTTTCTTTTGAAACTTACTAAGCCCATCCGTACTTCCAACATATTCAAAACCATTTTTCTTATAAAAATCATTCAACGTACGATTATGCCCCACACAATCTAACTTCAAATACTCTTTATCACATTGCACATTCTCTTCTACCCACTGTAAAATCCATTCGCCTATTCCATTTCCCTTATACTTCCGTTTCACCGCAAATCTATGAATATATAATGAATTAGAAACTTCCTCTTTACCAAAAATATGTTCATCCCATTCATTTTGTTTAGGAGAAACTGTAACCGTACCAACTATTTCATCTTCTTTCAGAACAACATATGTATATTTTTCTCTTATACATTCTAGTATTTCAGCCGTAGCTTCCTCTCCTAAAAGATACTGCCACTGATCCACTTCTTTATATTGTAGCCATTGCGCTACTTCTTTTAATAAAAGGAGAATACTATCACTTTCAATTTCAGTAGCAATTCGAATTTCATGTTCTTTACTTATATTTCTCTCCATATTGCCGTTCCCCTTTCAAATTGCTACCATACTGACAAATGCGTCCTTCCATCATTTTCATCTATAATATATTCTACATAAAATCCTTGATTCACTGCGTTTTCATACATCATTTCAATCTCTTCTTGGTTTTTCGCATAAATTTGTATATACTCACCATCCGCTACTAATACGACTACTTCACACTTACTCTCCTTAAATTCTTCAAATGTTGCAATTTCTCCTAGTACCTCTCCTTTTGGACATGCTTTTAAATCTAAAAATAAAAGATAATATATGTTATCTTTTATTAGCTTTTTTAATTCTGATCCTTCCATAATCTCGTTATCTTCTGAAAATAACTCTGAACCTAATTCATTCCCTATTATTATATAAGCTTCCTCCCTTCCCATGACTTGCCAATCAAATACAGTAATATCAATTGGCTTTAATACTTTCCAAAGTAAATTATCATATCCATCTAGAATATCTACTGTAATCCCTCTTTTCATATGCTTGCTCCTAACTTATTCATTTTCATTTCATACATTATATATCAAATGTAATTACTATATTTTGTCGATACATATGTACATCATAAAAAAACCGCTCCACTACTAGCGAAACGGTTTCCTTCTGCTTACATTTAAATATTTCATTCAATTGTTGCACTACGTTTTAAAATATTTTTTAATATATGCACCACATCAGTCGTTCATTCTTAATGCTCACTTCGACTTCACGAAGTAATATAAAAACCATACTGCATGATTTTGTTCATCCGCAGCTATTCTCCGCAACAACTCTTTCAGATGTGCATCCGATGTCTCATCTGAAATTTCCAAATAAAAATCTACTGTTTTTTGTTCATCTTGTATAGCGAACTCTAATCCTTGTAAATACGTATTTGGGCAGTCTTCAGTAATTTGTGGTTTTGGCTGCCTACCAGTTAAACTCGTATAAATTTGTACAAAGTTGTGGAAATGCTTTATTTCATCATTACGAATTTCAAGAATTTGTTTTTGTTCTACTTGATTTGGAGCCATATTCGCTAATTTTGCATAGCAGCTTATAGCGCTATACTCTCCGTTTATAGCTTTTTCAATATCACTAATCAACTTATCATTTTGTCTATACCAATCATAATAATTCGAATTATACATCGTATCCCTCCATACTTTCGCTTAACATTTTATGCATTTAGAAATAGTAGGAGCCTGTGTATATAACGGGACGACTTTAGATTGAAAGTAAAGTTTGAGAAAAGGGTCTATTTTGCAAAGGAATTGCTTATTCATAAAGTGAAACTATAATCAATGGGGATTTTACTACACGGCAAATAGCGGATAAAATATCACTATTTTTTTGTACGCTGTTGCTATAAATTCGCGAATGAATCAGGTTTCCAACCAGATGTGGTGTTGAGATGCGAAGCTATTATGAATCCAGTCATATAACTAGGAGGTACCACTATGCCATCTTTATTTAAACCTATGGCCTTCCAGCTGAAAACCGAAAGACTTGAGCTTAGTATGTGGGAGGAATCCGATTCCGTTTGGCTGAGCAAATTAATTGGCGAACGTGGTGTGGACATTCCAGCCGTTGATTCCGTTCGTAACCGGCTCATTGAGATGCGCAAGAAGGCAGAGGAAAATGGCATTTCCCTTCTCACTATTCGAAGGCGCAATGAAGGCGATTTCATCGGATACTGCGGCTTAATTATCGGTCGTTCCACACTTGAAGAGCCGGAGATTGCATACGAGTTGTTCCGCAGCGCCCATGGTAAAGGTTATGCAACTGAGGCGGCATCCGTTGTACTGGACGCTGCGATTGCTACTGGGCGCCATAGACTTTGGTCGACTGTAGGCACTTGGAATATCGCTTCACTCCGGGTACTAGAAAAGATAGGATTTAAGCGTCATCACAGTACGTGGGATGATGAACGTGGTGAGATTGTTTGGAACGTACGCGATTTTTAGAGATTCCGACTTAATTCTAAGGCGACAACAGCAGATACTCATTCTTCAGCTTTTAGATTTCATCACAAAAAAGCCGTTTCACTAATTTAGTGAAACGGCTTTTTTTAAGCGTTCAATTCTGTTTTATGCCCTTTTACTACACTACGTTTGAATGTAGTTGCTAATATAGTAACCATACTTACTATACCAATCCAAACGAGTACAGTAACAGGTGTATTCCAGCTTAATCCTTTTCCGAAGAAGAAGATTTCTCTTAGGCCTTCAATCATAAATTTCATTGGTAACCATGAGTAAACCCAGTCTTGATAAAACGGAGACAACATCTCAGGTGCTAACGATAATAACGGCGCTCCGAAGAATAGTAATAAAGCGAATAAACCGATTCCTTTTAGTCCAACTAATGAAAGTACCGCAGATATCATTAAGAAGAAACTAAAAGAAGTAATAGATAAGAATAGAGCTGTATCCGTGAAGTTCGAAATATTTAACCCTACCATCCCATCTGCAATCCATGTAAGACCAAACCCAATTACAAGTGTCGCAATAGCCCCTGTTACGATTTGTTTTACTTTTAACAGAAAGTTTTCTTTTCTTGAGCTTACTGGCATTTTACTAATCGCAATAAAAATAATCGCTGCACTAGCTAAACTTGCAATCCATAACGGTTGGAACAATGATATTGGTGAGTTACCGTTCGCACTATTTTTGCCGACCTCATTCACATTTTTCACGTTCTTTACAATAGGTGTTACTAATTTCTCAGCTTGGTCTGTTGTTACAGTAGCTCCTTTTGTTTTCAACCCTTCTAATATTTGTGTACGGACATTATTGTTCATATTATCAACCACGCCATTTAATATTTGTCCTGCCATAGTTGATGCAGCCGTATTCATTCCTTGATTAATATATATTTCTATCTCAGGTGAAGATGGCTGTGGTGTTCGTAACGATGCTTGTTTTGCACTAAATTCTTTCGGAATGACTAACGCTGCATAATACTCTTTATTATTTAGCCCTTTTTGAACTGCTTCCTTATTCTTCACTTCTACCCACTTTACCGCAGGTTCTTCATCTGATTTCGATGATTTTTTCACCGTATCAACAATTGTTTGCCCCATATTCATTTTCGGTTGATTTGGAATTTCTACACCTTGATCCTCATTTACAATTGCAATTGGCAAGTTTTTCGGCTGCGGTTGAACAGTTGGAAATAACGTTAATGAAAAAATAAAAACAACAAGCAGTGCAATAACTGGTGATAAAAATAAAAGTTTATTTTTAAACATTTTCTTTTTTCCTCCTTTAATTTGATTTATAATAATCAACAACGTGTTGTTTATTTATATTTTGAATTATATGTTCGAGTTGAACCATATACAATAATCAAAAATCGGGAATGTGTCGGTTATAAGACACATTTTCTAAATGTGTTGAGTAAAATTAAGGAGGGACATGCGTTGCGCGATAGCAATTTAGATTTGCGTGTTGTTCGTACGAAAACCGCCATACGAAATGCATTGGTGGAGCTAATTGAAGAAAAAGGTTTTGACGCCATTACAGTGAAAGATATTACAACGAAAGCAAACATTAATCGCGGTACTTTCTATGCGCACTATCAAGATAAATTTGATTTAATGACAAAATGCCAAGAAGACATTATGTACGAGTTTTCTAAAATTGCCAAACAGAAATTCCCGGAAGTTATTGCTGATCTTGGAACAAATCCTTCTCCAACAATGCCATTTATACTTATCACTTCTATTCTTGAATTTCTAAATGAAAATAGTGATTTTATGAGAGCTGTGCTTAGCCCAAATGGAGATTTATCTTTCCAAACAAAACTGAAAGATTTTATGTGGAAAACATTATTTGAAGATACGAATGGTCCTCTCATTAATAAGGAAAATTTACTTGTTCCAAGCGAATACTTAACTTCTTATATGGCATCTGCACATATAGGTGTCATACAGCAATGGTTAAATAATGGACAAAAAGAAACACCTGAGGAGATTGCTCGCTTTTTATCAACTATTGCAGTTCATGGACCTTTTTATGCGGCTGGTTTAAAGAAATAAGTCAGCTATATAATAAAAGAGCATCCACTATAATAGTGGATGCTCTTTTACTTACAACACTTCAATATACCCTTCTGTTCCATGTATCCGAATTCGTTGACCGTCTTTTATTCGTTTCGTAGCATTCTCTACTCCGACGACTGCTGGTAATCCATACTCACGTGCAATTACTGCTCCGTGCGTCATAAGCCCACCGACTTCTGTTACTAACCCTTTTATAGAAACAAACAAAGGTGTCCAGCCAGGATCGGTAAATGCCGTAACTAATATATCTCCCTCTTCCAAATTCGCGTCTTCCATATTTAAAATAACGCGTGCTCTCCCCTCAATCACTCCAGAAGAAACAGGCAAACCTACTATTGCTTCAGCTGGGAGATTTTCTCGTTTATATTTACCTGTAATGATTTCTCCATCAGACGTCATAACTCGCGGCGGCGTTAGTTTTTCATATAATTTGTACTCATTTTTTTGCTTATGAATAAGCTCGTAATCTAGTTTATTTGTGCGGACGACTTCGTGAAGTTCTTCAAAAGTTAAGTAGTATATATCATCGACTTCATGAATGACCCCGCTCTGCACAAGTTGCTTAGCTTCTTTCAATAACGCCTGCTTATATATAAAATAACGATTAATCATGCCGTATTTTGGATATTCACGATAACCGATACAATTACGGATGTTGCGAATCATTCGCTTCGTTTCTTCTACTTTTTGTTTTCCATCCGGCAAGTCTTGTAATCGATCTACTAACTCTTCTTCTTTTTTCAAAGCTTCCTGTAGTCCTTCTTCAAACTTTCGCTTACTAGCGCCAGCTTCAAAGTCTCTTATATTATTTAAAATCATCGGGATAATGATTGTTGGCTTTTCACTCCAGCGCGTTTTCGTAATGTCGATTTCTCCGCTGCATCTCATTCCATATTTGCTTAGAAACGCCTCGATTGCATCCCGAACTTTTTCCCCGCCTTTAAACTGAACTAATTCATCTAAAAAGCTGTCATCTTCTACATGCTGTAAATACGCAATGACTTCTGGATACGGCCGAATCACATCTGCAACATCTAATAATGCTAAACCCATTTCTGAAGTAATATTATTTTGTACGGATTGAGAAAGTGTATCTGCTGCATTTTTTTCACCTAGCCATTGCTCCATCTTTTCATTCATCCATGTTGAAGCATTCATACCAGCCATAATAACAGCTATACTTTGCGGGTTAAATAATACTTTCTTTAATTGCTGGATGTCTTGCAAAATAAAATCAAATACATCCACACCTGATTTCGTTTGCATGTTTCGTTTTAACTCTTCGATTGATTCTTGACTATTCTGTATTAAATTCGTAACGATTGCCGTATTATTTTCGATTTCTGTTTGCGAACTTGCAGGTTGCTTACTTTTACTAGCACTCTTTCCTTTTTCATCATCCGGTAACAATTGAATAAAATCATCTCGCTCGATTATAGTCGTTAATGCATCTCTTACGAGTGGATCCGATTTTCCTAAAGTGTTTATTAAGTAATCTCTGCTAGCAGGTAAAGCTAATTGTTGCGTAGCATCAACAAATAACCTGCCTCCCGCTTTACGCATAGGTGCACTAGTCGTTAACAAGAAAAAAGATAACCCAAGTGGTTTCATCGCATCGGTCATCATTTGTTGGTGACCAACCGATATATACACATGATTTTCCCCATCATTTACTCCTGGAATTGGATATAAAGTCGTAATCGGCCTGCTTTGGACTATATAAAATGTATCATCAACTAAACACCATTCAATATCTTGCGGACAACCAAAATAAACTTCGATTTGTCTTCCGATGCGTGCTAGTTGTAAAATTTGTTGTTCAGTAAGTGTTTGAACTTTTTGCTGATTAGGAGCAATTTTCTTTGTCTCTGTTCCGCCTTCTTTTCGTCCATAGATGGCTAATTTTTTCGTTGCGATGACCTTTCCGACGATTTCATCTTCTTTTACCTTATAATTATCGGCAGAAACCAATCCAGATACTAGCGCCTCGCCAAGTCCAAAGCTGGCATCGATTGACAACACCTTCCTATTCGAAGTAATCGGATCGGCAGTAAATAAAATCCCTGAAGCCACAGGGAAAACCATTTTTTGAACGACAACACATATAGAAACTTGATTATGATCAAAAACGTTTTGCATTCGGTATATAACCGCTCGATCTGTAAATAAAGAAGCCCAGCATTTTTTAATATGCTGCAAAATGCTTTCTTTTCCAATAATATTTAAATACGTATCTTGTTGACCAGCAAACGAGGCATATGGTAAATCTTCAGCAGTAGCACTCGAACGCACTGCATACGCATGTTCATCGCCAAAGCGAGAGAGATGATGAGCTACTGATTCCACTACATCAACTGGAATTTCCACCGCCATAATGACTTCTCTAATCTTCTTACTAATTTCACAAATTTGATCTCGTTCCTCAATTTTTAGCATCGTTAGCTGCTGCAACAAAATTTGAAGCCCTTCATTTTGCTCGATGGCCTTTTCATACCCTATCGTTGTAACACAAAATCCTTCTGGCACTTGTATCCCTTGAATGTTGGATAACTCCCCTAAATTCAAACCTTTTCCACCGACAAGTGAAAGGTACGTGTTTTCTATTTCCTGAAAATCGAGAACGAAAGAACTCATGTAACATCTCTCCTTACTTTACTTGTGTTCTTGATTGTATCAGTAGTAAATGAGAAGAAACAGTCTATTTCGAACTTGATTTACATGATATAATTAAGTTAGGAAGAGATAATCTTTTTTATTTATCCCCTCGAATTCACTTCAATTATATCTCCAAACTTAAACATTCTTTGATTACGAAAAGCATCGGTACAAGTAATCGTCTTATTTAATGGATTTATATCAGCTACTGTTATGTAATTTTTGTATAAACTTACATTATAATATCCAGATGAATCTTTTATTAACTCGTAATCCCTCCTCAAAAAATAGTAGAAACTACAATTGTAAAATCAATATTTCCTGTTTGCACTTTATATAAATTGATATGAATCTCTCTTAATTCTAGGACTAAATTATTGTTTTTTAATCCCACATTAATTCTTTTCTCAAATTCGCCAAAATGAATTTTCAAGATTAGGGAACTATAATGTCGTATTAAAATATATTAAGGGGGAGAAAAATTGGACAATGAAATGAATTATGGAAGTGATTACAAGTTTATTCCAGCAACTTCAATTGAAAGTGGTCATGGCATTGAAGTATTGCCTGATTTATTTTGTTACACGATTCAAATCGTCAATATATGCTTTGCTGGAAATCCTGAGACCAATGATTTTGTTTTAGTTGATGCTGGAATGCCTAAATGTGCAAATAAAATTATCTCTATCGCTGAGGATCGATTTGGTACCAATAGTCGCCCAAAAGCCATTATTTTAACTCACGGCCATTTTGATCATGTTGGGGGAATAATTGAACTCATCAAGTATTGGGATGTTCCCGTCTATGCACATCAGATGGAGATACCGTTCCTGACCGGACAACAAAGCTATCCAGAACCAGACCCTACAGTTGAAGGTGGTATGGTAGCAAAAATGTCTCCTCTGTTCCCAAACGAACCAATTGACTTAGGAAATAACGTAAAAGCGCTACCTACCGATGGAACTGTTCCCCATATGCCAGAGTTTAGATGGATTCATACACCAGGACATACTCCAGGGCATATTTCATTATTCCGAGAAAAAGAACGAACTTTAATTGCTGGGGACGCTTTTGTTACAGTGAAACAGGAGTATCTGTATAAAGTAATAACTCAAGAACAGGAAATAAGCGGTCCGCCTCGTTATTTAACAACAGACTGGAAAGCCGCTAAAGAGTCAGTTATTAAGCTAGAGAAGTTAAAGCCTCTAACCGCTGTTACTGGACATGGGATACCGATGTCGGGTGAATTGCTATCAACAAGCCTCAAAACACTCGTTCAAGAATTTGATAAAATCGCTTTACCCGATTATGGAGAATATGTAGACTAAAAGATACATTAAGCATGAAAATAATTTTTATTCTTATATTTAAGAAACAAAATCAAAACGGAAAAAATTATTAAGTTTAATAAAAAACACTGTACTTAGGCAACATCTCTATTATTAGAATAGAACTACGCCTTGTGAATAAAACTCGATATTCCTCAAATACTATCTGTAGTATAAGCCCGCTTCTTACCCAGGTTGTACTTCTTACCATTAAAGGTTGATTAAAATGGGTTACGCTATATAGCATAACCCGTTTTTAATGAAATCTTTTATTCCATATACGTTTAAATAATGGAGGAAAATGATGAAACATATTGTTGCTTTATTAATTAAATACACAGCGATAACTGCAGTATTACTTATCGTACTCAGTATCTTTCAAGGCATTTCAATTCCTAGAGTATTACTCATTTCTCTTTTCTTAACAGGGGCTGCCTATTTAATCGGCGATCTCTTCATTTTACCTAAATACGGAAATATGATTGCTACAATTGCAGATTTCGGCTTAACTTTTTTCGGAATTTGGTTACTAACATACTTATTCACTAATTTAGACACTACTCGTAATATTGGACTTTCTTCATTTATAGCCGCTTTAATTATTGGTGGAACAGAAATTTTCTTCCACATTTATATGAAGAGACTAGTGCTGCGTAACGACGATGAATTAAGAAATCACAAGCATATTCATCATGATAAATATGCTATGGAAATGTCAGATGAATATATGGATTCTTCTACAATAAATAAATCCAAAATTGGGGATACATCTAAAAAATAAAAAAGTGGCCAATGCCACTTTTTTATTTTTGGTTATTAAGCTTGATCAGAGTTTCTTACATGTAACGGTGGTGGAACTACCCACCCTTTTTTCTTACTTAAACGCAGCAAAGTTACACCTGCTTGCGCTTTTTTCATATGAAATTGTCCGAATAACATCCCTACATCTTCTCGAAGACATTTTCCCATCACTTGACTACATGTCACAAGTCCAGCTGCTAATCCTGTAGAAACAGCTGCTGCTATTTCAGCATCATTAATACGTGCCCCTGGGGGAATGTCTTCGATAGATGCAACTGGTCGTTCTGGAGGAGCAGGCGGTAAAGCTACGCCATTAACCTTTAAAAGAGTTTTTAACTCTTCTATTTCCGAGTTCATATCATTTTCAATTAAGCTTTCTAAAAACTTCTTCAAATCTTCGTCACCTGTGTGATTCATAAACACTTGATGGCTTGCGATTCCACCTTGTGCAGCTAGAAGATAACTCCAAATATCAAATACTTCTCCGTAATGTAACGGTTCATTTTGAGGATTTCCACTTAAAATACCCATTTTTAAATTCCTCCCTTTCGAAAATATCATAATCAATATTGATTTCAATATTGAAATCAAATTTTTAAGTATGCTTTTTCCTGCAAAAGATTTTCTATTATGCATGGAAAACACCTTTCCAACACTGCGTGTTTATTGTTTAGGAAAGTAGTTTACAAATTAAATACTCAAAGATTATGAAAGAAGATTATCAATAATCTTTGAGTGAGAATCCATTTACTATAAGGGTTTTTATTTTTATACATATACAAAAGAAATTGATTTACATATCTGCTATATTGTATGCCAATTTACTTAGCGGTTAGCTCTACCACCAAGTTGTTGTTCAGCCATTGCTACTAAACGTTTTGTAATTTCACCACCAACAGATCCGTTTGAACGAGCTGTTGTATCTGCACCAAGTTGTACACCAAACTCTTGTGCAATTTCATATTTCATTTGATCAAGGGCCTGTTCAGCACCTCCAACTAACAATTCATTACGACTTCCACTATTATTGTTTGCCATATTGTTTCACCTCCGATGTTTTTAATATGCTACAAATTATGAAATAATAATTATCCTTTTTGTGGGAATTAGATTATGAATAAAAATTGATTTTTTTCTTAAAGTAGGGCAAAACATATAAGAAAGAATAACTGATATAACATACTTTCATAACAACACTATGTATACTTCCTAATTCCCTTCAGTAAATAAAAGAAAGATTTCTATTTCACCAAGAGATTAAATAAAATTATGTTTTGAGACATAATCCAAAAGGAGATATGAGATGAAAGCTGTAACCTATCAAGGACCAAATCAAGTACAAGTTAAACAAGTTGATGATGCAAAGTTAGAGAAAAAAGATGATATTATTGTAAGAATTACTTCAACCGCTATTTGCGGTTCTGATTTACATTTATATCAAGGTAACATGCCCTTACCTCAAGGATACATTATCGGCCATGAACCAATGGGAATCGTTGAAGAAGTCGGGCCAGATGTCACTAAAGTGAAAAAAGGCGATCGTGTTGTCATCCCCTTCAACGTTTCTTGTGGACATTGTTTCTATTGCCAACATGAAATGGAAAGTCAATGTGATAACTCAAACCCTCATTACGATTCTGGTGGATACTTTGGTTATACGGAGAAATTTGGTAATCATCCAGGCGGACAAGCAGAATATTTAAAAGTTCCTTTTGGAAATTTCACTCCATTTGTTATACCGGAATCATGCGATCTTGAAGATGAATCCCTACTATTTTTATCAGATGTTTTACCAACAGCCTATTGGAGTGTAATAAACGCAGGCGTTAAGCCAGGTGATACCGTTATCGTCCTTGGTTGTGGACCTGTTGGATTAATGACACAAAAATTTGCCTGGATGCAAGGTGCTAAGCGCGTAATAGCAGTGGATTACTTAGATTATCGAATGAATTACGCAAAAAAGATTAACAATGTTGAGGTATTTGAGTTTACAAAATTTCCAGATATGGGAGAACATTTAAAGGAAATTACACATGGCGGTGCCGATGTAGTCATTGATTGCGTGGGAATGGATGGAAAAAAATCGCCTCTAGAATTTCTGGAACAAAAATTGAAACTACAAGGCGGAACTCTCGGCCCTATTCAAATCGCTACGAAAGCCGTAAGGAAATATGGAACGGTTCAAATGACTGGCGTTTATGGTGGCAATTATAATGCATTTCCACTCGGGGCATTTTGGGTTAGAAATATTAATCTTAAAATGGGACAAGCACCTGTCATTCATTTTATGCCGGAACTATTTAAAAAAATAACAAATAAAGAATTTGATCCAAAAGAGATTATTACACACAAAATCCCCCTTGAAGAAGCGAGCTATGGTTATCAAATTTTTAATAATCGTGAAGATGATTGTATAAAAGTCATTTTAAAACCTTGAAGATACAATTTATTATTCTTAATAAAAAGATAAGATTACACTCCGTAATCTTATCTTTTTTATTAAATTGTAAGTAGCTATTCCCCCATTTTCATCTCATATCGAAAATAGTTATTTCCAAAAGAATTTGCATTTTGAGATCATGATTTATTGGTAAAAAAATGAATTTGAGTATTAAGTAACCAATTAGCGGACACGATAACAATGTTAACTAACTTAAAAGAGGTGTACTTCATGTTTTATTATAAAGAAGAACTGATTAATATTATCAAGCCGGACAAGCCAGATCCAGCTGCCGCAAAAGTTTTACAAGAAATATTAGGTGGGCATTATGGCGAAATGCGTACAATGATGCAATACTTCTTCCAAAGCTCAAATTTTAGAGGTAAAGAGAAGCAATATCGCGATTTACTTCGAGGTGTTTTTTTAGAGGAAATAAGCCATGTAGAACTTGTACAACATACAATTAATCAGCTACTAACTGGATCTGGTGAACCTACGCCAGGAAATGCTGGTATTGACAACGCACCGCTTGATGAAGCGGTTAAACATGCAAACCCTCACCACTTTATTGTAGGTGCTCAAAGTTCATTACCTGTTGATGCAGCTGGAAATCCGTGGAATGGATCTTGGGTATATAGTCATGGAAACTTAATTAGCGATTTACTAGATAATGTCGTACTTGAATCTACAGGCGTACTTCAAAAGACTAGAATTTATGAAATGAGTTCTAATCAAACATTTAGAGAAACTCTTGCATTTTTAATTGTACGTGATAATGCACATCAAAATGCTTTCGCAAAAGCTTTAGAGACATTGGGTGTTGAATGGGGAAAACTCTTCCCTGTGCCGAACTATGATATTAATAAATACCCAGAGTGCAGAAAGTATGTAGACATGGGATTCCATAACGCACAATTTAATTTTAGCTTAGATCCAACAAGAATGGGAGAAATATTCCAAGGTGAATCACCAAGTAGAAACAAAGGAACATTAGCAGTAACTGACCCGCCAAAAGGTTTTCCTGTACCAGAACTTCCTGAAATGCCAAATGAGCATAGTCCTGGATTAAAAGATATGGGTCTTTAAGATCATTATGGCCAACTATTGATTCATGGTTGGTCATAGTTATTTATAAAGATTCATGTAAACTTGTTGTTAACATGATAGGATGTTTTAATAAATCCTCTTTATTTAAAAGTGATGTTGATTATATTGCTGCTCCTCTTAATTTTGTTTCTATGAACCATTAAACGCCACTGTATACTTACTTATAATCTCTCTACCTCTATTCACGTATAACATCCTTATATTGTAAACAAAGAGGAGGGACTTCTCCCCCCTCTTCTTTTAATTTTTCTTTAAAAGAGTTGCTCCTGCAATCCCTGGGTGTGTCATTTCGAATGGATCTAGAATTAATTCTAAGTCTTCTTGTGACAGTACACCATTTTTCACACAAAGTTCTCGAACGGATTGCCCTGTCGCGATTGCTTCTTTCGCAACGCGAGCTGCTGCTTCATAACCGATATGAGGGTTCACGGCTGTAATAATTCCTACACTTTTCTCAACATACTCTTTTAAGCGATCTTCATTCGCTTCAATTCCTTTTAAGCAATTATCTGTAAAGGCACGGAAACCGTTATTCATAATGCTAATCGATTGCAGTAAGTTGAAAACAAGTACTGGTTCCATAACGTTTAATTCTAATTGTCCTGCTTCTGAAGCAAGGCAAATTGTATGGTCATTACCAATTACTTGGAACGCAATTTGATTAATTACTTCTGGCATAACAGGGTTTACTTTCCCTGGCATAATAGAAGAACCTGGTTGGCGAGCTGGTAACATAATTTCAGCTAAACCAACACGAGGACCTGATGCCATTAAGCGAAGGTCATTCGCAATTTTAGACATATTCATCATACATACTTTCAGTGCTGCAGATACTTCAGTATACGCATCCGTATTTTGCGTCGCATCTACTAAATCTTCTGCACCGACAAGCGGGAGTTCACTAATTGCAGCTAAATGTTTTACAACTGCTTCAATATATTCTGGATCTGCATTTAAGCCTGTACCAACTGCAGTTGCCCCCATATTTACTTCATATAAGTGTTGACGCGATTGTTGAATACGTTTCATATCACGTTCAAGTACGCGAGAATATGCTTTAAATTCTTGTCCAAGACGAATTGGCACAGCGTCTTGTAAATGTGTACGACCCATTTTAATCACATGGTCGAACTGTTCTGATTTTAATTCAAATATATCGTGCATATAACCCATCGTTTGTAATAAGCCTTCTAATGCGTTTAATGTTGCAATATGAATCGCCGTTGGGAATGCATCGTTTGTTGATTGCGCCATGTTTACATGACTATTTGGACTAATATAATGATAGTCTCCCTTTTCCATTCCTAATAATTCAAGAGCACGATTGGCCATGACTTCATTTGCATTCATATTCATTGAAGTACCTGCTCCGCCTTGGATTGGATCTACGATGAAATGATCATGCCATTTTCCATCAAGAATTTCTTGAGCAGCTTCTGCGATGGCACCGCCCTTGTTTAATTCCAATCTTCCTACATCTGTATTGGCAAGCGCTGCAGCTTTTTTTACAACTGCGAACGCTTTAATTAAACTTTCATGAATTTTATACCCTGTAATCGGGAAATTTTCAACAGCGCGTAAAGTTTGAATTCCGTAATATGCCTCAATAGGTAATTCCTTTCCTCCCAAAAAATCATTCTCCACTCGCACGTTCTTGTTTGTCATTTCCATTTTAATTTCTCCCCCATATTAAATGTAAAACCTAAATAAATCATATGAAGTCATTACCAATCCTTATCAGATTTTATTGTTAAATCGTAGGCTAAAGGCTCTTCAATAATTTTTTTAATCTCTTCTAATTTATTAGTTTTCCCAAGCGCCCACATCAATTTTGCTATGATGGCTTCCGTATTCATATCTCCAGATAATATTACTTGATGTTGTGCCACTTTCCGTCCTACTTCATAGAGAAGTATGTCTTCTCCTTCTTCCAGGCATTGAGTAGTAATCACTACAGCAATCCCCATTTCAGTCAACTCTTGAATTTTCGAAAGCAAGTTCCTTCCTTCAAAAGGTAATCCACCGTTACCAAAACTTTCAATAATAATCCCTTTGTACAAATCTTTTAAACAATCAAATATCTCTGGTTTTGTACCTGGATACAATTTCATAAGAAAAACATCCGTACATAAATTAGTATTTATTGAAAGTTCATTATGGGAGGACTTTGGCTTCCAATGATATTTCAGTTCATCTTCATTTACCTCAGCAACATATGGATAATTCACACTTTCAAATGCATCATAACTTTTTGTTCGCATTTTAACTGCTCTCGTCCCAATAATCACCCTACTATCAAAAACAATAAACACACCGCCAACATCCTCACAGGCAAATCTAAGAGCATCAGCTACATTTTTCTTTGCGTCTGTCTTTTTAAAACTAATAGGTACTTGTGAACCTGTTAAAACAACTGGTTTTCTTAAACCTTGAAGCATATAAGATAACGCGGAAGATGTATAAGCTAACGTATCCGTTCCATGTGTAATCACAAACCCGTCATAGTCATCATAGTGATTAAAAACAGCATTAGCTATTTCTTTCCAGTGCTCAGGTTGCATATTGGTACTATCAATATTCATTAAGATTTTGCAATCTATTTCTAAGTTTCGAGAAGACTTCGAAAAATAATTCAATAATTCCTCAGCGGACAATCCTGGAACAAGCCCCTCATTCCCCTCCACAGATGCAATTGTCCCACCAGTTGCAAGTAATAAAATTTTCTTCATACACAACCCCTCCATAAAATAAACAACGATATATCGTTCGCGTAATGCGTATTTATATTTATTATTATAGAACTTAATTTGAATTAATCAAGATTTTGTATTCAATACGCGTACTTTTTTTCTATTCTTGATTCTTTTTCTATGTTATAATTAATTTAATAAAATTAGATGGGGTATGAGACGAATGCTGGAACGTTTATCTAAATTAAGAAAAAATCAAAAATGGTCCTTACAAGAGACAGCAGATCGACTTGGGATTGCGAAAAGCACCTATGCCGGGTATGAAAATGGTTATAGATTACCTTCATTACAATCTTTATCAAAAATAGCCGATTTATTTGATACATCTGTAGATTATATATTAGGTCGAATTGAACATTCACATCAAAACAAAGATGTAATTGATATTACAAGACTCCTAAACGATCCAGATCCAACACTTTTAATAGATGGAGAAGCACTGTCAACAGAAGAGATAATAGATTTTATTGCTTTTGTGAGAAGTAAACGAGAACTAAGTTCCAAGAGAATAGAAAATATTGAACCAACATGTAAAAGTTGATTCAATAAAAAACGAAGACACTGTACTCTTTAAACTTAGAAATACTTAGACAATTAATTTGCAAACGGTTTATATAATGAATTCTTAGCAGCTGGCCTCATTCGGGGACTTATACTTGGAAATAATCCCATTGGTTATATGATTCAATTATTTTTCATCATTTGTGTAGTGGTAGCGGCTATTTTCGGAGGTTTCACATCCAATAAATCAATTATCATGAAACAAGGATTTCTCGCTATTTTAGCGTTGCTTGCCCTTTTATCTGTCATATAGAACTAAAGCTTTTCAATAAAGGAACTCACTTTTGAAGAATACGCCATTCTTTCTGTAGATTTATAAGAAAGAATGGCGTTTTTGTATGTCTATTTCTGTATCGAAAGAATTTGAAAGTATAACAGAATTCAAACAAGAATTAGCAAAGTAGATAAAGTACTATAATCATGAAAGAATCAAGGAAAAATAAAAGGAAATGAATCCAGTATTGTACTAGGCTCATTCCCTAGAGACTACTTAATAAACCGACCTTTCTAACTTTCGGGGGCACAGTCTAGTTGAAGTGCTACAACTACTTTAAAGTTAAGTGTTTAACTTTGAAGTACTTAATTCTTTTTTCCAGACAAAGCATACATTATATCTTGATGCTTTATTGTCCTCTTATAATTATGTGGTATCGGGAATTTGTTTCGGTGTTCTTTTATTATAATTATGATTACTATAAGTGATAAAGCTACAGGTATAAAAACGATTAACAAAGCATCTTAATGTTTATGAAATTCTTTGTTAATCGTTTCTCTTCTCCCTAATCTCCTGCGAGACTATATTTTTTCATTAAAATTCCCCATATCTTATTTGATTTATTCTGTAACACCAGATTGGGTTACTTTTACATCAGCTGTTACACGAAAACGTAATTGTTTATAGGATTCTTCCCATTCTTGACTGTTCCATTTTCTTACGTGAGTTCTACCAAGCTTTCTAAGTCCTATAGGATCTGTGTCTTTTTTAATAAATCTCTTTATCAATGTAGTTGCTTTTTTCTCTATTTCTTTTTCCATAATTTTTTCTAATTTTTTTATTTCTTTAGGATTATCTAGATTTTTTGTTTTTGTAAATTCTTGAATTTCAGCTTTAACTTGAATATGAGCATTTACGAATGGATGCTTACTATTCCCCTCCATCTTATATTTTGTTCTAGCTTTTATATTCTCTATCGTGGCGTAAGTATTTGGGGAACCAGGTAGTTTGAATTGGTATGTACCTTGTTTAAAATTATCTGTCAACAATTTAAATACAAATAAATCTTTAGGGTTTACTTTATCAACCATTTTACATCTTTTAAAAAGTGCTATTCCATCTAACTCCAACACATTACCTTTTTTAGATATTATCGGTAAATATGAATCTCTCGCATCATCATTAAGTTGGTTTAAAAACATAAAAAAATTTGTTTTTGGCTGCGTTCCATTATCTATATTTTGCTCCAGTAAAGAGGATAGATAGGAAGCAATTTCTTTTTCTTCAGAATAGTTCCCCTTTAATAGTGATTCCCCTTTTACATTTGTAATTGCTAAATAAATTGCATTTCCTACACTAGGATTTCGATTCAAAGTCTCTAAAATTTCCTGCATTCCCTTTTCAATTATTTTTTCATTAAATATAATAACACGCAATTGCCCCAACTCTAGAGGTCCAGAAGATTTTTCGGATGCTCTTGCAAGAACTTCTCTACCAGTCTGGCCTGATGCTGAATAGATTTTCGTTTCACCTTCCCCGCCTCCTTTATAAGCTGAAATCGCAAAGGTTCCTTTTAGCTTACCTTTTGCTTCGGTATCATATGCCGCAACTTGAACTAAGTCAATGTCATCCACAATTTTCGTTTTAGCACAACCTATTAAGAAGACACTTACTATAAGGAAAAGTATCCATCGCTTCATGTTTATCTCCTTAACTTTATTTTGGCGGTTTGAATTAGCCATAGTACAGGTAGGTATACATATATATATATAAAGCCCATTTGACCTGTCCAAGTATTTAATAAGTTAATTTTATTACGGTTATTCAAGAAAAATGATAAAACAAAGATGAATAGGATGATAACTGGCAAAACATATTTTTGCTTTATTCCCAGTGCCTCTTTTATACCACGACTTACTCCCCATAATGTAAAGGAAACATTGGGTAATATAAAAAAAGCCCAAACAGAAACAATAATGTATTCAAACCGCTCTATAAAGGGAAATTGTATAATTTTAATCATGCTTAAATATGCCCATATCGCACTCGCTAGTTGTTTTTCACTAAAAAACGCAAGAGTTAAAATCATAAGGTATGTGTAGACAATAGTCGTTACTAAATTTGCATAGTGCGCATATTTTTGAGACGTTTTTGCCTTTTTAATAAATGGGTAGTACAGCAATAACATTTCAAATCCAAAAAAACTAAACATATTTCCTTTCATTCCTTTCATAATTTCTAGGAATGAATGCTGTGCAATTGGAAATAAATTTCGGAAATCTGCATACTGCAAAGGATAAAAAAATGTGAAGATTAGAATGCTTGGGATAACGATTCCAAAGAAACCGATTCCGGCAACTACACGAAATCCTCCAGTAACAATGTAATAGCATAAACCCAAAAAAGCCCCAGCTATAACCCAAGATGAAATAGAAGGAAACATCCAAACATGTACTACTTCGATATAAGTATGTAGTGTTGTTGCACCTAACAATACAATATAGGATAAAAAAATGAAGTTGAATATTCCACCAATCCATTTTCCAAGTACGTTTTGATTGATTGCAATGATGTCTCCATTACCCTGATTTAAAATCTGATATATGATCCAAATCATAAGATTGACAGATATTCCAAAAAGTAGCGTGCTAATCCACGCATCATTTCCAACTAATTTTGCACTAATCCTTTCAAAACCAAGCATACCAACCCCCATCTGTATAGTAATAATTAAAAAAAATACCATATATGGAGAGACTTGATACTCAATTGGGATCTGTTTCATAATGCTCCTCCCTGTTAAATTCAATCATCAAAATCATTTCTTGATAGTATTTTATTTTTCTCTACCTCTTCTGGATTAAAGCGAAAACGCTGTTTAGACCTTGAAAAAATAGGACGTCGAAACATCGCTGAAATCGGCATACGTACAATACTGTCTTTCCAATCTGTAAGGCGTGTAGGATAAAAAGGAAACAAATAAGGACGTCTTAATGATTCTGTACGTAATAAACGTGCTAAAAGCAAAGAGCTTGTTAAAACAATTCCTAATAAACCCAACAGGTGTGCGGCGATTATAAAAGGAAAACGAATTACTCGAATTGTATTACCAATTCGATATATTGGTGCTGTAAATGAGCTAAGGGCTGAAAGTGCAACAATGATAATAAGTACATTACTTGTAAGACTTGCCTCTACCGATGCCTGTCCAATTACAATACCACCTACTATACCGACAGTTAGACCCACTTTAGTTGGTAAACGTGCCCCCGCTTCTCTCAGTAATTCAATCGTTATTTCTAAAAAAAGTGCTTCAATAACTGGAGGAAAAGGTACTTTACTTCTCGATATGATTAACGTTTCAAGAAGTTCTCTCGGAATTAGCTCGTAATGATATGTTAAAATTGCAACATATAATGGAGTTGTTAAGACAGAAAAAATAAAAGCAAAAAGCCTTAGCAGTCGAAAAAAGGAGGAAATAATCCAAGGCATGGTGTAATCTTCTGTCGTAGAAAAAAAGTCAATTAATGTTGTTGGAAGAGTGATAGCATAAGGCGAGCCATCTACAAAAAGTGCAATTTTCCCTTCTGCTAATACAGCTGCCACACGGTCCGGACGTTCTGTATTCAAAAATTGAGGGAATATAGAATTCGGGTTGTCTGCAATTAACTGCATCAAATAAGTACTATCCAAAACATGGTCTGTTTTTATTTGACTTACCCTTTTTATAATTTCTTGTAGATTTTGATCATTTACAATTCCCTCAATAAATACAATCGCAACAGTTGTGTTAGAGAGAGATCCTACTTTCAATTCTTTCATTTGTAAATAAGGTGTTGGAAGCTTTCTACGTACTAAATTTAAATTTACATCTAAATCTTCGACAAATGCGATTTGCGGACCCACAATATTGTATTCAATTTCGGCTTTTGTAATATCCCTTTTTTCTTTCTTTGACACATTTACTAACAAACAATTTAATTTATCTGTATCGAACTGAATCAGTATATAGCCATTTAAAATACTATCCTGAATATCTTCCATTTGATTTGTTATTTTTGAATTCTCAAAAGGTAAGACAGAGTGAATATCTTGTAATGAATCGAAGCTCTTCTCTTTTATATAAGTCAAAACCTCTTCATGAAATATATTTACATCGATTAATGTTCTAAAATATGAAATGACTATAGAGGAATTATTAGAAGCAATTTCCAACGTTATAAAATCTTTAGATTTTTTTAGTAATTTCATTAAATCCTGCAAAGATTCTATAGAGTAAACAGATATTCTTTCATGTGGTTTCAATTGATAATACCCTTCCTTTCAGAAAGAAACTATATATAGTTTTCAGGAAATTGCTATTTTTAAAATTAGGGATGGTGATATGTAAATATACTTATTGAATTAATAATAACGCCTTTGAAAATAACTTAACCAAAATTAGTTAAAAAATGTATTAAAAGTAAAAATAAGAAATGTTTTCGAGCATAATTACAATATTAAAAACATCCTTTCTTTTAGTTCTAAAGAAAGGATGTTTTTATAACAAGCTTTTTCAATTGTCTATTCTATAGGGTAAATTTACCAGTGTTCTTCTCTTTATTATTTCATTAAGTAACATTAGCATTACATTCTGTATGGTTTCTTTAAAAATTTCAGTAAAAGAATATATTAATTTTGAAGTGTACAAATAGGGAGAGTGACTTCAACTGTAGTCCCCTTATTCACTTCACTCTCAATAAATACCTTTCCCTGATGTGTTTCAATGATTTTATAACAGATCATTAACCCTAAGCCAATCCCCTCTTCTTTAATACTATAAAAAGGTTCTCCAAGGTATGGTATACGTTCTTTTGGAATCCCGCACCCTTGATCGATAAAACGAATTCTTACTTGATTATTATCAAGTATATTTATTTGAATCAGAATTTCCCCTCCCATCGGCATAGATTCAATTGCATTTTTTAATATATTAACAAATACTTGTTTTAATTGATTTCCTTCACATGAAATCAATGGAATACCAGGGTTAAGATCGATTCTAAATTTTATATTATGCATCATTGCTTGAGGTTGTAGTAGCATTAAAACTTGATCCATTAGCAAACTAATATCATTAGGTTGTATTTTTACCACCTGTGGTTTGGCTACCGCCATAAATTCAGTTGTTATGCTCTCTATACGCTCAATCTCTGATGATACTATATTAATATAACCCTGATTATTCTCATTTTCTGTTGATTTTAGTAATTGCATGAACCCTTTCATTGCAGTTAATGGATTATTAATCTCATGAGCCATTGCAGTCGCTAATTGTCCTACAACAGCAAGTTTTTCAGATTTTCGTAATAATTCTTCTGTTTTTAGCCGTTCAGTGATATCACGAGAAATACTTAGGAAAACCTTTTTACCATTTAAGTTAAAAACACGAACACTAAACTCAGCTGTTATTACTTTTCCTGTTGGAAAAACATATTCATCTTGCAAAGTGAAGGAAGTTTGTCCCTTTTTAATTTTTTCTAATAGCCTTACGATCATTTGAGAATCTTGTGGTACTATATTTGAAAATGATAATGAGAGCAACTCTTCTCTACTATATCCAAATCTTCTACACCCAACAGGGTTTACCTCAATAAATCGACTTGGAGCATTATCTTCATTCAGCTCTACTACATATACCGCATCAGTTGCTTGTTCAATTAGTGCACGGTACTTCATTTCACTATCTCTTAATTGCTGGTGTAATCGATGTCGTTCTCTTTCTGCTTGTTTTCTTTCAGAGATGTCTCTACATATTGCTGATAAAGCTATCACATTTCCTCTTACATCTAGTATAGGAGAAACTGTCAGACTGACATCAAGAAGACTCCCATCGCTCCTTTGTCTAACAGTTTCTAATCTAGTAACCACAGATTCGCCTGTTAGAATTTTCTGAATATTTTTAAGCGATTCTTCCATTAAAAAATCTGGTACACAAGGTAATCTCTTACCTATGATTTCTTGTGATGACCACCCAAATATCTTTTCATAAGCTTTATTCGCTTGTAAAATATGCCCTTCTCGATCAGAAATGGTAATAGCATCTAGATTGTGCTTTATAAATGATTCCAATAATTCTTTGGTAGCGCTTAATTCTGATTCTACCTTTTTCCTTTCGGTTATATCAACTGTAGAACCAACAACTTCAATAACTTGTCCATTTCGTTTAATCGGCCTAAGCGCAATAAGAATAATAGTTTTATCATTTGGCCAAGGTAATTCAAATATAATTTCTTTTCCTTCCCATGCCTGAAGATAGTACTTCATCAATTGTGGAACTAAATGTGGAGGAACAATAGAAGCATCAATAGTACGTAAGCTTTTTCCTACCACCTGTTCAGAATAAAATCCGTTTTGATAATAAAACTGTCCATCACATAAAGTGTGTATAAAGTGCTTACCCACTTTTTTAAATTTAAAAATTCCTCCTTGAAGCTCATGTACGGTATCTGCAAGTTCTTGCTTCGATTTTTTTAATTCTCGATTCATTTTAGATAAGTCCTGTGTTAAATAATACAATCTCTGGTAGGCTTCCATAAGAAATAGCCCAATTAAAAGTCCTAACGCTATATATAATAAGCCTCCTGTGTAAAGTAATGTAGTATTAAATAATACGCCAACTAACCACTTTATTCCAATAAAAACAGAAAAATATAACGATGCACTTTTAAAAGGATGTAGTTTTTTAAAATAAGTTTTAAAGGTAGAAAATAGAATCCCCATACCTAAATAAGCAATCACAGGAGGTTCCCAGTACCCTCCTGTGTAAAAGATACGCATTACAATTATGCTAATTAACGTAATCCAACCAGCAATACGACCAAAGTAAATAAAAGATAGAATAAGAGGAACAACTCGAAGATCGTAAGAAAATCCCATGTATGGAAAAGAAAAGAACATTAACGTAACTGCAATAATCCCTCCATAGAGCTTTTCGAAATATCGACTAGAATTAATTGTAAACACTTGAATAAATATTGCTGCGCTAACTAATAAAGAAAAAATAGAAAGGTTGATGAAATAATCTTTAATAATCATGTAATGTCCCTCCTTGCATTAAGTGTATTCGACAAAAAAGCTAAAAATCCTACAAATTGTATAAACAGTTCAAATGCATAAATTTTAAACTAGGATAAAATCTGGAAAAGTAAATAAGGAGCACAGCAGATGAGATATTTTAATGAAAAATAGTTCAAAAAAGATAATAGTAACCGTTGACTACTATTATCTTTTTTCTTTAAGTTATCGTAATACGTATGAAACTCTAAGGGACGTGGTATGTCATTTCATCAAACAATGATTATATGCTGAGTCATGAATATAGAAACTTCAACAGTAATTTTTGAAAAATAACATAAAAAAACAAAACTATCTTTGAAAATGGAAAAAATCTATATAAATGTCAACTAATCTATGTACAAAAACGTTCACTTAATTTTGCATAAAGTCACTCCACTTAGGAAGCTAAGTAGTTCTTCAAGGTCGATAAGAACACCTGTAGATGCTTCAGGATAACTACATAATTGTATGAGTAATGTACTTGAAACCTTTCGGTAAAACCATACACATAATACAACTAACTCCTTGGTTCAATATTTACTTTTTCGCTGAACAAATTCTTTTTCTTGAGCAAAATATTCTAGGATATAAGGAGATTTTTCAATTAACTTGGTGTCTAGTTTATTCTCCAGCTCCAATTACTTCGTTACTTTCAGATTCAGTTCATTATATTTTGTACTTTGTCTTTATACACAACATATTCTTTACCATCCACTACTGCTACTACCGCAAATTCATCATTTGGATTGAATGAAAGCCAATCAGCCCACATGTTAGTATTAGCCCCTCCACTCCACATATTATGAACAGTGTTTTTAGTTAAATTCATAACTTTATAAGACGCATTTGGCGCATTTGTTCCAGTCTTTATTTCAAAAGTGTATGCGTTATGAATTTTTTTATAAAAGTAGAAAACGTTTGATGGACGAAGCTGATTCAAAAAATCCTGTTCTTTTTTCTCTGCAATTTTTATCCCTTCTTGCAAAGTGACAACATCTGTTTTTAATGTTTTCCAACTGTTTTTCGCTGCATTCAAGCTAGGGGTTAAGAATTTATATTTATTTTGATCAGCTTTTTGATCAGCTTTATCAATATGTCCCAGTACACCCGAATATTGAGAATCTAAATCCTCCCATTGCGTAGACATATAAGTAAGAGCAGTGATAGCACTATCAAGCGTACTATGCATATCACTAATATTATGAAATGCAACTCCAACTACACGATTCAATGTTATTTTATAATCTACAGTCTGACGCAATTTTGCTAATTCAGGTTCTAGCCAACCTAACTTACCTCTTGCATCACCTATCATTATGCCACCAGCAATCAAGGTTGGAATAAAGGGGATTTTTACCATGTCTAACCCCTTAGATTCTATGTCTTTCTGATATTTTACTTGTCCTAAAAGGTCCTCTAGACGCTTTTGGTCAGCCTCCACATCAGCACCTTGGTTTTTTAAAATCGATTGCAATGTCTCTTTATGACTTCCAAATGTTCTAACATCTTCTCCAATAGCATTTTTTAATTGAATTAATTCTTCTATTAATGCTTTTGCAGACTTTTGATTTTGTTGAATTCCTCCCTGTAAATCTGTAATCCCTTTTTTTAAAGTATCTCCATTTCCATTATTGATCGCCTCTACTAATGTTTCATAATAATTTTCAAATTTTGTATCGTATTCTATAATGCCTGTCAATGTATCAAAAAGCTGTTTTTTCACTTGTGTATTCCATGTAACAGCATGTGCTCTTGCATTCTTTTGATCTTGTACAATTTTACTAGGTAAATCTGCATTTCCATTAATAGTTATTCCTTCAAAACTCACATCTGGATTATTAATTAGCAAATAAGAATATTCATTCATAGCTTTTGCAAATAAACCAGCATCTTGCAAAGCTTTTTTCATCTGTTCTTCATTTGCTGAAAGAGATATATTTTCATTGTTCGTTTGTTCAATTTCAATCGCAAAAGTTTCTAGTGGTATGACTGCATAAGTAGTTGTTATAGTTAAAAACGCTGATACAGCGAGTAGTTTATTAGGGATTTTTTTCATCATTTCGTATTCCTCCTATATAAGGTATGGTTTCAAGTTCTAATCTTATTAAAAAGCGATGTCTTTCAAAATGAGTTCTACATCTTTTATCAGTATCGTTTGAACTTTCTTTAGCAGCCTTCAAATCATTAAGTATTAAAGAAAATGTATATAATCTGCTTCAAATTAACCGATTCTGTTGCAAATTTTAAAAAAGCAATTAAACTACAAGGTTATTTTTTATTCGAATCATACTTATATATAATTGAAAGGCGAAGTCTTTAATGAGACTCCGCCTTTCTGTTATATAAGGATTTATTAATTATTACTTTTCTGTTTAACAGTGTAATCATAGACTTTCTATGTTTTAGTTCACTTTACGCAGAATTAATATTTCCCTATTTTTGTGGAGTAACAGTTTCCACTTTTAATTCCTTTATTCCTTCTTTTAATGTAACAGCATCTGTTCGTAATGTTTTCCAACTGTCTTTCGCTGCATTTAAATTAGGTTTTAAGAATTTAAATTTATTTTGATCGGCTTTTTGAGCTGCATTCTCAATATGCCCTAGAACGCCCGAATATTGAGAATCTAAATCATGCCACTGCGTGGACATATAAGTAAGAGCGTTAATAGCATCATCAAGCGCCTTGTGCATTTCATTAATATTACTGTAAGCAACTCCAACTACACGATTTAAGGTTACTTTATAATCCACAGTCTGACGTAATTCTGCTAATAAAGGCTCTAACTTACCTAAATTATCCCTTGCTACTCCCACTATAATACCGCCAATTATTGGTAGACCCAAAATAGCACCCTTCATTACATTAAACCCATCAGATTCTAATTGTTTATAATAGTTTACTGATCCTAATACTTCTTCTAGACGCTTTTGATCGGCATCAACATCTGCACCTTGATTTTTTAAAATTGACTGCAAGAGCTCTTTATTACTTCCAAAAGCTCTAACATCATGTCCAATAGAGTCTCTTAATTTAGTTAATTCTTCTATTAGTTGTTGTGCATACTTTTGATTTTGTTGAATTTCACCTCGCAAATCTGTAATCCCTTCTTTTAAAGTTTCTCCATCCCCTGTATTAATCGCTTCTACCATTGTTTCATAATAATTGTCAAATGTTGTATCGTATTCAACAATACCATTCAATGTATCTAAAAGCTGTTTTTTTACTTTCGTATCCCAAGTAACAGCATGTGCCCTTGCATTCTTTTGATCTTGTACGATTCTACCAGGTAAATCTACATATCCATTAATGGTAATTCCCTCAAAATTCACATCAGGATTCTTAATTAACATATAAGAATAGGCATTCATAGATTTTGCAAATAATCCAGCCTTTTGCAAGGTCTCTTTCATTCTCGCTTCATTTGCAGAAAGAGCCGTATCTCCATTGTTCGTTTGTTCAATTTCACTTGCAAAAGTTGTTACTGGTGAAACTACATTAGCAGTTGTAATAGTTAATAGCGTCGATACAGCGAGTAATTTATAAGGGATTTTTTTTATCATTTCATTTTCCTCCAATTTAGGTTTTAAATTTCAGTTCTACTCCTGTTTAAAAGCAATATCTTTTGAAATGAATTCTGCATCTTTATGAATATCATTCCAACTTTCTTTAGCGGCTTTTAAATCATCTGGTATTAAAGAGAATTTGTGGTCTTGCATAGAATCGATATTATCCAGTAAATCTGTATAATTTGCGCCCATTGTATTCCATTGCTTTTGAATATTTGTTAGAGACAATATCGCTTGATCTACAGTCTGATATAAATATGCCAATGTTTCTTTCGCGTTAGTAAGCGAAAGAACTGCTTGATTAGCACGATCTGCTTTCATACTTAATTCTCCGATTTTGTTAGAAATTTCATTATAGGAGTCCATATGCTTAGATGCTGTGACACCAGCCGCAGTTCCTAGACCGATACCAGCTGCACCAAGAGCCGAGAGTCCACCAACAACAGCCGGTGTTGCTGTACCGCCAGTTACAACAATAACTACCGCTCCTCCAATAGCTGCAATAACTAAAATAGCTGCTCCCAATCCACCACCAATTGACCATGCTAATACATCATCAAAATGTTTTTTCTGAGTAGAACGAAGTTGCTCAATTTCAGCTTGAAGTTGTGGAATCGTTGCCTGTTGACCTGCTAATATTGCAGTTAATCCACCTTTCCCATCTGGACCACCAACATTATTTTTAAAATCTGTAGAATTTTGATATAGTTTCCCTTTGAAGTCTTGTAGCATCTTAATCACATCTGTAACTTCTTTTGAATTTGTATTGATTGTAGTAATTAAATCATTTATACCCTCTTTTAGACCTGCCTTATCTTTCTTTTGTACAGTTTCTACTAATGTGTCGTAATAATTTTGAAATTGTTCATCGTAATTTACAATATTACGAGCAGTTTTTTGAATCTGTGGCTTCGCTGTATCTAACCAGTAATTCGCATTGATTCGTGACAGCTCTTGATTAAGGTGAATATTTTTGAGCAACTCTCCCCCCTCTGAGCCTAAATCGATATTAGATAAATTTACATTTGGTTGCTTAATCATTGTTTTTGCGTATAAATCCATTACTAGAATATGAGACCCTGTTTCAGCTAATGCTTTCTTCAGTCCTTCGGGGCCTAATGCATAATTGCCTACTTTTTGTTCTTGAGCGGTCGTTTCTTGTGCAAATGCATGAATAGTGTTACCGGTAGTAGCAGTTATAACAGTTGCTAATGTAGCTAAAGTTAGTACTTTGAATGGAAATTTTTTCATGACTATTCTCCTTCTTTCGCTAAATGCTTATAATCTGTATGAATTCCCTAAAAACGCAATATTAAAATTTATATACTTGTTCTTCAAGGTAACTTATTACATTTTTTAATTGTCTTAATGTATCTTTTTGAGACTGCTCGTTAGTTGTATCAACATTAGTAGATAATTTTGTAATGCTATTTTTTATTAGATTTAAATCTTCTTTATAGCGCTTTAGTAGATCCAGTTCTACATCTACTTGATTTGCAAACGTATGCAAATCATTTTGTGTAAGAAGAAGCATTGATTTTTGTAAATCAGCTATTGATAGTTTCGTTGTTAAATCATATATTTTTTGATTTTGTTTCTCTAAATCATCTAAATATGCTCGCTGTTCTGCTGTTAATTTATTTACTTCAGCAAAAACGCCAAATGTTTTCTTAATCTTTTCGGTATCAATGACCTTCATCAGGTCATACTCTTGTGTTTTTGCTGCGGCTGCGGCTGCTATTTCACCTTGTTTGCTTTTCTCAATTGCTTCACGAGCTGCTTTTTTTGCTGATTCAATCTCTAGAGCAGTTTTACCTTGTTCTGTCGCTTCTTGCGCCGCTTTTTTCTCCGCTTCTAGAATAGAGTTGTTAATTTCTTTTCCTTTGTTATACGCTGCCACCCCTGCTTGAGCAGCTGGTTCAATAATTTCTTTTGAAAGACTATAAACTTCTTTGAATATAGCAAATCCCTGCTCATTTAAAGCTCCTGGTATTAATGCAATTTGCTGTAAATCATTTTGAATTGCTTTTTTGGTATTTAATATTTCATTTTTTAACTGATCTATTTTTCCTGTTCCATCTGTACTTAGTATGCCTTGCGCAGTTGCCACATTAGTATCAAAATCTTTTAATTTTTTATCAAGCTGTAATTTAAGATCTGTTAATTCATTGATTTGTCGTTGCGCATTTTCTTGATTCGTCATAGCCATTTCTTGAAGTACTTCAAGTCTATCCGAAAATCCTTCTCTATCTTCTTTATTGTCTACAAACGATTTTAATGTCGGGTAATAACTATTAAATTTTGTTACAAATCCTTTACTTTTTGAATTTAATAGAATTAACTGTGGATAGAGTTCCGATGACCATTCCTTCATATCTTGTTTGATTAGGAATTGATTGGTATTTAAAGCTGGGACTTCCTCTAGCTGTACATTAGGACTCATTAAAGATTGATCAATATACGTTTGGATTAATTTAGATTGCGCACCTAATTTTCGTAATGAAGAGGAAATATCCATGCCTTCCTGTTGAGTTTCCGCTTGAACGATTGGTGTTGCGAGAGTATTGATAGGAATAGTTGCTCCAGTTACAATGGATGTGACTAATAATCCTGTCATTATTTTAGTTTTCATTCCGTACACTCCTTTACCATTGTTTTTATAACTTAATTCATATAACTTGTACGACCGCTCTCTTTGTAAACTGGATAAGAAGGAGAAATCTTTCAGATACGTTAATATCGTTGTTTTTTACTTCTAATAGGATGTAAGGATTTTATTTATCTCTCATTTCGATACTCTATTTTTTTAAATATAAATAACAAAAATTTATTAACTATATTTGAATCAGGCACCTTATGAGTAGTAAATTATTAATTCTTTCCTAAAGTTGCGGTTTAACTTACAGAATCGTGAGGATCAATAAACCAATGCTTACAGTTAATCTTGTCATAACATTGTTTAATTTCAATTTGATAATATCCCTCTTAGTTTTGTCAGCAAACTCCTTAGTAGACAACAAAAGGTGAAATTATACTGTACATTGCTTATACTTTTATTGCGGAATAACTTCACTTTTGTTATGCAGAAACTTAGAACACGTTTATTACCAATTTGATTCTTGACCTCTTGTAAATAAATTGACTATTTAGAAAATTATTAAAGACATAATGTTACTTATAACTTCACTATAATTCCTATTAGCGTAACCTTCTCCTTTCTGTCTGGTCATACCAGTTATGTTGTTCATTAAAACATTAAATTTTTAATGCGTAAATAGAAAAATTTTGTCGATTACGCTCGATAATTTACTGTTAAATAAAAATATGAACCGAAAAAAATTATATAAATATAGTTATTCGTAAATTTCATTTCTGTAATTGTAATGATTACAAATTAATGTGTATACGGTTAAAAATAACTATTTTAGCTCAACCAAGAAATTTTATTTTAGAAAAAATACTTATAGAATAATATAATAGGTTTTTTTATACTTTTTTACCTTTATTTAGTTATGTATAATTGCATAAAATGTAGATATATTTAGTAATATATGTTATATTATTGATTTTTTTACGAAATATCCTAATATCATTATTAATAAATATATAATATGAAGATATTAGTCTATAAACTTATCATCGTTATAAACATAGGTTTTAAATTACAAAAAAGCTGCAAAGCTTCCTTGGAACACTTTGCAGCCTTCTATCTTTTTGTTTCCTTTAGCAAAATAATGGTTAGTGAATTTTCATTTTTTGGGATACTTACACCCATGTTTAAGTCTTTACATTGGAGACAGTAGATAACAAACTTATATTATTGTATATTTTTCACGGTACTGCCTAGGGGTCATGCTAGTGATTTTTTTGAAAACTCTTATAAAATAACTTTGGTCATTAAAGTTAAGCCAAGCACAGATATCTGATAACGAATAAGTAGTGAGTGTTAATAATTTCTTTGCTTCTTCCACTCGTTCCCTTTGAATATATTCGCTTAAAGTAATTCCCATTTCTTTTTTAAATAGTTTAGACAGATAAGTAGGCGTAATTTCTAAATGATTAGCAAGTTCATTCAGAGATATTCCATCGTAAACATTTTTATTAATATGTTTTATACATGTAGTAACCGCGTAAGAATACTTTTTTGCATTGTATTCTTTCACACGATCTGCAAAAGTACGTAAAGCATCCCCTGACAATCGCTTTACAGATTCTACATTATCTAATTGTTCCAGGGTTTGTATATATAAAATACTATGAGCAAAAGCAATATCTGGTGGCAGGTTTCCTTCTATTGCATATCGAGTGGCTAAGGTAATCGCAATAATTCCAAGGTTTTTTTGATTCCTGAGCGGATCCTCTATTAGCATAAGTTCAACATCTTCTTGCGAAACCGCATACATATACTGTATTAACTTTTTTTTATTCCCTTCTTTAATAGTCGAAAAGAAATCATTTACTAATGACATATTGTGCGTTTTAGGTTTGTTTTGTCGACGTTTTAAAATATATAAATCAGGTTTCACATTTTTATTAGGAATTTCCTCTAGTACTTTATTTTTTTCCAAGACAATATCTACATCTAACTTTTCATTGAAAATCATGTAATGTAATAAAATTCCCATATCAATTAATGTAGTTTTTTTAATCTCAGATAAACACTGATAATAGGCAAGTCTTTCTTGAATGTTATCATTTGATTTAAATTCTTTCTGAAATTTTATGATCATATCATCTGAATCTTTTGGATGTATAGTAGGACCGATTATAATAGTCCCTTTAATATCATCATGATTTTCTATATGAATTAGAACAAAATTTTCAAGATAGTTGTTACTTCGGAAAAGTGGCAAGTTAAAGGGATCGTTTTCTTGATAAATATCACTAAGATGTTCTTCTTTTGAAGAATAAAAAGGACTACAAACATTATCAGATGTAGAATGATATAAAATTTTTCTGTCTGCAGATAAAATATGTACAGGGGCATTAAATGCTTTATGTGCAAGATCACACAAGTGTTGTATATCGATAGAAGTATTCATTACATTCTCCTTTATAGATCCATAAAATATATTCTGTTAGATATAATTCACGACAAATAATACTATAAAATATCAAATTAGTACAATTCACAACAAAATATTACTATATCTTTTTTATAAAAATCATATATTATTTAATTGTAGTTAGCATCTAAATATCAGAGTAGATAAGTAAACGAAATAAGCTAAGTTCTTTTCTTAATTCTACAAGATATAATTATTGAACTTGAGAAAACAGTGAAGCACTACAAAATACAGTGATAGTCAATGCGAGGACCGAGATAGAAAAATATTACAAATAAAACGAAAGTAACAGGAGATACTGTACCACCGCAAGAAATAACAGTCAAAGTTCCAATTCAATCATTTATACAAATTGAATTCAAAAAATAAATACTGCTAATTTAAATATGAAACTGAAAAACTATTTTGCTCCAAATTTTAGAAAAAGATAATAAAGAAGTCGTGAAATCGGAAAAAGAGGAAAGCGATACGGCTATTTTTGAAACACTATGTTTTGAAAAGTACAAGGTGGAGGAAATTCAAGTGCTCAATTAAACATTTAATTGAGAGAAAGGTCTTTTCATCAACTAAAAATAAAAATAAAAATAAAAAACGAATGGAATATTCAAAAAATGACACTATATTACTGGTCGTAACATTAGTTTTACTTTCCACAAAAGAGGGAAAAATATATAGACTTTACAAATACTAAGAATAGCAAAATAGCTAGTTTTATTACCGCATCACATAAAGTGAAACTTTAATCAGTGGGGGTTTTGTTCATCCCCCACTGATTATTAGCCCACACAAATCGGGATTTTACAGACAGTTGATCCCCCACCTAACTTCTTTGCTTCCGCTGAATTTTGAGGTGGGGGTCTTACTGCCCGGCAAATAGCGGGATAAACTTATTATTAATTTCCAAACACAATAGTTGTTAATCAACAAAAAACTTCAATAATTAAGGTACACAGTAAATTGATCTCAAAACAGTAATTACTACAGTATCAGTTTTTACTTATTCTATAAAAAAAGAAATATCACTTAATAATCATTACTTTATATCAATTTAGACATAAAACATTTTATTATATCGGCTTAAGTATTATGGAATTAAAATTATAAATAACACCAAAACCCTTTTAAGGGATCATACATCGTTCGTATCGAATTTATCACCTTTCGATACCTATGTCATTAACACAACTAAAAAAGATTATTACAAAGGAATCTGAGAGGTTTTTTCAATTTCGAAATTTATTTTTTTGTAAATTAAAGGAAAAATAATCCGTATATATACGGATTATTTTCTTAGTGTAATCTGTATTGACCTGTTAACTGTTTTTCAGCCATTCAAACTAAGCGTTTTGTAAACTCTCCACCGATCCGAACCATTTGCAGATGATGTGATGTATCAGGTCCCAGTGTGACTCTTAGTTCAAAAGCAATTTCATACTTCATTTGCTCAATAGTACTTGTAGTAGCAGAAATAAGAATTTCCTTTGTATTACTTTCGTATCTTTGAATATTTATAATTGCACTTCCAATATATTTATAAATAACATGTGCCTACTTATGCTATTTATGCATAAGCGACCTAATTTCTTCCAGTATTTTTATAGGAACCCTTTCCCTCCCCTTATTCCACCAATTAAATTTGAAACACAAATGTACATTACATTTCAATATAACAATAAAAGCTACAAAAGCAACGAATTTACTATTTTAAAGTTAAGTGTTTAACCTTGAAGTACTTAAATTCTTTTTTCCAGATAAAGCATACATTATATCTTGATGTTTTATTGTCCTCTTATAATTATGTGGTATCGGGAATTTATTTCGGTGTTCTTTTATTATAATTAAAGTTTGAAGTTCTATGCTCAATACTTTTGCGAGAACATGATAGTTATATCCATTGTTTAACAGAGAAATTATGTCATAAAACATAGTTTTTCCACCCACTAATTTTACTAATTTATTCTTTAACTCCTCCCCTTTTTCTTTAGCTTCATCAATTTCTAACAACATAGATTTTTTATTTGTCTGCTTAATGTATTGAGTATACAACTCTGGGAATTCTTTTTGTACTTCTTTGTTTAATACTGGTTTATATTTAATCATATAAGTAACTTGTAACAATGAGCGTTTTAACAAACTATCTTCAATGAGATACGCTACTTTATTAAATAAATGTACATATTCCTCAATATTGGAATAACTATTAAAATGAGCTAATACTCTACTTTTTATACTAAAAGCCTTGCCTACATAAATAATATTGTCATTATAATCTTTAATGAAATAAATACCACTGTCAGATTTTTTCAATTTATTATCCAATTCTTCTATACTCATAAAATGCAATTCACTCATACTTCTCTCTCCTTAGCAGTTTTAAATCGTAAAAAACAAGCAAGGTTTCTAAAAAAGTACTTAGCTGCCCTAACATCTCTTATTTTATCTCTTGCTAAATGTCAAAAAACTGTTTCTATGTTACTCAACTATCAATATGATTATTAATAAAATTTTCTATCGTTATTATCTCGCAATTTTATCATGTAATTTCGAGATCGTTTCCTCATTTAAATTACTGTGTTTTATCGAATAAAGGAAATATATTACTACCCCAATAGTAATCCAAATACTAAAGTACACCCATGTCCTTAACGGTAAATTTAGCATTAAAAACACACAGCATACAATTGCAACGCATGGTAATACAGGTACAAAAGGTACCATAAATCCACGTTTTAAATTTGGGTGTGATTTACGTAGAATAATAACTGATAGACAAACTAACGCAAACGTCACCAAACTACCGATATTAACTAAATTAACTAATTCTTTCAAATCAATAAACCCAGCTATTATAGAGCTCCCTATTCCTGCCAATCCAGTTATAAAAGTGGGTGCTCCAGTTTTCTTATTAACTTTCGCAAATGATTTCGGTAACAATCCATCACGACTCATTGCAAAGAATACTCGTGTTGCTGCATACATATTGGAAAAAATAACAGCCATAAGGCCAATTACAGCACCTGCAGCAATTGCACCAGCGACTTTTCCTTGTCCTACCACTTCCATTACATAAGCCATTGCCTCAGGGACATTTAATTCTTTATAGGAAACCATTCCTGTTATAACAAGGCATACGATAACATAAATAATTGTACATATGATTAATGATGCAATAATACCGATGGGAAGATTACGCTTCGGATCTTTTACTTCTTCTGCTGAAGTTGCTAATATATCAAAACCTGTGAAAGCGAATAAAATAGCTGCTCCCCCCGTAAAAACCCCACTTAAACCGTATGGTGCAATTGGTATCCAGTTCATTGGTTTTACATAGAATATACCAACTGTAATAAACAACAAAATCATACCAATTTTAATCAATACCATTATATTATTGATTCGTTTACTTTCCCTCGTACCACGGGATAACATCCATGCTAATATCAATGTAATGATTACTGCTGGTAGATTCACAATACCACCATGTGAAGGGATCGTTACTAGAGCTTTAGGTATCTCTAATCCAAATCCTTTTATTAAATTGTGGAAATAGCCTGTCCATCCAGCAGCGACAGCCGCTGTTGCCACAATATATATTAACAGCAATGACCAACCTACTAGATGAGCAACAAACTCACCAATTGTTGCATATGAGTACGTATATACACTACCAGACGCCGGGAGTGTGGAAGCAATTTCTGCGTAACATAATGCTATAAATCCGCATATAATTGCTGCAAGTACAAATGAAAAAATAACTGCTGGACCAGCATCTCTTGCTGCTACTAATCCAGTTAACACAAGAACCCCCGTTCCAACTATCGAGCCTACCCCTAACATAATTAAATCAAATGCTCCTAATGTTTTCGTTAAAGTCTTGCTTTGATTATGCTCTAACAATTGTGTAACGGATTTCTTTTTTAGTAAATTACTCATATTTTCTGTATCCCCTTTAAAATAAGGTTTATTCTTCTCGTTAGTGTTGTATATAAATTTACTTAGTTATTAACTAGCCTCATAATATTTCTTTTACATTAAATAGATTTGAAATATTATATAAATTCGCTTCTCACTTACTAGTTAAACTAGACATTTCCATAGATTTTTGCGTACAACGTTTCATAGCTGAAATGATAGCTGTTCTTAAACCTTTTTCTTCTAGCGTTACTACAGCTTCTATCGTCGTTCCACCTGGAGAACAAACCATATCCTTCAATTCACCTGGATGTATTCCTGTTTCCAATACCATTTTTGCAGAACCTAATACAGCCTGAGCCGCAAATTTATAAGCTTGTTTTCTCGGCATACCGCCAAGTACAGCAGCATCTGCCATGGCTTCTATAAACATATACACATATGCTGGAGAAGAACCACTAATAGATGTAACAACATCCATTAGTTTTTCATTTATGACCTCCGTCTGGCCGAAAATATTAAATATGTTCAGTACCTCTTTTATATCTTTTTCTGTAACCATTTCATTAAAACATAACGCAGACATTCCTTCTCCAACAAGTGCCGGTGTATTAGGCATTACTCTAACAACTTTCAACTTTCTACCAAATTCATTCTCAGTGCTCTTAATACTTTTTCCTGCAGCAATAGTTACAACGATTACATCATTTTTTATTTGATCTTTTATTTGGTTAATTACCGATGAGTATAAATCTGGTTTGATTGATAAAATTAAAATGTCAGCGCTGTTAGCGACTTCATTGTTGTTAGTAGTTATAGTTATGCCATATTCATTACTAGCATTTTTTAAATTAATGACATTTAAATCTGAACAAATTATTTGATCTGGAGAAACTATATTTTTTTTAATCATCCCACCTATCATAGCAATACCCATGTTTCCACATCCGATAAAACCTATTTGTTTATTCATAATAATTTGCTCTTGCTCCTTCTACTCTAAATTTTATTGATTTTGAAATTATTATTCTAAATAAGGGCTATTACAATTACTTGGTTTATCAATAGAATTTCAAAATTCTCCTTCCTATATAGAGCTTACATATACCTCTAATAACTTCTTTGCTTTCGCTGAATTTTGAGGTGTGAGTCTTACTGCCCGGCAAATAGCGGGATAAAATCATTTCTTTAATCTATAATAAGAAGGACATAAAAAAAACAAAAAGTTACAAAAATTTTCAAATTAAAACTTTTATAACTTTTTGTTTTGATTCAAATATAATTTCAATTAAGGTATCTCATCGTTTTAAACTTGACGCTCCATAATCTTGTATAGTTACATTTATATGATATTTAATCGGTACTTTACTAAATGTTTGATCCCAATCTTTTTTGACTTTCTCCCATGTTCTCGGGTGTTTAATTCTTAATTGGTTGCCAAAACCCGCAATATCGACTTGATATTCTTTTTGTATTTTTTTTGTAACATGATGTACTAAGTGCTTTACTTCTTTTTCAATAGCTTTTTCTTCCTTTTTTAAAAATTCATTTTCAAAATCTTTTCCTGATTGCATCCAATTTTCAGACAAACGCCCTTCTGATTCAATGTTTACATCAAAGGAAATATTATTTCCGTTAACATGTGGTATGATTTTGCTTTTTATTGACTTTATTTCGTATATAATGAGTTTCTTTGATTCTTTATCAAAAGTTTTTACCACACCACCATTCCTTTTTCCGTTTATCCATACTACTCCTTCCAATTCCTGTTCATTTAAAAAGCCCATCAACTTTTTTGTCTTCCCTTTAATTACAGCAGCTCCTGCAAATTTTGTTTCCCCTTTTATCGAGATTACATTTTGCAAAAGAAAACTGGACCCTGACCGCATCTTTCCTTCCAATTTAGCGAGCGATACAGGAGGTAAAATCCTTGTTGTTCTATTTCTATTATCTGCAATTCCAGACAAACGAAATGCTGGAATTTCTCCTTTTTTGTTTGATTCCAGTACCTCCTTCGCTAGCCCCTTGCTAATTAAGAGCATACAGCTAAGCCGAACTTCATTGTCACGGAGATACTGTTCAAGTAATTGTTCTAAACTGTATGTACGTACAAGACTATCACTAATAACAATGTTTTTTAAATGTGGGCTGAACATTGTGCTCTCTCTTTTCAATGAAAACTCACGAACAATTTGATGAATGGAATCACCTGTCTCAGAAACATTAATATAACGTTTTTGTTGTCCATTTCCTTTACTTTGTGCTTGCGAACTAACAATTTGATAAGTAGCTGTTATAAGATTTCTTTTAGGATAACCTCCTTCCTCATCTTCTTTCTCAATTGTTGAATTCTTCCCTTTATCTAGTGCTATACCTGCAGTTAAACTCAACTCTTCTACTTCTTTACTGCTCCAACATCCTGTTAAAAACAGAAGCAAAAGCGTCCATAACAAAGCAAAATAGAACCGCATATAATTAAATTTATTTTTCACACTACTCCTCCTTTTAATCGCGTAATAATAAGAAGAAGCAGTGGCAGTAAACCAAATAAAAATAAAGCAGCATTACCGAGCATATCCCCCAATTTAAGCAAGTCATTTATATTTTTCGAAGTCATAGCAATGATGTAAATGATTGGAATCAAAGCAAAAATAAACGGATGAATACTCTTTTTAAAGAGTTGCGCTAATCCTAATGCAGCTGCATAATAACTAATCGTATAGGTAGCAAATATTTGCATAATCCATATTACAAGCAGTAAAGATTCAAAACGTTCAAATATCAATCCAGAAATTTCAAAACTGCGCATAAGGTCAATTGTCGGCCATGTTCTTGTTACAACCCCATCAATTGATAATGCACCAATGACCATTACAACAGTTATTACATAAAAGATTAACGGAATAGAAATTCCAACTAAAATAGCTTTTACTGCTTTATTTCGTTGTTCCATAAATACCAAAAGAATTAACATAATTTCAGGACCTGTATATGCGAGAGACGTTGTTTTTATCCCATCTAATACTGGTTTAATTCCCAAACCTAATACGGGACGGAGATTATCTATCTCGAATATTCCGATGCTCATAAAGGAAATGATTAAAAAAATAAAAACAGTAATAGGAAATATTATTTCAAACATCCGTGCAATTGAATTAATACCACTCATAATCAAATAGAGACCTATCCACATAAAAGGCATAACAATAGCCCATGTGGGGGTTCCTTCGAGCAAAAAAAAGCTTATTACTTCTGCCATTGAACGAATTTGAAATGCTGAAGTTGTAAGAAAATACCCTATAATAAGAAAACTAAGCAACCTGCCTATCCATTTCCCTACAATATCTTGACTGTATTGGTAAAATGTTTTTTCTGGAAACTGCTGACTTAATTTGACCATAATTACTCCTGAAACCATTGCCAGTATTCCACCTAATATCACACTTATCCATACATCTGGTGTTTTCACTTTTTCCACAGATGCTCTAGGCAGAGTGAGAATTCCTGTCCCAAGTATGTAATTTACAATAATAACAACTGCCTGTGAAGTTGTTATTCGGTCTTTAAGTTTAGTAATCACTGAAGGCCACTTCCTTTCGTCATCAGCTACCTTTTGCGGATATTTTTTTGGGTATGCATTATTTTTGGTCGACGTCTCATTATTTTTAATGGCATGCGAACCATAAAATCTTTCCAGTCACTGAATCGATATGGAACAGCAGGACTGGTATAAGGAACGCCAAAACTTTTCAGTTTCACTAAATGACTGCAAAGTAAAAGAAAGAAGAGAATAACTCCATACAAACCAAATATCGCAGCACAAAACATAGCTACAAAACGAAGAATGCGTAACGTAATTCCTACACTATATTGTGGAATAGTAAAAGAAGAAATAGCTGTTACCGCAACAACGATAACCATTATTGGACTAACAATTCCTGCTTCTACGGCAGCTTGACCAATTATTAAACCGCCCACAATTCCCATTGCAGGTCCAATCGGTTTAGGCAGACGTAAACCTGCTTCTCGCAAAACTTCGATAGCTACTTCCATAATTAACGCTTCTATTAAAGCGGGAAAAGGAACTCCTTCTCGCGATCCGATAATAGAAATAGCGAGCTTAGTGGGAATTAATCCTGGATGAAATGAAATAAAAGAAATATACAGTGCTGGAGCAAATAATGAAACAAAAGCTGTCATGAAGCGTAATAAGCGGAGAAGCGTACCAGGAAGCCACCTTTCATAATAATCTTCTGGTGATTGCAGCAGCATACTAAATGTAACTGGAGCAATTAAAACAAATGGTGTTCCATCTAACAAAATAGCTACTCGACCTTCCATTAAAGCACTAATAACACGATCAGGTCGTTCTGTATTTTGAATCTGTGGAAAAGGACTTAGATAATTATCTTCAATGAGTTGCTCTATATAACCAGATTCGAGTACACTGTCTATGTCAATTTTCTGAATTCTGTTTTTTACTTCATCCACCAATTCTGTACTAGCAAGATCTCTAATAAATGCGACAACTAACTCTTTCTTTGCACGTTCTCCTACTGGTAGCTTTACTAATGATAAGCTCTCATCCGCACAATGTCGTCGCAAAAGTGAGGTATTATCACTTAATACTTCAGTAAAACCGACCCGTGGCCCTCTGACTAATGCCTCCGATACTGGTTCTTCAATGTTTCGTTTATTTGCTTTTGTTGTACCAAGAATAAACACATCTGCTAAACCATCAATTAAAAGAGCTGTTGAACCTATCAATACTTTGGGTATTAAATCTTTTATGTAATGGACTTCTGCTACTTCACTAATTGTAAGAACTTTATTTTTAATATATTCTTTTGAAACAGTCCCCTCCACATAAGAAGTTTCATTTTTATATTCATCAGAAAAATCATCCATTAGTAATTTCATAATATGTTTGTCAATTATCTCTTTATCTGATAGGCCATCAACAAAAACGATCCCAGCCTGAATATCTGTGCGTCCAATATTAAACTTCCGAAAGCGAACATCAGAATTATGTCCGATTTGTTGCTTTATAAGTTCTAAGTTAGAGGCAAAATCATTTGTGAAATGAACGATTGCATTTTGAGAAGGTTTATGCTCTTGTTTCGTTTTACTTTGAATATTATTTTTTTTCACTTGTTTGTCTCTTGACTTCCACCAACTCATTCTTCCCACTCTTTCTCTGACATACGAACCCAATGAAAAACTCTTGAGATAGTATACGGAATTAAAAACAAGATAAAAGCTTGTACAAAGACTTTCCAATCTGGAAGATAAGAAGTAATTATGTTCCACATTTTTATCACCCAATTTATATACTCTGCTAGGATTGAGATTTCTAAAAAACGATATGTACTTAATAAAAAATAACGATAAGATTAAAGAGCAGAAAAGCGATACTTTATGCTTATTTAGTACCAATAACCTAATTAGTATAAAAACATTTCTGACCTAAAATACCATTTCCAATTATAATTTGTTAAATATTATCTCCTTTTCCGTTATTTATATGCCCGCATTTGAATTTCAAATAATATAAGGATCAATGATATTTCCTCTTAAAGAAAAAAAGATGCTAGAAGATAGCATCTTTTTTTAAATTCAACTTACTATGTATTTATATTTTATTGTGAAAATACTCGTTTTTTTTAATGAATATTAATGTTTAAAAAAATAAAAAATACATATTCTTTTGTTCTAAGTTCATACACTTCTACCAAATCGATACGGAATTTTCTGATTTTAAAATCAATATGAAATAAAGGAAAATACTCTCTTAGAAAAACTATATAAAACAAATAACATGAAAACAATTATCAATCTAGCAATTGAAAATAATAATTAGCAAGAGTTTATCATCTTAACTCCAGGTGTATTCGTTTTGCTTCAAAATAAAGAACTTGAATAAATTTTTTCGTATCAATACGAGCAGGTAATGTTGGTTCATTATTCAATTCTGTCATCTTTCTCCTTACGGTAGTAAAATCAAAAAATCTAGAAGCATAATTTTCGAACTTCGGGTTTAAAAAATCAGTAAGTCCAAGGGATGCTAAATGGTTTAATGATTGATAAATAGCTCTCCGAATCCGTTGTTTGGAAGCTTCTATGAACCTTTTTAATTCGGCATCTTCAGCTGAATCCCCAAGTTTTTTTTGAGCCAAATTCATAAAAATCTCTTTTAGTGAGGGAAAGCCTTGTTCCAACGTGTTATCTTGTTCATATTTATATAAATAATCTAGCATATCCATTAAATCTTTACTTCCACTTTCACTGGCTATTCCTAATTCAGACAAAAGAAAATGAATGGAATTTTGAAAATGATTGAAAGTATTTAAATGTTTTTCATTACGGTATTTTTCTTGCACACTTGAATTACTATCCAATTTTAGTACCATATTAAGCGATTCTTGAATGTTTTTTATTGATTTTTCCAAACGAATTCGTTCAATGACTTTCCGAACAACTGTTAATACTTCAATCCGGTTAATTGGCTTAATAATATAGTATTCAACACCAAGCGAATAAGCTTCAGCAATTAATTCTTTTGATTCTACTTGAGAGACCATGATGATTTTCCCTTTAAACGAAGGCTTTATTTGACGAATTGTTTTTATTCCATCTTGATTCGGCATTAACAAATCGATAAATAAAATGTCTATATTTTTAAGGATTACCATTTGTTGCTCTAAAGATAAACCATCCTCAGCTTCTCCTATAACCTCCCCAAGATCTTCATCCTCGATAATTTGAGCCAACATTGAGCGAACCGCTTTTTCATCATCTACTATATAAAAATACATAGAATCACCCTTTCGAAATTATATGATCAATCCCTAATCTAATTATAAAAATTGATCCTTTTCCTTCGGTTCTGTCCCCAAGCGTAACATCACCTTCAAGTTGTGCGACCATTTCTTTAACATACGATAATCCGATACCTGTCGATGGATTGCCTAAATCATCATATTTAGAAGTAAACCCAGGCTCAAAAATTGAATCTTTATATTTTGAAGAAATACCAGGACCATTATCGCCTATTTGAAATTCAACAAAATGGTGGTCTTTATTAATGTCAATTGTGATGGTTCCCATACCTTGGATAGCTTCTACAGCGTTTGTAACGATATTATTTATAATAGATAAGATTGTATAAATATGATAATGAGGATGCACACCATCAATTTTATACACAAATTGGATATCTTTCTCTAACAACTGTGCATATTTCGTATTTGCCCGTATAATGATATTTACTAGTTCATGTACAGACATATAATCTGTAAAACTTTCATCAGAAATTAGTTTTGAAAGTCCCGCAAAAATACGTTGGTTATCCTTTTTAACGTCATGGACCTCACCAGCAATTTGTAATGCCTGTTGCCTTAAATCCTCAAACTGAAAATCCATCTGTTTATGCTCAAAAGAGTCTAAAGTTTTATATAAATCATAGGATTTTTTTGTTATATTCTCAGCATCTTGTAATGTTTTTTTTAAATGAACAGCATCTTCATATAAATTAGAGATGAGCATGAGCATATGTTCATTTTGTTTCTTTATATGTCGCTCCCTTGATTGTGCTTCATACAATTTCATCATATTGAAAAAGCTTAGAACTATAAAACTATGGGAACATGCGATAACAATGATCTCATTTATTGCCTCGGATGTGATCGATGTTTTTAATACGAAATATTGAATCATTAATTCCACACAGTCTGACAGTATTTCAATCATGCAACCAATAAAACCAATCATTAGTGGTTGATGATAAAAACGTTTGATTTTTGCTAAATGAAAGAGATACGAATAAGTAAAATAAAAGAAAAAACTAGGATAGTGAGTATGAAAAGCGGCTAGCCAATCCATATTTTCCTTTATAATGACATCCATTGAGATACGAAATACTACCACGACTATCGCTGTTAAAAAACCCGGTAAAAATGCTGGAACTCGTCGAAACAATAACAAAAAAAAGAAAAATGTTGGTGCACCAAAGCTCATTCTAAATGTTTCATTTAAGGGAAATGACTTTATTTCACCTACTAAGGGTACTGTAAGTATCATTAAAACGAGAATATAGATGTCTTTTTTTACTAAATTACTAAGATTCAAAATAATCACTTCTCACTTTCGCCTAACAGTCAGTATACAAACCTATTTGCATTAATACAATACTTACTCTATTTTTTTCAAAAACTGATAAATAAGTTATAAACGAAAGCATTATAGATTGTGAGTATTCATTACACTCTTCTACTTTAGAAAGATACTTTATAACTCAAAAATGTTCAGACACAATATAAGGTCTGAACACTTTTGGACTCGCTCTAACACCAAAATATCTGTGCTCCTTTTTAAAATATACTTAAATCCCATTCTTTTGCAATATGTTCTAACAACATAATTCCTGGTAAACTATTCCCATACTCATCAATGGCTGGTCCGTAAATACCAATACCACATCCATCTTGAAACGATAAATCCTTCCTAGATTTTGAGGGAACAAGTGTCATAATTCCGCCGGATACCCCACTCTTAGCTGGTAATCCAATGAAAGCAGCAAATTTTCCAGAAGCGTTGTACATTCCACAAGTAAGCATTAAAGCTTTTGTTAACCTAGCTACTTCTTTAGGGAGCACTTGTTCTTTGCGAATAGGATGATATCCATCATGTGCTAGTATAAGCCCTATTAAGGCAATATCTTCTGTATTTATTTCAATCGAACATTGTTTTAAGTAAACCTCTAGTGTCTCCTCCACATCTGATTCTAGAAAACCATTCTCCTTTAAATAGTATGCTAATGCTCTATTACGATGAGCCGTTTCCCATTCTGATTGAAATACTATTTCATTAATAGCGGGACGCTTCTCTATCATTTTTTCAATTAATACGTATAGAGATTCTAATTTTTCTTGCACCGATGTCCCTGGCAAAAGTGAAGCTATCGTAATCGCTCCAGCATTGATCATAGGATTAAAAGGTTTTCCTGGTTTATGTATCTCTAAACGAATAATTGAATTAAAGGCATCTCCAGTTGGCTCTACGTCAACTCGTTCTAATACATAAGAAATACCGCGACTTAAACAAGCGGCTATAAAACCGATTACTTTTGATATACTTTGTAATGTGAAAGGTATCTCCCAATCTCCTGATTTTATCATTGTTCCATCTGGCTTTACTATACAAATACCTAACTGCGATACATTTATTTCCCCCAGAGCGGGAATATAACTGGCGCTTCGTCCCTTAGCTGCATACGCTCGATAATGAGCTACCCATTGATCTAAGCAAACTTTTTCTTGCCCCTCAACTTGAACGCTAGAATCCTTTATCATTTAATAATATTCCCCCGTACTATTAACTTTATATAGAATGATTTTTTCTTTACTATAATCAATAATATTTGCACTAGAACCAAGAAAAATATTCAGACATATTGCAGTCTGAATATCCTTCTTATTACACACTTTTCTTTTTTGAAGTTTTCTCATAACTATCCCAACATTCAATATTTTCAAGTCCTTTAATGTTTTCTTTATAAAAAATAGGATCTTTACCAGCTTTTTTCTGGTTTATATAATCTTGTAACGCCGCAAATGCTACTTTTGAAAGTAAGGTAATAGCAATTAAATTAATAATAACCATAAAGCCCATAAATAAGTCCGCTAAATCCCATACAATTTGAATCTTTGCAACAGAACCAAATACAATCATAGCCAACACACTTATTCTGTATATCATTAACCACACTTTACTTGTATGTAAGAAGCGAATGTTTGTTTCACCATAATAATAGTTGCCAATTAACGCACCAAATCCAAATAAAAAAACAAAGATAGCAAGACAACCCGATGCCCAAGGGCCTATGTGTTCACTTAATGCTGCTTGTGTAAGTGCAATACCATTTAACCCCGGTTGTTTATATGCATCAGACAGCAAAATAATAAAGGCGGTGCTAGTACAAATGATTAGTGTATCCGTTAATACACCAAATGCTTGAATCAGTCCTTGTTTCACCGGATGACTTGTTGTTGCTGTTGCAGCAACGTTTGGTGCACTTCCCATACCAGCTTCATTTGAGAATAAACCGCGTTTAACTCCATTCATAAGTGCTGCACCAATTGAACCGCCTGCTATTTGTTTAAAACCAAATGCGTTTTGAACAATAAGAGAAAGAACTTCCGGCATTTTTGATATGTTGGTAACTACAACAAATAATGCAACTCCAATGTATAATACCGCTAAAAATACCACCTTGTATTCAGCCATTTTTGCAATACGTTGTACACCACCAAAAATAATCGCAGCGAAAGCAATGGCCATGATTATCCCAACTGTTAGACGATCTGTACCAAATGAGTTTTGAAAAGCAATTGTAACTGTATTTGATTGTACTGAATTGAATACAAGTCCAAAAGTAATTGTGATTAAAATAGAGAATAATACTCCCATCCAACGTTTATTCAACCCTTTTTCCATATAATAGGATGGACCACCGCGGAAACCAGTTTTATCTTTTACTTTATATATCTGTGCTAATGTGCTTTCGACAAAACTAGATGCCGAGCTAATAATAGAAATAATCCACATCCAAAATACAGCTCCAGGACCACCTAATGCAATTGCAATCGCAATTCCTGTAATATTCCCTGTCCCAACGCGGGCTGCCATACCAATACAAAACGCTTGAAAAGGAGAGATTTGATCTTTAGAACCACTTTTCCCCTCCATTAATACACGGACCATCTCTTTTAACATTCGAAACTGTACAAAATTCAATTTAAATGTAAAATAAATTCCGCAAATAACAAGCATAATAATTAACAATTTAGACCATAAAAAATCATTTGTTGATCCGACTAACTCTACAAAAAACCTTTCCATATCATCACTCCACGCCAAAATTTATATATTATAATTTATATAAAATCACCTATATTTCCTGGTATAAATACCTCTTTCATATTCAAATACAACAAGGATAAAAATTTTCTATATTAATCGGATTGGCCTGTTTAAGCAAACAGCACAACATGTAACCGTAAAACTGAAATTTTGAAGTACTTAACGCTTATACAAACGGATGCTCTACCCCTTTCTGCAAACTAATATTTTTATCCACTAACATTGTTGTACTATTATGTTTGTTTCGTTTACCGGTGATTTAAATCATAAAATCAATAGTGATTAACTGGTTATTTGTTAATTTTCTCAAGAACATGGAAATATCTCCTTTCTCACTACTAATCTCAAAAATAGGCTAGATAAAAAATTTATAGAAAAACTATGAAGCGCTTTCAATCTTCAACTAAGAGAAGCTTGTCTTTAATTTATAATTAAAAGTACAGAATGTTACGAAAAAGTACAGATTTTTATAAAAACAAAAAAATATTTTAAGATTTTTCATCTAAAAAAACAGTGAGATTTTGTGAATTTTATACAGTATCCAAACGTCGCGGATGCTGTTCTACCTAACCTCTGACAAGCCTCTATTTTCTTCATAAAAACATGCATATTTTTTCTCTTTTAGAAGTTCACATAAAGTATTTGAAATGAAGAATCAATGGAATATTATAAGAATATTAAAAAAATAAAACATTTAATTTATTTATGTTATCATACAAAAAACATTTGTTTTCTCAATTAATCCCCCTAGTTGGATTCGTCTATATTGCACATATTTACAACAGGAAAGACACTAAGAAAAAAAGATTTTGTTGAAGGGATGAAACATTACAAAACTCTTATTTAGGACCTTATGACATCCTCTTTTCTAGCAATATCGAGTTATCCCAAAAAACGTATATTTACTAACATAGATTACAGGTGGTGTATTGTGAAAGAAATAGTATTCGTTCAAAATAAAAAAAGACTCCTTATGAAATTCGAATTTTTAAAAAAGGATTTAGTGCTTACCATTTCACTGATACTAGCAATTGTAAGCTGCTTAATACATTCGCCAAAGATCGAATATATTAACTTTGAAGTGTTAATTAGCTTATTTAATCTGATGGTAGCCATTAAGGCCTTGGAACAGCTAAAGATATTAGACAAACTTGCCGTTGCGATTTTAAATAAATGCAATAACAGCAGGTCAATATCTATTATTCTAATTTTGTTATGCTTTATTTGCTCCATGTTTGTAACAAATGATGTTGCTCTCCTCACTTTTGTACCAATAACACTTGTCATTAGTAAAAAAACACAAATGAACATGATGGAGACAATCATCCTGCAGACAATTGCAGCAAACATCGGTAGTAGCTTGATGCCTATGGGAAACCCACAAAATTTATACCTATATTCTTACTATGGAATTAAGCTCATCCCATTTTTAGGTTCAATTCTGCTTTTAGCTGTACTTGGAATTAGTTTATTATTTATATTTACTCAAAAACTTCAAAAAACAGATTTGAAAATAGAACTACCTGTTATTACCGTGAAAAATCGAAAAAAAGCTACCGTCTGGATTTTGATACTTATTACTATCATTGCATCTATTTTTGGTGTTATTAATTATTACATCGCGCTAATAGTCACACTGATAGCAGCATTTACGTTAGATAGAAACTTACTATTTAAGATCGATTACTTTCTTCTAATAACCTTTGTCTGTTTTTTTATTTTTATCGGAAACATTTCCCATTCCGATGCACTGGGGACATTTGCTCGCCCTAATTTAAGAGGAGATACTTCAGTCTTCTTTAGTTCCATATTTTTGAGTCAATTGATTAGCAATTTTCCTACTTCAATTCTTCTATCAAACTTTACTTCTGATTGGAAAGCTTTATTACTAGGAGTAAATATTGGAGGGCTTGGAACAATTATCGCATCTTTAGCCAGTGTAATCTCCTATAAACTATTCATTCAGGCCAATGTTAAAGAGAGTAAGGCATATTTAATTAAATTTAGCATTTACAACTTTTCATTTTTAATCATACTTACATGTATACAATACTTTATCTTTAAATTTCTAAAAATTTTTTAAAAAATTGATTCCTTTAGAAAAACCCAAATTTCTCAGCATTAAATTGAGAAATTTGGGTTTTAATATAGGTATGTTTAAAGAGCTACAACAAAGTTACCATCAATTTAATATTTTGAGATGTTCCCAAAGCGAAAACCTTTTAGCTTTTACGTTATTTAATAGAGTTCGGTTCATTTTTTATGCACTCAGTTATATAATAAATGACTGAATTTATAGGGTAATAACTTTCAATTAATAATAGAAATATAACTTATTACAATGTTATTTCATTTTTGAAGTCCTCTTCACAAAATCTTTAATGTCCCTCAATTTTTTTCCGCTAATATTATCTTTGATCGTTGAATCTATTTCAATTTCTAATTTTGCAAATGCTGCTCCTACACAATTATAGATACTTGATCCAAAAGCAAGATGTCTTGCAGTACCACTAAATGCCTTTTTAATATCAATGTCAGGACGATAAACGGTGAATTTATCAAACCTTTCAAATACGTTAGAGTCACAATTTGTTGCACCAATCATACAGTAGTATCCACATAACTAGTTACATTCTCCTTTTTCTATTGTTAATAGCTTCGTAATAAAAGCTGTTAAACAGCAAAAGTGCGAAGTCTTAAATTAGACTTCGCACCTTATACAAATTTACAATCCGTGACGATACCAACACAAATGCAATACTATATACATAATCACTCATTATATGTGTTGCTCTTTTAATTGGCCAATGTATAAACAAATCCTTTTACTTAGCCATCCTTCATGATTGGCTTGATTGTTTCTAGATACTTAATCCCTCTATACTCATTTCAAGCGGTAATCCATTCCGATGGAAATTACAAATGACAAAATTTATCCGTTTTTCCTACTTGCTAAATTCAGCAAGTAAAATGTTTTTAAAAAATTCCGGGTTATTAATGTTTAAACTGTTCGAATTGATAGCGAGTATATGTTTACCTCCAAGTGTTCCACCAACAAAAGTGGAAAACCCTGGAACGGCCCCCCTGTGTCCCCATACCGAGACACCGTTCGGAAGCTTAATTTCAAGGATTCCAAGACCATATCCGGTTCCCTCTCTATTTGTAGGAACTGTAGTAAGCATTTGTTTTAACTGCTGTTCCTTCAGTAATTTGCCACCTAGTAAGTAAGAGAAGAATTTGCTTAAATCGTCAGCAGTAGAAATCATATCTCCATCCGAGCTACCTGGGTTAATATAAGTAACGTCTTTTAGCTCACTCGCTCCGTCTAGTTGCAAATAGCCACGGGCATGCTTAGTCCCTGGAATCACGCTTGAATTGCCAGGTAGGAATGTATTTGACAAATCAAGCGGTTCAATAATCCGATTTTCAACCTCTTCGGCATAACTGTTGCCAGTTACTTTTTCAATAAGGATCCCCAGTAATACGTATCCTGTGTTTGAATAAGACCAACCCTTTCCTGGGGCAAAGTCTGGGGGAAGTGAAATCCCCATCTTTACAAATTCTTCAGCCGTATACGATTTTTTTATATCCGTAATATCAAAGTCTTTTGAATTTATATAGTCAGCAATACCACTTGTATGATTCAATATTTGCCGGATAGTAATCTGGTTACCATCATATCCGTTTCCTTGAATCACACCAGGTAACCATTTTTCAATTGAGTCGTCTAGATTCAAACGGTTCTCTCCAGATAATTGAAGTAGAACTGTTGCAATGAACGTTTTCGTCACACTGCCAATGCGAAAGCGAAAATCTGCTTTCATTGGTTTCTTAGTTCTCAAATCCGCTATCCCAGCACTATAACTCCAAGTTTTACCCCCCTTAGAAATTTGAGCGAGTATTCCCGGGTATCCAAGTTGCAGTTCATCTCGCATTGCTTTCTTAACGGAAGTACGATCGCTTTTCGTACTTGTTTGTAACGAACTAGATACATTTTGCGTAGGTTCTGCTTTTACAATTGATGTTGGTGTTATGTATAACAGGGAACTTCCAGCTATTAAAAGTGCTAGACTTGCACATGTAATTTTACTGCGTGTTTTCATAAAGAATTCCTCTCTTCTATTAAAATTGTATAGATAGTTGATAGCAGTGTCATATACGAACCACACAGCTATCCATTCTCCCAATGATGAAAAGGCAACAATGCATTTGCAATCATTGTACTCATTATTTTCACAAAACACTCTTGTTACTGATTGTTATATATAGGCCGTACTTATCCCCCCTTCACGACTCCTTATATTTTTATCCTACACAATGAAAATCTCTTTTTTCTTACCTATTCCTTACAAATTCCTTACATACAAAATCACTTGTACACTAGGGTTGAAGTAGCATCTGTGCCCGAAAGCGCAAAAAACACCGATGCTTTTCGCTTCAGTGTTTTTGCGCTTTACATATTGAAGATTCGTTTTACTCTTAACAGGTTAAACTGCTAATTTTTTCTAATGCGATTATTCTTCTTGCTATATAAAACAAATTTCATTGTGTTATATGAAACACTATGAAATTTGTCATTAAGGCATATTATTCTAAATTTATTGATGTACTTGAGATGGACTCACTTTTTGAATTTGAACAAGTATATCAAACGCTTTACCTAATGATATATCAACAGTTTTTGGTATATCAGGCCCTTCGGTAGTTATTCCAGCGAAAATTGGATGTTGTTCGTGTAACCAAGTTTTTGTCACGCCGTTCGCCTTACGTAAATCAATAAAAAATTGATCTTTTTTGACCTGTCCAAAAATGTAGTTATAACTGTTTGGATCATCCAATTTTAATGTTCCATAGGGGCCAAATTCACCGTCACTATTAATTGGCCACAGTAAGACTTTATTTCAAACCCACAAAAAATAGATTACCTGTACAATAAAAAGTATAGGTAATCTATTTTTTTTGAGATTAATAAAAACCTAATTTATTTTTTGAATTCTTCCATCAATAATAGACTGAATTGGTTCTTTTGATTTTTTTATATAATCTACTAATGCTTCAAAATCAGTTGGTCCTGTTTCAGCATCTTTACCGTTTTTAAAAGATACAAATCCATCTCCACCTGAAGCTAGAAATGCGTTAGCAACGACGCTGTAAGTTTTCGAAGGAATAATTTCTTCTCCATTTGTTAAGCGAATACTTGTTACTTTTTCTCCATTAGGCTTGTTCGCATCCCAAGTGTATTGGATCCCTGAAATTTGAAGCATTCTTGTTATGTCTTTTTGCCATTGTTGATTTAAAATATCACGAATGTCTTGACCTGTTAAATTTACTTTTATTAATTGATTTCCGAATGGTTGAATACCATATATCTCTCCCCATGTAATATCACCAGCATCTAAGTCATTACGAATACCACCAGGATTCATAAGTGCAATTTGGGATTGCATTGTTGCACGCTGGGCATCAGCAACCAAATTTCCGAGAGTAGATTCACCAGCCGTATTGAGTTTGCGATCTAGTGGAGCAATAGACTTACCTACAACTTCATTAACAAGAGGTGCGATTTTTGCTTGATATTTCTCCATCTTCTTCTTTATTTTTTTATCAGGCTCCATGCCTTCATGGTAAGTTGTAACAATTTCTGCTTTTTTCTCAACAATATCTTGTGTCTTACGGTCAATCTTTACATCAACATCAGCAAAAGCCATACCATATGAATTTGCTTGTACGACAAGTTTATTATTAACAGTTCCATTTACATACGTGTGGCTATGCCCACCAAAAATAACATCGACTTCTGGATCAGTCTCATTTGCTAATCGGACGATATCACCATTCGTTACGCCGTTCCCATCTGTTGTACCTCCGTTATGTGCAAGAACAACGATAGATTTAACGCCTAGTTTTTTTAATTGCTTTACGGATTTGTTAATAGCTTCAACTTCATCTGTAATTTCCACATTCTTTAGCATAGTAGGCATAACAAGGTTAGGAACATCCGTTGTTACAACTCCGATAAATCCAACAGGAACTCCTTGTACCTTTTTTATAGTGAATGGTGGTAAAAATAAACGACCGGTGGATTTATTATAGAAATTTGCAGCAACATATGGGAATTTTGCTCCTTTAAAATTCCCTGTTTTCTCATGATATCCACCATAAATAAGGCGGTTCATTTCCGCAACACCTTCATCAAATTCATGATTTCCTATAGTTCCAACATCGAATTTCAAATCATTTAGAAATTCAATCGTAGGTTCGTCTTGTAATAATGCTGAAACAGGAGTACTTGCTCCAACAACATCGCCAGCATGTACCTTTAATGTATTCGGATTTTGTTTTTCACGATCACGTAAATAAGCCCCTAAGTACTCAATTCCCCCTGCATCTTTATTGTTAATTTTTTTTACAGTGTCTAGTTGCCCATGAAAATCGTTAATACCGAGCATTTGCACATCTATGTAGCGGTTTGGTTCTGTACTCGCTTGGATTGAAGGCGCAGCAAATACACTAGTAAAAGTAACTGTACTTAATGCTAAAGCAACTGGAATGATTTTTTTCAACATAAAATTTCTCTCCCCTAATTAAAATCTGACATAATACGATGTTATTTTAATATATTAAGAGAATTATTTCCATAAAAATTCTACCAATTATAAAAATTAATAAGATTTTATTGTTTTCTGACAAGATATTTTTTCCTCAAAAAAATGTATATTTCTTTGTTTTGAGGAAGAAATATTATCTTGATAGTAATATAACAATACTTCTAAGAAATCTAAAAAACTCTAATCAATACATTTTAGCTGTTAAGAAGAATATTCAATCCAAAACTTATGGCGATTTATTAACCTAACATCTCAATATCAATATTTAAAAAGATGCTCCTGGATTTATCCAAGAGCATCTTTTATAAAGCTTTATTTTAACTTATTTATAATGTCTCAATTAACAATTATATAGTTGTAATCAGTCCTTTAAAAATGATAGGAGTGCTTCATTAAATTCTTTAGCATGCGTTGCATTGAGCCCATGTGGACCACCCTTTATTAATGCTACTTTAGAATTAGGAATTGCTTCATGTGTTAATTTCCCACTATATTCATATGGTACAGTTGCATCTGAATCACCATGAATGATAAGGGTAGGTATATTAATCTTGGCTAAATCGCTTCTGAAGTCTGTTTTGCTGAAAGCAGCGATACAATCTAATGTTCCTTTAGGTGATGCACCCGCAGCGATATCCCTATTGTAAAGTCGAAATGGTTCACTAACTAAGTCAGTTCGATCTCCAGCAGCAAAAAAACCTTTCGTAAACTCATCAAGGAATGCTATGCGATCACTTTTCACTCCATTTTCAAATCCTTGAATTGCTACATCATCTAATACACCCTCAGGATGATCTGCTGACTTGTAAAGGAATGGTGGTACAGCTCCGGCAAATACAGCCTTCTCTATTCTATGGGTTCCATATTTCCCAATATACCGGGCTACTTCGCCTCCCCCCATAGAAAAACCAACAAGTGTGACATTTTGAAGCTCTAAATGTTCTAATAGTTGATGTAAATCAGAAGTAAAGGTATCATATTCATACCCTTCCCACGGCTGAGATGATTTTCCAAAGCCTCGACGATCATATGTTATAACTCTGTATCCAGCCTCAACAAGAGCGGGAACTTGATATTCCCAAGATCGACCACTTAACGGCCAACCATGAATGAGTACAACTGGTTTTCCTATACCATGATCCTCATAATATATCTCAATTGGTGCTTGATTTTCGGTTCCTACAGTAATTTTTGCCATTCTCCTACCTCCTTTAATATGTATCCTTTTCTTCAATAATTCGGATGAATCTCATAAGCTATTCATGCACGTTTATGTTGTGAACTCTAAGTATGAAACTCTATTGTTCCAATGCATTTTTTCTCCGTTTGGAACAATCCCCCCTCTAATACCTTTTTCATCATAAAATAATTACTGAACATTACTCATATTCAATTGTAATAACAAAAATAGGTGACTATCAATATTGTTCTATCTATAGGATGTATAGGTAAAACCAATCTATTTTATAGTGAAAACAACTATAGTTACGACCTATACAAATTATAGATAATTTAGAATTGATTAATGAATCAGTTTTCAAATACTATAAATTTGTATAGCACTTCATGTTCTGTGAATGCTGCTATAACCAATATTATTGGTCAGCTTAGTTATAAACGAAGAAACTTATGATAGTATTCGACTATTTAAACTTTCTTCGATTACTTAATTTTTAGGAGGAATACATAATGACTGATCTCTATTCTCGTATTAACAAAGATGATGCTGTCGTGCTTTTAGTAGATCATCAAACTGGTCTTATGTCCGGACTAGTACGTGACTATGGTGTTGATGAATTCAAGAACAATGTTTTAGCTCTTGCTCATACTGCTAAGTTTTTTGATTTACCAGTTATTTTAACAACAAGTTTTGAAAACGGACCTAACGGACCTTTAATGCAAGAATTGGTTGATCTCTTTCCTCATGCACCAAAAATAGCTCGACCTGGACAAATTAACGCATGGGATAATGATGATTTTGTAAAAGCAATCGAAGAAACTGGAAAAAAGCAAATTATCATCGCCGGCGTAGTTACGGACGTTTGTGTTGCTTTCCCTGCACTTTCCGCTATAAAAGCTGGATATGAAGTATTTGCTGTTACTGATGCTTCAGGTACTTTCAATAAACAAGTTGCAGATGCTGCAAATACTCGTATGGCACATAGTGGTGTGCAACTTATGAACTGGTTTAGCGTAGCTTGCGAATTACAACGCGATTGGCGCAACGATGTCGAAGGTTTTGGCAATTTGCTTGCTAGCAATCTTCCAGGCTATCAAAATATAATTGGAAGCTATATGGGCGCACAGCGAGATCTTAGTAAACAAAATGCATAAATGTATTTCAAGGAAATAGCTTTAAATCACTTTTTAAAAAATGGATAGTATACATTTAGTGCTGATTAAATCAGCACTCTCTTTTTAATTAACAGAAAAAACATTATTTTCAATAATATTGATTTTAAACAATTAAAAAAGGAGCGTTTTATTATGAGTAATTTAGAATTGTTAAATCCGGAGAACAGTGCCTTAATTTTGATTGATTTTCAGCCTCAAATGACTTTTGGAGTTGCAAGTATTGATAGACAAACATTGATTAATAACGTTATGCTGCTTGCTAAATCAGCAAAAACTTTTAACGTACCTACTATTCTTACTACAGTTGAAACACGCAGCTTTTCTGGTTATTTTTGGCCGCAAATTCTTGACATATTCCCAAACCATGAAATTATAGAACGCAGTTCAATGAATTCTTGGGAAGATCCAAAATTTGTTGAAGCAGTTAAAGCAACAGGTAGAAAGAAATTAATATTTGCAGCACTTTGGACTGAAGTTTGCCTTGCATTCCCTGTGCTTGAAGCAATTAAAGCTGGCTATGAGGTGTATGCAGTTGATGATGCTTCAGGTGGTACTAGTTTGACAGCACATAACGCTGCTATGCGTCGTGTAGAACAAGCTGGTGCAATTCCAGTGACAGCAATTCAAGTTTTACTTGAATACCAACGTGATTGGGCACACAAAGACACTTATGATGCTGTAATGGAGATTGTAAAAGAACACACTGGCGCTTATGGTCAAGGTGTAGAATACGCATATACTATGGTTCACGGCGCGCTTCCAAGCAGAAAAATATGAAACTAGAAGGAGTAGCTGTCGAAGAGACTCATACAGAGAACACAATGGATGCTGCTAATCCAGTAACAACGATTGTTACATGGGAAATTCAACAGGGTAAAGAAAAACAGTTTGAAACATGGAGACATGAAATTGAGGCTGCGGCTACTACATTCCCAGGACATTTAGGTGTAAATCTAATAGTCCCAAGTAACGAATCCAGAGAGTATACTGTTATTTTCCGCTTTGATACGTATGAGCATCTACGTGCTTGGCAAGAATCAGATGTTCGCCGGGATTTGTTAAAAACGGCCGAGCAATTTCAAGCCACTAATCCAACTTACAAAACTGAAAGCAGTTTGGCTTATTGGTTTGTTACTCCGAAAACGCCAGTTCCACCGCCAAAATGGAAAATGTCTATCGTTACCCTTTTGGGTGTATGGCCTCTTAGCATGTTAGTTCCTAAATTGATAGGACCTATTATAAAACATATGAATCCTATTATGTCAGCTTTTTTTGTTTCTGTATGTATAGTGTCCTTGCTATCATGGGTAGTCATGCCGATTTTCGGTAAATTATTTCATCCATGGTTACAAAATAATAGAAAGTAGACGAGGTGTGAACATGACTTTACCGGATATGATCTTATATAACGGAAAAATTACTACCCTTGACCCTTCTCAACCTGAGGTATCTGCTATCGCCATAACTGATGGTTTAGTCACTGCAGTAGGTGGAGATGAGCTTCTTAATAGTGCCACGGAAAAAACAAAGAAAATAGACCTTAAAAGAAAGAGAGCTATTCCAGGCCTGAATGACTCTCATATACACGTTATTCGTGGTGGTCTACATTATAATATGGAATTACGTTGGGAAGGCGTGCCATCACTTTTTATTGCTCTAGAAATGCTCAAAGAACAGGCAAGGCGTACACCTGCTCCTCAGTGGGTAAGAGTAGTTGGAGGTTGGTCTGAATTTCAATTTAAAGAGAGACGGTTGCCAACTTTGGAAGAAATTAATGCCGTTTCTGAACACACTCCTGTCTTTGTGCTACATCTTTACGATAGAGCACTTGTAAATCGTGCAGGGCTGCATGCACTGGGATATACGAAAGATACACCAGACCCTCCAGGCTGCTTAATTGAGCGGGATAAACGAGGTAATCCAACAGGCCTTTTAATTGCGAATCCTAACGCTTCTATTCTTTATTCAAGTTTGGGTAAAGCACCAGTACTTAATTTTGACGACCAGATTAACTCAACTCGCCATTTTATGCGCGAATTAAATAGATTAGGTATTACAAGTGCTATTGACGCAGGTGGTGGATTCCAAAATTATCCGGATGATTACAAAGTTGTTGAACATTTAGCCGAGAAGGAACAATTAACTTTGCGTATTGCTTATAATCTATTTACGCAAAATCCAAATCATGAATATGAAGACTTTGCTTCATGGGCAAAAATTGTTTCTCCAGGTCAAGGAAGTGATAAGTATAAAATGAATGGTGCCGGAGAGATGTTAGTATTCTCAGCAGCCGATTTTGAAAAATTTCAAATGCCACGGCCTGAACTAGCTACGATGATGGAAGCTGACTTAAAGAAAGTAATTTCTCTATTGGTGGAAAACCGTTGGCCCTTCCGTTTACATGCAACTTATGATGAGTCAATCACACGTTTCTTAAATGTATTTGAGGAAGTTAACAGTGAAATTCCTTTTAATGGTCTACGATGGTGGTTTGACCATGCAGAAACAATCTCAGATCGTAGTATGGAACGTGTTAAGGCTTTAAATGGCGGTATTGCCATCCAAGACCGCATGGCTTTTCAAGGTGAATACTTTGTTGATTTATACGGAAAGGAAGCTGCAAAGCGTACTCCTCCGATTTATCGTATGTTAGACCTTGGTATACCTGTTGGCGCCGGTAGTGATGCAACTAGGGTTTCCAGCTATAACCCTTGGGTTGCCCTTTACTGGATGGTTGCCGGAAAAACCATTGGTGGGCTTTCCATATACGATGAAAAAAATAAACTTGATAGAAAAGTAGCCCTGGAATTATATTCAAAAGGAAGTGCGTGGTTCTCTGATGATGAAGGTAAAAAGGGAACCCTGGCAGTAGGTCAGTTTGCTGATCTTGCTGTATTGTCTGCTGACTACTTTACTGTGCCAGAAGAAGAAATCAAAAACCTTGAATCATTACTCACCATTATGGGTGGGCAGGTTGTTTATGGAAATGATGAATTTAAAAATTTATCACCTGAATTGCCGCCAGCATCACCTGATTGGTCACCGACGGGCGTTTATGGTTATGGTGGTGCTAACCTAGCCAACACTATACTTTCCCACGATTCCCATGATAACAAGTTACATAGTTGCAGTAACCCTCTCCATCAACACACTCATACCGTAATAGGAAAAGATGGAACTACATGGGGTATCGGTTGTACTTGCTTTGCTTTCTAAGTCAAAACCACCGGTATAATGCCGGTGGTTTTCTTTCTGCAATAAGGGTATGTAGATTCGAAATAGCATTGTATATCCCTACATGGAATGTGTTACTATGCGATAAGACCGAAGAATTGATTGATTAACTTAACTTGTTTTTGATAGCCTTCTCTCCTTGCAAAGTCTGTCCTTTTTTCCTTAATTAAAAGTCAATGGTATCCCCCTCTTGATCGACTACACCACACATATAAATCCACTGCCCTTTGACTTTAATATAGATCTTAATTTTTCAATTGTTACACTAGAATCATTATTATTTCTATTACACTGATACTTTTTGCGAATCATTTAACTTCTGCATAAAGATACGTGCTGCAAAACTTAAAAATTTATCATCAAAGTGAATAAGATTAATATCTTGGCTTGGTGTTGGATCAGTAATACGAACTATGCTCAAAGTATCATTATTAACAAAGTTAACCAGTGAAAGAGGTATTATGGCAACCCCATGTCCATTGTATACAAGGCTCAATAGAGAAATAGAAGATTTTGTTTCTATATTTGCTTCAGATAAAGATAACCCTAAACTCTCACAATATATCTTAATAGATTCACGACAACTACATGAAACCATTATTCTACTCAGCCCTACTAATTCTCGAAAAGAAACAAATGATTTTTCATTCAAAGGATGATTTTTTGGAATTACAAGGACGAGCTCTTCACTATACAAAAGGGTGCTTGTTAATATGTCTGGAATTTGAGCACTACGTGTAATCCCGAAATCAATATTTTTGTCAACGATTTGATTTACAGCAACTTCGGATTCTATAATCTTTACTACAATGTTGGGATAATGTTGTTGAAACTTCATAATATAAGGTGTTAAATAAGTGAGATCCTCTAATAAACCTCCTATAGTAATCACACCTCTTTTTACACCCTTTAATTCAAAAATTTCATTATACACGTCATCAAATTGTTGCATGATAAATTTTCCTTTATCAAATAGCAGCTTACCCGCTTCTGTCATTTTGATACCTCTTCCAACTCGATGAAACAAGGGTGTATCAAGTTCCCCTTCTAAAACACGGATTTGTTGACTTAAAGTCGGCTGTGAAATACCTAGAACTTCCGCAGCTTTAGTGAAACTATTATTATTACAAACTTGAATAAAATACTCTAAATGACGTAATTCCATTCTTGATACCCACTCTCCGCTTTATGAAAGATTTATAATTTAAAGGACGATATGTATACGTTAACATAACAACTTTATTTCATGCTATACCAATTGAAATTACATGGTTTATTCATTTTGTATTATAATAAATTTACTACCATTTATTAATTTTTCCTCCTATTTATTTAAATTAGATTTAATTAGGACATTACTAATTCGAGATATATTTCTAAAAATTTATAGTTCGAGTGCATAATACCCTAATTTTTTCAACTTTTCGATTATCATTTTTTTCTCAATATAGTCCAAACCACCAAATATATGCCGAATCGCCTCTTTATGCTGAGGAAAAATACTATCCATTAACTGAATACCATCTGAAGTAATTGACGCATACGTGACACGGCGGTCTTTTGGACATGGTTTTCGTATTAAGAACCTCTTCTTTTCCAACTTATCCACTACATACGTGATACTACTACTTGCAAGTAATATTTTCCCTCCAATTTTTTGTATAGGCTGATCGCCTTTACTATATAGTAGCTCAAGCACTGCAAATTCAGTTGGATTAAGTCCATAACTTTTTATATCCTCTTCAATACGCTTAGTAATTGCCTGTACTGCCCTTGATAATGTAACAAATAACTTTAAAGATAAGCTCTCATCATTAATCACACTCATAATTACCAATCCTTTACAAGTTATCTTGAATTCGAGATTTATTATATTATCGTCGAAATATTATGTCAATAATTCATTTTAGTTTTATTAAGCCCCTTATCATTTATTTCTCAACATAAGAAATATGGAATTAGAAGAAAAAATTGTTAATATATAAGTATCTCAATTACGTTATTTCTTTTAAAGAGAGCTTGTATTCTAACGCAAGTTCTCCTTTTTTATATTCTAAATTGAATCCGGACAAAGTTCACATATTGAGTCTGCCCATGTATATGCTATAGTTTTTAAACAAAGATTAGAGCCCTCCTACAAGAAGGAGAGCTCTAATCTTTCATATAAATATTCACAATTTTTATCATTGCGGGGACATCAAAACTTTAACTTGATAGGGATATGGCACTACCCCAATTAATAAATATTATTAACTATATATCTATCATATTTTTTATAAACAGGATTAATTAGATTTAAAAAAAGATTTCTTTTTCTTTACTCGTAATAAATCACCTGTCCACCCTTTGAATCGCATATACATATACATACCTACCGTTGTGAAAATAATAAATAAGAGAGCGATTAAATAGCTATATTTCCATTCTAGTTCAGGCATGTATTTAAAATTCATTCCCCATAATGCTCCTAAAGCTGTCAAAGGCGTACTCACAGCAGTTAATACAGTAAGAGCTTTCATAATTTCATTCCCACGATGAGAAGAAACAACTTCTTGTAAATGAATCATCGTGTCTAATTCTTCTTGGTACTCTTTAACAAGTTGTAATCCACGCTCTAATTTTACGTGTGTTTGTTTATAACAAAGGGTGTTTGTTAAGTTTTCTAACCAAGCTTCCTCCAAGCCTTGTAACACTTCCTGTATTAAGCGAAACACATGTGTGTTCATAAATAATTCATGACGAATATGATAAATCCTTTCTAAAACTGCTATGTTATTATGATGATAAAAATCCCATAATACATTTCTGAAATTGTTTTCAAAGTAGTCAACCTTTCGCAAATAATGAGATATAAACATTGATAAGATAGCACATAATCCTTCAGCAGAACTATTACAATTTTTTGTACCCATAGGGAAATTATGTATTAATTCTTGAAAATCCTCTTCCTCTTTTTCTTGGACCGTTATCAGTATTCCATGAGCTACAAAATAATGAAGAAATTTTTGAATTTTGGCGTCCTTTTTATCTTGATCATATAAAAACGAACCATATACACAAGTTTGGCTTGGTGATAACGTATAAACATATAATCCATTTTCACAGGGAGAATTTATTTTCTTTACAAATTGAGAGAAATAAGATGTTACATCACGGGGGATTATAGAAGAAAGTTTTTCAAGCTTACTAGTTTTCACATGATACCAACTCCATTTCGTCATTTTTATGCATTCCATATTATTCTTCCTTTCTAAATAGTTTTATGTTTGATCGAATCATATCCGTAATACGAAATTTGTATGTAGGTATTCATGTCTTGAAGGAAAAGTTTTTAGATCATCTAAATTACAAAATAAATGACATAGGAGGTCTTATTCTTTTAAAAGGAAGACCCCCTATATATTAGTTATTTTTATTTTCAATTTTAAACATTTCCTCTATACAAGCACTTTTTATCTTTTCTTATAAAGAATTTATTATATGTGGAAAAGAAGCTACATAATTTGGCACGTCTATTCAATGAACTCCATTTCAGTCGTTATTATAATTTGGATTCATATGCAGATTGATTGGTGATGTCGTCAAATACTTGACTCCCAATAATGTAGTATCCATGAAGTGCAGCCTCTTTCGAAGCGTCTACCATACGGAAAGAAGCAATTTCACTTTGCATTTTTTCAATTCGTTTTTTGTGGAGATCTACTATTCCTCCTGTCCAAATGATAGTATCATACTGTTCTAACGTAAATTGTTCTTGTAATACACGTATGACGTCTTGGAAGTGTGCATCCAACTCTTTTTGAATCAAAGTATGAACCTGACTTGTCTCATAATTTTCGTCTCGATCTCCATATCCTTTTTCTAATATTTTTGGCATGTCGTTAATATGCAATTGATTACTTTCACCCGCATGATTCTGCAGGATATTCTTAATATTTTTCAAAGGCTTGCTACATCCTAGTTCCGTCTCATAATGATTTAAAATGAGATTCTGTTTCATATCTGCCATTTCTAATGTACGAAATCCACCATCAATAATTAAGATGCGATCTTGTTCCTGAATAATTCCCTCTTTTAAGAAATAGGCATGTAAAGCGACTGGTTGCTGAAGAATCAAAGCATTTTCCACCGTAATATTAATAAATTTCCCATCAATTTGCACGGAAGTTTCTTTTTTTAGTGCATGTTGTAATTGCTCGTGCTGACTACCAAAACAAGTGACTGGAAGCCCGGTAACAACTAAAGGTAACACGACATTTTCTTTATAATCCTTTGCAATGCAACCAAATATTTGTTGTTTAAAACGTTCGCTTTCATAATAATTTTCTATTTCTTCATTAAATGGAGGAAGCAATGAAGCGTCAGATTGATGTGCTTCATTTCCCATGTAGTATGCAAAGTCTAAGTCTATAAAACTCACCTTTGTTAAATCTTCACTGTCAGTATGATTAGGTACAGGGGCTAGTGTGGAAGCTTCACTCTTAATCGTCATCTCAGAATCTACATCCTGTCGATATGCCCGCTTGGTAAAGCCAATTCCTACATCAATTGCATACAGAGATTTCATACTTTTTTCCTCACTTTCTCTTTTAAGAATTAAATCTAGGCACTCTCTTCTTTCCCTTCTTTCACATATTTCTTTTCATTTTTCGTTTTTTCTCCGTCTAGGTTCCTACTATTTTCATTTATTTCGTAATCCTTTTCATCTTTTTTCTTTTTGTTACTTTCGTTTTCTGTTAAGTCTTTAATGGTAGAAATGACAACTGGTGTGGCTGTAAGCAATTGTGGTAATGTTTGTTTTGCAACATTAGCTGCAGTTGCAGAGAATTGTTTACTTGTCTCAGTTACCTTCTCCAATGTTTCCTTTATGTTTCCTTCTTGTAGTTTTTCTTTTACGCTTTTTCCTTTTGTTTGTATAGCTTTCCGATTTTCTTTTTTTAATAGGGAGACGATGACTCCGGTCGTAATCCCAATCACAGCATATTTAAATATTGTATGTTTCATTTTTCTCACCCTTCTCTACTTTTATTTTCTTCAATGCTACAACTTAAAATAATTACCTTACCTATTGCAATCTATTAGAGAGAATGATAGGTTTGCGACTTCCTATCACTCGCCATTGGTGTTTCAGCTGTTACTAGGAGTAAAATCCTCCCTTGATCTAGTTTTTCTTCATATAAGTTAGCTTCCTCCTTCGACAATCCCATTTCTTCCATTTGATTTCGAAGTTCGTCCCCTTTTTTGGAGAAAAAGTTGATAATACTTGTTCCCAATCCTTGTTCTTTTACTCCAATCGTATTTGTGTTTGTATCATCCGCAATCTTTTTTGTTAGATGTTTTTCATGTGTTAAGACATACATGTCATCTTGGTGAATCCCTTGCAATTCTAGCTCTTTTACTTTCATAACTACTTCCTGTTCATTTTCATATTCATGAACCACCGGTTTTCTTTCATTCTTGTGCATTGTATTTTTCCTCCTTTAGATTTTTTATTTTTTTATTTAGTTGTTATGTAATATGTAATACACCTATTTTAAAGATGTTAAACCTAAATTTTCAAAAAATTTCATAAAATAAGTTATAAATGTTTTTGAATATCACAGCGATGTCACGAGAAGTTTGCTTTGATAAAAGTGCTACAAATAACGATTTGTTTGGAAGGCAAGCCCATTGTTTTATAGAAAATTTCTATTTAGAAAAAGTTACAAAAGGAGTACAAGATATTTTTTTCGTTAATTAAATCCTAGGAAAATAAAAAAGCACTCTTTTTAAAAGAGTGCTAAAAAACATATAACCTAATAATGTTTCTAGTTTGATTACAGAAAGAAAGTCTTTATTAAAACATATAGTTGCTAATTTAATTGCGATCTTCCTTGCACCCAAGCAGCAATGTCATTTATAACATACTCAGGGATATTAGCAGGACTATAATATTCATCCGGTTTACTTATTTCTCCATCACCTTCTGTAAAGAAATGATTTAACTTCGGATATAGTCGATAATCGACGTTATCTCGTTCTTTTAATTGTTCTTTCCAAAGAGGAATTTCGATTTTTGATTGAACTTGATAGTCTCTTTCCCCTTGAATAATAAGAAGCGGTGTCTTTTGTTCTTTTGACATTTCGGCTGCTTTAATTTTTCGGATAGAATCCCAAAATATTGCTGATCCTAAGTAAAAATCTTTTGGGGGATTCTGACTAGAGAAATTTGGATCATTTAATAATTCAAATTGTGCTTTGTAGAATTTATATTCATCTAGATTCATTGCTCCAATAGAAAAAAGGTACTCAAATTGATCTAAAACAACGTCTTGGATCGTACGAGCTGGCCCACCCATTACAATTGCCCCAGCAATATTATTATTTTGGTCTTTTTCAATCATTTTCGGAAGCATCATTCCACCTTGACTATGACCAAGAATATATATTTGATTCTTATTTATTAGAGGCTCATTTTTAAGAAATTGAGTTACAAAAAGAGCATCATCTGTTGTCTCTTTATCAACTGTATAAAAGGGACTAAATTGTGTTTTCAACCCATGTTCATAAGTTCTTTTATTATAGCGAAGAACAGCAATTCCCTTCGATGCAAGACCTTCAGCTAAATCGCGAAATGGTTTTAAAGCAAACGCTGTTTCATCCTGATCGGTTGCTCCTGATCCTTGAACAAGAATAACCGCTGGAAAAGGACCCTTTCCTTTTGGAACCGACAATGTTCCTGGTAATGGAAATGCACCACTTCCAACTACTACTTCTTTATCAACAAATGATTCAGGCTTACTATATGATGGACGCTCTGCAACAGGACTAAACGACATGCTTAGTTGAAAATCGTCTATTTTTCCAGATGGATCTAGTTTAATTAGTAAAGGTACAGTCATTTTTTCAAAAACTAATTGAATCTCCACATTTGTATGAACAGGATTTGTCTCTTTTTGTGTAACCTCTCCAATTTCTATAAAAGAACCTGCTTGTAATTGTACTGGGAGTCCCTCCCAATAGCTCTTCAGCCATTCTTCGGATATTATTTTCTGTAATGACCTTGAGGTTAAATCAAATGCAGATTTATAATCTTCACTATTCATATGGCGAATAGATGAAAGGGTAGTAGATAGAATAGGATTTTCATCATCACTATTGTCTACTTTTTTTATAGTTGTGTTTGCTTCCTTTAATTTCGAAATAAATTGATGGTTAAACGGATAATTATATGTATCAGGATATAAGCTTGTTTTCAATACTTCCGTATTCCGTCCCTCATACAAACTTGAAGAACTCGTAAAATTTTCAGGTAAAATTACTTCCTCCGCATATGAGACTGAGGGAATTGTTATTGAAAAAATCGCACTAACAAGTAATAACTTATTACTTGTTCTTCTTTTCTTACCCATACTTATTGATTCTCCTTTCAAAATTTAAAATTTCTAATACAGTATGCCAACTATAAGGAAAATAAAAATTATCAAAGAGATTAATAATCTATTTTACGATCCCCCCTAACTAATTAAAAATCTATCATTAACAAACTTCAATAAAAAATGCCCTCCCCCTCTTTTTTTATTGTTGGATTTTCCAAGGACTTAGAAGCACAGCACTAATTTACATGTAAATGACCCATGAGATTCTCTGTTTCAAAAGAAAAAAGCACCCGACTAGATGCTTTCTTTAATTGTTCTCACTCTCATTTATTTAGTTAATTCTCTTATTACTGTAAAATAAATTTATTCTATTTCCTAAATCTCACTTATTTCTTAATTCACTCATACCAATATAAAACCTAATAACCTATCCTCAAAAAATAAAGAAAACAGGTTATTTGGCTATTCATTCCGTAAGCTTACTGCTCAAGTTAGTCTTTTTTCACACGGTTAAACTTTATTAAGAAAACCTTAAGGAATTTCCCTCTATATTTATAAGAATTTTTTTCTATACTGAATCATGTAAATGAACAAGAGGAGAAACGATCATGAAAAAATTTGTAATTTGCATACTAGGAATAGGCCTCCCTATATACTTACTACCTTTCATATTACGCGGAGATTTAGACAGATTTAATCCGATTGCTGAAGAAAAGAATGTATATGCCGTTGCGAAAGGATATGGTGTTCCAGATTATCATCATAAAGGAAGAGCTATGTACTCACTAAAAGGTGTTGATGAATTAAGCAATGAAAAAGAATATAAAGTTGGAACGAACACGCCTAATGATTTTACAAGAAAAATTTACTTAAAAATTCATGTGAAAGGTAAGTATGTCTATTCCTACGATATTATTTCTGAAAAGGACATTCCAGAGAAAATAAGGGGACAATTGGAGATAGCAAAGAAATAAAAGAGCCAATTCGTACGAGTTGGCTCTTTATTATCACTCCCATCTACCGTTTGGAGAATTCTTTCGATCGATTTATTAAGTTCGTTATCATTGTTTTAACAACCATTCTTCAATTACTTTAACTGTTTCATCCCGTTGTGCTTTTGACGTAATTAAGCTTGCATTATCACCTTTTTGCTCACCATACATGCCAAAATGAGCATGGTTTCCGCCTTTTATCATGTGCATAGTTGTATTCTTTGACATTAACTTTTTATTGTTCTCTATTTTTTCTACAGTTGCTAAAGCATCTACTTCTCCATAAATAGATAACATTGGAATCGATTTTGTAGAGAAATCATCTGCAGGATAAGAGCCTAAGAAAATGATCCCATCTACCTTGTCTTCATTCTGAAAGGCATACTTAGAAATCATAGCTCCGCCCATTGAATGTCCAGCAACGTACCATTTTTGAACTTCAGGGTACTGTTCAATTACACTATCTACCGCATTGATTCCAAGTATCGCTAAGTTTAATGGTAACTTAGGCATTACTACAAAATGCCCATCTTTTGCAAGAGCTTCTCCTAAGTAACTATAAGCTTCAGCTTCTACTTTAGCACCTTGATAAAAAATAACCCCTATTTTAGCATCTTTCTGTCCAAAAACTATATTATCTTCATCTTTTTTATCATTCACTAACGACAAAGCCTCTTTCGTTGGTTTGTAAGTAAACTGGGACCAAGTAAAAAAAGTAATACTCCCTATAAGTAAAATACCAAGTAAAGAGTACAGAACAATTTTCATCCATTTCTTCATATGTATGACCTCCCTAAGATGTATATATTCTATACTTTAGATTATCATTAATAAACATAAAAACTCGAGCATTTTTATTGTGCTCAAGTTTTCATTTACGTCTTTAATTTATACTATAAATTGTCCAAGATAAATATGTAGCAAATGCAGACCATAAAAAATACGGAATTAGCAACCATGTTGATACTTTAGATAAATTGGAAGAAAACATAATGAGAAGTAACGTAGTAATAGCGACTAGTAAACAGTCTACTGTTGCTAAAAACAAATTTTTTTGACTGAATTGAAAGTAGCTGAACGCTTGATTGCACATATAATTTAAAAGGAATACAAACCAAAATGTTTTTGGCTTAAATCCATAGTTGTTGTAAATAATTGCAACTGATAATGCAATAAGTCCAAATAATACAGCCCATATCATTCCGATTGTCATACCAGGAGGTGTCCAAGACGGCTTTTCTAACGCATCATACCAAGTACGATCAATAGGGAATAAAACACTAGAAACATAAAACAAACCATATGTTAGTAAAAATACTATAATACTAGATTTTTTCATAAACATTCTCCTTTTTACTAGAAGATTATAGAAACTTTATATGATTAGTATGCCCTTGTAATGGATAAATTTCTAATATTTAAATTTCAAATACATATCGTTTAATCTATTTTATACGAACTCTTTCATACTTTTATATGCACACAGCGCTCTCTCTCTTGCTGCCTTATGATCAACGACTGGCAAAGGATATGTATTACCAAGCTTTATATTGGCCTTTTGTAAAATATGCTCAGGTGCTTCCCAAGGTTTATGTATATACTTATTCGGTATATCTCTTAATTCTGGTACCCATTTTCTTATATACTCTCCATTTTTATCAAACTTTTCTCCTTGTGTGATAGGATTAAAAATACGAAAGTACGGTGATGCATCTGCTCCACTTCCAGCAACCCATTGCCATCCCATTGTATTATTTGCAATATCAGCATCTAGTAGTGTATCCATAAACCATTTTGCTCCTTCTTGCCACGGAATTAACAAATGCTTTACAAGAAAAGAGGCTACAGCCATTCTTGTCCGATTATGCATAAAACCTGTTTGCCAAAGCTCCCGCATTCCCGCGTCAATAAACGGATAACCAGTTTCACCTTTTTGCCATACTCTTAATAACTCCTCTTCCTTATTCCACGGAAAATGTTCAAAGTTTTTATTAAGAGGTTTATATACTGTAAACGGATAGTGATATAGCAAATAATAAGAAAACTCTCGCCAAATTAATTGGCGTATAAAACTATTCACTTGTTTTTCAAAAAGACTACATTGTCTTTCGGTACTTTTATTTATTAAGTAACGATACATTAACTTCACTGATATTTGGCCAAATGAAAGATATGGCGCCAACATCGAATGAGCATTTTGATTTGGAAAATCTCTTCCTTCACTATAAGAGGCTAATTTGCTAGAGAAAAATTTCTTGAATGTTTTGTATGCCCCTTCCTCTGTAGGCTCCCATATTGATTCAATATGAGATGTCCACGGTATAGTTGGCAGCAAGTGTAATTCTGAAACAGATAAGCTTGCTGGTAAAGAGCTTCCCCATTTTATACTCTGCACTTTGCTAATAGGTTTAGGTATTACCTGCTTTTGAAATGTATTGTAAAAAGGCGTAAACACCTTATATTCAGTGTTGTCCTTCTTTTTTATAATCCACGGTTCTAATAATAAATGCGAATTAAATTCCTTACAAATAATACCTTTATCTTCTAACATCATTTTCATTTTTTGATTAGATTGTAATCTGTCCGGATCATAGCAAATATTCCAATATACAGCCGTTATATCTAATTGTTCTATGAGAGAAAGTATTTCTTCCTCCGTACGTCCTTTACGAATTATTAAAGTAGAGCCCAATGCCTCAAGTTGCTTCTTTACATCTATTACAGCATGGTGCAACCACCACTTTGCCGCACTTCCTATTGAAAAAGTTTCATCTTGTACATATACCGGAAGAACCTCCCCGGACTGAACAGCCTCAAATAGAGCTGGGTTATCATATAAACGAAAATCTTTTTGAAACATAACGATAATTTTGTTTTGCATGGCTACCTCTTCTGATTCTTAAAACATAATAAAATTTATTATACAACAGCAATTTATACATAAGAATTTATTTGTCTTTAATAAATTAGTTAACTTTTTCAACTATTTTATTAGTAGGAATTTTAACAACCGTTTCTTTTTCCCCTATTCTATCAATCTTGAAACCATGAACTTTAACATCAGACGGTACTAGTGGATGATGACAAATCATATCTATACTCTTCTCAATATTTTCACTAACATTTTCTTTTCCACTTAGCCATTCATCGAGGCTACCACTTGAAAATTCAGGCATGCAATTTTTAAAGAGATAGTCTAATTCTATATTATCTTTTATGAAATCACGTTGAGTTTGTAGATTAACTGAAGACGTTTCTTTATCCTCTATTCCGACAACAAAAATTTCTTTAACATTTTCTTGATAAATAGCAATAATAATAGATCTCATTATATCTCCATAAGGATGTACAATTACAGAATCATAGCTGTGTATAGTCAACATGTTTTCTTGGTGAATGTTAGTTACTTGTTGGATACTAGGCTCTATTCCGTGTTCAATGTCTGTTAATAATAAAACTTTTTTATTCTTTGAATTCATATGGAGCACTCCTTCTTCATTATTGTATTTATGAAACTTTTAAGCTAGTAACAATAATAATTGTTACCAGTTTTTCCAGCGTCCCTCTGGATCAACACTTGCAAGTCTAACCCATCCATTTTGAACTTTTTCTCGAAATGTGAAATCATTATTTAACAAACGTTCTATATATTCAATAGGTGCTTGAATGACAATTAGTAAACGAAGTGGTGAATGATACGTCTCACTATCTGACTGCATAACCGATTGCCAAGGTAAGCCTGGCAACAGGTCACTTGCATTCCCTTGCATAACACCGAGACCTGCCGTTACAGTTTGGGTTGTTTTGTTTCCACTACCATAATAATGAGGTGCTACAGTTGAAGCGTAATATTGTAAATTTATCCACTGAGCTACTGTTCCTGGTCCTGCAATAATGTTAGCTAATATATCGCCACTTTCATCCTGTTTCCAATCATAATTATGGAGGAACGCCCTACCTTCTAAGTCACAATCTTGAGTTAATTCTCGTTGCCCGATAATAAAAGATGCATTACGAGCTAATCCCCATTCTGGACGTATTTCACTCCAATCTTCTGCAAATCGATGTGCCTCTTTACTCGCATTTTTTATTTTCGTTTTAAAATTTGGTAATTGCGTTAAACGCTCTCTATTTGCATGTTGGCTCACATTTGGCATAATCGACTCGATACAATCAAATGCTTCTTGCGCAGCTTCCGAAAGTTCCGGGACGTAAATCCATTCCAATTCGTCCACTGTTGTTTTATGTTCAGCTGCTGCAAAAATGGTGTCCTCAGGAATTTTAATACCTTCAGCAGCCAATGCCTCTCTTACTTCTGGAAGATTACATAAAGTAGCAAAAACTCTTGCATTGAATCCCCCTGCTGCTCCGCCACAAGCACCACACTCAAGCGCTGCAGCATAAGGATTGTTCGTACTTTGACTACTATGTCCGCACATTACAACTAAAGGAGCAAATTTTTCTGTCAGTCCCACCATTTTTAAAGCTTGACGCACATAGTTCACTTTTTCTTCTTTCGTAAAACCGATAGGTATCTCGCCCTTTGTGTCATGAACATGATTAAGTGAGAATGTTGTATCAGGTTTTTGTAACATAGTTTTACGAAGGTTACGAATGAAAGCACCAACTCCTCTTGGGACAAAGCTTCTTGTCACCATTTGTAGACCAAATAAAGGACCACTTAACTCAGGTAGCGCCATACTCGTCAGTACGTTCTGTTTCATCGTTTTAAATGTATAACGTACCGAACTGCCTACCCTCTTACGTTGCTCATAAGATTTAAGTTCATTTTCATTTGTGAGCTCTTTTATTTGATGTTTCGGTTTGAGTATAACTGGCAAAGAAGGATGGTTGTTATTACTACCTAGTTCACTAGTTGCAATTGGTAATCCAAAGAAACCAGCTATTCCAAATGTTTCAAACGGACCTAATTTTTCAAGATGGCGACGAAACGGTTCTGAACGTACATCAATACAGAATGCTAATTGAGCTAATACACGCTTTTTATCATTAGTTGCACGTTGTTTAGAAGCAATCTTCTTCCTTAATTGCTCTGCATGCGTCTGTTCCCAAGCTTCCAACCAAAGTTTCCTACGAATATTTTCATCAAAACGATAAGCGAATACTAATAATTCACTTTGTTCAGCAGCAGGCATTTGTAACCATTCCCGTGTTGAAATATTCCCCCAATAGATCCAAGAAGCTATAAGCGGGACGATTGCAACTTTTTTCTCAACCTTTTGATTTTTTAAAGGTAAATAAGGCTTTGTAATAGCCAGCTCCATAGAAATTCGAACTGCTAAATATTCTATTAGGAGTTCCTGTTCCTGAATTGATTGTTGTGAGCGCCATCGTATCATTCCTGCCCACCCAGGCAAAGAAAGTAAGTGCCCTTCAAGGTAAGCTTGTATGTTAGATTCAGAAATTCCTAGTTCAGATAATGCTCTCGCTAAAGCTACTTGGGCATCTTGTGGCCAATCTTTTAAAACTTTACGCTCATTTTTACTGAGCGCTGGATCAAATTTAATAAGGTGTTGCCATGCACGATAAAAACCTTTCTCTCGATTTGGCATCGTCCAACTTGATCCGGAGTCATCAAGATATAATTTACACCATTTAATGATATGATAATTAAGAATATTAGATAGGTTTTCACCCTTTTGGTTCTCTATAAGTGAACTTACAGGTTGCAAAGAAGAGTCTTTCATACTCTCTGTATTTATATAACTCATTTCTTCTGCCAGTTTATTTACTTCTGGCAATGATAATAGACTAGAAGGTAATTCCTCTAATTTTAAAGCTACTTGGCAAAACTGCTCCACTTTCTTTCGCGGGATATGAAAAGATTGTGAATCAAGCCAACGAGACAAGCCACTTTGTAAAAATGATTCCTCAATCTCCCCTTTTGCCTTTGCCGAATGAATCATAGCAGCACTCGGATATATATCCACATTACGAATTTCTTTTAACCAATCTGCAACTTGTTCAAATGATTGTTTTTCAAGTCCCATCCAAGGGTGATGAGCTGCAAACGTAGAGATAGGCCAAAGTGGTGCAATCACTCGGCTAGCAGATGCAACTAAATCATTTATATTATTTTCTTGCATATCAATATTTGTATCTTTCTTTAATATTGACAATATGCTCATCACGAATTACCTCCCTTTGATACATAATGTTTCAGATAGCCTGGGTGACTTTCTACTGACTTTCTTCTCGCCTCACCTACTCGAACTAACCAAAGATAAAGTACAGCGAATAAAGTAGAAGATTGATTACGAGTAACGAAAGTACTAATAGCACTACTAAATAGTAAAATACATATAACAAAGATAACAGCTGGAGCTGAAGGTTGAACACTTTGATACATGTCAGTATGCAACCATTTGTAAAGAGAATTATGAACGGTAAAATAAATGAGAGAAAAACCAGCTAAAATAACTACGCCAACAATTCGTCCCATTCTTCCCTCTCCAAAAACAACAAGCTGTTTCCATGAAAAGTATAATGACCACCCTAAGATGAACGCACTAACTAATTCATACCCTTCTCCAGAAGTCGTAAACCAAAAAGCAATCGCTATAAATAATCCGAAAACACGTCCGACCATAATCCATAAATCAGATATCTTTTCATTAGACTGCTTCACTGCCCCAAAACGTTGCACGGAAGAACCAGCTTGTAAAAACAGTGTAGCTTTAAACAAACCATGTAAAATCAAATGAATAACAGCCGCTAAATAGGCTCCTAATGCGCATTGAATAAGCATAAACCCCATTTGTGCAATAGTTGATCCCACTAGCTGACGTTTATAATCAACTTGAACTAGGCTAATTCCTGTTCCGATTAAGATAGAAATACTTGAGAAAATTAGTAAAATGATTTGTGCAATATCATCATGAAAAAGAGGTGAAAATCTAGTTAACATGATACCGCCAGCATTTACTAAACCAGCATGCATAATAGCAGACACAGGAGTTGGAGCTACAGCTGACTCAATTAACCATCTTTGAAAAGGCCATTGTGCTGCTGGAATCATCACAGCTACTATAATCAATAAGTTAATTCCTGTTTTCTCCAACGTTCCAAATTGAGCTACATTTTCATTCGTTAAAACTGATGTTAATTGCCACTGTCCAGTGCCTTGAAAAAGCCAAATGATAGCTGATAGCAAGGCGATCCAGCTTATTGTAAATAAATAACTAGAAATTTTTGTTGCTTCACTAACTACTTTCCAACCTTTATTTAGCCCTATGAGTAGAACCAATCCTATAAGAGTTGCTCCCCAACAAATAATCATGAAACGAAGATCATTACTTAACCATGCGACTGAAGATACACCTGTAGTAAATGTAAAAAGTGCAAAGTATTTTCGATATGAGCGATCTCCCAGTAAGTAACGTATAGAAAAACGCTGAATGATTAAACCAATTGTAAGAACAAAGAAAGCCATGAACCAAGCTAAAGTATCTAGATGCCAAGGCCCTACAACTCTATCTTCATTGTGATTAACAAGTGCGAGTAAAGAAACCAATGAAGGCAATGCAGCGATACCAATATGGATATGAACAAAACGTAAAGGCATCCTTGCATGTAAAAACAATAATCCACTTAGCCAAGAAGCACTAAGCGCCATAAAAAATAATGTTAACAGTGTTGATGAACTCAGCGAAATTAACATGTTAAATACCCCCTTCTAAGCAAAAATAAACTATAAAAATTCCTTTTAATTAAGATGATTTTTTAAATTTCAATTTTCATTCACTCTTTTTAGTGCATCGTTTTTTCCCATAAAAAAACCGACAACTTCCATAATTCAATGATTTTATATCATCATTGAATTATGGAGATTGTCGGTTTCCCTTCAACTAACTTCAATAAAGTTTTTTGAAGAGCTCCCATTTTATAGAGGATAATAATGTATGTATTACTCCTGTTAAAAAGAAATGTATATTTCTGATCTCCTAGATTATGCAATCAATATATCAATTTATGTTATACGCTATCTTTTAATTAAGAAACTTTTTCATTTAGTCAATATTACATATTAAAAAAATGCTAAAGCCTTAATTATAGCAAACTGTTAAAATGAGCATCTATCAATTTTTTAAAACAATTATAAGATAAACCATATTAAGCAGTTTGTCAATTTCTTTATCCGTTTTTTAAGAGTTATTAGAATTAAGATTTATTATACCTAAATAACTTCAAGTTTTTAATTATTAGCCTGTTAATAAAGTGCCAAACTTGTAGGTTTCTTAATCCTTCCACTAACCTTAAGGTATTTTTAAAATTTCTCCTCAAGATTATGAAGCAATTTAAAAATCATTACTCGTTCGCCTGTACGGGAGCTTATATCCGTATGAAAGCTTTTCACTTTTTCTCCAGTTAATTCTAGTATAATCTCTTTCAGATCATCAATTCCAGATTCAACTAGCTCCGAACGATTTTTCTTTATCGTTAGCATACCGTCTTTTGTTTCGCAAACCGTATATTCAGCCGGCGTTAAAACACCTTGTAAATTTACGATAATCATATCCCGTAATATATCTGTCTTAACGGATATAGACCCGCGTCCTAGGTAGTCCTTTTCCCAGTGAGTAATTGCTTTGCTTATCTCTGATTCAATAGAGCCTTTTGAGTTTTTCATCTTTGTATCCTCCTTCAATAAAATGTAATTACAATAACAATATAATAATCTGGATTGATTTTATTTTCAATTATTGAGAAGAATTTATAGGAATCGTTGTCATGTATCCTTTAGTATTAAAGTGAATTTTTATATTGCAATATACGTTTTTTTGATTATCTCCAACATAATACTCTTACTATAAAGACTCTGTTGCATACATTTCTAAAAAGGACATTCCGGAGAAAATAAGAAAACTCTTGTAACGTAATATACAAACGAAAAAGCCGATTTCTTTATAAAATAAGAAATCAACTTTTGGCTTAGTTATTGATTTAGTAATGGAAAACACCTTTTTAAGATAATTATGTTTATACTATAGACGTTGATCTTTCTGGAAGTTTAGTTGAAAATGATCCGCTTCATTGTATACCCCGAATTCATATCCTTTTTCCTTATAAAATTTAATAATTTCAGGAAGCGCTTGTAATGTTTGTGGTTTTTCATGCATTAGAACTACTTCCACATCTTCTGTTGTTGTACGCTTTACATTCTCTATAATTTGCTGTGGATTACCTTTTAATTTCCAATCATTTGAATCTATCGTCCAATCCCAAACTTTTATTCCTGCTTCTACAATTTGGTTACGAATTTCCTCGCCCTTTAATCCTGGTGCAGATCCATATGGCGGACGAACTAGTTTAGGAGTTGTACCCGTAATATTATGGATAAGAGCTAACGTTTCTTTCATCTCCGGTACAAATTGTCCTTTTTTGTATAACTTATCACTATTATGTGTCATACTATGAGCACCAATATAATGTCCTTCTTTTACTGCTCGCTTTACGTTTTCCTGAAAAGCGGTATTCTGTAAATTGCTACCTTGCATAAAAAATGTCGAAGCAACATGTTGCTCTTTTAGTACATCTAAAAATTTCCCAGTTAATTCGCTAGGACCGTCATCGAATGTTAAATAAACAACCTTTCCTACCGGTTTTCCATCAGGTCTTTTCTGTTTTGCTGGTGGTGTCTCCTTTTTCTTTTCTTGTTGTTGCGTATTAACTTGATTACTACTTTCATTAGCTACTCCCTTCGCTGGGATAGAGTTCCATTTCCCAATTAAAAAGAATGTGAAAAAGGTCGTTGCTAAAACAACCCCTAGAGATAGTATTGCCTTAGTTCCTACATTTGTTTTTTTCTTATTTTGTGATTCTTTCATTATGTTTCGATCCTTTCCCTACTAATTTTCATATTCATTATTTATACAGCTAAGCATTAACTCCAGTTGATATTTACAATAAATAGATTAATAGAGGAAGGTGAAGATAAAATGCAGATAATGTCGAAATTAGTTAAAGAATAGCGTACTGCATCCACTCTTTAGAAAAATATTGTTTTCTCTAATACAGTTAAATTTGAAAACTGGATATACATCCAAAATAAAAAATACTACTCTTTCTAAACAAAATTTTTATATCAAGATAATAGTATGCTGTTATAAAGATAAAATACTGAGTTAGCCATACTATTGAAATTCTATTATAATTTTGTAATTGGAATTCATTTGAATCAAATAAAGAACTAGAAGAAATATTATTATGTGGAGGTGCTCCGATGAATCTTTTAATTAGAGAGTTAGAAAAAAATGATTTAGACAATTTCCCGAAGATCGATGACAGTTTTATAGTGAATGCTCGGTTAATTCTTTCTCTTTCCAAAGTAAATAGACGCATAGAATATACAGTAGAAGACGTTCCAAGTTATGAAAAAAGTTATTTACAAAATCAAGATGATAATGAAGAACTGGCTTACAATGAATATATAAATAAACCTAATCAAGTCATTTACATAGCACTGTTACATAACCAAATCATTGGATTAATGGTATTGAAAAAGAATTGGAATCACTATGCTTACATAGAAGATATAACGGTGGATAAAAAATATCGTACACTCGGAGTTGGTAAAAGATTGGTTGATCAGGCAAAGCGATGGGCAAAAGAAGGCAACATGCCCGGGATCATGCTTGAAACGCAAAATAATAATGTCGCAGCATGTAAATTTTATGAAAAATGTGGATTTGTAATTGGTGGGTTTGATTTTCTTGTTTATAAAGGTTTAGATATTGAAAATGATGAAGTTGCAATTTATTGGTATTTATATTTCAAATGAAACTGTTTTTAGCATTAAACAAAGTCAAAATAAAAACCCCAATTTCTCCATATTAAAATTGAGAAATTGGGGTTAAGTTATTTAACAAGATTTTTTATCTAAAACAGATAACTAATTAATAATCCTGCCGATAATAAGAAGCCAAAAATCGTATTTGTCATTGCTGTTGATTTCATTGCGATGCGCATATACCCAGGGTCCTTTGCTCCTTTTTGGAAACTTTGAATAGCAGAGATTGGCTTTCTCAAACCTAGGAACATAACTAATGCCCAAGGGCTTATATAACCCATTAATACAATTACGGCAATCCATAAATACGCAATGAAAAAGGCTACCGCTAGTGTTACTATGGCTTTTTCTCTCCCAAGGAGGATTACTAATGTCTTTCTTCCACCTTTAATATCTTCTTCTATATCTCGGATGTTATTTGACATATTGATTGCACCGACTAAAATCCCAATTGGAATGGAAATCAATACACTTTCAATCGTTATCGTATTTGTTTGAATAAAGAAAGCAATAAGTACAAAACATGTCCCCATTAACAATCCAGAAACTAATTCTCCAAACGGAGTGTACGCAATTGGTAATGGACCACCTGTATATAAATAGCCAACCGCCATTCCAATTAAACCAATAACCACTAACCACCAACTACTATTCATACAAATATAAATGCCAATAAAAGCTGCTACGACATATAATAAAAGCGCAACTGTTAACACATTTTTTGGCTTCAATCCATGACGGACAATTCCGCCACCGATGCCAACGGATTCAGCGGTATCTAATCCACGTTTAAAATCATAGTACTCATTAAATAAGTTAGTTGCTATTTGCAATGCTAAACATGCAACCATCATCGCAATAAATAACAGCCAATCAATTTTGGCAACATAAAGTGATGCCACTGTCCCTAAAATTACAGGAGAAAACGTCGCCGTTAATGTATGTGGGCGCGTCATCTTCCATATTAATTTAGCGGAACTAATTTCTTTTTCATTCCCCATAACTCTGTTCAATCTCCCTACATTTTAAGTATAAATTACTAGCAGTATCTTTCTATCTATTTCCTGCCACGCATCCATTCATTATATCAATAAATGATTATCCTTTCTAACAAATCTACTTTTAATAAAGTAAAAATTATAAAATGAAACTTTAATTAGTAGAAGTTTTGTCACCCCCACTGATTATTAGTACATATTCAGTGGGATTTTACGGGCAGCCCTCCCTCCCATTCGCTGAATTTTTAAGGAGGAAATCTTATCCGCCCGCAAATATTGGGATAAATAAAAGAGCCAACTCATATGAGCTAGCTCTTTCATCTCTTATTTTATAAAAATTCAATAGTTACGCTACATTGAAAAACAGATAAATCCTACTTTTGTAGCCCATTAATAATGGTATCTATATTCCATTTCATCATTTTTAAGTAAGTATCTCCATCCTCACCTGATTTACCTAGTGAGTCTGTAAAAATTGTCCCTGCAATTGGCACGTTTGTTTCTTTTGAAACAGTTTCCATACTACGTCGATCTACACTTGTTTCAACAAATAAAGCTGGCACTTTGTTTGTTTGAATTAAACTTACAACATCTCTAATTTGATCTGGCGTACCTTGATTCTCTGAGTTAATTTCCCAAATGTATCCCGTCTTAATGTCATATGCTTTTCCAAAGTATTTAAAAGCACCTTCGCTAGAGATTAAGAAACGTTTTTCTTCAGGAATTTGATGAATTCTGTTTACTGTCTCATCGTGTAACTTTTGAAGTTCTGCTACATACTCATCAGCATTTTTAGTATAGAACTCTTTATTTTTAGGATCTTCTTTAATTAATGCCTGCTTCACATTTTCAGCGTATAAAATACCATTTTTAATATTCATCCAAGCATGTGGGTCTGGTTCTTTTTCTAATCCTTTTGTTTCTAAGTAAATAGCTTCTACACCTTCACTTACTTTATAAACCGGTGCATCTTTCGCTGATTTATTTGCCGTTTTTAATAGCTTTTTAAACCACGCTCCACCTTCTTCTAGGTTTAGCCCATTGTAAAATACCATATCTGCATCTGTCATTTTCATAACATCTTTTGGTAGTGGATCATATTCATGCGGGTTAGCTCCGATTGGAACAAGACTATGAATCTCAACTTTATCTCCACCAATTTGCTTCACCATATCATATATAATGGAGTATGTAGTTACAACTTTTAATTTTCCATTACCCTCTTCTTTTCCATTTGTGTTACTCGAACACGCTGTTAATGCAAATACAAAAATACAAATTACCGATAATACAACATTTTTAAATTTCATCATTATCCTCCAATCAATTATGACAACTCTGCTCTATTTTTTCTAATTTTGATAGCTCTCCAAAACAAACCTTGTGACGGTGAGAAAAAGAATGCCAATCCGAACAAGAATGTTGCGACAAGAACAATTGTTGCACCTGAAGCAAGATTATAAGAGAAACTAAAATATAACCCTACTACAGATGAAAGCGCACCAATGCCTGCTGCTAAATAAATCATGACCCATAAACGGTTTGTTAATAAATACGCTGTAGCCGCTGGTGTAATAAGCATCGCAACGACTAGAATAATTCCAACAGTTTGAAGTGAAGCTACTGTAACCATTGTAAGGAGAATCATTAAGCCATAATGAATCCATTTATTCGGTAATCCATAGCTTTGCGCCATAGTTGGATCAAACGTGGATACGAGTAATTCTTTGTAAAACAACATTACAAGACCAATAATGACCACTCCAATAATCAGTGTCATCCACATATCAGAAGAACGAACGGATAAGACATTCCCGAATAAAATATGATACAAATCAGAACTACTCTTCATAAAGGTAATTAAAATAATCCCTACAGCGAAAACAGATGTAAACATAATTCCTATCGCCATATCATGTTTAATACGACTATTTTGACTTACAAATCCGATTCCTACTGCAGTAATAACACCTGTTAAAACCGCTCCTATAAAATAGTTCATTCCAATCATATAAGAAAGCGCTACTCCTGGAAGAACAGCATGTGAAATGGCATCACCCATTAATGCCATACCTCGTAAAATAATAAAACATCCAATGACACCACAGATAATTCCTACCATAACGGAAGTTAATAACGCCTTCTGCAGAAAACTATACTGCGTTAATGCATCTATAAATTCTACAATCTTCATGATGAATGTACCTCCGCTGCATTATTAAACAATATTCCTTGATTCACATACGCTTTTGACATAACAGTTGGTTCTAATACTTGGCGTACTTCTCCGTAATGAATTAAGCTTTTATTCATTAATAGTAATTTATCAAAATACGATTCTGCTTTACTTAAATCATGATGGACAACGACAATCGTTTTTCCTTCTTTACGTAGTTCCCTAAGAATTTTAATGATTGTCTCTTCACTTGTTACATCAATTCCGACAAACGGCTCATCTAAGAAGAATATTTCCGCCTTTTGCGCTAAAGCTCTCGCCAAAAAGACACGTTGTTGTTGTCCACCTGACAACTCACCGATTTGGCGATTTTTAAACTCTTCCATTCCGACTTTTTTTAAGCAATCAAACGCCCAATCCCGATGCTCTTTCTTCGGTCTTTTCATCATACCTAAAGATGGATACGTTCCAATTAGCACGACATCTAAAACTGTAATCGGAAAGTCCCAATCTATATCACTTCTTTGCGGTACATATGCAACACTCTTTCTAACGCTTCGAATATCCTCTCCAAGAATTTGGACATATCCCTTATCATTTGGGATTAAATCTAATACAGCTTTCATTAAAGTAGATTTCCCCGCTCCATTTGGACCAATAATTCCAACGAGCTTCCCTTTTTCAATATCGAAGGAGACATTTTGAACTACTTGATTCCCTTGATACGATACAAACAAATCTTTAACAATTATAGCCTCACCCATTTTTTATGCATTCCCCTTTCTTTTTTTCGTGTATATAATTATTTTGCGCAAAGGCAACTTTTAAGCAAAAAAATATAAAGCGAATGTAAACCCGCGCTTAAGTTTCCTTAAGGAAACTTTTTTATATGAGTCAAATTATATAAGCTATATGAAAATTTGTAAACTAAATTTTACTAATTTATAAATATATAATGAAAATAATTATCAATGTGGAACAAAATATATTATCTATTTTATGATTTTTTGAAAAAGATATTACTGTGAAAAAATAAGCAATATAGTATATAAATGAAAGAACCTACTCGTATGAGTTGGCTCTTTCTCTTTTACAATATTTGATACGCTCTGCAGCAAAAAATATAATTAAATTACTTCCAAACAACACCTCGCCTCTCATATTCCATTCTATATTCAACAGCAGCTGCAATTTTAGAACTTGCGAACTTTTCCGTAATCCAAAGAGCTAAATCAGTTCCTGAAGTAACTCCTCTTGCAGTAATAATATCGCCTTGATCTACAATTCGGTAATGAAGAAGTTCTGCCCCATATTTACTCATTTCACCCTGTGCCAAATGGTGCATCGTCGCCTTTTTACCATTCAATATACCTGAGGCTGCTAGTAGCATACCTCCTGTACAAACTCCCGCAACAATCGTTCCTTCATTATGCATCTCTCTAATCGTTTCTGTCAGTGTTCCAAGCTCTGCTTGCTTTCGTGCCCCATGTTCAGCTTTATGATTCCAGCCACCACCAGGTACAATTAACAAATCTGGGCGATTATCCATTCGTAAAAAATCATGTAGTGTAACCGTAACTCCAAACGAGGTAGTAACTTCTTGTTTTCGTTCACTTGATACGAGTTCAACTGTAAACGGAGCCCCTTCTTCTATTGCTCTTTTCAGTACTTCAAACGACGCGAAAGAGACAAGTTCTCCGAAGCCATCAAACAATACAATTTGTATTTTCATTTTCGGACACCCCATATTGTTTCTTTTTTGAATCGTAAATTAGGACAATAAATGTTATCTACAAATTAACAATGAAGATAGTCTTTCTCCTCTCACTCTATAAACTTCAAAATGTTCCTCTAGCTGCCCCGCATCTTCTAATACATTTAGCGTTTTCTTCACAAAATTCCAATTCAAACTACCAGATAACCATAATAATGAAGACAGTCTTTTATAATCGTTTGAGGTTAAAATATTATTAGCCTTATATCCTTCTAAAAATGAACTAGCAACACTTGAACATACTTCATGCGAATGTATTCCTTCTGTTCGAGAATACCACTTTACTAAAAAGGCTAACCCTTCAACGCGGTCAACATAACTAATAGATTCAAAATCCACAATTCCTTTTACCTTTTGACTTAATCCCCATAAAACATTCAAAGGATTTAAATCAGTTTGTACAATAAACTCCAAACTATTCGTATGTGCACATTCTATATGACACTTAGCGAGCTCTATATACCCCCGCAATTCCTTACATGTACCACCTTTATTTTCTAATAGCTTTATAAACTCACCATATCCATCTAAATGCGATTTCTTTTGAAAAGTCGAGCTTTGAAATGTACTAGAAATATCATGTATATTTCTTGCTTCCTTTCCAAAAATCTCTGCCATTGTTTCTGTACAATGAGTAACATGCTCCCCTTCAATCCAAGTAGACAATACAAACCGGTACTGTTCATCATTCCAAGTAACAAATGTAAATGACCCTCCCGCCTGATTCTCCTTAATCTGCATAAATGGGATTCCATGCTCTCGTAAATAATACGTAAATCGTACTTGCTCTTTCAATTGTTCATTTGATAACGGCCCAAAAGCTGGATTGATTGTTCGATCGCTATTGATAAACCGTGCGGAATACCGATCTCCATTTACGATAATTTTATAGTGTAGATCGGTATGCCAACTGTTCTTATGTAATTCTTCTTCCACTATTAGTGAATGAATTTCTTTAAAATAATTTATTACTACATTTCTTATTATACGTTTCACCCTATTCCCCTTTCATGCAAAAATTCATTCTTGTACTTCCGAATAAAAACCTTTTAAAGTGAGGATTTTTAAGATACACCTAATGTATTCAAATAAAGAATTCTATCCTACTGTGGAGTAATAATAAAGTTATGTAATTTTGTCGCCAAAATTACAATAGCCTTCTATCTATGTAGATGAAAGAAGGCTACTAAATCTTTTTAAAAATCTAGTTATTTCATAGTGAATGTATTATTGATTAAATAATACATTTGTTTAATACAAGTACTAAATAAGAAAAAATAACCGTTATAATGCAATTAACAAATTAAGGATTTTCATTTAAACTTTATAAAACTCAAATGTATTTTTTTCTATACATATTGTTTCATCAGAGGTTTTGATAATGATATCAAAACGCTGACTATACGAATGCATAAATACTTCATATTGAATCCGGCGTTCTTCATGAGACTGCCTTAAATAATTTATATCGGCTCCCCTTTCAGCTATATCCCGGCTTGATCTTCTTATTAGTTCCGTTTCGCCATCTGTATAAAAATAAATTTTCAAATCAAATAAATCAGGATTAATAAATGCGGCGCTCATTCCTTCCACAATCGTTACTTTATTTTCCGAAGAAATCAACTTGCTTTTCATATAATGCGTATCTATCGTATAAAAATCTATCCCAGCTCTAACCATATGAATATCTCTTTCTAAAGCTGCCAAATGGTGCGCAGCTGGATGACAAGCTGTCATTTTATAACGATGATTTTCATTTTGATATGTATAGTGAATCACTGCATGCTTACGGATATCCGAACTAACAATGTAAGGATCTGTATTAATATAATTTACTTCATTTTGATTTAGTAGGTTTACGAGTCTATTAGTAAACGTTGTTTTTCCAGCTGCACCATGTCCTGAAATACCGATAACAATTTGTTCATCTCTCATCTTTAACCAATTTATGATTTCTTGTAACAACTTATCCATCATTATCCCCCTTGCGCTAATATACTACCCTTTATTTCAATATCCAAAAATCCCTTTATTTAATTATACATAAAAAGGGAAAGATAGTGTGATTATTCATCATACCACCTCTAATTCTAAGCAACTTTATTATCTTTTATATGACTTTATTATTTATGAACACCTACATGATTAAATACATTTCTAACTTTATAAACCCAACAGAATATCCTCTGCTTTTCGGTAATTTATGCGAACCAATGCAGTCATAACTATGTACAATAAAAAAAGAGCCAATCATACAATAGAAGATTGACTCTTTCCTTTATTTACTCCCCTGTTTCAGAAAATCTCTTTATACGTTTTCCAATTTCATCGCGAACACGTTGAAATTCAGACCACCCTTTTCCTGCCGGGTCATCAAATCCCCAGTGAACACGATTTACGTGCGGAGGTGTCGAAGGACAAACCGAATCCGCATGACTACAAAGGGTAACAACTAAATCAGCGTTATTTAAAATATTTACATCAATTATATCTGATGTTTGATTCGTTATGTCAATATTAACTTCTTTCATCGCTTTAATAGCATTTGGATTTACTCCATGTGCTTCAATACCTGCAGAATATACATTCCACTTATCCCCTACATATTGTTTGCCCCATGCTTCTGCCATTTGGCTTCGGCATGAATTTCCTGTGCATAAGAAATAAAGTGTCTTTTTATTTTCCATGTTGTTTTCCGCCTTTGTTTTTAATTATACTGGTTGATTATTAAAATATTTACGCTTAAACCAAAAAGCGACGTTTACAAGTGCAATCATTACAGGTACTTCCACTAACGGTCCGATAACAGCTGCAAATGCTGCGCCCGAATGAATACCAAACACACCAACTGCTACAGCAATCGCTAACTCAAAGTTATTACTACCTGCTGTAAATGCTAACGTTGTCGTCACCGGATAGTTTGCACCAATTTTTCTTCCCATAAAGAAAGAAACAAAAAACATTACAATAAAATAGATTAATAACGGAATCGCTATTCTTACTACATCTAATGGTACGCTAACAATCATTTCCCCTTTTAAAGAGAACATAACGATGATTGTAAATAGTAATGCAAGTAATGTAAGTGGACTAATCTTCGGTATAAACACCTTTTCATACCACTGTCTACCTTTTAACTTAACGAGTACAAATCGCGTCAACATACCTGCTATAAAAGGAATTCCCAAATAGATAAACACGGATTTCGCTACTTCTACCATTGTAATATCGACAATAGCCCCTTCAATTCCTAACCATTCTGGAATGACTGTTACAAACACGTATGCATAAACGGAGAAGAATAGCATTTGGAATACTGAGTTAAAAGCCACTAAACCTGCTGCATACTCTTTATCCCCATCTGCAAGATCGTTCCAAACGATTACCATGGCAATACAGCGTGCTAAACCAATCATAATGAGCCCGACCATGTATTCTGGCTTATCAGGAAGAAAAATAATTGCTAAAACAAACATAAGTACAGGTCCGATAATCCAGTTTTGTACTAAAGATAAAACCAATACTTTTACGTCTTTAAATACTCGGCCCATTTCCTCGTAACGAACCTTTGCTAATGGTGGATACATCATGACAATTAAACCAGCAGCAAGCGGAATAGACGTCGTTCCAACTTGTAATGTATTCAGTCCATCTACTACACTAGGAAACACAAACCCTAAACCAATTCCAACTGCCATAGCTAGAAAAATCCATAGTGTTAAATATCGATCTAGAAAAGATAAACGTTTCATTTTATTTTCCATCTCCTATTAACAACAAGAATTTTTAGCTACCTCATTTGAAGTCATGCAACAAGATGAATCTTCTATTTTGTGAACATCACTATCAGCTTTTGTATAAAAGAACTCCCACTCATTACCATCGGGATCCGTTACCCAAAACTTATCTTGCACTGCATAACAACAAGTCGTATCCATCTCATCACGCGCAAAGAAACCTTCTTTTTCTAATCGCTCTTTATGTAATGTAATTTCTTCAGCTGTATCCACTTGGAAACCAAAGTGATTTACTTGATTTCCATTCACTTCATCTCGTACGTTTAGCGTGAAATTAAGTCCTGGCGTCTCTAATAGAAATTTTGCATAATCTGATTTCACTTTAACTGGTAATACACCAAATACCTTTTCATAAAATTCAATAGATTTCTCTAAATTCGTAACGTTTATACCGACGTGAACATATCTCATACCTTATTCCTCCTCTTTATATGTCATTAATCAATTTTTTTTGATTAATAGTACAAAATTTTAACAACAACTACCTTTTCCTGTTTTTCTAAAGATACAACACAATTCTTCTGATAATAAATTATTCACTTCCGCATCATTCAAATCATAATAACTCCACGTACCTGTTGTTTCTTTTACAATTAAACCTGCATCTAATAAAATCTTTAAATGATAGGACAACTTAGATTGCGTCATTTCAAAAACTTCGGTTAAATCACATACACACGTCTGTCCTCGCTGACAAAGTTCATACATGATTTCTAGACGTTTCTGATCCGCCAACGCTTTAAATTTTTTCTCATAGAGCTGAAAATCTTGTGCCACTGTAGTTCACTTCCCTTCATCAACTTTTTTTGATGTTTATAGTATATACGCTAGTGAGTTTATTATGCAACTTATTAATCAAGTTTTTTGATTTAGAAAAAATTTCTCCCATTATATCTTTGCTACAAGTAAAAAGGACCATCGCCTTTTCAAAAATGAAAAACTACGGTTCTTTTTACAACTTAATAGTTACAATATTTCCTAGTAATGGAGTCTCTATAACTATTTAACTTTTAATTTGATTATTATAGAGTAGTGCCCCATTACCATCAATCTAAGAAAAACAAATACCCCCAAATGAGAAAAATCGATATAACTCTTCGGCAAATAAAGATAACTCTTGTTTTTGGTGCATATTCATAAAAAGCACGTCACCCTTTCTCATTAACATAAGAGAATAGTAACGTGCTTTTAATCTCAAAAATAGTCTAAATCCTTAAGTTGATGGTTGTGGGGCGGGACCCCATGCCCATCAAGCTAATATTTTGAAGTGCCCCCAAAACGAAAATTTTATTATTTTACAGTTTTTTATGAGAATGCAACTCATTTTTTCGTGTTGGGGAACACCCAATTTCTTGACTTGATTTGAAATTAAAAATATAAACCTTTGCCCACTGGCTGAACGGTTTCTAACACAGTGTCAACCATGTCTTCATTAATTAGGGTTCTTATAATCCAAACTGAGAGATCTTGAGCAGCAAAACACCCTGCAGCAGTCGAGATATTTCCTTCGTTTACGAAACTTTGTTCAATAACGTCTACCTCAAATTCTTTTAGCTGTTCTACAACTGATGGATATGTAGTTGCTTTTTTACCAGTTAATAATTTTTTAGCTCCTAGTAATAGTGAACCAGAACACATAGAGCCTATTAATTGCCTTTGAGGATCTATATGAATACTATTAAGATATTCTTGATTTTTATATAAATTTTGTACACCCTTACCACTTCCAAATATTACAGCGTCAGCAGAAGGAATATCAGATATGCTTCCTGTCATGGGAATACGTAAGCCAGATACGGATATATGAGTTTTTTCCGTTCCTAATAGTTGGACGTTCCAATCAGAAATACCGCCAACTAAACGTACACGATTTAATAAATCCCATGGTAAAAAAACATCTATATCAGTAAAGTTATCAAAACAGACTATTCCAATTTTCATTCTCTAGCCCCCGTTATTTAAATATTGAAAACATTTTAATTATAACGATTTCAAGTGGTGGTAGCGAGTCTTAAATTTTTCAATAATCAGATATCCCGCCAATACCATCAAGCTAAAAAATTGTTTCCATAAAACGAACGCCCCAAAAACAGTAAAATTGATATTTCCGGGTAAAAATCTTATTTGGGGGCGTTATAAAATTCTTAAGTTGATGGATGTGGGGTTCTACATTTTATGCCGCACTAAAACCATCCTCAATAATCAAAATTAGGTTACATAGTTTTTTCTTTTATCATCTCAACAAATCTCTGTAAAGCTGCCGAAAAAAGTACATCTTTTCTCATAATAAAATAAGTTGGTACTTTAGAATATTGCTCAGGTAAATCAGCCATGGTTAAAGATTGCTCATGGTCTTTCAAAATTGATTTGACCATGACAGCAATGCCCATGCCAGCCTTCACACAACCAATAATCGCTTCAATTGTCCCAAATTCTAATACACGCTTTGGATAAATACCTGCTTCTTTTAACCACTTATCTACTCTATTTCGATAGTGACAACCGTTCCCAAATGCTAACATATTGACTTTATCAAGTTCTTGTAAAGTATGTAATGGTTGATAACTAATAATCGTTAGTTCTTCCTGACAAAACAAAAAAGAAGTTAAATCTGGATGATGAACATCTTCAACAATGAAAGCCCCTTCTAGTTTACGTTCAAGCACAAGTTGAGTTAGTTCAGTACTTTTATGAGTTTCTAGTACTAATTCAACCTCAGGATACTTTTCACAATAATTTTTTAGAAGAGGAGGTAAACGGACTGCTACTGTAGAGTTAGTAGATCCAATTTTCAACGTACCAAGGGGTTTAGATTGATTACTTTGTACCAATCTGATTGATTGCTCAGTTAGATCTAGAATTTTCCTAGTATATGTTAACAAAATCTCACCATTAGAATTTAAAGTAACTCCCTTTCCGTTCCGGTAAAATAAGGGAACACCTAACTCATCTTCTAGCTGTTTAATTTTCATAGTCACATTTGATTGAACATAGCTTAGTGATTTCGCTGCTTTCGATATACTTCCTTCTTCGGCTACCTTTTTAAATACAGTCAAATCTTTAATATCCATATAACTCACCTCTCGTGATATCATTTTTTTTGATAACTTCCTTCTTTATTATTCATTTTACTTGATACATATATATTCATACAATAAGAGAGAAGAGGAGGAAATGATAAAATGCAGAAACAAATAACAAGAAATGAACCCATTAGTTCTTACAAATGGATTGTCTTATTGATTGCAACTATTTCACAAACATGTGCCACGTTTGTTACATACGGGATTGGTCCTTTAGCTTCTTTATGGCAGCAAGTACATCACATATCTCAATTTCAAATAGGATTACTTGTATCAGTTGTCAATATTGGACCTATCTTCTCAATGTTATTGTTTGGAAACCTAATGGACCGACATGGCGAGAGATGGATTGTAGGAGGAGGTTCTGTCTTACTTGGAGCGAGTATGTTGTTTGCCTATCCAGTCACCAATTATACATATGTAGTTGCTATTTTACTATTTGTAGGGATTTGGTATGGAACGGCACAACCTGGGGGCAGTAAAGCTATTGTAAAGTGGTTTCCTCCTCAGCGCAGAGGACTTGCAATGGGGATTCGTCAAACTGGAATTCCCATCGGAGGTGCTTTAGCTTCTAGTACACTCCCTTTCTTTTTTTATGAATATGGCCTTCCATCTGTAATACTTGTGCAAGCAATTGTAGCTATTAGTGGGGGGGTATTGTTTATTCTATTTTATCGTGAGGAGCATTCGAGCATTCAAAAAACAGAAGCGGTTTCCTTCTTTACAAAGTTAAAGAAGATACAAAGAAACTATTCTCTCTATCCTATCTTTTTAATTGGAATATCAATGATGTCGTTACAGATGGTGCTCGTTTCCCACCTAATGAGTTATCTTACAAATGAAGTTCATACAAGTCTTCATCATGCTGGAACATTATTAAGTATAGTATTGATAGGTGGAATGTTTGGGAGGATCCTTTTAGCATGGGCTAGTGATAACATATTTAAAGGAAATCGCATCATTCCATTACAAATAACTATTGTTATGACTGTCTTATTGCTCCTTTGTACGAGCTATGTCATGACTTATATGATTTTTGGGATACTTGTAATCTTGTGCTTCTTTTTTGGTTTCTTTGCTATCGGTTGGTTTAGTTTATTTATCGTTTTCGTATCGGAAAGATCAGATCCGCAATTTATTGGTTTAACTGTTAGTTTCGCTTTAACATTGAATCAATTTGCTATTGTACTTGCACCTACGTTGTTTGGTATATTTGTTGACTATTTCCATAGTTATACTGTGCCGTTTAGTATCCTAGCTTTTTTCATTGCTTTGAGTGGAATATGGTTAACCATTATCGAATATCGGAGCAAACCATTACAGTAACTACTAAATTACTTAACAAACTAGGTGGTACAGTTATTATAAACAAATTTTTGGTTCGATTTCTTTTAATACGGCACTAGTGATAAAAAACTATAAATATCAATAAGTAAAGAGGGAGAAAAATGTCACGTAAATTATACTTTGCACTCATTATGTTAAGCCTTATTTGGGGAGGATCTTTCTATTTTTTTAAGATTTTAGTTACGGATTTCAATCCTTTAGTAGTAGCATTTTTACGGTCAACTTTTGGAGCTATAACACTTATTGCACTTATACCATTTTTTCGCAAATCTTTTAGAGGAAACATCTTTTTTATACCTTTGTTTGCTGTCGGAATACTAAATACTTTAATTCCATGGACACTTATTTGTTTTAGTGAACAAAAAATGACTAGTAATTTAGCTTCTGTTTTAAATGCAACCCAACCATTATGGACAATGGTTTTAGGAATCTTATTATTTGGTATACATTCCAATCGCAACCAAATTATAGGTCTATTTATTGGATTCGTAGGTATTTTAATACTCTCAGATATACATTTATCAAATGTTTTTTCAGTTGATTCATTAAATTTCGTCGCAATGTTGATAGCAACTTTTTGCTATGGTTTAGCAACTCATATAACAAAGCGTTATCTTAAAGAGATGTCCATGTTCCAAATTTCTTTAGGTACATTATTAGTTGGTAGTATATGTAGTGGTGGCATAGTTCTATTTTTAGAAGAACCAATTCAAATTTTAACTAAAATATCCTGGCATCATATAGGCGCATTAATTGGAATAGGTACATTTGGATCAGGTATAGCTTATTTACTTTACTTTTACTTAATTCAAAAAGGGGGCCCTAACTTCGCATCCATATCCACATACTTAGTTCCAGTATCAGCTATTTTTTGGGGATATATTCTTTTAAATGAAAATATCAGTTGGAGATTAATCATTGGATTAGTTTTTATACTTATCGGAGTTTATATAACTAATCGTAAAATCCAGTTAAATATTCCAGTTAAAGGTATACAAAAAGAATCCTAATTATTTAAGGCATTTTCTTATTTGCGTGTTCAAAATAAATTTTTAAAAAGGAAGGTCCTCCAAATTAAAGAGCCTTCCTTTTTTGTCCACAAATAATATTCGTAATATTCCCTCTTCTATAACAATCGATATACTAACAACTAACATAGTACTACTATTTATTTGCTTTTCAGCTCGTTTTCATATAAGTTTATAAAGTTTAAATTCCTTTGTTATCACGTAATTCCACAATTGTTCCTTCAGGCGCTTTCAACTTACATAAGTAACCATTTTCTATTTGATATATAATCTCACCATTTTTCAAAACAAAATGGGTGTTCAATTCTTTTAATCGTTCAACCTCTTGCTGAAGATTTTCTACCCACAAACAGAAATGGACAAGCCCTTCACTATTTGAATTGGTTACGGGTAGCTCCTCCCCCTGCTTACCCGTTTGTAATTCGATATAAAACGCACCTAACTTCAACCAGGTATTAAATGCACGTCTGTGAAAATTTGGTGACTCTTGGACAATTATAAAACTCAACGCTTTTGTATAAAATGTCAAGGTTTCTGAATATGTATTAGTTTGGATACATAGATGGTGCACATAATTTTTTGACATTAACTTTTTCTCCTTCTTCATACTGCCCTATAGTTTAATTATATTTTTTCACAACCTCATCTATTTTAACATAAATATCCAATTCTATTTAGAAAAAATCTTTCACAATATGGCCAGATTGTGGAGCGAAGAAATACTCTACAAAATATACTTTTTTATAAACAAATTAAAAATTATCAATCCTTATTATAAATGATTAGACTCTTTATAGATTATCGAACTTTATTTTAAACCAACACAAGCATGTTCCTATACAAACAAACTTTATAAATTTGTATCTATAAAATGAAAAAAACGCTATTCTATTTGTAAAAATATACAGGAAGGATGGCGTTTTTGATATGAACTTATCAATTTTTGATGAACTAGAATTGTTTTCTCAAGAGTTAAAACGATATATGTCACCTGATGCTCTAGAGAGATTAGCTAAAAATGTAGGATTTGTTAAACGAAAAAGTAAATACCGCGCACAAGATTTAGTGGCCTTATGTATTTGGTTAAGTCAAAACATAGCCCATACTTCATTGACACAACTATGCAGTCGATTAGAAGCTAACACCGGTATTTCTATGAGTCCAGAAGGATTGAATCAACGCTTTAATTTACAAGCTGTGCAGTTTTTACAACAACTCTTAGCACATTTACTTCACCAACAATTTTGCTCTTCTAGTAAGATTCCAACTTTGTATACAAACTATTTTCGTAGTATTCGTGTATTGGATTCTACACATTTTCAGGTTCCAGATAAATTTGCTTCTAGATATCAAGGTTCAGGAGGTAGTGGTCATAGTGCTGGTGTGAAAATTCAATTAGAGTACGATTTGCTTAGTGGTCAATTTTTACATGTTCATGTAGGTTCGGGAAAGCAAAACGATAAAATTTATGGTTCTACTTGCTTAACGTCTCTTCAACCGCACGATGTATGTATACGTGATCTAGGATATTTCGATTTAAGAGATTTACAAACGATAGACGAGTGTGGTGCTTATTTTATTTCACGATTAAAGCTCAATACACGTATATATAGGAAGAATAGAGAACCTGAATACTTTCAAAACGGAACAATAAAAAAGCAATCTGAATACATCCAACTAGATATGGAGCAATTCATTGACCAATTACAGTCCGGTGAAACATATGAAATTCCTGAGATTTATATTGGGATGTATCAAAAACTTCCTGCAAGACTAATTCTGTACAAATTAACTGAAACGCAAATGAAACGTAGACAAAAAGATTTAGCATCTAAAGAACATAAAAAACAAATTACCTATAAAGAACGCAGTAAGCGACTTAGTGCAATTAACTTTTACATTACAAATATTCCTTTGGAATATCTGCCAAAAGAACAAGTATACGATTTTTATTCCTTACGATGGCAAGTTGAACTTATCTTTAAAACTTGGAAATCATTTTTTCGTATTCATCATTGTAATTCTATAAAATTAGAACGACTAGAATCTCACTTATACGGACAATTAATTAGCATCCTTCTTTGTTCCTCCACCATGTTTCAAATGCGCCGATTACTCCTCATCAAGAAGAAACGAGAATTAAGCGAATATAAAGCGATTTATATGATAAAAGATTATTTTCCACTTATTTATCAATCTCTACAAAAAGAGACACAAGAATTAACAAAGATATTGTCTCGGCTATTTAATCTCTTACAGAAAAACGGACGAAAATCCCATAGGTATGAGAAGAAAACAGTCTTTGATGTCTTAGGTGTCGTATACAACTTTTCTATGTCACACAATCATGTAGCGTAATCCAAAAAATTGAAACCCGTTCGGGTTTATTTGGTATGCACATCTTTAAAGAACTTACACTGGATTTTAAAAAAAAGAAAAAATCTCACGTGAAATTAAATTTATATAATCTTAGCTTGATGGGCATGGGGCGGGACCCCATGCCCATCAAGTTAAGATTTTAAAGTACCCCCATAACGAAATTTTTATCTCTCTACAGTTGTTTATGTGAATTAAGCTCGTGTTTTGCGTTTTGGGGGATAATTAGTTTTTTAACTTGATGGCGATGTGTCTGTACCCCTAATTTAAGATGATGTCGTACTTCCTCTTCAATCAGATTCGACTATACTTATTCTAACTTTCTACCTGTTAATAAACTTTACAACTGAACCCTAATTTGCAAGCTGGCGGAACAAATCGAAATATCATGCTTTCCCATCAAATAACAAACAGCAACAGTACTTTAAATTTAATTCTTAGGATATCGCTCTTTTACAAGTTCTTCGATGTTAATAGCTTTTTTAATTTCTTCTGATGATAACCAAGGTGTATATCTTGTTCCATTCTTAGTTTGTAAATATATCTGAAATTTTTTATTATATAGTTCTTCTTTAAGGATTGTGGTTACCTTGATTAAATCTTTAATTACAAGGGGATTATTTTCAAATTCATTACTACCGGTATTAATAATTAAATTCACCTTATATCCTCGGATATCCATATATTCCAAATTCGCATAAGTAATACCTTGTAATTCAAAACGATTGTTTTGAATTGCAATTAATCTCTCTTCTATTTTTGTATGATTTTTAATCCAATTTTCCAAATAAATGTCTATGGTATTGTTCATCGTTTTTTTCATTGTTAATAACAGCTCTTCTTTTGTTATCATTTTTTGCACATTTTTAAAAGGTCCACCTAAAGATTTTCCATTATAATCCTTAATTTCAAGTTCTGTTATCTTTTTATTATTTTTCTGGATGAGTTGAAATAGAGTATATAAACGATCTAATTCTACTGATTCAAATTGGCTAAAATCAATCTCGTTACTCATCTGCAAAGTTAATAATAATTCATTAGTTGGTTTTCCTTCATCTGATCTTCTATCCTCTGACAAATATTGAAGAGTGTTATCAGTTTTAGTTTCCACGTACCCTAACTTTTTTATTTCTTCTAGAGTTGGTTGGAATTTCTGATATGCCTCATATGTTTTTTTTCCATATTTGTATTCATCACTTTTTATGGATGAATAGAAGAGACCATCTACCTCTACTCGAAATTGAATATTTTTATTATTCTTTACTTGCACAGTATGGTATGCATGTCCCATATTATTTTCATTTAAAGGGCTCATATGTGTTACAACAACATCGATTCCGTGTTTTTCTTTTATATATTTTTGTACCTCATCTTCATTAACTTGATTACAACCACTTAAAAATATGAAACATACTACTAGCAATATTACATTTTTCATGCTTTTCATATAAGCACTCCCTACGTAAGATTAATTCTTGAATATGCAGCACACTGCAAAGCACTCTTTCCTTAGTCGTATACTTCAACTTTTATATAGTGTGAATCTTAAATCATTTAAGTTCTTGACGTTCCCATCTATACTGCTTGGAACATTACTGTCTTAAAATATATAACTTATTTATTTCAAGGTCTTTCTCAGTTCTAAAAGCATATGGTTCATTGGGCAAATATCTAAATTGTACATTCATACCATGAGACCTATTTTACTATAAAATAACGAAAAAATACGCTATTCTTTCTGTAGAATCATAGGAAAGGATGGCGTTTTTTATGTCTGTTTCTGTGTCTAACGAATTACAACTATTTGCTCAAGAGATTCAAAGCTTTTTATCTCCAAATATCTTGCGAGATCTTGCTAGAGATGTTGGTTTTGTACAACGAACCAGTAAATACCAAGAAAAAGATTTAGTCGCTTTATGTGTATGGATGAGCCAAAATGTCGCTACGACTTCTTTAACTCAGTTATCTAGCTGCTTGGAAGCATCAACAGAAGTGCTCATCAGTCCTGAGGGGCTGAATCAACGATTTAATCAAGCGGCTGTCCAATTTTTACAACACCTATTAGCTGAACTACTAACCCAAAAACTGGCCTCATCTATTCCGATTTCTTCTCCATACAATTCTGTTTTCAAGCGTATTCGTATTTTAGATTCAACCGCATTTCAACTCCCAGATCCCTTTACATTCGTTTATCCAGGTGCAGGAGGATGCAGCCATACAGCTGGGATAAAAATTCAACTTGAGTATGATTTGTTAAGTGGACAGTTCCTACATATTCATACTGGTCCAGGTAAACAACATGATCGAACCTACGGTTCTCTGTGTGTCCCAAATGTGTCAGCGAATGATTTATGTATCCGAGATTTAGGTTATTTTCATTTGAAAGATCTTCAACATATACAAGATAAAAAGGCTTATTATATCTCACGTATCAAATCGAATACACGTATTTATCAAAAGAACCCTAACCCTGATTATTTTCAAGATGGAAGAATCAAGAAAAGTACAGAGTATATCCAGATAGATATGGAGGTTTTAATGAACTCTCTTCAACCAGAACAAACATGTGAAATATCCAACGCTTATGTAGGAATGACTGATAAAGTCCCAACTCGTGTGATTGTTCATCGACTAACAAAAGAACAACAACAAAAACGATTACAAGATCAAGCTGTAAGAGAAAAAAAGAAAGGAATGAAGTATTCTCCTCGTAGTAAACGACTCAGTGGTATCAATGTATATATGACAAACACCCCTACAGATATTGTCCCGATGGGACAGGTACATGACTGGTATTCTTTGCGTTGGCAAATCGAAATTTTATTTAAAACGTGGAAGTCATTCTTTCAAATTCATCATTGTAAAAAGATAAAATCAGAACGATTGGAGTGCCATTTATATGGTCAATTGATTGCCATTCTACTCTGTTCTTCTATCATGTTTCAAATGCGCCAATTGCTCCTCATGAAGAAAAAACGAGAGCTTAGTGAGTATAAAGCCATATATATGATTAAAGACTATTTTCTTCTTCTATTCCAAACTATACAAAAAAACACCCAAGAGCTATCAAGGGTGTTACTTCGCCTGTTCAACCTCCTACAGCAAAACGGGCGGAAATCTCATCGATATGAGAAAAAAACGGTCTTTGATATATTAGGTGTCGTTTACAATTGTACCCTGTCTGATAATCAAGCCGCTTAATTCAAAAAAGTGAAACCCGTTAGGGTTTATTTCGTATGCAAATCTTTCAATCACCTACACTTGCCCTTTAGAAAAAAGAAACAATCTCGTCTAAAATTGATTTTGCATAAGCTTAGCTTGATAGCGATGGGGTAGCACCACATCGCCATCAAGCTAAAATTTTATAGCACCCCCAGAACGAAATTTTGTACTATCTTGTAATAAAATGCTCATTTTTTCGTTTTGAGGTATTTGCGTTTCTTAGTCTGATAGTGATGGGGTGGGCCCCCACACAGTACGATTTTATTTCAAAAACACAACGATTTTACTACACACTTTTTATTTATCCCAAACTCTCATCTGCTAGTATTACTATTTTTCATTACTAATCTTGCCGTTTCACTCGGATGGCTAAGAGGAAAATGATGGCCATATGGAACAAAATCAACCTTACCAAGATACGATGGAGCAGAATAACCTCTGTCATAATCCCCCAAAATAATGTGAAGATTATACTTTGTTACTTCCTTGAAATCACCTTGATCTTTTTTCAGTAGTAAACTGTTAAGCTGAACCGTAGTATTTAAAATTCTAGGAGAAGTAAAACTGTTACTTACTTTTTCGATATAATGTTCAGGGATGCTCTCCATACTTTCAAACAAACCATTATTTAATAAATAACGCCCTATCAAATTAGGAGTTGCCAATTTTAATGTCCATTTGTTTATAAATTGGGGAACATTTAGCAATTTAGCATTTTTTTTAGCAACAGGTGGCTGAAGTAACGTAATTGAATACTTCTTATCTATGTACTCTTGTACCAATGCTTCCAGAAGAATAAATGCACCGAATGAATGGCCAATTAGATGTGCACCATTCGTAGCTTTCTCCAATAACTTTTTCACTACATTCAAATAGATAGCTAGAAGATTTTTCTCTTGTTTAAAAGGAGAACGTCCCAAACCTGGAAGATCCAAAATCCATACAGGTTGACCAGTTTTTTCATGAAGCTCTTGTGCTAAAGGAAATAAATCCTCTCCATCACTCAATAAACCATGTAATAAAATAAACGGTTTACCCTCTCCTTGTAATTGGTAAAGGGTATTGTTATCGCATAATGTTCGTTTAAATACATGATTATGCTGGCCATATTGATACATCATTCGATAATCCAGATCAGCTACTACGGCAGGGAAAAATTTCATTACACTCGTCTCCTTAAACCAATCTCCTCCCATAATTTTTTTCGCTGAAACATTTGAAAATTTTCGTTTTGTAATAAAATTCAGTCCATCAGAAGGAATTTTTGTTATTTTACTTACTCCACTATTCATAATTGCTTTCATAAGTGGCATTGGGACAGAGATTTTTGGTGCCCTCATATTCATACTTTCTGACATAATACTTAATAACTCAGCAATGTTCTGATCGTGCTGTTTGTCTTCAACAAGTGTATATGTTTGAATAGTCGGTTGCTCTAATCTGAAAACCTGCACAATAAACTTCGCAAGCTCATCGTTTGAAATAAGTGGTAACCTATATCCCTTACCTCCAGGAATCATTGGCATGAGCCCTCTTCGCATACTCATCACAAGCAAACCTAATCCTGCTATCTGCTCTGTACTCCCTGTTTTACTACTACCGACTACAGTTGGCGGATTAATTACAGAAAGCGGATAACCTACTGCTGATGCCTGCTGACGGATATAAAGATCTGCTAAAAATTTTGTTCTCTCATATGGATTTTTTATTTTCAAATAATTATTTCCTTCTTGAAACACATCAATTGCAATCTTGCTATTTTTATCATCAAAGGGACTCATATAACCTACAACATGAATAAATTGTTGCAAGCCCTTCAATTGATGAATACTTTTAGCTAATTCACTAATATGTTTTGCGCCATTTAAAAATACGGAAGCTGCCTCTTTACTTGTCGCTTGAATATCCATGGGGCCTCCTGCGTGAATAATCACATCCGTTTTCAATACCCTCTCCTTATCTTCAGCACTTAGACCTAAATCTTTTTTCGTCAAATCACCTTCAATAAAGTCCATAACTTCCTTTTTTAAGTTTCCTCTTTCTTGAAAAAGGCGTATTGCTTTACTTTTCGACCTTACTAAAAGAAGAATTTTAACATCCTCTTTGGCTAATTCTTTCACTAATTGCTTTCCAATAAAGCCTGTTCCACCAGTTAAAAATACTGTTCTCATATAAAATCCCCCTTTTAGTACTAATCAGTACTAATTTAATTTAAAAAAAATGCTTCTTTTATCGAAGCAATTTTAAAAAATGATCTGCTGTTTTCGTGATTACAGTTGCATCCTTCAATGTTTCTGAAATAAATAACGCTCCTTCAAGATTTGTAATAAAAAGTGATGCAACCTCATCAATATGAATCGTATTTCTAAATTCTCCATTCTCTACCCCTTGTTTAAGTAATAGAGAAACTTTCTTTTGTAATCCTGTAAAAAAAAGACCTATTTTTTCTTTTATTTGCGTGGCCTGTTTAGGACTTTGAATATAAAGAGTAATAAATGGACAGCTCCCCTTATACTCTCTCGACTGAACTCCTTGTGATAATTGCTTTAAAAACAGTTGGATACGATCTTCAACTAAAAATTGGTTCTGAGAAAGTACGTCATCAATTGCAGATTGATACATTTCAATCCAATAATCAACGACCCCTTCTAATAATACTTCCTTATTAGAAAAGTGATAATACACATTAGACTTTGAAACTTTGCTTACACGTACTAATTCATCCATACTTGTATAAGCAAACCCTTTTTCTAAAAATAATGTTGCAGCTACTTCAATCACACGTTTTTGATTCATTAATTTTACCTTTGTCATAACTAGAACTATATAGTACTAATTTAAATATTACAAGTATTTATGTTAATTTAGAAAAAAGTTTGTTTAAAAAAGTTCCACTAACATTGATTTTACTGCAAAAAAAATCTTATTTTGAATAAAGTTGAACTGAACCCCGAAATTGTTAATTCACTATCGTCTAATAGAGGTCACCATACATACCCATCAACTTAAGAAAAAGAAATGCCCCCTTATTCAAGTTGCCTAGCCAAAAAATCACGTTTTAATAGACTTCTTTAGCATGCCTATCTTTCTATAAATTACCAGATATGAAACAAGGATCGTTTCATATCTAGTAATTTACTTGATTAGCTTGATGGGTATGGAGTAGTGCCCCTATAAACAAAACCCTCCAGAAACATCTAAAATCTGCCCTGTTATCCAGCGGCTATCAGCAGAAGCAAGGAATGCTACTGCATCTGCAATATCTTCAACTTGCCCTATTCGTTCGAACACAGATGAATTCGTAGCAAAACTTCGTATTTCCGGATCATCTAGCAATTTTGCATTAATATCTGTCTTCGTATATCCAGGCATAATTGTATTCACTGTTATACCTCTTTCTCCGAGATGTTTAGCTAGAGGAAGTGTCATCGTATTTAATGCACCTTTACTTAAGCCGTATGCAATTGAGCCTGTAAAACCAAGTCGTACTTCAGCTGATGAAATGTTAATAATACGCCCCTCTGCTCGTAGTAACGGCAATGTTTGCTGAATTAAGAAGAACGGTGCCTTAATATTTACAGACATAATTTCATCAAAAACTTCTTCTGTCGTATTTTCAATCGTTCCTTGTGTACCTATCCCTGCATTGTTTACTAAAATATCAATCTCTGATGTACCAACCCTTACTTGTAATTCATTCTTCAATTGTTCTACTAGCTTCTTGACACCATCAATTGAATTGAGTTCTGCTTCAATTAAGAATGCTTTTCCTCCATTAGATTCAATCTCACTAATTGTTTCATCTGCAGCTGCCTTATTTCGTCCGTAGTGAATCACAACTAATGCACCGTCGTTTGCCAATCTCATCGCAATCGCACGACCAATACCGCGACTCGCCCCTGTTACTAACGCTACTTTCCCATCAAGATTCTTCATTTTTTCCATCCTTTCTAAATTTCCGTTTAAAAAATCCAACACTTATATTTTCATGCAAACACCGATAATTTTAAATATAGATTTATAAGTAATTCAGTTCGTTCACTTATGATATTATAGTTATAACTTACGTTTTACTTTAGAAAATAAAATAAGGAGACTACACAATGCAAAACACAGTAAAACTGGATGAAATCGATCATAAGATTATGAACTTGTTGTATGAAAATGCGAGAATTTCTGTTTCAGAAATAGGACGAATTATATCCATGACGCAACCTGCTGTAAAAGAGCGTATTAATAAACTTGAAGATCAAGGAGTTATAGCGGCTTACCGAACGAAATTTGAGCCTTCCAAAATTAATAAAAACATTCAAGCATTCATCATGTTTAAAACGAGCCAATGCTCTGATTTCATCCAATATTGTAATGCCGCTCCTGAAGTAACTGATTTATATCGAATTAGCGGGGAATTTAATTATATGATGAAGGTCATGAGCGATTCGATGGATTCCCTCGCTGCGTTTTTAGACTCGTTAATGCAATTCGGATTATCATCTCCTTTAATTGTTTTAAAGAGTGAGTTCGAGGAGAAATTGTCATTCTAATAAAGGGATACGTATTATTATCCTCACTAACAGTAAAATTTTCTCTTTCTTGAGAAAAACCAACAAAATCAATGACTAGCAAACAAAAAAGAACATTGATTTTTCAATGTTCTTTTTATATCTCTACTTATTAATTCGATTGCTATTCGAAAAAAGCACCTTAATCCCTTACCCTTGATTCCTCTGCACCTCTCTAAACTCCTCCTTCACCTTCTCTAACAACCCTTCTTCCGTAATTAATCGATACGCCGTATTTGCTAATGCTTTTGCCGATGTAATTAATGCTTTATCTCCAAGTTCTGAACGTGCTGCTTCTCTAAATTCATTCGTATGTGCAATTAAGTCATCTGGTCCGATTTTAATGTACGGATGAATTGTCGGTACGACTTGACTTACGTTTCCTGCGTCGGTTGAACCGATCCCTACTCTTTCTTTACGATTTACCTCTTCACCTAATAGTTCTAATTCTTCCGCTACGATATCGTTATATGTTTTTGTTACGAGTAATTCATCGATTTCATTTTGGAATTGATGAATTTTTACTTTTGCACCTGTTGCTAACGCTGCTCCCTCAGCAATGTTTCTTACTTTTTCTGTTACTTCTGCACATCTTTTTCGCGTTGCTGCGCGGATGAAGAACCTTGCCGCGGCGTAGTCAGGAATAATGTTAGGTGCTTTTCCGCCTTCTGTAATAACGCCATGAATTTTCACGTCTGACGGAAGTTGTTGGCGAAGTGCGTTAATACTGTTATAAAGCTGAATAACCGCATCTAATGCATTAATCCCTTCTTCTGGTGAGGCTGCAGCGTGAGCTGTTTTTCCGTAAAAATGAAAATCAAGTGGATCGACTGCTAATGAAGGACTCGTTGTCGCTGTCTTTGCGCTCGGATGAATCATAAGCGCCGCATCAATGTCTTTAAATAAACCTGCCTTTACATAACTTGATTTCGCGCTACCATTTGGCCCGCCTTCTTCTGCTGGTGTACCAAACACGACAACTTCCCCGCCAATTTCTTCAAGCGTTTCTGATAATGCGATTGCTGCTGCAACGCTAATTGTGCCAATTAAATTGTGACCACACGCATGACCTAGTCCTGGTAAAGCGTCATACTCCGCTAAAAATGCAATGACTGGTCCTTGTTTTCCTGAACTTTTTCGCGCAATAAAACCTGTTTCATGTCCAGCTATATTGTGTTGCAGCTGAAATCCTGCACTACCTAGTAATAAGCTTAACGTTCTGGATGCGTAAAACTCTTGGTTTCCAATCTCCGGATTCGCATGAATATCATGACTTGTTTCTATGTACTTTTCCTTATTTCTTTCGATACTCTCTTCAATTGTTTTTCTTTGTGACGTTACTCCTGTCGCTCCCATTGTTCTTCCTCCTTTTATTTTCACGTAAAAAAGCCTCTTTCTAAAAGATAGAAAGAGGCTTCTGTATATACAATCAAAATGAGCTTCTTTCTTATCTTTCAAGTTACCTTGCTGGAATTGGCACAGTATTCATAACGAATCCGCTGCCGAGGTATCATAGGGCCAGTCCCTCCACCTCTCGTGATAAGAATTTTCATAAAATTATATTAAATTACATTCATTCTAAGTTCATTCCAAATAAAAGTCAAGGAATTCCTATCCGAATTTACCGAATATCTAAAAATCCTTTTAATACACCAATTGTTTCTGGCGCTTGCAGTCTGGCACATACGTACGGAAATTCTGTACTACCTTCAAACATCATTTGAGATGTAAGCGGTGCGCCTGCCCAGAAGATTTCATCATCAATTACGATAAACGGGAATGCTTTATTTTGTCTTTGTAACTTTACATTTTTCAGTGGAACTGGTCCATCACTATAAACTGTTATCTGTGCATTTGTACGCATTAACGCTTGCCATACTCGCTTATCCACTTGTTTTGTACTTGGAAGTGAAATAATAATTTTTCGTTTTGCGGCTAAAATATCTTTTAATAACCCTTTCGGCTCTTCAAGATTCATTTCCATAAACCAGCGTAAACGTTTCGAAATTTTCCGTTCCCACAATTGTCTTGATGTCGTGCGATCATACACATCTCCATGACGTTCTATATGAGCTGTTAATTGTGATAACGCTTGTTTTCTCGAAAGGTTTTTACGCATATAATGGCAATCTGATAATTGAATGAACTTCCCTCTCGCTCTTGTCACTGCTACATTGACGAGGCGATGGTTTTTGTGATCAAAGAATAATACGCCAGGTCGTTCTTGCGGATAACTGTCAACCGTATCAAAGATCATCATATCTCTTTCAGAACCTTGGAACTTATGAACTGTCGCCGCTAAAACTGGTATGTTTTGATATTTCGTTCTCTGCAACATTTCTCTAATACACGTTGATAAAAAGCGTGACTGCGCCCTGTAAGGTGTCACAACACCAATCGACTGAACACCGTCTAACAATCCGATTAACATCATTTGCATCGCTACTAAACCAGACATAATGTTAAAACGTGAACCAGAAGCCGCATCTTTTAACGAAAAAGCTCCCATTTGGCTCGTATCAAATAAAACACTCGCTTCATTTGCGAACGGCTGCAATTGCGCAAGTTCTTTACGCTCTGAAACAGACGGATGATCGTATACTCTATTTTTATAAATAAACGAATTCGTAAACTTCGATATATCCGCATGCATACGTCTTTGTTCCTGCAACATAAATAGGTTCGGATGTGCTTCTGATTTATTAACAGACTCAACAATCCCAGCATGGTAAAACATATCTTCCCCAAGCCATTTGCGAACAAGTTCATGGTTCGCCATCGCAATTGGAGGTAATTGTAAAAAGTCGCCACAAACAACGATACGTTTTCCAAGTGAAGCAGCTAATGCGATTTGCGGAACGAACGCCATACTCACTTCATCTACGACAACTAAATCAAATGTACGCTCATAAATTAGCGCATCAATTGCACATTTTGATAGAGTTGCACCAATTACTTTCGCATTTTCAATATATTCTTTTTCTACTTCTTTAATTTTCGCTTTTTGCTTTCGAAGATCACTTTCAATCTCTTGTATACGCTTCTTATCAGCAGAAGTCGCTTTATATGATAAAATCTTTTCACGAAGATCTTGTCGTGTTTCTTCTAAATAGAGTCTTTCTTCTCCCCAAGATCCGTTCGTCGTTTCAACTAGCTTCGACGTAAGTAATGTTTCATGATTTCGTATATGTTCATGTTGACTATAACCGTAACGAACAATTTCGCCAGGTGTCCATTTCTTTTTCTTCTCAATTTGTTTCGTTACTTCGCTCATTAATACGTCCACTGCCGCATTACTATGAGCTAACACAAGTACCGATTTTCCTTTTTGGTAATGAGCCGAAATAATACGTGATAAATTGTACGACTTCCCTGTTCCAGGCGGTCCCCATACGTACGTTGTCGGATTGTAAAACGAACGATATGCTAGTTCATTTTTCGGATTTTTCATCTTCTCAATATGCTTCGGACTGCTCGTCCCATCAACGAGACGCTTTATACGATTACGTTTTAGCTTATCTTTACGTGCTTCTTTCAATCGCTCTTGCAGTTGCTCTAAAAGTTGCCACGGTTCACTGTATAAAACCGCTTCTCTTATTTCACCTTGTATATAATCATTTAATTTCAATTCTATTTCTAATCCATGTACAGATAATACTTCTCCTGTCGCTTCCTCACCATCGAACTCAATTCGAATTGGTGAACCTTCAGGTAAACTTACTTCCGAAATAAGCTGAAATACATACACTGTATTCTCATAATCTGTATATAAAAAACGACCGTTCATGATAGAAATTTTACTACCACCTATCGTTTTCCAATGTTTAATTTCATATGCTAATGCATAATGCCACTCTTTCATCGTTTCCGATAATGAAGGAGTTTGAGTAGGTATATTCATCGTATAATCTCCTTCCTTCTCCCCAAACATACTTTCTCACTATACCATACAACACGCTTAAATTTGTAAGGTTTTTATCTTGCTTATTTTCTTAATTTTCAATAATATATTGTATATAATTTTCAGAAAGAAGGAATCTACATGCCAGTTAGAAGAATTGAACACGTAGGACTTATGGTTGCAAACTTAGAAACATCTATTACTTTTTATGAAAAAGTAGTTGGCTTACAGCTCATTAAGCGAATGGGACACCCAAACCCAGACTTAAAACTCGCTTTTTTAGGTGTAGAAGAATCGAAGGAAACGATACTTGAATTAATTGAAGGCTACAATTCTTCTCTTCCGGCAGAAGGAAAAGTACATCACATTTGCTTTAAGGTAGATTCATTAGAAGAAGAAATCACAAGACTAAAGAAACACACAGTAACCTTTTTACTAGGAGAAGAAGTCGAAACATTACCAGATGGAACACGTTACATATTCTTCGCTGGTCCTGATGGAGAGTGGATTGAGTTTTTTGAGACAGAGAGATAAAACAAACCTTTATTTTGCGGGATAGAAAAGGAGCCGGAATTACGGTCCTTGTTTTTAACCAGTAACAATGAAACATACCTCCAACCTAAGAATTTGCCAAGATTAAAAATACAATCATTTTGTTAGGAGGAGAGAATGGGAAATACAGTCTTTATTATTGTTTTTTGGATACTGATACTATTTCCAATCCTTTATGTAATCAAGATAAAGGATTGGAATATAAAAACAGCTGCCTTATTTGTTGGAAGGATTCTATTAAGTATTGTCTATTTTATAAATGGAATGGTATTAGGTCTGCAACGAAATTGGGTAGAACCTCCCTATGAAACAGAATGGGATTTCTTTGTAAAGTCTTTACTAAACGGAAAAACTGATGCACTTATACACTTGTTACTTCTAATTATTATCATTACTTTGGATCTATTCATTACATTTTATTATATCAATAAAAAGAAATAGGATATTCTCTCCTATTTCTTTTTTATGAGTAGCGCCATATCGTTATCAAACTAAGGTTTTATGTTGCCCCTAAACAATAATTTTTTACATTTTTACTCTGGAGATGTCAATTTTACTATATTTTGGGTATTTATTTTTACTAGCTTGATGGACATGGGGTTGATTTATTTTCTTAGGCTGATAGGCATGTGGTGCTATCCCATTGCTATTAAGCTAAGAATTTAATTGTAATAAGGTAATACTTAAGATACAAATAAAATATCTTTTCCATGTCGCACTGTTTTATTGAAGTCTATCCCGAGTTGTAGCTAGTTCAATGCGACTGTAAATTCGGAGTTCGGTGCGCCAGCAAATACAACCGTTCCATTCTCTGGTAGTTTCACTTTGTTATTATCACTAACGACGGTAAAATTGACGCATACTCCATTCTCATCATACACCGCGAATGAACTTCCTGATGGCAACTCCACATTCATCGTTTTCCCTGCTGCCTCTTGCGGGACCGTAAACCATTTCGCATGCCCATTTTTTTGCAATGTAACTTTTGATAATCGACCTGTATCAAGGGGTTTTACGTTAGATTCACTGACGTATAAAAAGCTGGACATCTCCATATATTCAGTACCATCCTCTGTATAGAAATGGGCTTCCTTTGTATCCCGCCCATTCATCACAGGAATTTGAATTTGATGCGTCGCCGTATTCGGACCTGTAATTTTTTTGCCGTCCCAATATCCATCCTTGATCGTAATTTGTGTGTTAAGAGGCATTAGTTGTCCTAGATAGTTCATAGAATTAAATTTTTCGTTAACGAGATAGAACTTGCCACCCTCGCGCTTCGCCCATGCAGCAGCTGTTTTCTTCGGTAACACATTGTTTTCTAATTTCTGGGCTAAATAGTGAGTCAGCACATTTTGCCCCAATCCCGGTGATAATTCATATGTGCTCTCTCTCAAATAAACTTTTCCATTCTTCTCTGTGACGAAGTTAAGCTTGGAAGTACCCTTCTCATTTATAAAGCTTCCATCCGCCGTATATACATATTTTTCTTCCGGTTTAGTTGGTAAAACCAGTTCTCCCTTCTTCGTAATTTCTATTTTGAAATGGCTATAGCTATTTCCATAAAATCCTGCTTTTTTTACCACGTCTTGAGGCACTTTAGCCTTGACGGGCTTTCCGAAGGATTTATCTGGCTTTATATCCTTAATTGTCCCTTTCTCTTTAAGCCTAGCTAGCAGTAATTTATTTGCCAACAGTTGATTTGTCATGCTGCTGCCGCCGGAGGACAATACAGCTGCTGCCATCTTCTGTTCTGGAAGCACGACCAATGTAGCATGTTGCAGTATCGTATCCCCACCCTTAGTCAACGCTTTTATCCCATATTCACTGAATGGGTATAGTTTTACACTATCCCAGCCAAGTCCATAGTTGAACACATTTCCGCTATCTCCCGGCCACATTCCTTTTTTATATTCTTCTTGTTCCATCGCCTTGACTGCTTTATTAGAGAGAATTTCTTTTCCCTGTCCCATAAATATTTGTGAGAATCGCACCACATCTTCTGCAGTAGAAGAGATTCCTCCCGTACCAATTAGATTCACCATTTCACTTGGTAGCTGTCCCTGGTATGTCGGAGAATACAGTCCAGCCCGCTTTTCGTCTTCCCATTTGTCTTGCGATGTTATCGTATGATTCAGTTTTAATGGCTCTGTAAACTTTTGATGTAGAAATTCAGTAAAACTCATACCGCTGACTCTTTCTACCAAGATCTCAGCCAGTGTAAAACCGTCATTACAGTATACTGAGAACGCACCAGGGTCTGCCTTCAAGTTTTGGTTGGACAATTGTTGCAATAATATATCATGGGCATAAGCATCATTATCTTTAAATAAAAATGCATTATTGAACGTCGAACCTTGCAAACCCGAGGAGTGATTCAACAGCATACGCGGTGTAATACGCTTATATCGTTTATCTTTCATTTTAAAATCAGGAATATAGCGGGCAACAGGAGCATCCAAATCAACTTTTCCTTCGTCTACCAGTTTCATAACAGCCGCAGCTGTATATACTTTACTGGTTGAACCAATTCCGTATAGAGTATCTTTGGTTAGTGGCTCTTTCCCTTCTATGTCGTTCTTACCTGTCTGCCCCGACAAAATAAGTTTACCATTATCAATCAGCGCATACTGTACACTAGTCGTCTCATAGGACTTCGTGAGCAGTGCAGCGTTCTCTGCAGCAATCTTCTCCAAATCTTTGCTAGCAACTTCTTGGCTAGATACAACCGGAGTCTTACTGCTAGAAGACGCTATCGCTCCTGTTGGTAGACTCATCGTTAGAGCTAAGGTAGCGGCTAACACTCCAGATAATTTATTTTCCATAAGAAAAATTCCTCCTTAGATAAATGATCGATTTCATCTTTTATTTGTTCAATTACAAACATCACATAAACTACTATTCTGGCTTTATCCCTACTGTCTATATTCAACAAGTAAAATACTTTTAAAAAGACCAGTATTCTCGGCTCTACCCATACTGTTCAAATTGCCGTCAACATATGCCCCTCCAGCAAAAGTATCAAATCCTAGAATAACATCTGTATGTTCCCATATCGGGACACCGTTAGGAAATATAATTTCATAGATTCCTAGACCATATCCATTGATTCTTCCCTTTCCTGTAGGAACTGTAGTGAGTATTCTGTTCTTTCAGTAATTGCCACCAATAGAATGCTCTTATTACTAGTTTGTTTTTCGTATAAATGTATCCTATTTACCCTCCCTCTTTTACGCTTCTCTATATTTGTATCCTACACAATAAAAATTTCTTTTTTCTTATCCATTTCTTACAATTTCCTTACGTTCAAATCACTTCTATAATTAGATAGGTTTTATTTTAAAATCTCCAGGATAATAAGTGCATATATAATCCCACGATTTTATAGAAGATGGATTAATAACCTTTCATGCACATCTCTAATATTCCCTTAGATTCCACCCTCAACCTTTACCACAGTTCCAACTGGCATCAACACTTCTTCACATTCTTATAAGTGGAAGTCATTATTTCATATTCATCATTGTAAAAAGATAAAACGAGAACTGAAACACCCCCTAATATAATTGACGTTGTATGAGCTTTGATTGATAGCGACGGGGTACCGCCAGTATTTCGGAAAAAACCACACTAAGGGTATACAAGGTTTTATACAGTTTTTCAGTTAATCCAATAAGAGACAAGAACCCTAAAACCGCACCAGGATAGGAAAGTATAAAAAATGCATAGATCCATAGAACAAAAAAAAAGACGATTCCCTTGTAAAATTAGGGAACCGTCTTTTTCTTCGCTATCGATAACAAAAATCAAGTACGTAATATTTTATTTGTCGATATTTTTTCAATCTTCATTATCGATTTCTATTGTACCCGTTCTAGCACTAACCTTTAAAATATTTAACAAATTATCAGGTGTCTTGATTTCTACTTCATATTCAAATTTTGATTGTGCTAAGTTATCATCTTCTAATTCGAATTCTTTTTTCACATTAATAATTTCTCCATTTGTATGAGCTAAAGAAATTTCACGAACTTGTTTCTCTGTGTAGTTTTCATTCTTTTTTGCATAATTGTAACCCATACCATAATATCCACCAACAATAGCAATACCACTTACTAAAATAGCAATTACACTTATAATTATTTTCTTTTTATGCTTTAACATTTTCATCCACTCCTTAATGATTACTCCTCTATTCCAAATCTTGCTTCAAGCGCATTTTCTGCTTGCTCTAATTGATCTTCCAGTATATCGTGTTCTTTTTCTTGCGTTTGATATTGTTCAACAGTTATCGTTCCAGCGTGATAATCTGCTTCTAGCTGATTATCAGATAGATCTATCTTGTCATCCAATTGGTCAATTTCTTTTTTTGTTGCCAAGTACATATTTAAGTTATCTTCTTTTGCTCCAACTGGTTTCGTGTTATTTGCCTTTTCTACAATAGATGTGACTTCGTTTTTGAAATCTTGTGTTTGCTTCGTATCATTCGTAGCAGGCTCTGTTTTGTTTGGTTCTTGTTGTAGTTGAGCAACTTCTTTTTGTAATTTATCATTTTCCACTTTCAGTTGTTGCACTTCTGTATTGTTAACAGCTTGAGTAGAACAAGCTGTTAACAATACACAAGATATCGCTCCAATCAGCATCCATTTTCGCATTCTGTTTTCCTCCCTTTACATGTGCACCTTATCCTTGCCTTTATATTACTGAACAAACATTAAAGGAAGATTAATGTATAAAAAAATAAAGTGAAGACTTTTACGGGTAGCCCGACTTCCCCTAACTCCCTCGCATTCGCCGAATTTTGAAGGAGGAGTCTTACTGCCCGTTAATGCTGGATAAAATGATATAATTAAATCGTTTCTAATCTTGCTTTAATGTTTTGGAATTATAGTGATACATATTAATAAGAAGAAAAGGAGAATGTTAATGCGAGTTCTTATTGTCGAAGATGAACAAGACTTACAAAATATATTGGTAAAACGATTAAATGCAGAACATTATAGTGTCGATGCATGTGGGAATGGAGAAAATGCCTTGGATTATATAAACATGGCTACCTACGATTTGATTGTGCTTGACATTATGATTCCAGGAATAGATGGTTTACAAGTATTACAAAGATTACGCGCGGACAATAATACAACTCCTGTCTTGCTTCTTACAGCTAAAGATACAATTGATGATCGTGTAACAGGACTCGACTTAGGTGCGGATGATTATTTAGTAAAGCCGTTTGCTTTTGACGAACTGTTAGCAAGAATTCGAGTGTTAATGCGAAGAAAAACAGGAAATACATCTAATGTGTTTGAAATCGCTGACCTAGTGGTAGATTGCAATATGCATAAAGTAACACGAGGAGACCAAGTTATCACTCTTTCCAGTAAGGAATTTGCTATTTTAGAATATATGATTCGTAATAAAGAAGTTGTGCTGACACGAGATAAAATTGAGCAACATGTGTGGAATTACGACTATGAAGGTGGCTCGAATATTATTGATGTTTACGTCCGCTATCTTCGCAAAAAAATTGATAGCCAGTTTGAAACGAAGTTAATTCATACAGTACGAGGAACTGGTTACGTATTGCGAGTAGAATCATGAAAAGACTATCAATAAAAATGAGAGTAACCCTGTGGTATACGGGGCTAATTGTAATTATTATGGCACTCGTGTTAGCTTTTATTTTAACTTCTTCAGATAAAGTTTTGCTTTTTAATATGAAAGATCAATTAAAGAGCACAGTAAAAGAAAGCATGGAAGATATCAAATATAAGCATGGGCAGTTAAAGATTGACGATGATTTTGAAACCTTAGAAGATGGCGTAAATATTAGTATTTATAGTAAACAAGGTGAGCTGTTAGTAGGACATAGTCCAACAAGCTTTAATAAAAAGATATCGCTTAAATCCGATGAAATACAAACCATTAAAGACGGCAATAAAGAATGGATAGTATATGATTTTCTCCATAATGCAGGCGGCGATGAGCAAGTCTGGGTTCGTGGAATAATGACTATGAACCAATTATCCTCAACGATGAATACGCTTATCGTGGTAACAATCATCTCATTCCCATTACTTATTCTTATTGCGGCATTCGGAGGATATTTTATTACGCAAAGGGCGTTTCGACCTGTGCAACAAATGAGTGATTCAGCTAGTAAAATTGGTGATGGTAAAGACCTTTCGAAGAGAATTAATTTACAAGGTTCACCGAAAGACGAAATGTATCATTTAGCACAAACCTTTGACAAAATGTTTGAGCGATTGGAGACATCATTTGAAAGTGAAAAACAATTTACATCTGACGCATCTCATGAATTAAGAACACCAACATCTGTTATTATTTCACAATGCGAATACGCTTTATCGCAGAAGAATAATCCGAAAGAAATGGAAGAATCGTTAGAAGTAATTTTAAAGCAATCACGTAAAATATCCACTCTAATCTCACAACTTTTATTATTAGCAAGAGCTGACCAAGGAAACCATAATACTTTCCAATTTGAATGTATCAATATGAGTGAATTAACGGAAATCGTCGTAGAAGAGCTCTCATTAATGGTACAAGAGGCTTCGATTGATATAACAATTAATATAGAGAAAGACCTATTTATTAAAGCCGATCAAACATTGATGATGCGTTTATTAATGAATTTACTAACGAATGCGATTGCTTATAGTAAAGCGAGTGGAACTGTGAATATGCAACTATTCCGTGATGAAACCAACATAATAGGTAAAGTCTCTGATAATGGTATAGGCATCAGCGAGCAACATATTACTAAAATATGGGACCGCTTCTATCGAGTTGACGCAGCACGAACATCTTCAAACATCGGAAACACAGGTTTAGGATTGTCTATGGTAAAATGGATTGTCGAACTACACGGAGGAGAAATTACAGTTGAAAGTGAATTAGGAGAAGGCAGTACTTTTACATTTAAACTACCAATTGAAAAACAAGCATAATTTATGCGCATCTGTCGCTTCAAAATAAAGATTGATATTTAAAGGCTCTCTACAATCCTTATGTAAAAATAACTGACGCATTTTAAACATCATCGATTTTATCATTTTGGACAACCTATTCTGTTAAATTGATATACATGCGAAAAAACTATCGAAATAAAACCCCAGAAATCCAACGGTCTCTGGGGCTCCATTATATATTTAGCTCTTTTTGCTTTTTGTTTTGTTTATGTCTATACAGCAATTTTCGACTTATTAGAGAAATCACTAATAAGGTCAGAATTAATAAGATAAGTTGCATAAATGATAAATCAAAATATTTAGCACCTGTAACGATTAAAAGTGTAGAAATCGTGCCTTTTACAACGAAAAAAATAATAACCCATAACCCGCCTTTTTTCCAGTTCATTTTATATTACCCTTTCCTACGTTTAAATTCTTAAAATATTTAATGATAGTTCGTAAATATGACAACTTAATAGAAATCTATTATATTAACAAAAAATTCATGTCTAATTAAATGCGACGATTCTATATTAAGTGAAAATGATATTCATTGTCAATTTTATTGATTATTTGAATACTTATTCTCAATCTCTTTCTACTTTGTTTCTTATAAGCAATACACTTTTATATTCAAACAAAAACACCTCCATTACATTTGCACACTTAGTATGCGAATGCAAGAGGTGTTTTTTTCATATACCATCAGGTAAGATTTCCTGCTTTGTTTATTTCTTGATACTTAGCTATTTTTTAGTACACGATAACTGGATCATAAGTGTTCAAACTATCATATACAGTTTTTGCAACATTAGGAAGAAGGTTCACACACCCACCTGATCCTCCTGTTAAATAAGCATTATTTGCCCAGTCTTTTCGCCAACCGGCATCGTGGAACCCTTGACCGCTATTTGTGAATGGGACCCAGTAATCTACTTTAACTGCATAATCAGCTTTACCTACTGCGCTGCCTCTGAGCGTGTATGGTGTTCGTTTATATAGGACGTACCAAACACCTGGTGATGTATCTTCACCCGTGCTATGTTTACCAGTTACTACATTTGTTGTAACAACTAATTTTCCATCTTTATAAATCCAAATTTGTTGCTCTGCAATTGAAACTTCTGCATATGTGTCTCCGATGCCATTATTCGATGTTGTTTTATAACCGATACCTTCCTTCTCCCAACCATTTCCATGAATATTAGAAGCAGAAAGCGATTTTTCGCCTTTCTCAAAGGCTTGTTGAACTTGTTTAGTTTCTTTTTCAACATCTAGTGCCCAGCCGTAGCCTTGCCCTTTTACTGATATGATTGAACCGGAATGCGTTTTAAATGAGAAATCTTTATTTAATGTTGATTTGGCATTATTAATTTCAATAATTTTCTTCTTAATGTCGCTCGCGTCAATTGTAACTTTCATATCCTTTGACATAGAGGCATTTTGAATTAAATCTTTCGCTTTTAAAGGATAAACTTCATTCTGCACTTTATACTCAACAGACTGCCCAAGAAGATTCTGTAGTGCTTTCTCCTCTTTTTTGACAATTGGATCGTCTTCTTTAATAGGTTTTATGTATGCAGACTTCAGGTGAATTTCGCTTTTATATTTTTGCTTATCGTAATCTTTTAGTAGACTAGTAACGTCATACTGTTTTCCTTCAACACTTTTCGAAATAACTATTTTTCCTTGTTCTAGCTTCGCCATAGCATCTTGAGGCGCTTTTAATTTTGCATTCATAGAGATGAGCTTTTCTTCTACAAGTTTTTTCATCGTTTCACTACGATACTGATCTGCCTTCTCTGGTAGCAATGAATAATTTTCTCCCTTTGAGGTAGGGACAAATGTCCACTGACTTTTTAATAGTTTCTTAACTTGAGGCAAATCTTTTTCCGTAAGTTCCGTTTTTGTATCTTTTTCATCTAAAATTTGTTGTTGATCAACATAGACTTTGTTTGCTAGTCCAGATGTCTTTAATTTCTGTATTGCCTGATCAGCGCTCAGACCACCAACTTTTGTGTCATTAATTGTAACATTCGAATTGAAGTGAGTTGCCTGATAATAACTCATTCCCCCAATAAGAAGTGCAATTACACCAATACCCACTGCGATAAACTTCCAATTTGTATAACGTTTTTTTGATCTTACTCGTTTTTGATCAATTTCTTCAACTGATTCATTTGTTGTATTGTTGTTCATCAATCTTTCCCCCGTATGCATTAACGTCAAACGATTTTCAACTAAAATCATAGACTAGTGTACCTTATTTTTCCTAAAATTTCATTATTTCCGACCACATTTTATCGCAATTCATCGATTAAATTTAGATTTTTTAATGGTACGATGCATTGAACATCCCTTTACAAGTCATAAAGTGAAATTTCAATCAATCGTTATACATCAAGAAAATTAGCTAAATCTTATTCGGAAAATTTTTCCTCTTTACGTAAAATACGAATTATATTCTCCATTTTATGAACATCAACCCCTAATTTTGTCAAAAAAATAAACGATAGTCCTTCTACATTTTTGATAAAAGGACTATCGTTTTTTCAGTTAGAGTATTTGTATAATCGTTTAACTTTTTATTTCCTGAAGGTCTAACGTGATGAAGATGATGAAATTTCATCTCATAGCCTTTAAATGAAAAACATTATGTTTTTTATGACAATCAAGTTTATTTTTATAAATTAAACCCTTAGCTTGATGCCTCCCATATATCCAGCAGCCTAAGATTAAGTAAGAGTCCATTCAACTAGATTTTTTCTAATATTTTTAGGTGCATCTTATTTCGCCTCGTCATATTTCACTAATTGAATTTAAAACACATCCGTATGCTATTTAGTAAAATTTACGATTCGAGACGTAATTATTGCAGTAATCAAGATAATAATAGCGGTTATCAAGCCAGATTCTCCAATCCAAATCTCAGTTTGATACCCTGTACTTGCACGTGTGAAAGGTCCTTGAATAATGGCATTCCAAGTAGCATGGATGATAACCGAAGGCCAAATGCTACCTGTGATAAGTCGTAAATAAGCTATAATATAACCGAATGGTACAATACAAAGATAGATACCAAGTACTGAAAGAACGACAGATGGTCCCGCTACATATAGACCAGCAATAACTATTGGAACATGCCACGTTGCCCAAATCAATCCACTAATAAGGATGGGCCGTGAAAACTCTGCATCGACTAGCCTTGTGAGCATATAACCTCGCCAACCCATTTCTTCTCCCAAAGCCGGGATTAAGCCAAGCAAACTTCCGAAAATGCCGCTCAATACTACTAGATAAATGAAGTTGAATGGTGCCGTTACATACTGAAGCCCAAGCATATTGTAGATCGGTTCTAAAATAAACATACCAACTTCGGGATACTGAAACCCCGCAATTCCGCTCAACCAGGCGATAGAATAAGTAATTCCACAAATAATCATAGGGATTAGCAGAGCAAAACCAATCCCTTTCCATATCTTTAAGTTACCGAGACTAAAAGATACATCTTTAAACCCTTCTTTCAGTATTATGCGAGTCAAAATAGAAGATAATGCTGGGGTAAACATATATACCACAATAAGCGGCATACTTTTCGTAATTATTACTACTACATTTAGGATAATAGAAGTAATGATTAAGATACTCAAAAAGAGTTGAAGTCCTATTTTAGCACGTTGGATTTTATCTTTATTGTGGAACGATTTTGCGTGTAATATCATTTTAATCCGCCCTTCCCCTTTCATTCACTTGTTTATCGAATTTACTTCTTGTCATTTCCACAGACACAACTTAGAATAAAAATGTTTTTGTATACAGATTCATTCATCTTTAAAATCCCTCCCCAATTTATAGTCTAGTCTTACTTACGACTCATCAATGTAATTATTATTTATAAGTTGTCATAACCGATAGTACAAAAGTGTAATGATTAGTCTATGACCTGTGTCAATTAACCTTATGACAATATGTAACTAGAAAATATGATATGGAATAGATAACAATTGAATTAAGGCAATTGATTCGTTCAAGTACAATGAATCAATCTTGCTTTACAAATAATTCAATTGAGGTGGAAAAAATGAATAAGAAAAGCATAATTGCAATGGTTAGTACAGCTTTATTAGTCACAGGATGTGTAGAAGTAGGAAAGGCTCAAACAGTAGCAGTCGAAAATTCAGGTCAATCAATACAAAAAAATATAGTTAAATCCATACAATCACAGGCTTACCCATTAAAAACGATAGAGCCGTCAAAATCATTTGAGGATTTAAAACCACTTAAGAAAATGATTGGGAGCGCGCAATATGTGGGATTAGGAGAGAATACTCATGGAAGCTCTGAAATTTTCACTATGAAATTTCGCCTTGTGAAATATTTGGTTACTGAGATGGGTTTTACAAATTTCGCAATGGAAGAAGATTGGGGAAACGGCTTAAAGCTAAATGAATATATCCAAACAGGAAAAGGAAACCCTAGGGAGTTTTTAAACTTGTTATATCCTACTGATGAAATTATAGCCATGATTGAGTGGATGAAAGATTATAATGCCGATTCATCCAATAAAAACAAGATCCAATTTATCGGGCTCGACTTAAAGGAATTGGACCAAGGTTGCTTTAATAAAGTAATTGATTATGTAAAGCTGCATCGACCAAATTTGCTGGCAGAAGTAGAAGAAAATTATAAAGAATTGTCGGCTTTTAATGGAAGTACACAGGAATATATGGACCTTGCTCCTGAAATAAAAGAAAAGTTCAAAGCAAACGCTGAGAGAGTAGCTCGATTACTAAAAGATGAGAATAAACAAGCCAACACAGAAATAGTTTCACCCGAGTACATCTGGGCGAAAGCAACGGCAAGTGCAATAGAGAAATTTACCACAATGCTAATTCCTAACGACTATCCAAGTATGTTAAAGCTACATGAGCAATACTTGGCCGATCATGCAATGTGGGCACAAGAAACATTTGGTGGTAAAACGATGGTATGGGGACACAATATTCATATTGCTAAAGGAATTATCGATGAGAAATTATACCCTTATGTTGCGGGGCAATTTTTGAAGGAACGTTTAGACAATAATTATGTCACAATTGGTAGTACAACTACGAAGGGGAATTTCACCTTATACAGCGAATATGATCCTTCTACTGGAGGTAAGATTACAACGCGTGCGATTCCACAAAATGTAAATAGTTTTAACTATACCCTCGGAAAAGTACCATATAACATGTTTTTATTGGATAACCGTCACCTTAAAGGACAAGCAGAGAAATGGGTTAAAGCCAAAAGACCATTACTAAGTATAGGGGGACAAATATTCCCAAACGAATCGACATACTTTGATAAATCATTGCTTGAGCAATTTGATATTATTTTTCACATTCGAAAAACAAGTCCATCTCATATTAAATAAAAGTACAAAACAATCCCGTTCTTGCAAATGCAAAAACGGGATTGTTTTGTGGAGGATTAATAAAATGAAACTTTATTCAGTAGGGGTTTTGTTCATCCCAACTGATTATCAGCCCTCACCAATCGGGCTTTTACGGACAGCCCGACCCCCACCTAACTTCTTTGCTTCCACCTGAATTTTGAGGTGGGGGTCTTACTGCCCGGCAAATAGCGGGATATAAGCATCTTTTTAACCAGCAGTAGGCTGCTCTTCCCTTTTTAGCATCATTTAGAAATGTCATATGACACTTTTACACTAGTGAGAATGACAAAAAAAGCAGTATGATTCGGTTATTACATAGATAGGAGCGATGAACTTTATGAAATCAAAATTCATCCAGAATGGTTATTTTTTATTGCTAACTTTCGTTACAGGATTGTTTTATTTTTGTTTTTATCTAATAGCTCTGCTATTTAGTTTCACCCTTTCATTTACTGTTGTTGGGATTCCATTAATTATGCGCGTACTACAGACTACCACACACTTTATCCAATTCGAGCGCATACAGACGAAAATTTATACAGATATTTCAACAGACTCTTACGATAGAAATATAACAATGGATACATCGAACTGGGCTCAGGTGAAATTAGTGCTTACAGATCGTTGTACTTGGTCTGCTGTCTATTGGTTAATGCAGAAATTTGTGATTGGCATTTTCAGTCTTATTAGTGCAATCATTTTTTATGTAATGCCACTTATGTTCCTGTTGGCACCACTACTGTATCGATACATCGATATGAATATTATATTCATACAGATAGATACGTTTGCCAAGTCACTCTTTGTAATGTTTATGGGTATAGTATTTACCGCCATAAGTATTAGAATAGTAGAAGGTTTGACACAGAAAATTGGGGGCTATACACGTAGTATGATTCAGCAACTAAATCAATAGAAGTTTGCAGTCTGTGAGTAGTATCGCAGTTTTAAATTAAAAAGTATAATAAGGCATGAAGGATTAATTTATACTATAGGAAGTAAAAAGGTAGGCTATTTAGGGGGTAAATGACTTGTTAGATATGGTTAAGTATTGGTTTTGGTACGATTGGATTATGTTAGGAGTCCGTATACTTGTTAGTGTCTCTATCGCCATAACCACATTAGATTTTCAGGATAGTTTAACATTGCCACTTTGGATTGTTATTTTTTGGGAGGTTGTTACCTTCTCGATTCCATGGGTAGCCTTACTGTTCAATTACAAATATTACTTGTTCACAGAAATACTGCTATATGGTGGACTGTGTATATATTTAACCTCTTTATTTCCGGAAGCTAACGTTACATTTCTGATATCGGCTTTTCTAATTGCTGCGAATAGTAAGCATTTGTCCTATTATTGGACAGCTCCAACAACAGTTTTTATAACAACTGGAATTCTCTATGCGGTTGCGCCAAGTAATAGCTATTGGATTTTGGTTACCTACTATGGACTTGCTTATGTAATGGGCTTCGCTTTTCATTTATTAATCGTCAATCATAAACAAAATGAATCAATTCGTAAACAAAACGCGGTACTTGAGCAATATATGTCTCAGATTGAACGCATCACACTGGCGGAAGAACGGAACAGACTGTCGAGTGAGCTTCATGATACAGTTGGTCATGCTTATACTTCTATTATTATGGGGATGGAAACGTTGCGTACCGAACTTTCTACTGAAATGGGTATACAGAGGCTAGACTCTCTGCTTGAAATGGGACGGAAAAGTATCGAGGACGTGAGAGGTTACCTACATCAAATGGATTCTTCATGTCAATCGCCTTCCTTAATTCAATCTCTACAAAATCTTGGAGCCGAATTTCAGGAGCACGCTCAGGTAAATGTAAGTTTTAGGACATTCGGAGAGGAATATCAGCTGTCTCGGCAAGCGAAGATCGCATTCATTCGTTGCTTACAAGAGTCCCTTACGAATGCAGTACGTCATGGTCAGGGGACTGAAATTATAGTTTCATTGCAGTTTGACGAACAATATACGAGGTTAGAAGTTCAAGATAATGGAAAAGGAAATGTAGAATGGCAGGAAGGCTTTGGTATGAATGCGATGAAAGAACGGGCAATGAACTTGCAAGGTCAATTGTCTGTATATACAAAGCCAGAGGAAGGAATGCTTGTTACATGTACCATACCGCGACAAACTGAAATAAAAGATGGACTTATTCGTTTGTTAATTGTAGACGATCAACCATTTGTTCGGGAAAGTTTGAGGACACTACTCGATAGATATGAAGATTTAAATGTAGTCGGTTTAGCTGAGGATGGCAATGAAGCCATCGATTTGTGTGGGCGCCTTCAACCCCATGTTATACTTATGGATTTAGATATGCAGCACATGGATGGAGTCGAAGCAACCAAAAAAATCAAGCAACAATGGCCACATATCCGCGTATTGATTTTCACAACTTTTCAGGATACCGAACAGGCGTTGGAATCCCTTCGCAACGGTGCGGATGGTTTTTTACTCAAATCTATTGAAACATTGGAGCTAGCTAATACGATCCGACTTATTCACAAAGGTGGGACACTGATTGATCAGGGAATGTCTCACAAAATATTTGAGAAGTTTGATGAGCAAAAAGAGACACCACAATCAAAAGCAACCGCTTATGAGCTAACAGCTAGGGAGATAGAAATATTGCAGCTAGTGGCAAAGGGACTTCGATACACTACCATAGCATCAAGGTTATATTTATCGAATGGTACGGTCAGAAATTATGCTTCCACAGCTTATACAAAGCTAGGAGTCCGCAACAAAGAAGAAGCTGTTCAAAAGGCTCTAGAAATTGGAATTATTGAATAAGAAAAATGTTTTTTGTTTCTCTACAGCAAGGTAAAATGTAGTTACAAGATACAGTAAAGGATAAAGTGAAACTTTAATCAGTGGGAGTTTTGTCATCCCCCACTGATTATCAGCCCTCACCAATCGGGCTTTTACGGGCAGCCCGCCCCACCTCACTTCTTTGCTCTCGCTGAATTTTGAGGTGGGGGTCTCACTGTCCGTTAATGCGGGATAAACTTATGAATTTAGTTGAATATTATTTTTGATAGGTAATTTTTTTGAAAAATTTAACCCTGTTTTAAAAAATTTAAATAGCGTTACTACATATTGAATGTAGCAACGCTATTGTTTTCTATATTAGAAATTAAACATCTTTATTATCGCTATACGGAAGACAGTTTCAGGTCTTTTCATGTGGGAATTCCTCTAAACCAGTACCCCCTAATTCACTTGTTGTCTCTGAAAATAGTCATTTAAAAATATAGTTGCTAATTTCATTTCACTCTTCCTTGCACCCAAGTGGCAATATCATTTATAACATACTCTGGGATATTAGCAGGACTATACTATTCATCCGATTGACTTAATTCTCCTTCTCCTTCTGTAAAGAAGTGATTTAACTTTTGATACAGTCAATAATCAATGTTATCTCTCTCTTTTAATTGTTATTTCCAAAAAGGATTATCTATCATTCTTTATAAATTGCAAAATTTAAGGTCGGCAAAGGATTTCTATTTTTTATAAACAGGTGGAATGCTTTGTGGAAAATTAAAAATATCTTCTGGATCGTATTTAGCTTTCACTTGAGTCAATCGTTTAAAGTTTTCACCATAATATAAATCCGACCAATCTTTCATTGAGAGGTCAGGTGTGTTAACATAGACACCTTTCGTAAAAGGAATTAACGCGTGACGAAAAGCTTCTACCCAACGAATCCCTTGTGCAGCTCCCTCAGGTTTGTCCCAAGTGGAAAATAACACCATATTCATTAGAGCTTTTCGATAAAAATAAGCAGTTGCTTCCTCGGGTACTGCAGAAACAGTCCCCCCTAAGCCCTGAAAAAATATAGAAACAGTAGAATTAGGTGGAGATTGACTCATAAAATGTTGAATTGTAGCAATACCTTCTTCAGGTAATAAAGAATCCATAAAAGGTGCTACGCTTTTAAATGGAAAAGGAGTTGTAGGCTGATGATTGGATATTAACGTTATAGCTTCTAAATAAGAGAGTTCTTTTATGTCTACCTTTATAGGTGATCCAATTTTGAGAAGTGGTTGTATCAATTTCTGTAAGTCTGTAACTGATCCATGAAAAATCCCATGCATCAACACAGGAGCTGTCTTTTCTGAAGACAATAATAATGTAGGAGTAAAGCGTTTATCAGAAGTAGGTAGAGTATACTTTTGCCATTCCTGTATAACGGCTTTTAAATCTTGATGCCTCCAACTAACTTCAACAAAACCAACAGTCTTAATTTCCTGAGTACGAAAGCGAAAAGATGTACAAATACCGAAACTTCCGCCTCCACCACGTAAAGCCCAAAATAGATCAGGATGCTCCTGATCATTAACCTGCAATACACAGCCGTTAGCATCAACCATTTCTATTTCTACGACATGATCAAGTAGTAGTCCTAATGGTCGAGAAAGAATACCTTGCCCACCACCTAGCGCTATTCCTGCGATAGCTGGTTTAGGACAGACCCCATTAGGAATAGCTAATCCCTCTTTCCCAAGAAGCTCAGCTAGATGGAGATTTTTACAACCAGCTCCTACTGTAACAGTTTTTGATGTTGGATCTATTTTTATTTGATTTATCTCACTGACATCAATTACAATACCACCATCTAAAACTGACAAGCCTTCATAATTGTGCCCTCCTGAACGTACTCGGATAGGTACGTTATTATGTAACGACCATCGTACTGCATTCACAACGTCTTGAGTATTTTGTGCAAAGACAATAACAAAAGGGAATCTATTAAAAAATGTGTTGAACGCCTGACGTGCTGAATCATATTGCGCTTCACCAGGCGATACAATACGTCCTGTTAAACTTATATTTTCATCATAGAGCATATAGAAACCTCTCTCTCCGTACAAAAATTTTTAATGCTATCATGCTAATAATATGTATGTAAAAAAAAGTAAGAACCGCCAATTATATTGGTGATTCTTACTTTTTTTCATAAAATTAAACAAATCCGTGCAGCTTTTAAATCGACAAATGCCGTTTTTGAGCCTTTATTTTTACTATATGGCGTAGTGACGCATACCTATCAACCTTGCTTGATGGTGATAGGACACGGCAACAATCCTTTCTCTTTCGGGCTACTCATTATAAATAATAGATTTTCAGGGTGAAACTTTAACTTATGAGATTATAGCATTACAAGCTTTAAAGAAAACTCATACAAATTAATCCTATTAAATAAAACTTGCCAATGGCCCCTAAAAGTAGTAATCGTTGCCGCGCCCCTTCTTAGATAAAAGATAAATTTTTAATTTAAAATCTAAAATAAATAGTTTATGGACTGTAGTGCTAGTCCACCTATTATTTCTAAATTTCTTGTACCCATTCAAAATAATCAATAAAACGAGGTCCGATTATGTCTATACTTCGTATAAATAACATCATTACATTAATCTTTTTTCGGGAGTACAATCCCTTTATATAATTGAACTGTAATCAAGTAATAAATCGAGTAAATTACTACAAAAATAACAAGTGGTAACCAAATACGAAAGTACGGATCGATTAAAAGCGATCCAAACATGTTCATACCAACTAATATGTGAGTAATCCCCACAATTGCTGGGAATAAGAATATGAAGAATAACTCTTTATAGATTGATTTTGTTAATAATTCTCGGCGAACACCAATTTTACGAAGCATTTGATAACGTGCTACATCTTTTGATGCTCCCGACAGAACTTTAAACATTAAGCAACTTGCCATCATTGCTAAAAATGCAACTCCAACGAAAAAGCCCATAAACATTAGTCCGCTGGAAAAATCATGACTCGTAATATATTTTTGATACTTACTATCCAATTCTTCCGCTTTCACATTTTTATATTTTGCTATCTGTAATTCATCAAGTTTTTTCCATTCTTTTATGTATGATCCAAAATCATCTGTTTTCCCTATAAATACAGTACTTTCTTTCCCCTTCAACCCATCGTATATGTTTTGTTCTACAATTTTGATTTCATAATCAGGATACATATAATTTGGCTGGATCGTTCTGAAAGCCTGAATCCATTGTTTTGTGTCGATCTCTCCTTTAACCCATTTTATTGAAAATGCACCAATTGGTACTTCCTCTGAAACTTTCTCTATTTTCATACCTTGCAAGAAAGGACGATTTTTTTCTACATCTTCTTTAAGATAATAAACATACCTATCATCAACTTTGTAATGGTATTCAAATTTTTCTTGAAATAAGATACCACCCAAAATTGTCTTTTCTTCCGCAGTTGGATTATGAATGACTGAATCGTAAATTCGCATTTGATCTGTCATGTTTATAATGTTGTTTTTAAATGCCATACCACAAGCAATTCCACCAGCACCAAGAGCCACTAAAATTGCTACTGTTGCAAGCACATTTGTTAGACTATTAATGCGGAAATTTAATTGTGCAAAAGTAAAAGCATTGAGGCCTTTTTCACTACGTTTTTTATTACTCTTTAGCTTGTTAATCATAACTGGAAGAAGGGATCCAAATATAAGGTAAGTACCAACGGTTGCTGAGATTAATCCGACGGCCATTAATCCCAAAGCAATTAGCGGATTTGCATATGACATATAGATCAGTGATGCATAACCAATACCTAATAAAAGAATACCAAGGAATGCAATTACAACTGTCATTTTTCCTTTTATGGCAACACGTTCTGTTTGTGCATCTGCATGTACAAGTTGCAGTACAGAAATACGCGATAATTTAATACTATTCATAATTGCTGATAATACAAATAGTGCAAAGAAGAAGACGCAAGTAATAGCTATTGATGGCAGATAAAATGCTTTATAACCTTTACCAGCAAACTCGAGTTGTTTCATTAATAGCTGACCGATACCTTCTGCAAGTCCTACACCAATTGTAATTCCAATCAAAAGAGAGGTGGCACCTAATATGATTGTTTCAATGAACATAAGTAAGGTAACTTTATGCTTTTTTGCTCCTAACATCATATACATACCAAATTCTTTTTGACGAAGAGCTGATAAGAAAGAGTTTGCATATAAAATATAGAAAAATGTGATAATCGCTAACAAAACGGAACCAATTTTAAAGACAGCCACAATATCCCTAATAGAAGAGTTAGATTCAAGGAACGTTTTATTGGATGCTAGCGTTTGAAACATATAAAAAGTTGAAATAGAGACAATAAGACCAACAAGTAAAACAATGTAATCTTGCAACTTACTTTTTAGGCCTGACATAGAAAGCTTAAATAACATGATTGAACTTCCTTCCTTACGCTTTTTCTGTGCCTAAGTTTGCAAGCACATCTAAAATTTCTTTATAGAATTCTTCACGGGTACTACCGCGATGAATTTCTTTATATAACTCACCATCTTGAATGAATAAAATACGTTGACAGTAACTTGCGCTGTAAGGATCATGCGTAACCATCATAATGGATACACCTTGCTCTTTATTTAAGCTTGTCATGGCATTAAGTAAACTCGTTGCATTTTTAGAATCTAGGGCTCCAGTCGGCTCGTCTCCCAAAATAATTGCTGGTTCATGAACTAACGCACGTGCTGCTGCGGAACGTTGCTTTTGTCCACCAGATACTTCAGAAGGATATTTTTGAAGTATAGCTGTAATGCCTAACATATCAGCTACTTTTTCTACTTTCTTTCCAATATTACGAGATGAAACACCTTGAAGTGAAAGTGGGAGTGCGATATTTTCATAGATAGATAAATTCTCCAATAAGTTAAAGTCTTGGAAAATGAATCCTAACTTTTGTGAACGAAAATCAGAAAGTTCACCCTGCTTCATCCTCGTAATATCCGTTCCTGCAATTTCAACAACGCCGCCTGTCGCTTTATCTAACGTTGAAATTACATTTAATAATGTTGTTTTACCAGAACCAGAAGGCCCCATAATACCGACAAACTCCCCCTCTTGAATTGAGAATGATACACCTTTTAATGCATGTGATTGATTCTCACCTTTTTTACCGTACAATTTTTGAATGTTTTTTACATCTACAACTGACTTTATCATTTATATCCTCCTACATTTTTTATTTCATTACAATAAGCTACTACGTTTGTTTACTACTAATAAAATAGTCATATTGCATTCACCCTAAAGCTACAATGAAGTCTTTCCTTTTTTCTTCTTTGCTCACCTCATCACTTTGAATACACCCATGATAAACTATAAAAATTAGGAAACACCCTGTAAAATCCTTAAGAATTCTTAAGTTTTATAAAAAAAGCTTATGGAACCTGTAATTCCATAAGCCGTTCTATTTGATTGGATGTTCAACAATAAAGGACATCCAGCCATCTTTATATTCTGCATGTATATTACCATCATGAAGTTCAACAATTCTTTTTGAGATAGCAAGTCCCAGTCCATTTCCTTGATTATTTTTTCTTGCCTTATCACCCCTGAAAAACCTTTCAAACAATTTATTTGGATCGCTAACAGGCGATCTCTCGACTTTATTTGATACTTTTAAAATTGCTTTGTTATCCATTAATTCAAGACATATGAATAATTGGGATGGTTTCATGCTGTACTTTATCGCATTCATAAACAGATTTTCATATACACGTACCATTTTTTCTGCATCTATGAAGATAGGTATTATTTCTTGTGTAATTGATTTTTGAACGATTAAACTTTCCTTTTCAAATATAGGAATGTATTCTCCAACTATTTGCTCCAACAGACCTGATAAATCAACTTCATTAAGATTTAACTTAGCATCTATGCCTGATAAACGAGTATATTCAAACAGCTCATCAATTAAATATTTCAGTCTCTGTGACTTTGAATAAGTGGTTTCAAGGTATTCCTGTAATTGTGTGTTATTGTTGTATTGCCCTCTTTTTAATAAATCTAAATAACCAATAATAGATGTCAACGGTGTGCGTAAGTCATGAGATACGTTAGTTATGAGCTCATTTTTTGTACGTTCTAATCGTCTTTCTTGTTCAAATGTATTTTCCAATTCCTTAGACATATAGTTGATATTTTTAGCAAGTTGGGTCAATTCGTCCTTCCCCTTAATCCCAATTGTTAGACCTAGTTTTCCATTGGCAATATCATTCACGTTATCAGAAATAAGCTTCAAATATACTATTTTCTTTCGAACCAATATCAAAAAAAGTATAATAAAGGTAAAGATTGCGAACGCGAATAAGAACAACATTGCGACATTGAATTCAAACATACCAAATTCTTCGTGTTTTATAAATAATGGATCTATGACGTATGCCAAAATGAGGATTGTTAAACCAAATGAAATAAAAAAACTAATTGCAACAGCACCAAGAAGTTTTATAATGATCTTATTTCTGAAACTAACATTCTTCATATTTTATACCCAATTCCCCAAACAGTTTTAATGTAAATGGGATGTTTAGAATCCTCTTCAATTTTGTCTCTTATTTTTGTAATATGCACCATGACGGTATTGTCTGATTTATAAAAAACCTCTTTCCAAACTGCTTCATATATTTTTGCTACACTCAGGACAATCCCTTTATTGCGGGCAAGTAGTTCGAGAATAGCAAACTCTTTTGGAGTTAACCTTGTTTCTTTTCCTCTTACCCATACTTGACGTGTATCTGTATTTACGGTTAAGTCACCAATTTCTAGAATGCTTTTATTATGTTCTACGGACGTATTGTATTTTTTAAATCTTCTTAATTGGGATTTCACTCTAGCGATTAATTCTAATGGGTTAAACGGTTTTGATAAATAATCATCTGCACCAGAGGCTAGGCCCTGAATTTTGTCTATATCCTCAGATTTTGCAGATAGCATAATGATAGGCATATTGCGATCTTCCCTAATTTTCATACATGCTTCAATGCCATCCATATTCGGCATCATAATATCTAAAATAACCAAATCAAATTCCTTTTCTTCTAACAGTTGTAAAGCTTGTATAGCATCTTCTGCCTTTTGAGTTTTTAGGCCTTCATTTTCTAGATATACAGAGATAAGATTTCTAATCTCTTTATCATCATCAACAATAAGAATTTTTGACTCCATATTATTCCTCCACATTAAATGCAATAAGTATACAATAAAGCATATATTTGTTGTTACTTAATTAATAAACTTACTAGAGATAGTTTCTATCTTTTTTTCTTTAATTAAGACGATTCTTTGTAAAATACACAAAAAGACCGTCACAGTATTGTGACGGAAAAACAGGAAAATTTCAATAACTAATACTATTATTATTTATTTTTAGCATTTAAGACACCCAGCGCTATTTTGGTTGCTTCTGCAATAAGCTTATCATCGTATTTAGCATCCTCTTTATCATGATTAGAAAGTATCGCAAGAACAATTGGCTTTTTATTTGGTGGCCAAATAATTGCGATATCATTTCTGGTTCCATAAGATCCCGAGCCCGTCTTATCAGCTACTTCCCATCCTCCTGGAACTCCAGCACGAATTAAGTTGTCTCCGGTAGTATTCCTTTTCATCCAATCTATTAATAAATCCCGTTTCTCAGTTGAAAGTACATCTCCTAACGCAAAAGCCTGAAGACTAGTAGCTAATGCCTTTGGGGTACTAGTATCATGTACGTCTCCTGGATGCACTTCGTTTAACTCTGGTTCAAAACGTTCAGGATTTGTAACGGTATCTCCTATTTCTCTCAGTGATTTTTTGAATTCGCTAGGTCCACCTAATTGTTTAAGAATAAGATTTTGTGCAGTATTATCACTATATCGAAGGGAAGCATCTGCAAGCTCTTTCAGAGTCATCCCCCTATCAACATACTTTTCTGTAATTGGATTGTAATTAACAAGATCTTCACGAGTATACAAAACTCTTTGATTTAGATCTTCTATTGATTTCTTTTGTAAAAGTACTCCCACAGCTAAAGCTTTGTGGGTAGATGCGTATGCAAACCGTTTATCTGATTGATACGTAACGGTTTGATTCGTATCAGTGTCCAATGCATAAATACCAAGTTTAGCATCAAATTCTTTTTCAAGTTTAGCAAAAGAATCATTACCAGTAGTTTCTTGTTTGATTTGATTTGTTTGTTTCGTTTGTTTAAGTGATTCAGATTGAGTATTACCATCGGAACAGCCTATAAGCGTTGCACATGAAAGAAATACTACAGGTACCATCTTTTTGTAATGTAAAATGTTAAAAAACTTGTTTAAGACTATCATACATTTTCAACCTCTTTCAAGAATATATAGTTTTTCTAGGTGTTATACATACCGACACAATGAAAAAGTCTATCGGATATCACTCTTCTTGCATCTCACTTTTCATAAAGTGAAATGCAAGAAGCCCTCACCAATCGGGCTTTTACGGGTAAATAGCGGGATAAAATGAGCGAATTATCATGAACACCTGTTTTATACGTATACTTAATAGACAACTTAAGTAACAAGTTTGTTCCATTTTTATCAGTAGTCGTATCTAGAAACCTAAAAAAGTCCATTTAGAAGATCTAAATGGACTTTTTTACTCATATAATCCTATCTATAGTTAAACGAATAAGATTAAATAAATTTAAATTTTCTTGCTTTATCTACTAAACTGTTTAGGCATTTCTTTAACGTGCTTATCATCATCACGCCAATCATAGGTTTCTTTCTGTGAAATATCTAAAGTTTGATCTCCAATTCTAACAATATTCTTATTTACCCATTCAATATATGGATCGGTATCTGGATAATTCCAATATATATTTTTCTCTGAATCTGTATCAAGGTTAACTAATTCACCCCTAACAGCATCCGCACTTAATGATCCTGCATTATGAAAATAAGTCTTGATGAGATATTTTCCATCTGGAGATTTCACTGTTCGAATTAATTCCCCTTTTGGAACACCTTGCAAACTAAAAAATTTCCAATATCCAAACCCAATTATAATTACTAACATAGTAATTATAGTTAGTAATACTTTTCTTTTTGTTTTTTTAATTTCACCTTTTGTATTTATAATACTCATTCAACTCCATTTCATAGAACTAATACCATATTATACCATTAAATAAATGGTATAATATATCAAAAATAAAAATCCTCCCGTAATAGTATTATAAAAAGGGCATGTGATGGTCTCCCTATTTATAAAGTGAAACTTTAATCCCACTCACCAATCGGGCTACCCGTTAATGCGGGATAAACATGAAAATTCCCCTTTAAGAAAAATATAAAAAATCAGACAGTATACTTGAATTGCTCTTCGCAAGAGAATATACTAATAAAGCAGGCTATGACGTTCCTTCCTTCTAACTTCTTTGACCAAATAGGGATGTTACTTTCCTGCTAAACACATAGGCTATGACAATTCTTCCTTCTTTTCCAGAAATTTCAAATAGTTTTAGAGTTGTCAATTCCCTATGAAAAATAATTAGACTATAAAACCTCTTTCTTCTTTGGGATTGAATAAACTTTAGTTTATCAACCATTGATGTAGAGGTTTTCTTTTCTTAATTAACAAATTACCACTTAACAACTAAATGTTATACCCCTAATTTTTCACTAAAAAATAGCTATGTAACCTCTGTGTATTTTTCTACAATTAGTGTGTTTATGCATGTAAAAATAAAAATCTACCACTGAAAGGAGGACAGTCAGACTATTCCCCTCTTTTATAAGGAGTGAATAGCTGGCGTTCTCATGAAAAATTCTATTTACATAAGAAGAAGTTTGAAAGTAATTATAAAAAGAGAAGAAAATAAACTACCGAACATTTATTTAGCCACTGTTTTAAAAAACTTGGAAAGTTTAGGATTTACTTTTTCCGAGCCTTTAATAGAAGAGTTGCAAACACTTTCGGTTGATACATTCACACCGTTTTACAAAGAGTTGGTAAAACATTTAAAAGAAATGGTTGGTGCACATATTCAGTTTGCTCCTATGTATCCAAACTTTCCGCAACAAATGATGGATTTAAGTGACGCTGATTTATACATTAATGCTATTATTCATTATGTGACGTTGCGCCTACCTGTATCAAAAGTAGAAGAACGACTTCCTCTTTTAGATAGCGTTGATTTGAAAGTTATTAACTTAGGAAGTGAAGAAGATTTCAATCAAATGATTTCTCAATTGATTAGTGCAAACAGCTCTATTTCCTCAACTGATAAGACAGATGTAGAATGGGCTATTACACACACTGAAGATGTTTCCTGTTTTCTACCTAATGTAATTCCTCATAAGGAAAATATGTCTTTTATAATTGGAGTTTTATTAATAAACAGAAAAATATCAGCCGATGCTGCTGCAAAGTATTTTAAAACAGCAACTGATGTTCTTCGCCTTGCAGTTGCTTTATCTGAAGGCGATGTGAGTTTAGCATCTTCCGTTCGATTCAAGAAGTTTAACCGAGCAGAAAGACGCTTCCTTTTAGGATTGTTAGAGCAATGCGGAAACATTACCGAAGATATGCTTCGATACAAAAAACGTTGGATTCGTCTAGGTGAAATTCTTCATCCAGCAGAATATCATACTCGTTTCCCAAAAACCCACCGAGCATTTGAGATTCTTCGCAACAACATTAAAGTTGAAACATTTAATGGAAAAATAGAAGCAGCTTTGTTGAATCGTGATATCATGACAGCGAAAAATCTTTTAAAAACTCGCCCTGGGGAATTTGCCAGACGCTTGGATCATTTAATCCGTTTATGTAGTGATAAGTCAACAGATGTTTTCCATATTCTCGAAGAGTTTCTAAGTATAATAGGAGACGTTTCTACTCCTGTATTACTTCAACTCACAGCTCATTTTAAGCATCGAAATGATAAAAATGAATTTCGTACCTTTTTTCCAAAGGGAAATGTAGCAAAAGCTATAGGTATTGAAAATACACTTCCATTTATCTCAAAGGATATTTGTTTAATGATTGTAAAAATGTGTGAAGATACTTTAAAAAATCGCTTCGCAAAACTTCCAAGTCTCGGAAAAGTATTTTTGGATGAACAGTTAAAAAATCACTTAGTTCCCTTCTCTCAACGTTCAGCCAGCAAAGCGCTTCGCACATTATCTCGAGGAAGTAAAGTAGATTTGCCAGAAGGAGATACGATTCGTTTTTTCCTATGGTGGAAAGAAGGCTATGTGAATGGACAACATACAGGACGCGTTGACATTGATTTGTCTGCTGCAATGTACGACGAAGATTGGCAATACAAAGAACATGTATCCTTCACGAACTTACGTTCAAAAAATTTCAAAGCCTACCATAGCGGAGACATTACTTCTGCACCAAAGGGGGCATCTGAATTCATTGATTTCGATATTCCGTCTGTGCTGAAATATGGTGGACGCTATGTAGTCATGACTTTGCTTTCTTACACAGACCAACCATATAAAGATTTACCAGAATGCTTTACTGGTTGGATGGTTCGTCAATATCCTGGTTCAGGTGAAATATTTGAACCTTCTACTGTTCAAGATAAAGTGGATATTACTGCCGACACCCAAATCTCTATTCCAGTTATCTTAGACTTAAAGGAACGAAAATTGATTTGGACAGATTTATCTCTTACAAGAGATCTAACTTATGATAATACCATCGAGGCGAATCAAAAAGGTATGATACTAGTTGGAAAGGCTTTAACTAATTTAGTTAAACCGAATTTATATGACTTGTTCCGATTACATATTGAAGCTAGAGGTGAACTCGTTCAAGACATCGAAGAAGCAGAAACTATTTTCTCTTTGGATAAAGGGATTACTCCTTTCGATATTGAAAAAATAATATCTGATTTTATAGCTGACCCACAAGGCTAACTACATTACAAACATTGATAATGTGTGGAAAATATCCATGTATAATGTCTATGTGAAACAGGACCTGATAGATGCATATCAGGTCCTGTTTTTTATTTAGTAGATACTAAATAGTCCGGTTAATCATTATTCAGCTAAATACACGATACTAATAAAGTGAAATTTATTCGAAAGAAGTTCATTAGTTAATACGTATCTAATTAAGAAACATTCATATACCAGCCCAAACATCTTTTCCATATCGCCCTTCATCTTGCACACGATCCAACCAATTCCTTGCTTCTTGTTCACTGACTTCATGAATTTCTTGATATGCTTGACAAAGGGTATCTTCTACATCCGGAGCCATTTTACTGCCATCACCACATATATAAAGATGAGCTCCATTATCTAATAACGAAATTAAATTGATACTATCTTGTTTTATTAAATGCTGTACATATGTTTTGGGATGTCCCTCTAGACGAGAAAAAGCTGTGTGTAAAGAGATTAATCCATCTCTTTCATCATTTTCTAGCTCTGTACGATAGAGATAATCTTTTTCAGGATGACGACAACCAAAATATAGATGCGCTTGTCCTAAATTAATACCTTTTTGCTTTTGAACACGACGCGCTTGCAAGAATCCACGGAATGGTGCAACTCCAGTACCTGGCCCAACCATAATAATTGGTGTTTCTGGATCTTTAGGTAATTCAAAGTTTGATTGTGGCGTTCGAATGAAACAAATAATCTCATCTTTATTATGACGCTGAGCTAAATAATTAGAAGCGACTCCTTCATATGTCCCTTCTCCACTCCATGCAGGCGCATTAACAACACCGACCGTAATGCTCAGACGATTCTGTGCAACAAGTGGAGAGCTTGAAATAGAATAGTAACGCGGTTTGAGCGCAGGAAGCAGTTCTAAAAAGCGTTCAAATCGGATTTCACAAGCCTCATACTTTTCAAGAAGATCCAACATTGAAATACGTTTCTTTAGTATTTGTTCATGATAGACCCCTTCTTCTAATAATGCTTCCAATTCTTTTTTATGAGGAGGGCATGCTGTGAATGTTACCATTTCCCGTATTTGTGCACGAGTGGCTGCTTCTTGAACTTCGACACTATAACTAAGAAGGTCCAATAAACTAACAGGACTGTCTAAAGGTATGTGATTTATACTTCGTCCACTTGCACTCAGTATGACTTGATCCTTTCCGTTTAATCCAAAGCGTTTTAAAATTCGATTAACATTCTTCTCGCTATTAATTGGCAGCACTCCGAGGTGGTCTCCTTCTTGATATGTAGCGCCTTCTGGCAAGGATACCTCGATATGTCGTGTACTTCTATCGCTGCTGGATGATTGGAGTTCACGATTTTCTAGTATAGTTGCATAAACTGCTTCATATGTTCGTGCAAGAGGAGATCCTCCAAGACGACTGACAAATTGCAGACTCAAAGTACTACGCTCTTTCTCCATATTTTTGTTAAATTCCAATCCAAATGCCTTCATCGCATCAGACCACATGCCTTGTTTCCATTGCTCGAGCTGTTCCTCAAAATCACCACTTGCATCTGCTTCTCCGCGTTTAGAAAACCTTGTTGCTCCTTTTTGAGCCATCTGCTCATCAATGTATCTTGGAATCCGTTGATAGGTACTAGCCCAATTATGATCTCCACAACCAAAAACTGCGTATTGAACACCTTTTAGCTCATCTGGTTTTAGTTCCTCCAACCATTGCACAAACTGTCCTGCATTACTTGGCGGTTTTCCATTATAAGAAGAAGTTACAATAAGAACCGCTCCTTCTTTCGGTAGACTTCCAATTCGATCGTTAAGAGCTACCACTTCCGTTTGAACCCCTTCTAAACTAGCTGTATCTGCTAATTCTCTTGCAATACCTTCTGCTACACCTGTATCCGAGCCGTACAGAACAAGAAGTGAAAGATTATCAGCCCCAATAATAGAAGGTGTCTTCTGAACGTGCTGCTTAATTTCATGGTTTTTCAGCTTGTCCTCTGTAGGTGCAAGAACAGTAGGATGACTAATAGTTTGTTTTCGGGGTAGAATCCTAATCTTAAAATCACCGGGCTTTAGCGTTAATGTTTGTTTTACGTCCAGCTGATAGTTTTGATAATCGATTAATTCAAAATGTTGAAGAAGCATTCCCATTACAAGAGTGGCTTCATGAAGTGCAAATTGCATACCGATACATGCTCTCTGGCCATTTCCAAATGGCTTATAAGCATGATGAGGAACCTTATCCAGCTCTTCAAATCGTTCAGGTTGGAATTCTTCCACATTGTCTCCCCATGCATCTTTATCCCTATGCAGCTGTGGAATAAGAACAGAAATACGATCTTCTCCTTTCTTAATTGGGTATTTCCCGCCAATCACTGTATCTTCTTTTGCATAGAGACTGAATGCTGGAGCGGTAGGCCATAGACGTAGCGATTCATTTAAAATCATCCGTATATACTTCAGTTTCATAACTTGTTGGTATGTTGGAGTAGGATCTGTCAAAATACGGTCTACTTCTTCATAGGCTTTTTTTAACTTATCCGGATTCTTTAATAAAAAGTAAATTGCAAAAGATAACAATCCACTTGTTGTCTCATGCCCAGCTATTAAAAAAGTGATAATTTGGAAACGAATGTTTTCATCATCTAATTTTTCACCAGTTTCCGGATCCTGTACATTTAACATACGGGAAAGTAAATCATTTTCTTCCTGATCTCCACTACTTTTACGTTCAGCAATAATATTATCTACTAAAGAAAACATAGATTGGATATCATGCTGAAATTGACGTTTCGTTCTCCACATGAGTTTGTCTTCTATATCCAGCCGCTGCAATTGGTGCATTGCCTCATCTAGAGCACGGCTCATGCTAGTGATAAAAGGATGAGGGGTCTCACGATAAAAGCTATTAAATCGGTAATTAAAACCACATAGACCAATTGTATCTAACGTAAGGCGAGTCATATCCTCCGGAACATCTACGTCTTCATTCGGATTAAGCCGTGCCCATTTTTGAACGAGTTGTACAGCAAGATCGACCATCATGGCATGGTAATCTTTCATTGCCCGTTGGCTAAATGTAGGCATCAAAATATTATGAGCTTTTTTCCAGTTAGGCTCGTGAGTCTCGCTAGTAAATAATCCGTCTCCAGCAAAGGCACGAACCTTTGCCAAAGCACCCTCTATGCTTTTATCGAACCGCGTTTCGTCACAAACTTCTGCTACCAGTTCATGTCCAGAAACGACAATTATGGCATCACTTAAAGTTTGAATTCGAAAAATGGGACCATACTCTTCCGCCAGCTTAATAAACGATAGAGTCGGTTTATCTTTATCGATTAATGGGAGATTACCCAGCGGTCCATATGTTTTCGGCTGGGGAATGGCAGATACTTTTTTTTCCATTTAAAACACCCTTTCAAAAAAGCATGAAATAGCATATCCCATTTAATAAAGAGGAAATAGCAACTAATTGCCTGGGATACAGATATGTAATTGATTACCTTATTTTATCTTTTCCCTAACTATTCATGATTATGATATTGAGTATAAGCTTGGCAATTAGATTTATAAATTGTAGAAAAATACTAAATTAAAATGAAGCGAATAAATATAATTGGATCCTTTTAATATTGGCGTTAAAAGATAAGCTAAAATTATAATGTTTATGAGAATTTGCAAACGGATCTCATCTCTTGCATTTGTTTATAAAACGATCATTTTGATTTATTTTCTTCTAAAACACCCCAAAATAGAGAAGTTGACGAGCTTAAGATTGTAGTATTCGAAAAATCAGTAGTTTAGTTAAACCAATACGATAAGCAAGTATACCGTGTTACTAATGAAAGAGGACCTGATATGAACGTCAGGTCCTCTTTCACTATATATAATTATTTCACTGCTTCTTTCAGCTCTTTTCCAGCTTTAAATATCGGCGCCTTAGCAGCAAAAAAACTTGTAGGAATCATTATCTAGCGTTTTATTCTTCTCTACCGATTTAACTTCTCGACAGCTTCCGCACTTGTATCTACACGTTTAACGAAAAAAACTAATAGTAGTGCAACAACATTCATGCCAAGCGCTACATAGAATGAATATTGAATTCCGGATAATAAAGCCTTCTGAGTTAACATTGCCTTCGTAGCCTCTGTGAAGGTTGTTGGATCTACATCAGCCATTAGACTTTCAGCTTTTGTTTTTGTTACAGAATTCATAATCGTAACAAGAATAGCAGTACCAATCGAACCGGACACTTGTTGAGCTGTATTATTAACAGCTGTACCGTGCGGATTTAAGCGCGTTGGCAATTGATTGAGGCCATTTGTCATAAGTGGCATCATCACCATCGCCATCCCAAACATCCGCAATGTGTAAATAAGAATAATATGTGTGTGACTAGAATCGAGTTGCAGATTTGCCAGCATATAAGTTGAAACGGCTGTAATGGAAAGTCCTACTATACCAAGAATCCGAGGGCCATATTTATCAAATAGTTTACCTGTAATTGGTGACATAACCCCCATTATTACCGCACCTGGAAGCATCATCAGCCCAGAGCTCAGCGGTGAAATACCGCGGACGTTTTGTACATAAGCTGGTGTTAAAATCATCCCCGAAAACATGGCCACTGCGTTGACAATTGCAATTACAGACGCAAGTGCAAACATTGGGTACTTGTAAACACGTAAATCCAATAACGGCTCATCCATTTTTAATTGGCGGATAATAAAAGCAATTAGGGCAATAGCGCCTATGATTAAGGTTGTTAAGACAACTTTATTTGTCCAACCATCGGAGCTTGCAGAACTGAATCCATATAACAAACCGCCAAAACCGACAGAAGATAATAGTAATGAGAGATAATCAAGTTTTGCATTTTTGTTTTGTTTCATGACATTCTCAGATTTCCAAATCCCTAACAGTAAGCTAATGATTGCTAACGGTAAAATCATTTCAAAAAGCAAACGCCAGTCATAATACTCTACAATATAACCTGATAGTGTCGGTCCAATTGCTGGAGCTGTAATCATAACTAGTCCAAAAATCCCCATTGCTGTTCCCCTTTTTTCTCTTGGAAAGCTTACTAGCATAATATTCATTAACAAAGGCCCCATAACTGAAGAGCCTGCCGCTTGAACCATCCGACCAGTAAGTAATAAACCAAAATTCGGCGCTACAGCTGCTAAGGCAGTACCAAGAATAAAAATCACCATAGATGTAATGAATAGGCTTCTATTCGAGAAACGCGTTATTAAAAATGCTGATGCCGGAATTAATATACCACTTACAAGCATATACCCTGTAGAAAGCCACTGGATCGTTGAATAATCTTGAATGTCTAAATCTTTCATTATTGATGGCAAGGCTACATTTAAAAGCGAGTTATTTAGAAATGAAACAAATGCCCCAATAAAAAGGATTACAAGCATTAAATATGGTGGTTTTCTTTTATGTAATGTTTCACTCATATATTTAATTGCCCCTTCATTATAAATTTCATTGATTCGTTTAAATCGTTTACATATTTGCACAAGAAAACATTACCCTTGCAGTATTTTGCCAAACTCTTCGAATGGATATTCTCTTTTTAGCAATTCCACTTGCCCAACATAACATTTTAAAATCTTTTTTTGATTAAACCTTTATAAAAACGTTTGTTAACGGAATTTAAATTAGGCTGAAATATATAAAAGAAGCGACTGAAAATACCCTTCTAAAATAAAGTGAAACTTTAAATCAACAAGGCCACACACCCATTCCTTTAAATACAGGCTTGTAGATCTAGTTATGTAACCATCCATAAAAAGGAATATTACATAGGCTAAGTCTAACATTACATTTTTAAAGTGAGGAGAATAAGCGTATGCACCAATATTGGTATTTGAATTCAAAGGGAAACGGGGAACAATATACTAACCAAATTTCATTATATTCACAGCCCGAAATAACTAAATCTGAGGTAATGAATGATTTGAAGATTCCTGAGAATTGGAGTTACCGAGTCTATCCAGTTAATTGGGATTCATCAGCCAATTATACGGGATTCACTCCCCAACCCCCTCCCTTCTCTTGGGGGCAGCAGCCAATTAATTATACAGGGATAATACCACAAGGTCACCCTGCTAATTGGACTCCATTACCAGGTCATGCAGGTTTTAATTTTCAAAAACCTCCCTTCCCCTGGGCGCAACCATTCAATCATACAGGGATGTTCGCACAAGGTCATCTTGCCGCTTTACTATCGCCGCCAGCCAAGCCTTTTCATTTCAATACCAATAACTCGGGTGTTTTTGGAAATCCTTCAGGATGGGGTGGTCCGTGGGCCCCAATGGGATGGGGAAATACCGGAGGTAACGGTCAGCTAGGAATGCTTGGAAACTTACTTACAGCAGGAAAAGGCACCATGAGTGGAATAGGAATGATTAGTAGTCTAATCGGGATGGGGAAGTTCTTCTTTTAGTTAATTAGAACAGGAGAATGTGGCTGTAGCTTTAATCAACCACATTTAAGGACAGTAATCTCCCACCTAACTTCCTAGCATAGCATTCGCGGAAATTTTAGGTGGATATGTATTGTTACAAGTTACTGTTTTACTTTGAGTGCTCCTTTACTTTCTTATCAAGTGCCTTACTATAAGCATCTTTGTTTTCCTGCGATAACTCATAAATTGCTTTTTTCCAATGCTCTCCGTCTACACCTGATAAAAATTCAGTACCTTTCATTGTAGCTTCTTGAACCTTCTGTTTATCTTCTTTACCAGCATCCTTAATTAACTTCGTTGCTTTTCTTGCCTCTGTTACCCCTTCTTGTATGGATTTGTGAATGTCTTTGTATGTATCAGGTACTTTTATGTGTTCCATATTGTCTAAAATTTTATCTATCTCGTTTGATGTTTTTAAAACAGCTTTTGCTTTTTCTTTGTCCTTTAAGGATTCTCCTAAGTTTAGTAATAGTTCATCCTTCTTAAATTGGAACTCTACCACTTGCTCACATATGTAGTACGGATACTGTTGTTCGGAAAGTACTGTTTTCGTTATTGCTTTACTAGTTTGCTCAGTCTTATGAGTAGAATCTTTATCTCCTGCCTCGCATCCGACTAACAGCATAAATGGAACTGCTAACGTTACTAGTTTCTTTGCTCTCATTATGTATTCTCCTTGTAGAAATTATTGTAAGTAATTAACATATCAAACTATAACATACATTACATTATGGTTCACTTCCATTACGCTTTTAAAATGCAAAATAAGAATACACCCCATAAGCCGCAAATAAGATTAATAGAATAGAAATGCCGAGTACTGTATATAATCCATTTTAAATTTGAATTCATATCATCCTCCTACCTCTCAATAATTCCAGTATATAACAAAAAAGCATTGGATACCCAATGCTTTTACACTTACGCAAATAAAGACGTATTCGCATATAAAGCTGGTGAACCACCTGAATGTACGAATAAAATGTTGTCTTCTTTATTAAATGTACCTTTTTTAATTAAGTCGATTAATCCCGCTACCGCTTTACCTGTATACACTGGATCAAGTAAAATACCTTCTGTTTTCGCAAGTAACTGAACTGCCTCTACCATTTCCGGCGTTGGTAACGCATATCCTGGCCCTACATATTGATCAAAGCACGTAACAGCGTCACGCGGGATAAAGTTTGGAATACCAACGTGTGCTGAAGTTTCATCTACAAGTTTTGCTACTTTCTCTTCTTGCTCAGCTTTTCCTCTACTTACGTTGATTCCAATTACAGGAATGTGGCTTTGTGTTCCAGCAAAACCAGTAATTAAACCAGCGTGCATACCAGCGCTACCGCTTACGCAAACGACTGTACTGAAATCAATTCCTTGGTCAAATGATTGTGCCATAATTTCTTGCGCACAAGCAACGTATCCCATTGCACCAGTAGGATTTGATCCACCAACTGGTATGACATATGGTGTATTACCTTTTTCACTAACTTCTTTCGCTACTTTATGCATCTCTTCCATAAGATCTGCCCCGTTTGGTACAACAATGACATTTTCAGCACCTAATAAGTGATATAAGAAATAGTTTCCGTTAAAGTCTGGCTTCTCTTCTGGTTCAAGCCCTTCTTCTAATACAAGGATACATTTCATTTTTTCTTTTACCGCAGCTGCCAGTGTTAGACGGCAATGGTTTGACTGAATACCACCAGCTGTAATTAACGTATCTGCACCATTTTCCTGTGCATCTGCAACTAAAAATTCTAATTTTCTCGTCTTATTGCCACCAGCTGTTAAACCAAGTAAATCATCTCGTTTAAAATAAATAGTCGGGCCACCAAGTGCTTCAGAAAAGTTGTTTAACTTTTCAATTGGTGTATATGATTCTGTATATTTTTTTCTCGGGAATTTAGCTAAATTCATTGTAACGCTCCTTTTGTACTTCTTTCACAATATATGTAACGTTACTATTATTACACGTAAAAATGGTGAAGTCATCTTTCTGGGTTAAAAATGTATTAGAATTTCGTTTTGATAAGTAAAACCGTATTAATGATTTTAACTTAATTACGGTACATGAAATTTATATCAACGATTTTTTAAATATATCGTTCATTCCTTACAATATATCAACGATTTTTCAAATATATCTATCGTAACTTGCAATATATCAACGATTTTCTTAATATATCGATCTATCGACAAAAAACGACAGACAGGCAACCCCTTTCTCATCAACAAAAAAAAGAGCCCACACATTCAAATGTGGGCTCCCTCCAATCACTTATTTACCGAAAAACGAAGTAACTGTGTTAATCCCGGTTCTAAATTCATTTCACCTTTATGGCGTACGTATACGACTTTATCTCCATTAAATTTCGGAGGATTTGCTTTACTATACGTATGCCACTCATTCGTTCCTTCTATAGAATACTCCATATATTCAGTTGCACCGACAATTATATTTTTACTATTATCTGCCGTTACATTTGGTGCCATCTGCGCAATTTTTGAATCACTAATTAATAACTTCTTTATATCCTTATCACGTTTGTAATCGTAAGCTGTCACAATTACATCGTTACCATATGCTTTCACTTGTAACCCTTGTTTAAATGAATAGCCATCTGGAGCAGTTTTCTCTCCTCCATTTGGTCCTGCTGACATCCAGCCTGTTTCAATCCCACCCGTATTTACAACAGTGAAACCTTTTTCATCTCCGCCTTTAATTTTCTTTTTACCAGCCCAGTCAGGTAAGTTTAAATCCCAATGCGTATGACTCGTGAAGAAAACAACCTGCGGATAGTCTTTTAATATATCGTACAATTTATCCACGTTTAAATAATCTTGTAAATACGGCGATTGTCTTGATCCCGATACCGTATCAGGTAAAACGTGATGAGAGAAAATAAAGATTGGTTTATTTTTATCTTTTTGACTATACTCTTCTAAATTTTGTTTTAACCAACCTAATTGCTCATCACTCATATATACTTCGTCCCACATTTTTGAATCGTGGTATTTCATATATTTTTCAGTTCCTAAAAATAAAAGTGGATAGCCATCTAATTCTTTTTTATGATATACCTTTTCTTGTCCACTAAATTTCAGATAGCGGTTAAATAAAGTTTCCTCAGTTACACCATTTGGCCATGTACTTTGAGAGAGTTTCCCATCTGCTGTCCATTTCCCAGCATAAAACTCATGATTCCCAACAGTAGACCATACATTTTCTGGATGCTTATTTTTATTTAACACACGCTTTACATCATCATATTGTGACTGTTGTCCAGTTGGCGTTATATCCCCATTCATAATAAGCGCTCTAGAAAGTGGCGTTACTTTATTCATATCTTTTAATACGTGATCAAAATCTCCTAAATCACCTTGAATGTCACTAATAACATTAAAAGTTGTAGCTGATTTTCGAACTTGCTCTTTCCCTTCCGCATGTGCTGAAAACGTCGGTAATAATGCCGCCATAACTGCTAACGAAGCAACCGTCTTTTTCATACAAATTCTCCCCCTAATAATAGAATGTACAAACTGACATGTTCTGCTTTCTCTTAGGTGCTTGTCCAATTCACATTATAGGGGGCGATTGTAAAGATTAATGGAATAAAAAATTAAGTGTTTTTTAAGAGATTTTGTCTTTTTTTCACACTCCACAATTAACAATTAACACTAATTTTTCTATTAACCTACTAATATTAACTGAATGTAAATTTATACGATAAATCACTTCGTTTAATATGTTGTGTTTTAATTTCCTTTACACAATTTCAATAAAGTACTTTACCATTTTAAATTCTCTTCATTAATCCTCAACTTCTATTCCAGCCTGTTTTAATGGTTCTAATACTTTCGGGTAACACATTGAAATATATTCCACTGTTTTTAAATTTTTTAGATTTTGAAATCCTTCAACAGATATAACATCAAATAAACTGTCTTCACCGTCCCAATCAGGCTTTAAAATATGATAAATTTCATTCCCACCATCAAAGCAAAGGGACTCAATCTTTTCCAAATCACTTATTTCCAAAGTTAACGCTTCTAAAAAAGCTTTGATTTCAACAATTGGCCCAGCTCCTGAATACCATTCAAAATAATTCGTATGCTTTTCTATTAAGTCTTTCAATTCTTTTAGAAATAGTGGCTCTTTATCTAATAAAGCTTCAATTACTACTAACTTAAAATTAAAATCCTGAAACATTTTACTCTTCCTCATTTTAAATTCCTCCAATGTTATAACATCCTTGTCCAAATTATTATAAGTAAAACATATCCAATTGCAGCTTCTTTATTTCTTTCAATATCACATTAAAAAGGGATATGCTTAATTGCATGTCCACAATCGAGAAAATATACATTATACATATTTTCTTACTAATTATATTCTTTATATACTTACCTTCGCTTCTCTAGCATCTTGTTTCTTAATTAAGTCTAAGTAAAAATGCGAGACAGTTGTGTTGTAATAAGGGGAAATGAATATGAATGACAGATTAAATGTAAACATGCCTATAAATGCAGTTAATAAAAACCAACCAATAAAAGATAACCAAAGAACAAATAACTTGAACTTATGTCCTTTCATTATTCTTTTACTCTCCCTTAATGCTTCACTTGCTGTATAATCCGGATTCTCTATTAAAATATAATATGCCATTGAATAAGAAAAATATTTAATAATACCTGGAACAATTAATAACAGACTCCATAAAAATAGAAAAACAGCCTGCAACACTCCTAATTTCATTGATTTACACAAATTATTTTTCCTAAACCCCACAAATACATCGTCCACCTTAGCATCTTCATTTTTACCTAAGCGTAAGGTGAAAACAGAATACCCATAATTAAAGATACCTTGTATGACACTGTAAATTAAGAAACAAATCAGTCCTATAAAAAAATAACTTAGAATAAGTAAAACTAGTGCTGTTAGATCTACTTGTAGTTGCCCACCCATTGAATAAATAAAGAAAACATCCAAACCAATTATCCCAATAAACAAACCAAATATTAAATATATAAAACTAGCGATTGCTGATGCACTTAAAGTTGGTACAAAATAGTATAACGCCGATATCCCTATACTTACTCCCCATTTCCCATCTAACGAATTAAGTGCTGCTTTCTTTAAATTTCTTATCAAACTTGCATCCTCCTTTTTTCCATATTTTAGCCAATAAAAATTTTACAAATAAAAAACTTGTAGCAAGCCCCACTACAAGTTCTTTTAGCTAAACATTTTAGCTTATCAAAACAAAATATACCTTCTACACAATCGGGGGTAATTTCTAAAATATGGTTTATTAAAATCATTATATAACATACTCATGGATTTTTGTTGAATATTCTATGTTTTCCGACAAATATACCCGAAACTCTTCCTGATGTTCATTTAGATATAATAACTTATATAGCAATATATTTTTCATTATCTTTCCCAATAAACCCTATCCTCTTGTTTTCCACAAAAAAGCACAGAGATTCCTCTCCATGCCTACTAACCTCTACCTCTTCACCGCATGCACATAATGCACCGTCTCAAAAGCTTCTAAATAATCATTTCTTCCTTCAAAATACAATGTATTTATATCCTCTGGTGATAAATGCTCATAAATAAGTAAGCCCGCCTTCTCTAACAGTGCTTCCATTTCGGCATAAGAATAACATGATTTCATCGGTTCTCCGCCTACCGCAGCCATTTTCACCATGTTTTCAACTCGATTGGATAATCCTTTTTTCGTAAATAAGTTTTCATCGGGATAATCGAAAACGATAGAACTCCCTACTGGAACTATCTCGAACAAGCACTCTATTAAACTAGCAAGCTCCTCTTTCGTTAAATAGTATGTTACACCTAATAGACTAAAGAACGTCTTTTTATTTTCAAATCCTTCATTGCGTAACTGTTCATAGGAAAATCCTTTCGTGAAATCCATCGAAACAAAATGAAGGTTATTTGGAACTTCAAGTTCTACTTCTTTTATTCTTTCCTTCTTAAACGCCTGCGTAGAAGGATGATCCACTTCAAATATTTCTATTTTATTTTCTAATTCTCGGTGTCTAAAACTGAACGTATCTAAGCCTGCACCGAGTATGACGTATTGTTTCGCTCCTAATGTAATTTCATGTAGTAATACTCTTTCACAATATGCGGCACGTGCTAAAGGTGTTGGTGATAACTGAACTTGCGTAATCCATTTCAATATTTCTTTTGGATTGTCTTGAAACTGCTCTGCAATTTCTTTATTGAAAAAGTGAATCCCTTGAACCATGTTCGTTTCAATATTGTTACGTTCTTTTTGTGAAATGAAATCTTTAGCTACATAATCATCAAAGATTTTAGGATTATCAAATTCACTATGATACGCCCTTCCGAAAGCTGATACTAACGACGTTACACTTGCTTCACCTTGTTTCACACACATACACTCTCCTTCATTTTCACAACAAAAATAGGGTTCTCCTGGCCAGGAGAACCCTATTATACACCTTATTTTTATATTGGTAAATTATAGAATAAATAAGTTTTTTTGTAAAGTTTTCAGCCTACTAACGCTCCAATAATTTGTGTAATCTCTAGCAGGAAGATTTCGATCTACACCGAATATTCCAGTTCATAACAATACAAATGGAGGGCGTCATGAAAAGATTAGTCATCATTACAGTTGGAAAAACACACAGTGGAAAAACTACATTTGCAAAAGCTTTAGAAAAAGAGTTACCCCACTCTTTCGTTATGGATCAAGATAACCAAGCTGAATTTATTAACACGCATTATGAAAAATTACAGCCGGCTGAAGGTGCTAATACATTTAAGCACGGTCTTTCAAAATTCATTGTTGATTATGCGAAAGAACATACAAATTTATACCTTATTATTTGTAATTCCAATCGCAGTAAAAGCGGAAGATTCTATTTACTAAACGAATTATTTCCACAGAATGAATATGTACGCATATTAGTTCATTTTGACATTCCAGATGATGTACTTTACGAAAGAGTGGCTCGAAGCACGCGAAGTACGAATATTTTTAGAGGTGGATATTCTAGTTTCAAAGAAGTACTTGATCGACAACAAACTGAATCACTTCACGATGATGTGGTAGATCCTGTAGAAAACGAGGCTGATTATTTGTTTGTTATTCGCAATAATAAAGATGTAAGCTTTACTATAGAAGAAATTGTTCATCTAGCTAAAGGTTTATCCCCTACCCCCAAATAAGAGATTATAAAAATTACATAATCATAGATTATTATGCAAATCCTTCCTCTAAGCGCCTAACATAGTATATAATAATAAGATAATCTACTTCTATATGCTCATTTTTACACAAAACAGTTCATGCATATGAAAGAAAAGAGGTACAAAAATATGAAAACAAAACAAACAATCGCTGCGTCTACACTAGCTTTAGCAATGATTGCTGGCGCGAACCCTGCTCATGCGGAAGTAAATGATGCTACTCCTCAGCAAAGTACGGGAGATCGATTAGCTGAAATTAAGCAACATAAACAAGAGTTAGATGCGAAATTGCAGCAACACAAAGAAAACGTGGATCAAACATTGAATGAACTTAACAAGGTTAAGGAAAATGTTGATACGAAGGTGAATGAACTACATGAACGTAAACAAGTTGCTGATGAAAAAATTAACGAGATTAAACAACATAAACAAGAGTTAGATGCAAAACTTCAGCAAGACAAACAAATCGCCGAAGATAAAATCGCTGAAATTAAAGAGCATAAAAAACAAGTAGAAGATAAAGTTGCTGAAGTAAAAGAGCATAAGCAAAATATCGATAACAAAGTGAATGAGATTAAAGAACATAAACAAACTGTCGATGAAAAAGTGAATGAAATGAAGCAACATAAAGAGAACATCGATCAAAAGGTTAATGAACTTAAGGAAGTAAAAAAACAAGTAGATGAAAAATTAGCTGAGTTAAAGAAAGCGAAACAAACTGCTGAGGACAAACTTGCTGAGTTAAAAGAAAACAAGCCGAATACTGGTAACACGTTAGAGGAACTTAAGAAAATTAAAGGCAATTTAGACAGTCTTTCCGCTAACTTAGAACTAGCTAAACAAGATGTGAAAAACAAACTAGCTGCATTACAAGAAGCTAGACAAGATTTAATCAATAAAATTAACGAAATTAAACAATCAAAACAAACTGTTTCAGACGATTTATCAAAGAAAAAACAAGACTTAGATATTAAAATCAACGACTTTAAACACACTGAGAAAAAAATTGATGACAAATTAGCTGAGATACATACAACGAAGCAAAATGTTGATAATAAGATTAATGAAGTATCACAGGCTAAACAAACTAATGGTACTAAAAACAATAACGCTAAAGAACTTCCTAACGCTAAAGAACTTCCTAACGCTGGTAGCGAGCAATCAAACAATATGGCTCTAGGAATGCTATCTGTATTAGGCGGTGTTTTATTACTTACTCGTAATAAAATTAAAACGTTATTCTCTAAATAAATCCATTAAAAAAAAGGAAACCCGCACATACATGTACGGGTTTCCTTTTTTTATATTAACTGTCCATCTCGAAGCATCAATATACGATCACATACATCAAGCATTCTTTCATCATGTGTAATCATAATTGCTGCTTTTTGGCTCTCTTTCACTTCACGTTTCATCATTTCTACAACTTCACGTGCACGTTTTGAGTCTAAGCTTGCCGTTGGCTCATCCGCTAATATTAAATCTGGGTTGTTCATGAACGCACGAGCGATTGCTACCCTTTGTTTTTCCCCGCCAGATAGTTGATTTGGATAATGATTCTTTCTTTCTCCTAATCCAAATGCCGCTAATAAATGATCTGCACGCTTTTCCGATTCTTGTTTACTTTCTTTTTTCAGCTTTGCAATGTAAAGCAATTGTTCTTTCACATTTAAATATGGAACAAGATTTGCAAACTGGAAAATGAAGCCGATTTTTTTCAAACGAATGTCTGTCATTTCCTTTTCTGATAACTGTGTAATATTTTGCTCACGAATGTAAATATCCCCTTTTGATGGTGATAATAATGCACCCGCGATTGATAATAACGTACTTTTCCCTGATCCAGAAGGACCGACGATTCCGATAAATTCTCCGGCTTTCACATCAAGCGATATCGGATGAAGGGCTGTTACTTCCGTATTCCCTTCTCCGTACACTTTACTTACTTTGTCTAATTTTAATAATGAAGTCATTACATCCCGCCTCCAATTGCCTCTAGCGCATCAACTTTTAATACTTGGTATAACGAAATAAGTGTTCCTAAAATACTAATTACGATAAAGATTGCTGCATATTGTGCAATCATCGGTGTTGTTAATAAGAACGGCATACCTGCTGGTAAAATTTGTTCTAACCCTTGTACAAGAACGATACTGATTACCATCGCAACGACTGATAAGAATAACGCCTGCACGACTAAGCTATTTGCTAAATACGAGTTCTTTGTACCGATTGCTTTTAATACACCTAATTGCTGTGTTTTTTGCAGTGTAATGACGTAGAAGAATACACCAATTAGTAATGCAGCAATAACAAGTAAGAATGCAATGATCATTGTTAATGTTCCTTGCTCTTCTTTAAACCCTGGAATACTTTGCAGCACTTCTTTTTTGTCAATTACGTGTGCATTTTTTACTTCTTTATCTGTATTAAGTGCGATTGCACTATAATCTTTTTGGTTTGGTTGTGAAATAGCGCCCCATACGTCTTCATTTACATAAACGACTGGTGTATGGCTAAACATTTGATCTTTCGTAAATCCGACGATTGTAAATTCTTTCTTTGAAACAGGATCGATAATTGTATCCCCAATATCGATTCCTTTTTCTTTAATTGATTCATCAGCAACCATTTCATTATTTGCTGTACCTAATTTCTCACCTTTTACAATGTTCGGTTCTAAAAATGAATCACGTTCACTTGAAAAAATAGCGATATCAACCTTTTTCGAACTATCTTTCTTTTCATACGTTGAAACTTTCACCCGAAATGGAACTGCCTCTTTCTCGTCCACTTGATTTACTACGTTATCTACATCGTCTTTCTTAATTTGTGAACGAAGTAATTTATTTTCCGCATCATCTGCTAAAACGAACTTATTTGCCTCCATATTTTGAATCGATGAAGCATTATCATATGATAATCCATTTGCTAATCCTGAAATAACAAGAACTAAAAATGATAATAAAACCATGATAAGTCCGATTAATCCGTATCTTAATTTTGATTGTTTCAATTCACGCAGAGCTAAAAACATTATGCTCGCTCCTTCCTCTTTCTTTCTATGCACTTATCATAAAAAAGAAATATGAACGGAATATGAACAGAAGATTACAAAGGGAAAATTAAATTACATCTGATACTTTTTGAGCGCGGAAAAGGTGCGGCTTTATAGCAGAAATGGGAGTACGTGAAATTTATATCAGCGATTTTTCAAATATATCAGCGCAAATAGAATTATATCGGCGATTTTCACAATATATCGGCGCAACTCAAATTATATCAGCGATTTTCCGATTATATCGACTTGCCGACATAAAACGACAAAAAAGAGGCCGTTTCCAAACAGCCTCTTCCATCTATTTCGGAAGCTCCACCCGAACAGTAGTCCCTTCCCCTTTCGTGCTATACACTGAAACGTCTCCGTTATGCAGTTCCACAATCTTCTGCACAATCGATAATCCTAAACCACTACCTTCTACGTTTCTCGCTCTTGCCGTATCTACTTTGTAAAAACGATCAAATATACGGTCCATCTCTTCTTTTTCCATACCAATTCCGTTATCAGATATAGAGACAATGACACTAGACTCTAACTCTTCGACGAAAAACTCAATCGTCCCACCATCGTTTGAAAACTTAATGCTATTCGTGAAAATGTTACTCCATACTTGATGAAGTAAGTTTTCATCACCTTTTATAGTGATATCTGGCACATCAAATTCAACGGCGATATCTTTTTCCCGCCATTTCCACTCAAGCATAAAAATGACGTCTTTAATTTGCTTCTGTAGATTGAATTCTCTTATTTGTAGAACCTTTTCCTCTTTATCTAATGAAGCGAGCGTAAGTAACTGTTTACATAAACTAGACATTCGCTTACTTTCACCCTCAATAATTTGTAAGTAATGATTTCTTTCTTCCTCACTCATCTTTTCTGTTTGCAACGTCTTTGAAAAACCTTGTATGGAAGAAAGTGGCGACTGAAATTCATGTGAAACGTTCGAAACGAATTCTTGTCTCATTTCATCTAGTTCTTTAATACTCTTCGTCATCTTTTGGAAGCTTGTAGATAACGTTCCTATTTCATCTTTTCGTTTTACGTCTAATTCAATTTCATATTCCCCACTCGCAATTTTTTGCGTAGCCTTCGTAAATTTACGAATGGGACGAACGATGTAACCTGCTGCAATCGCTATAAAAATAATACTTAGTAAAACGATAAACCCAAGTAATACCGCTAAGAAAATTCGCATCTCGCCAAATTGTTGCTGAATGTCAGGGCGAATGAATAAAGCGTACTGTTTATCACCGTGTTTTACCGGGACACCGACGCTATTAATTAATTCATTATCGAAAAATCCTGTAATGAAAAGGCGCGTTGGATAAGTAGAAACACCATTAAATGTCTCCCCCTGCAATACTTTATGAACGGTATCATCACTTATTGTCGTCTTACGAAATGCATTTCCGATACGCTTTCCATTCTTTTGATCATCGACAATATAAATTTCATATCCTAGCTTCGCAATAGACCGTAAGTATGCCTCTTGATTTTCTTCACTTTGCTTTTCATATAACGATTTTACTTCTTCAGCATACTTTAAAATCTTTTCACTATTATACGGTTTTAACTTCACTTGATAATATACGTTCGTTAATAAAAAGCCTATAATACTACTAAGTAGCATAATGCCGACCGTCATAAATACAAATCTAGAATATAGTGATTTCATCTTATTTCAGCTCCAACTTATACCCGAGGCCGCGCACCGTTGTAATTTGAAAATCATCCGTTCGTTTTGAAAAACGATCTCTTAATCGCTTTACATGAACGTCAACCGTTCGTTCATCCCCTTCAAAATCCATTCCCCATACTAATTCAATTAATTCTTCCCTTGAAAATGTTCTTCCAGGATAACTAGCCAGTTGCGATAACAATTCAAATTCCTTCAGTGGAAGCAAAATCGTTTGTCCGTTACACTTCACTTCAAAGCCTTTTCGGTCAATTGTTGTACCGTGCAACGTAATAATATCAGCACTCAGCATTTGATAACGACGAAGTAATGCTTTCATACGGAAAATGACTTCAGCTGGCTCAAATGGTTTTACGATATAATCGTCTGTACCAGAAATGAATCCTTTTTCTTTATCCACTAACTGGTCTTTCGCAGTTAATAAAATAACAGGAATATCATGATACTTACGAATTTCTTCACATAACGTATAACCATCAACAAACGGCATCATAATGTCTACAATCGCAAGATGAATATTTTCCTTCTCTAATACTTCTTGCGCTATCTTTCCATCTTCAGCCTCAAAAACTTTAAACCCCTCTTTTTGTAAATGATAATGCAATAACTCTCTAATATGTTTATCATCATCAGCTAATAAAATATGTATCATCTTCATTAAACCCTCTCTCGTTCATCCTTCTACATCACTACATTAAGAAACAATTGGATTTTTTGCAAGAAAAAGAAAAACAGAATTTATAAGTTCTTGGTGGATTGAAGAAGGTTTCAAAAACAGTCAGTCTTCAAATGTATAAGTAATTTAAAGAAAAGGATTCCTTAGAAGATACTTTTGTTATCATTATGGTCAGCTGCTTTATTTTTCTTATAACTTGATGACGTACTCTGGTGTACGAATAAGTGATCTATTACTTTTTTAGTAAGTGGTATAAAGAAATTCAGCAATAACCCACCTAAACAAACAGTTAATATAGTTCCAACACCTATTGGTCCATGTAAAATCGTTGCCATTATTAAGAATATAAGGTAAATAAATGTTCGTGCTATAAAAATATTCGTTCTAGTTAATTTTTGTATGATTAAAGTTAATCGGTCAATTGGAATGGGAGCAAAATTTGTTTGTAAATATATTGCAGTTCCTAATCCTGTAATAACTAATCCGATTCCAAAATAAATCATTTTACTGTACCATATTTCAGGTGTAATTAAATCGCGTAATAAAAATAGCCACACATCAATACCAATACCCGTTATGAATGCTGTTAACAACCCTAGTACCTCTGGTCTTTGTCTTTTTAATTTCGAATTACAACATATTAATAATAAAGCTATTATTATTTCCCAGCTTCCCACAGTAAGCCCCACATTTAAAGAAAGTCCTACTAAAAGTGCATCAAAAGGTGAAGTGCCAAAATCTGATTGTATTGTGACAGAAATACCAAGGGTTAATATTAAAATTCCTAATACATAAAAAACATACTTCATTTTAATCAACCTCTTCATCGTCATTTTTGTTGCATTTACAATAAAAATATTTTATATTAAATGTAACTTCAAATTGTTGCATTTGCAATAAAAACAAAAGATAAGGAGTTCATTATGAAAGAAATTCTTCGTGAAATTGGCATGATTGCAAGAGCATTAGATTCTATTAGTAATATAGAATTTAAAGAATATGAGCTTACAAAAGGTCAGTATTTGTACCTTGTGCGAATATGTGAAAACCCAGGAATCATTCAAGAAAAGCTATCTGAGATGATAAAAGTAGATCGTACAACCGCAGCCCGTGCTATCAAAAAGCTTGAAATCAATGGATTTATCGAAAAGAAAGAAGATGAATCTAACAAGAAAATCAAAAAACTTTTCCCAACAGAAAAAGGGAAAAATGTCTATCCTTTTATTAAAAGAGAAAACGATTATTCAAATACTGTTGCATTAGAGGGATTTTCGGAAACAGAAGCGGAAACTATTTCTAATCTTCTTCAAAGAGTAAGAAAAAATATAGAAAAAGATTGGGAATTTGTAAAAAAGGGAAATAAGAGAAATTATTGATTATATAAAGGAGCGAACTATTCAAATGACTACACATATAGAAAAGTGCACCCTTGAAGATATACACAGACTTCAAGATATTAGTTATGAAACATTTAATGAGACTTTTAAACATCAGAATTCACCCGAAAGTATGAATCACTATTTGGAAAAGGCATTTAACTTAAAACAATTAGAAAAAGAATTATCCAATATCTCTTCTCAATTCTTTTTTGTCTACTTTAACGATGAAATTGCTGGATATTTAAAGGTCAATATTGATGATGCTCAGTCTGAAGAAATGGGAAATGAATCACTTGAAGTAGAGAGAATTTATATAAAGAGCTCCTTTCAAAAACATGGTCTTGGTAAATATCTACTAAATAATGCTATTGAAATTGCAATAGAACATAATAAAAAGAATATTTGGCTAGGCGTATGGGAGAAAAATGAAAATGCTATTGCTTTTTATAAGAAATTAGGTTTTGTACAAGCTGGCTCTCATTCCTTTTATATGGGCGATGACGAACAAGTTGACCTTATAATGATCAAAACACTCATATAACTTTTTTTGAAAGGTGGGCTATTATGTATATTCCAAAGTATTTTAAAGTCACAAATGTTGATGAAATTTGGGATTTTGTTCAAAAAAACTCTTTTGGAACAATCGTCACAACTAAAAAAGAGAAACCAATCGCAACTCATTTGCCCTTTGGATTAACTAAACAAGGTGATGACTATTTTATTACTGGACATATGGCTTATGGGAACCCCCAGTGGAGAACATTTGAAACCTGCGAAGATGTTCTTGTAATGTTTCAGGGACCGCACTCTTACATCTCTTCTTCTTGGTATGAAAATGAAGAAGTTCCAACATGGAATTATCAAGCCGTTCATATATATGGTAAAGCAAGTATTTTAGATAAACAGGAATTAATAGATGAATTAACAACAATGTTGAAAAAATATGAAGAACATCGTGAAAATCCAATATTATGGGATAAACTTTCCCCAACTCTCTTAGAAAATGAACTGAAAGGGATAGTTGGGTTTAAAATTAAAGTAGGAGACATCCAGGCTGCATATAAATTAAGTCAAAATCGGAATGAGAGGGATTATAGTAATATTATTGATAAATTGTACGATGAAGGAAATCCAGATGCGAAACAAATGGCAAAACTCATGGGGAATAGATTAAACAATCACATATAATCCATTGTAATTCAACTCTCACATTTCAAAATTAAAGAAAAGACTGGAGGGCTTTATCGGCAGTTTTCTTTAGAACGTAAAAGATTGAGCTTAAAGTGCATGGGGGTTAATTATAAATATAGATCCATTAGAAAAGAATCTATTTTGAAAAAAGATTATTCAAAATAGATTCTTACATTTTAGTATTAAGATTATTTTAATCAAAAATAATTTCTAAGCCTTCGAAATATCAACAAATCCTTCTCCGAACACATCACGAACATCGTGTATAGCGATGAACGCCGCCGGATCCGTAGTTTGAACAATCCGCTTTAGCTTCACTACTTCTTGCTTATTAATAACAACATAAAGAATTTCCTTTGGAGTTTTCGTGTAATAGCCATGACCTGAGTACACAGTAACCCCTCTGCCCATTAAGGTAGTTACCTTCCCAGCTATTTCATTCGGGTTATCAGAAATAATCGTAATGGCTTTCTTCGGATTTAAACCTTCAATTACAAACTCCATCACTTTCGTTGCTACATATAGCATAATAATTGTTATCATCAGTTTTTCTGCACCAATGATGAAATAAGATGAAAACGCAACAATTAAATCGAAGAACAGTAGACCGTAGCTAATGCTCCAGCCTAAATATTTATGCGTCATCCTTGCTAAAATCGTAGTACCTGCAGTTGTTCCACCAACGCGAATAATAAGACCAATCCCGCACCCAATAAATATTCCTCCGAAAATGGCATTTACAAGCATTTCATCCGAAGCAATCGTCCAGCCTTCTGTCAAATGAAGAAATAGCGAGTTCGTAACTACAGCGATAATCGTATAAATTGTTGTAATCTTATTTAAAAACTTATAACCGGCTATTAACAAAATCGCATTTAAAATTAAGTTAACTAAGCCCGGTGACCATTCAAATAAATAGTACGTAATAATCGTGATACCTGTTACCCCACCCTCACCAAACTCGTTCGGGATAACAAACAAATTAACACCTAACGCAAAAAGAAATGCACCGATAATAATAAAAATAATGTCTGTCGTTCTTTTTTTCATACAGTACCTCACTTCTTATGTAAATATTTATTCTGCCATAAACTCTCACTATTATATCGTGGAATATTCAAATCGAACAGTGGTTTGTTTTTATTTTAATATAAGATAAAAAATCAACATTATTTATTATGTACTGCAAATAAAGTTTTGATTTCAACCGTAATTTACTCTTAAAAAGAAATGCTAAACATTGACTTGCACAAATTTCAAATAAAAAAGTACCCATCTAATTGTCATACGCAATGAGAATTAGATGGGTACTGCATGATACATTTAGTTTTTACATGTATTGTTTGGAGAAAATTGCAAATAACGACTTATACTCGCCTTATTAAGACCAAACCCAAACATCATCATTATTTTCAACGTTGCTCTTTACCTCATGAACTTTTTCAATGTTATCCGTTGTGTTCCAGTTAATAGAACTTCCACCCCAGCCTACATACTTCATATCAATTTTCACTTTCTCACCCACATTAAATACTTGTCCCTTTGTTAAGAAAACATCAATAATATCTTTCTTCCCATTTAGCGATGGATACTCAACTACAACATATTTAGTAGCACCGTCTCCCTCATCTTCCATCGTTCCTACTTTTGATACTTCTCCAATTACATAATTAGGTGAGCCATCTTCTTTCATGTGCATACCTAACTTGTTTGTTGTATTTTCAACTGCAGTTGCAACCATATATTCTGTAAAATTACGCATCATAGATCCAGTAGCTTTTACTTCATCTCCTACTTTCACATTTGAAAATGAATCAATATACACACTAACAGGTTCTTCGTATTGCTTAGATTTTACGACAATTACACCGTTATCTACTTCTACTACTCGTCCTTCTAACGTCGAGAAGTTCGATTCAATAGAAGCTGCACTCGCTTTTGTTACTTCTAGTCCTGGTAAATTTGTTCCTGATAATGCTGCGATCCCTAAAGCACCTGCTAAAATTATTTTTTTCATACCCATTATGAAACATCTCCATTCATGATGATTGTATTTGTTTGATTGGTATCGACCAACCTGTAATCATTATAGTTACAGGTTGTGAAAATAACAACCGTTTTCCTCATGCAATGTTGCATACTGTAATTTTTAAATATACAACAATGAGTCTAGATTCTCGAGTTACAGCAGGTGAAATTGTTGATGATGAAGAAGCTAATGTTATGCATCATATTTTTCAGCGCTACAATTTGTATAGCCGTAGTTCATTACATTATGTAGGAGCGGGATTCATATGTTAATAAAACCAAAGAGATTACAGCCAGGAGATATCGTGGCGACAGTAAGTCCTTCATGGGGAGGAGCAGGTGATTCTGAAATAAGATGGCGATATGAGCAAGGAGTAAAAAGATTAGAAGAGGTTTTTCGTCTTACGGTTATCCCAATGCCAAATAGTTTAAAAGGTAGCGAATACCTTTATAACAATCCAGAGGCTCGTGCGGAAGATATAATGACTGCATTTAAAGATACACGCGTGAAAGCAATTATCGCGAATATTGGTGGTGAAGATAGCATCCGGTTACTCCCCTATATAGATTTTAATGTGATACGCGAAAACCCGAAAATTTTTATGGGGTACTCTGACGTTACTATTTCACATTTATTTTGTCATAAAGCAGGCCTTTCCTCTTTATACGGTCCAGCAATTTTGACTGATTTTGCTGAAAATGTAGAGATGGATCCATATACAGTTGAAATGGTAAATCGAACTCTCTTTTCAAATGAAACGATTGACGAAATTCAACCAGCTCATGAATGGACGAGTGAGCGTTTAGAATGGATAGAGAGTAATAAGGATACAAGACGTACGATGCAGCAAAACAAAGGATATGAGCTACTTCAAGGCTCTACTACTGTACAAGGGCGTTTAATTGGTGGTTGTATAGAAGTACTGGAATTTGCAAAAGGAACGGAACTTTGGCCTGAGAAAAAACATTGGGAGAATAGTATTCTTTTCTTTGAAACCTCTGAAGATCATCCGGAACCAAGTTATATAAAATATTGGTTACGAAATTATGCAGCGCAAGGTATTCTGCAAAAAGCAAAAGGTATCATCTTCGGTAAACCGAAAGATGAACAATATTATGAAGAATATAAACATGAAATACTGCTGGTTATGAAGGAACATCATTTAGAAGATTTACCGATTCTTTATAATTTAAATTTTGGCCATACCGAGCCAAAGTTTATTTTACCTTACGGCGCGTTGGCAGAAATTGATTGTGAAAATGTATCTTTTTCTATTTTAGAGAGTGGCGTGGAATGAATAAAAACACTCCTATGAGATATGTCTGTGAATTGGTACTTTTTAAAAGTATATAATTGGAGGGAGATTACGTGTATGGAAGTAACATTTACAGTAAGTAAATGGGATGAAAAACCAATCGATGATACTAGAAAAGATTTCCCTATTAATATTGCACATGTCGAATATGATATTGATGGTGAATTAAAAGGAAAAGCTTTTGTTGAATACTTCTTATATTATTTAGACTCAAATATAAATGATGGTCACTTAGCTACTGCTAAAATTTCTGGATTTTTACACTTTGAAGGAATTTATAAGGGGCAACAAGGGACATTTACAGCTATAGAGCAAGGAATATTTGATAAAGGAAATTTAGATTCCCCAGGAACAATTATTAAAGCTACTGGTAACTTAGAAAATCTGAGAGGGTCCTATAATTATCAGTTTACAGGTCAAACCAGTAAACTAATTTTAGAGTTGGAATTTTAGCGAAATATCCTATAATTTAGTGGAAAAGACATTTCTTGTAATACTAGGAATGTCCTTTTTGTTGACGAGCTAGTACGTTATAGTCACCACCAATTTTTATAGGCAGCGTTGATGTTAATAGTCCTTGTACAACGAATCTCCCCTGCTCATCTGGCGTAACATGATGAACACCTTCATCTTTCGATACTTCCGTAAATAGCGCAACATCTTCTTTTGTAAACGTTCGTTCAAAGGTGATTTTTTCGCCTACTTGTAATTTCATCCCATGCGCCTCCTCAAAAACTCTTTTAAAATAAGAAAAACCGAAACTATAATCATTTCGGTTTTTCAAAACTGTAGAAGTCTATATTTACTTTAAAGAATGTACAAACAACCCGCTGCGCAGTTTCGGTTCAAACCACGTTGATTTTGGCGGCATAACTTCTCCAGCGTCTGCGATTGCTAATAACGATTCCATTGATGTCGGATATAGTGAGAACGCTGCTTTATATTCACCGCTATTTACAAGGCGTTCTAGTTCTTCTAACCCGCGGATTCCTCCGACAAAATCAACGCGTGAATCAGATCGCGGATCGTGTATTTCAAGTACTTGGCTTAATAAATGATCTTGCAGAATAGATACATCCAAACCTTTCACGAGATCATTCGCATCAAACGTTTCCTCTTTCACTGTAAGCTTATACCACTTCTCATTTACATACATTCCAAATGTTTTTGGCTCATTTGGTTTATACGGAGAAACAGCCGCTTCTTCTACATAAAAGTATTGCGCTATTTGTTTTAAAAACTGTTCTTCTGATAAACCATTTAAATCTTTTACAACTCGGTTATAGTCCCAAATGGATAACTCATCGTGTGGGAATAAAACAGATAAGAAGAAATTAAATTCCTCTTCTCCTGTGTAATTCGGATATTGTTCTCTTCGCATGATCCCTACTTTTGCAGCTGATGCAGAACGGTGATGCCCATCTGCAATGTACAGGTTAGGAATATCTTCAAATAAGTTTACTAAACTTGCAATTACTTCTTCATCAGCTATTTTCCAAGCAACGTGCCTAACGCCGTCTTCTGCTGTAAATGTATAGATTGGCGCATGTTCTTCTTTCCAGCTGGCAATGAAATGCTTTATCTCTTCTTTTGTACGATACGTTAAAAAGATAGGACCCGTATTTGCATCACACACATCTACGTGACGAATACGATCTAGCTCTTTTTCATGACGCGTTCTCTCATGTTTTTTAATTGTATCATCTTCATACTCATCAATAGATGTACAAACGACAAGGCCTGACTGCGTTCTTCCCTGCATCGTCAGTTCATAAATGTATAACGCTGGCTCTTCGTCTTGAATGAACACTTCTTCTCGTATAAATCGATTTAAATTTTCACCCGCTTTTTCATATACACGATCATCGTACGGTGAAAGTGCCGGGTCTAAATCAATTTCTGCTTTATCAACATGCAAGAAAGAATATGGATTCCCTTTTACAACTTCTCTTGCCTCTTCACTATTTAATACGTCATACGGTAAAGCTGCCACTTGTGCCGCTTTTTCCTCTACTGGACGAATGGCCCGAAACGGTCGTATTTTTGCCACATTCCTCTCTCCTTTACACAATCATTCGAACGGCTACAACACCTGTAATTTTGCTTATATTTTCTACAATATTCTCTTTTATTATATCATCAATTCCGTTATCGATATCAATCATTGTGTATGCCCAAGAATGTTTACTACGATTAATCATATCGGCAATATTAATATGATGTTCCGCTAAGCATCCTGTAATTTGCCCTACCATATTCGGGACGTTTTGATGCATAATTGTAATTCGTTTCTTTCCGATATACGGCAATTCTACGTTTGGATAATTTACTGAATTACGAATATTTCCTGTCTCTAAATATTCACGTAATTGGCGCGCTGCCATGAATGCACAGTTTTCTTCTGATTCGGACGTAGATGCACCAAGGTGAGGCGTCGCTGTTACATTTTTCATCTTTATCACATTTTCATTTGGGAAGTCTGTTACGTAATGCGTAATAACATCTTCTTCTAACGCTTTTTGAAGAACATTTTCATCTACAAGTTCTCCTCTTGAGAAATTGAATAAACGCATACCTTTTTTCATCTTCTCTATAGCGTGTTCCCCAATAATTCCCTTCGTTTGATTTGTAAGAGGAATATGAAGGGTAATATAATCACACGTTGCAAAAATTTCATCAAGGCTAAATGCTCTTTGCACATGTGTAGAAAGACGCCAAGCTGTTTCAACTGAAATATAAGGATCATATCCAATAACGTCCATCCCTAACGCTAACGCATCGTTCGCAACTAAAGCACCGATTGCGCCAAGGCCAATTACACCTAGACGTTTTCCTGCAATTTCTGATCCAACGAATTGCTTTTTTCCTGATTCAACAAGCTGCGGTACTTCTTCACCCTCTAAATTTTTCGTCCAGCTTACACCGTTAATAATGTTACGTGAAGACATAATAAGGCTGGCGATAATAAGTTCCTTTACTGCATTGGCATTCGCTCCTGGTGTATTAAATACTACAATCCCTTTTTCTGTACATCGCTCGACAGGAATATTATTTACACCAGCACCAGCTCTTGCAATCGCCTTTAAGTCTTTTGAAAACTCTTCTTGGTGTAAAGAATAGCTGCGAAGTAAAATACCATCTGGGTGGTCCATTCTATCCCCTACTTCATAACGCTCTCCGTCAAGAACTTGCAAACCCTTTTCTGCAATTTGATTTAACGTTTGAACACGAAACATATCCCCATCTCCCTATCTATTCTCAAGCTCAAATTCCTTCATATAATCTACTAATTGTTTTACACCTTCCACTGGCATCGCATTGTAAATACTTGCACGCATACCACCGACTGAGCGATGTCCTTTTAACGTAACAAGGCCGCGTTCTTTCGTTTTTTGTAAAAACTCATTGTTCAGCTCTTCTGACGGTGTTGTAAATGGAATATTCATAAGTGATCGATACGCAGGGTCAACTGGTGAAGTAAACAATTTAGATTCATCTAAAAAATGATAAATAAGTGAAGATTTCATTTTATTTTGTTCTTCAATCGCAGATACTCCGCCTTGCTCTTTCAACCACTCTAGTACAAGTTTTGTTACGTAAATACTAAAGGATGGCGGTGTATTATATAAGGAGTTATTTTTACTGTAAGTTTCATAATTTAACATTGTCGGACAAGAGCGATCTGCTCCCCCAATTAAATCTCTTTTTATAATAGCAATCGTTAAGCCCGCAGGTCCTAAATTCTTTTGCGCCCCCGCATATATAAGACCAAACTTCGAAACATCATATCGCTCTGATAAAATATTTGAGGACATATCCGCAACGAGCGGCACTCTTTCTACATGTGGAATGTCCACATATTTTGTCCCCTCAATTGTATTATTCGTAGTAATATGTACATAATCTAGTTTTTCATCACTTAATAAACCGTCCAGTTTAGGAATCGTAGTAAACTTCTCTTGCTCGGAAGAAGCAATCACTTGTACTTCCCCAACTTTTTCGGCTTCTTGTAGTGCCTTTTTAGACCATGAGCCAGTTAGTACGTATCCAGCTTTTTTATACGTATTCATTAAGTTGAACGGTATCATAGAGAATTGTAATGACGCACCGCCTTGTAAAAATAAAATATCATACTCATCAGGGATGCTCATTAATTCACGAAGTAAGTTACTCGCTTCCTCTATAATACTTTGAAAATAAGAAGATCGATGACTCATTTCTATAATAGACATGCCTGTCCCGTTATAATTTACAAGCTCCTTTTGCACTTTCTCTAAAACTGGCAAAGGGAGTATTGATGGTCCTGCTGAAAAATTATAGACTCTCTCCATTACCCTCATAACCTCCCTATTTCTCATTTGATTATTTTTTAAACTTTCTGAATTATAACCTAAAATATAATATGTGGTCAATTTGTTTTCTATTATTACGACGCAAGACGCGATGGAATCGCTTGCAAGTGCAGACTTTTTATATATACATAAAAAAGTGTTAAGTACATAATCGCACTTAACACTCTAATAATAGAATAATAATAGCTAGTCGTTCGTAAAGAACCGATCAAAAATTTGATAAATAGCAGAAAGACCAATGAGCCAATAAATAGTGTCCACAAGCGCCGGCATAGAACCAAACCATTTCTCAACTACATTGTAATCTAACGCTACAAATAACCAATTCAAACCGCCGAGAATCACCAAAATTACTGTAAGGTAAGACAAAAATTTCATTATGATTGCCCCCTAGGTGATAAGATGGTGAAAGGCCTTTCACTAGAAATATATGTAGTAATCTTTAAAACTTACCTATTTTATAAAAATTATTTTCGGTACCACCCATTAATAACTGCCTCTGCTTCTTTACTATGTATTTGATACGCATGTGTACTATCATTAGAGCCAATAAACCAAATTGAAAAACCTTTAAAATATGGTTTCGGTTCTAATACATCGCGGTAAGCACGCCATCCATTTAATTGTACATCTTTTGAAAACACATTTGAAACATCTGGATTCCACGGATTTTGTAATCCAAGTTCACGCGCCGGAACGTTAAACCCACCGAAGTAAACTGGTTTTCCTGTTGCATTATGTAATTGTTCCAATTGCTGAACAACATTTTGTCCACGATTATACACTGTCGTCGCAAATAAACTTTTCTTTACTTCTTCATATGTTGGATTTCTTTTTCCTGAAACTTCAAACCAACTATCAATACTTACAATATCCACCTTTTTTAAATACGGACGATTGATTTTCTCTTTAAACTTCGCTTCATAAGAAGGGTCCCAGCTTGCTGTTAACCACCAGTTCATTTGATACAAAACATTTCCTTTATACTGATTACGAACAAAATCAATTGTATCGCTCCAGTATCCTTCTGCATACTCCATATTCACGAAATTAGAAGCAATCTTTAGTCCATACACATTGTATTTACTTGTAATGGAATTAAAAATATCTTGCAGAATAACCGTCTTCCAATTCCAGAAGAAATCATTAATGTTACTTGGGTTCCATTCTGTCTCTCCAACATTCCCCTGCTGAATATACGGGAACGGTTCCACTATAACTTGAATATTACGCTTTAATAATTCTTGAATTAAAATAATAGCTTGTTGCTTTTGCGCTTGATTAATTACCATGTTAGTAGAAGTCACATTTGGGATATCCACTTGAATCGGTACATTTACTGTATTTAAATTTAAGCGCTCCACATCCGCTAATACTTTCGCTACATTTCCAACTTCCCATACTGTTACGTTTCCTGATTTGATTTTTCCAGATTGAACAGTATTTACATCTGCCTGTACATTTCCTTGAAAACAAAAAGAAAACAACACAATAAACACTCCTAAAAAACTTATTAAACTCTTATTTTTCTTCACAACTTTCCCCCTATAATTTTTGGCTTTCTTGATTATTTTATACAACGTTTCATATATATTCCACAAAAAATCCAATAAATTTTTATTGATAAAAATGCTATTCATCCTTTATTCACATCTTACTCATACTAAGCCCCTAAAAATAGTAAGATAAATAAAAAAGGAACGGATTTCCGCTCCTTTTTTATCTTTTTACGATTATCAATCCATTTCCCTTTTAGGCTCTACCAACATGATGTGGGATTCCTTTTCAGTGAAAGGTTTATGCTCAACGCCTCTCGGGACAATAAACATCTCGCCCTTAGAAATTTTCACCTGTCCATCACGGAAATCGATGAACATCTCCCCTTCAAGCACAATAAATAGCTTATCCGTATCAGGATGCTCATGCCATATAAAATCTCCATTAGCTTTAAAAAGCTGAATTTGATCATCATTCATTTCACCAATCACTCGTGGATACCAATAATCGTTAATTTTAGATAACTCGTCATTTAGTTTAATAGGTTGGTAATGGATAATAATCCCTCCTCATTTTTAACTTCCACTATATTACAATAATCTAAGTAAAAAAGTCGTCATTACGCTTAAAAAGAAAATGCTCCGGCCAGAACTTTTCATTCAGATAGTACAAAGGAGTGATTTCAATGAAAGTTCTTTCAATCCAATGTTTCCTTTAACTCTCCATAAGTATAGAACAGTGATTTTCAAATAAGAATGGACCCCTGTTGACATTAGTATGGATTATTGATGAACTTCTCGCGATATTTAGTAGGCGAAATGCCAACTCGCTTCTTGAAAACTCTACTAAAATAAAAAGGGTCTGCAATTCCAACAGCCTGCGAAATTTGTTGTACAGGCACACCACTTGTACATAACATTTTTTGAGCCATCTTTATACGATAGTTCAATAAATATTCTGCTGGCCCCATACCTGCATGCTTTCTAAACACGTAAGAAAGACGATTTCGATTAACATTATTTTGTTCTGTAAGCGTATGTATTGTAATATCTTTATAATAGTATTGGCGAACGTAACTAGATATTCGTTCGAATAAAGTATGCGACTCATAGTTGTTTTCTCTATTGACAACACTTAATAAAGCTTCATTCAACGCTTCGCGAAACAGCATTTCGGTCTGAAGCATCGAAATGCCTCCACGCTGATTATACAGATCCCAAAGACGCATAAGTAATTCGACAAGACGAGGAGATTGTCCTGTTAATAATTCAAAATGCTGATGAGTAAAGCCAGAGTCTTCTCGTTCTGGATTGCTTATCTGATATAAAACAAGAATATATTCCCAGTTTATTTCACCAAGCATTTTATGGGCTAATGTCATTTTTGCACCCCCATGTATAACTTTTCCTGGGGAAAGGATATACGGCGTACCATTAAATTGAAATTGCGTCTTCCCTGTAAGTGGAAATACAAATCCTGGGAAAGAATCTGTAGACTCAGCACAAGGCACACCTGGATTTTTAGCATAACGATATACTCCTTCTACTCGGAAAGGATTATTGGCAAGATACTCTGCTAACTCATTCACGTCCAACTTCACAATGCACGCCTCATTTCAATAATAATTTTCTTGTAATTCGCGAGATTAATTGGTGTACATTCTGGGCAACGCTAAACTAAAAATAGTACATACGACTTAACAAGATCTGGTTATTAACCTATAAATATATTGTTTTTCATTTATTGACAAAAGTATCCTCCCTATATTATTGATAATGATTTTCATTGTAGTTTGATAAAAAAACATTTGTCAAGTTGGATGGCGTAGAAAAATGACGAAACAAGGGGTACAGAGGGACCGTTCTGTTGCAAATAATACCTGGTCTTTGTTAACTAATTCCCCTCAAAACTGGAATAATCATGTTAATAGTTGTAATGGCTTTATTTGTTACAGCACTTGCAGCATGTGGAAATAATCGTAATCCTGAAGAAGTTGCTACAGCGTATTTCGAAGATGGAAACAGCCTACTATCAAATTAAATGATAGTAGGCTGGCTGTTAAAATTATTTAAGAACTGGGTTATGTTCTAAATGATAAGCTTTCATTATCAAAAAGATTATTACTAGTCCCTCCACAAACAAAAACCCCCTATCACTTCGGTTCTAAATTTAGCACCTTCCCCTCTATTCCCTCCGTATTCAATGTAGTCGTATGATACGTTCCACTTACCCAATCATCTATTTGATCATGATACCAATCACTTCTAAAATGTCCCGATTGTCCTGGTCCCACTATATGATAACCGTTTGACATATCTTTCGTATCAATAATGAATCTCCAAGACGCTCCGTGATTTACAATGCCGTTATCGCCGTAACTCGCTGCTTGCACGGTAACTTGACTTCCGCCAATCGGGACTGGTTTCTCACGATTAAAAGCGAGTAGTGCTAACATACTAGATGATTTTGAAATTGGATGTGTAAAAGCGAGTTGATGGTAATCGCCCCACTTCCACTCTCCAACATCCGGTCCATATTCCTTCTGCAATTTCTTCATTACATTCTCGTACGATGTATGCACAACTTTTGTGAAACCTCCGTACTTCGTAAACCACGCGCTATTTTCTCCCGCTACTTCTTTTCGAATCAATTCATCAACAACTTGTGACTTCCCTTCAAATAACTTCATTACATCTTTCGGTATTTCTTTTGAAAATAACGTATTTGAAATCTCTTTCATTAATAAATAGAATATTAATGGTGCCGGTTCATCTTTACTATCGTAAAAATTCCACTTTGTTAATTGGTTTACGCCTTCTTTCTCTACCTCATTTAAAGATGCTTTATTTAACTCTTTTAAAAATATAGGAGTAAACTCTTTCCCGTATAAATTCTTTTGATCCATCTGTAACTCTTCTAAATCTTTCACCGTATACTTTTCCTTCTCTTGCAAAAATTCTTGAATACGCATTTGCCTATATGGCTGTGCCCACGTATTGCTAATATGGTACGGATAATCATCATCAACAATTTTATTATTCGCAGTTGAAATAAAACCTTCTTTCGGATTTATAACTTTCGGCAGCTGATCAAATGGAATATACCCTTCCCATTCATATTCATCTGTCCATCCTGGAACAGGCAAGCTACCATCGCCTTTTTTACGCACTGGTATATTTCCATTCGCTTTATAAGCAATCGTGCCATCGTTTGATGCAAACACAAAGTTTTGGGTTGGTGTATGGAAATCTTGAAGAGCGGTTTCAAACTCCGTCCAGTCTTTTGCTTTGTTCATATTTAATACAGCTTTTAACTCAGCTGACGGTTCTAAAGCAGTCCACTTTAAAGCAAATACTGTTTTCGTTTTCTCCTTCCCCTTATCCGCAAACTCTGAAATTACTGGCCCATGCCTCGTAATCGTAACGTTATAAGGAATTGTCTTCCCGCCTTTTACTTTAATCGATTCATCAACTACCGTAGCTTTCTCCCATTTATCGTTATACAGAAATTCATTTTCATTATTAGGATTTCTCTTCTCAATATATAAATCTTGCACATCAGGCCCCGTATTCGTAACGCCCCACGCTATTTTGTCATTGTGGCCTAATATAACACCTGGTACTCCAGCGAAAATAACGCCACTCACATTTAAATCTTTCATTTCAAGTCTCGTTTGATACCATATAGAAGGTGTCGCAAGGGATAAATGAGGGTCATCTGCTAAAATCGGCTTACCTGACGCACTCTTCTCACCGCTCACAACCCAGTTATTACTACCGTTAAACTCCGGGGGAATTATCGTTTTTGAAAAACTTTGTGCTACGTCCACATTTGTAGTTTTTAGTTCAGCTAGCAATCTAGGTGCATCTTTCGGATATGTAGGAAATAGCTCATTTGCTTGCTCTTTCGGAAGATTTTTCAGCGCCCAATATCGAAACGCCTGCCCATGCCAATGTCCCCCTAAGTCAAACGCCATATACTTCCCAATTGTTAAGGAATCAACAATTGACCATTCAGAAGGCTCATAACCTAATATAGTAAACTCAACTGGTAATTTCTTTTCTGCTTTCGCCTCACGTATAAAAGCGTTCACCCCATCAGCAAATGACTGCAGGGCATATTTTGCTTCTCCATCATATTGACTAACTGAAGCTTCTGCCGCTCGCCGTAAACCGAGTGTTCGAAACAATTTATCTCGGTCAACGGCTGCTTCCCCAACAACTTCACTTAACATACCAGAAGCTTGTCTTCTACTTAAATCCATTTGAAACAACCGATCTTGCGCTTGTACATATCCTTGTGAAAAATATAAATCATGTGCATTTTCCGATTTAATATGCGGTACACCTTTACTATCCCGCTTCACCGTAACAGCGTGTTGTAAATCCTCTAGCTTTATCGTTCCATCTATCTTTGGCATAGATTTCAGCGTATATATATTCAAAAAAATCGCAGCGGAAATAACTAACAAGAGAACGATACTACTAGCCCAAATAAAAATTCTTCTTCCCCTTTTTCGTTTCTTCTTTATAACTACCTCCATATAATCACCCCTTTCTCACACTATTCGCTTCTTTTTGAGAATGAACCTTTTAAAAACATTGAAAAACCCCCTTCATTTTCCTACCAATGAAGGGGGTCTTTCTTATCGTTTGCTACGCCGACTTTCATTATGCCCAAGATTTGCACCTGTCGCTACTTGCACATCATATAACATTTCACTAAAGAAGCGTTTATCTACTTCTTTTGGTACAATGCGTCTTTCATCATCAATTTCATCGTATTCATATGAACCATGATTCACTGTACCTGCTTTATAAAATTGAATGTCAAATACACATACATCTTCTTCATCTTCATAACCAATCGGCGCTCCGCTAAATGAAAGCTCTGCCCCTAATCCAGTACGAGTATCTTCTTTATAAAACGTATAATACACACCGCCATCTTGAACAGATCCACGGATCCATCCAAGCTTCGTCATCTTACCGAATAACAAACGACCATTTACTAAAATACCACCAAATCTCTCAATAGCACTCTCATCATTCTCTTCTACTACAAACACTGGACGCTCAATTTGTAGGAACGGCTGAACAATTCCCGCACTTTCTAATTGCTCTTTCCATAATTCCTTCTCCGCCCCAGACAATTCTAACGGATGAACGAAACCAATAACAGTGCCAAATGAAAGTTCATAACTCTTCCCGTCAATTGTACAGAACACGCCACCTTCTGCATAACGGAATGCGTTCAGCAACTTCCCTTCCTTATACTCACCCCAAATGAGTGAAATAGAAAATTGCTTCATAATTGGATTATCCATAAATACAGACTTCCATGCATTATGTGACCAATAACGCTTTAACGAAAGTGCCGCTTCCAATCGTTGTTTTTGCATTGAAAGAGTAGTTCGGAGTTCCTTCTTTAAAGAGGCTAATTCTTTTTTAGCCTCTTCAGCCTTTTCTACATCATCTTTTGCATTCGGCTTTGGAAGTGACTTCATACGTTTTCCTTCCTCTGTCTCTAATTCAATTTTTGACTCTGTAGTTAAAATGGCAGTAAAACTTCGATTCCCGAAATCAATTATCTTTTCACCATGTATAGTAAAGCCAAGGTCCGGCACCAATTGATCTTCCAGCTCTTCCTCTGTTATACCACGTGTTTTCGCAGCAAGACTTAACGCTTCTTTTGCTGCATTACGTACTTGCTTATGTTTATATTTAAATGCTATTGCATGAATAGACATAAGTGCAAGCTTAGATGAAGACAAACCTAAAGCACGAACGGCATCCGCTGCTATCTTTCCTCTCATTTGAAGCACCCATTCATCAATTTGCTTTATAAGTATGTCGACCATTTTGTCGTCACTATACATTCCGTATAACGAAAGAATTCCACGCTTCTTCACATCTGCGTCTTGAGAAATCCATATTTGATATATCGTTTGCACATATTCTTTTAAGTCCTCTTCATTTAAAGCTCTACCAATTACTTCTGCCGTTTCTTTCTTCTCAATAACAGCATCTGAGATATACTGTTGTAAATAGGCTAACGGAATTGCAGCATCAGCAATTTCATTAGAGTCACGTAAACGGATTTGTGGCTCATCCCCAATCAATTGCAGAAGTGAATTTCTTGTTTGTTCCGTTAAAATACGTGCACATAGTTCTTCGATCTTTTCTTCCTCCGTTTGAAATAAAAACGAGAATTTTCCTGCGAAAGATTCATTTTTACTTTCTTGCAAAGCTTCCTGTACAAGTTTCGTATATTTTTCAAGCTTATACTCTATTAGTATTTTCATCACATTTTCACGAACAATCTTCTTTTTATTATGAAGTTCAACTGCTACATCCGCTGCAGCTTCTACATCTTTTGAAAGCAGTTTAACTACAGACTCACGCATTTTTTTAGATGAATCCCCTAAGCTTTTAATTAAAATCGGACGCATTTTAACCATGTTATCCTTTGCTAACTCTTCTAAAATATATGCTTTTGCCATAGCAGAATACTCATCAAACCGTTCAATTATATATGCTTGTTCTTTTACAATTACACAAACAAGCGCTTCCTTCGCCTTATTTCTCTCTTCACTGTAGCATGCAGCTTCTTCAACTGCATAAGCGATAAGTTTTTCCTTACTTAACCCATACGAAAGCAGATCTTCTAATACTTGTTTCGGCTCTACTCCTCTGACAGAACATTCGTAAAGAAGTTCGTATAAATTAACACTATCATCATCTCCAAACTGTAGTGTAAGTACAGCTTCCCTTTTCGCTACATCATCTATATCCCAAAGAAGCGCAACCTCTAACACCGGCATACCCCAATACATACTTCTATATTTCGGATTTTTAAGTATTTGCTTTATATCCTCAAGTGACAACTTCCCTAGTAAATAATCACAATATGTATCCCGCAATGTAGACAATTTAATTTGCAAAGCAGCAACAAAAAATTCTTCTCGCATTTTCCCTCTATTTAGTTCATATCCTTTTTCGGCTAGCGTTCGTGCGATGATGAGATAATTCATTTTACTTACATATTGCAAAGTTTGTTGAATAAATTCAGGATTTCCCTCCAACATAAAGCATAGCAATTCATATTCATACGTCTTACAAAAATCCTCACTATTCAAATCATGTTGCCTTAGACGATGCGCGAAAAATCGTTCCTTAGAAATCCAAAACTGTGTACAAAAACTTTGAATTTCTTCATATGTTTCTCTATTTACACTACCAGTTTTTTTATAGTTTTGAGACTGACCGAGAGTGTGACACATATAACGTGTTGCATAGTTTATAAAACCCCAAACATTTTTCTTCGCCAATATTTCAATATATCGCCTCGCAACATCCGAATATTTATGAACACAAAATAATAGCCGCCAAATATGTTCCGGTAAATTCCAACCTATAAATACTTCACTCTCATCTTTACCTTTTAAATACCGTTTAACTGCTTCAACCTTTTCCTTTTCCCCTAGCAGTTTCAATATAAATTCTGTATGTTCTTCTAACCTCTCATTCAATAAAGAACTATATGTACGAAACTTTTCATAATCTACATCAAACATTACAAGAAGTAATGTTACTTGCTGGTTAGTTGGTAAAGTATGTAATTGTCCCTCTATATAGTTCGGATTCTCTCTTGTTAACTCTCTAAGAAAAACATCTGCTTCATTCACATAACTTGAAATACTGGATAAATATTTACATGCGATTGCTACAAGTTTGTCCAAAGGAAGTGCACTTTTTTCTAAATAAATCTTCATTTTAGAAAAACTGACATGCGCAAAACGGACTACAAGAACATTTAATAATTGCTCCTCGAGTATATGGTAAAATAATCGAAAAAAATCCGGATCTTGTTTATGCACTTTCCTAAAATCGTTTATAAATCGCTCCGCAAAATCGCTTCTTTTTTGATCACGAATTGTCGTTAGTTGAATATCTTTTAAAATCCCTTCTTCTTTTGTCTGTAAATATCGTTGTGATAATTGTTTCTGTTCTTCTGTCATATTAATATATTGAAACAACTCAGATGTACTAGTAGTCAAACTTTGTACCCCCCGCATCTTTTTATCTATTATAAAAATACCCTTATTTAATGGTAGTATAGCATAAATCTCACAAAAACGAACATACATTCTATGTTAAGTTAATGTAAATTAAAATACACTACTCAAAATACATTTCCTTCTCTCTAAACTTCCCATTACGCACTTCTCCCCACTAAAATCCTTTAATTTTTCACTACACCAATTCCTCAAAATCCCCTTCACATAAACTAACGTTTTCTTATTATTTTCAAACGCAATTTTAAGTGCCTCTAACACTTTCTCTCCAGAAAGTCTTTGTATCCAATTCTTCAATTCCTTCACAATATATGGGGATAAACTACTAATATTTTGTTCATAAAACTTATAAACTTCACTATTTGGAACGCCCTCTTCTATGGTTTCTATCTCTTCCTCTTCTTTTTTCTCTTCAATAACTACTTGTGAACTACTATTATCCTCTTCTTCTGGCATACCAAAATGCTGCAATAATAATGGAATCGTGTATTCTTCTTCAAGGCATTTACGTAAAAATATATGTATGAACTCATTACTTTTTACAGTCTTTAACTCACGTAATACGCACTTCTCCACATTCGCATTTGAAATAGGGTTATAGTGTAACCAGTTTATTATGAATACCTCTTTCGTTTTCGTATCATATAGAATCTTTCCATACTCAACAAACCTGTTTAGCAGCTTCTCAACAGTCTCCATACTATAACCTGTTTCAAGCTCTGCCACACGCTTCGGTAATATGTAAATACCACATTGCTTTGTTTTCGTACCAGTTAACAAATATATGTAAAAATAACGCTCCTCTGGCGTTAAATCTAATATGAATTCATCTTGCCAAAAGTTCACCTGCACATTACGGTATACCGCCATATGTTTCCCTCCACTCTTTGCTAGTAAATAGGAAAATTTTAATCCTTCATTATAAAGATAGGCATGCGGGAATGGTTTTGGCATTCGAATTACAATTTTTTTACTACTACAACGCCGGTTTCATTTTTTCGCGCTTGTTTTGTTCTTGTAGTTGTTTTTGTTTTTGTTTTTTCTTAGTGATTTATTACTTGGTAGGGGCTTATGAGGGGCTTGGAAGGGCATTCTACATTACAATCTATCAAATACAATTTTTTCTTCCTACTAAATAGGAGCTATTCCAAATTATTATTTTGGATAGCTCCTTTCAAATTCTTCTTATTTTTTACTTCTACCAATGTCAGCTTCTACATACAATTTCTTCTGCTATTTGCGGGCAGTAACACTCTCATTTCAAAATTCGGTGAATAAACTGCTCGATTGCAATGCGAGTGACCCTCACTGATTAAAGTTTCATTTTATTTTTGCATTGAATCTAACATCTTCACAATAAAGGCAGCTGCCTGACCACGAGTTGCTGTGCCTCGAGGATCAAACTCATTATTTCCAATACCATTAACTACCTTTAGACTGTATAATCGTTGAACCGATTCTTTGTATGTTATTAAATGCTTATCTGTAAATGGTAATGCTACTAACTCACCTGTAATTCCTTTATATCGTAATGCTTTGTCAATCATAATAGATACTTCTTCACGAGTAATTGGTGAGTTAGGATCAAAAATCCCTTCACCACGACCATTAATAATTCCTGCACTTGCACAATGTTTAATACCGTCATGAAGTGATGGATGTGCCTCATTAATATCTACAAATGACTTATTTCCCTCTGGTAGTTTAAGAGCATTCGAGATTAATTTCGCAAACTCCGCTCTCGTTACATTTCGATATGGCGCAAATACACCATTACCTTCGCCTTGCATAATACCTAGACTGTTTAATTTACGAATATGCCCTTCAAACCAGCCACCTGTAATATCATCTTTTGGTTTTTGTACTTCTTCCTTTGGCTTTTGTACTTCTTCCTTTGGTACATTGTAGTTAATTTTAATCCAACTTGGGTCATAGAAAATCCATTCTCCATTACCTACTTTATACCAACCATTTTTAACCGCTAATACTTTGTAACGATCTCCGTTTGAAGCTTTACGTACAACACGATGTTCAATACCCGCATCACTACGTACATTGATGCCACTACCATTTACCACTAGTTCCATGCTAGGTTCAGCTGGATTATTTTCATTTGGATTAAATGAGTCATTTTTATCTTGTAAAGGCGTATCAATCTGCGCATTTATATTTGCATACCACTGAATTCCTTGTACGAAACCAGCCCAATTACCACGTGAAATTAAAATGTCAGGACATTTTTTCCCGCTCCATTGTTGATGCTTGTAAATATGATCTGCACCAATTCCTTCTTTGTTCATTAAATAACCTGCAAGTCGTTTTGCATTTTCTAATGCTTTATTGTAATCACCATCTTGGTTAACCGCGATCTCGATACCGATAGATTCCCTGTTTCCTGATCCATCTCCATCTCCTGCATGCCAACCATTTTCGTTTGTTGGTAAGTGTTGATAAATTTGTTTATCGTCTACAGTAAAATGCCATGAAGCTGTTCGGAAAGTGCCTTCAGTTGCTTGCTTGTATAAATATTTCGCATGATTTTCAGCATTAGCACCAGCGGCTGTATTTGCGGTCTCATGAATTGTAATGTAACGTGCTTTCATCGGATTTGCAGGACGAATATCAGGATTTCCTGCCGGAACAATCCACTCCACAAATGGAACTCCTGCAAGTGTTCCATATTTCTTCGTACTCTGTGCGCTATATTGAATACCTCTTGGCTTTGCAACAGGTTTCATTTGACGATCAGACCCATCATTTCGACCATCTACAGATTCAAATGCCTTTTCAATGTTTGAAATAGCTTCCTTTTCTGCTACTTGTCCCTTCTTAGCATCTTGCATTTTGTTTAATTCTTCTGTTTCATCATGTTTATGCTTATATTCTTCTAAAAGCATTTTTTCATTTTCAGATACTTCTGCTTCGTTAATTTGTACATGATTAGGAACTTCCAACTTGAAATTAGAATAATTTAATCCGCTCGATCCGTATTCTCCTTGGGCAATATTAAGTTGATCAGTTTGAGAGTTGTTTATCTCTTCTGCCGATACTGATAAAGGTACGCTCCCTAAAATCACTAGACTTGTTGATAGTGCGATTACTTGTTGTTTGATTGTCTTATTCATTATTATAATAGATACATACACATTCCCGCCGTGTATGTATCTCAACCTCCCTTTATTGTCACATTAATTTTTTAAAATATGAATCTACTATGTACTTCTAATACATTTTCTTTTTATTTATATATTTACATTACTATATTTTATACCCATTAAGAAAATATTTATATGTCATCCCTACAGATGAATTTCATCTAACATACTTTTTATAAAATTCGTCAACAAACATTATTTTACAACTAATTACAAATGCCGTCAAAATAATCAATTTAAACTTAAACAAATGACTGGCACACAAATTTATATAAATTGGGATGGCGTGTTAGTAGACGACATGTTAAATGATGAGGGCAACCAATTCGCAATGTACTACTTTAACAATAAGGATGAGTGGAAGTATATAGATGATTACTCAGGTATTTTTACAGACGATGGAGAAACTCTCTACCACGTGCAAGTTACTTGAGAAAATTATTTCAAATTAAAAGAAGTTATTGATAATAGCTATAATTTTTGGAAAGACAACTTACAAAATATATAATTATAACAAGTCGATTTCTTATTTTAATAAGGAATCGACTTTCTTAATATTTAATTTGCTGATTAACATCTCACTCAAAAATTATTTTACTAACGATACTATTATAGATACCGAATTATCTATAACGGAACGTTCTGGGCGTGATTTCATTAACACTGTTAATCCAATTAAGGACGTGACTAATGTTTGCGCTAATGCTTTAGCGTTCAAATCACTTTGTAGTTCTCCTGATCGAATTCCTTTCATGATTAATTCTTGAAAAATAACTGCAAGATACATTTGGTGTTCTCTAGTCAGTACTTCAAACTTTTCATTATGAGGAGCAAGCTCAACCATTGTGTTAATACAAAAACAGCCTTTACTGAACTCTTTTTTATATTCCTCTTCCACCATATTTTCAAAAAACATCTGAATTGCTTCTTTTACAGATTGTTCGTTTTGAAGTTTTGTTCGTATACGAGCCGCATGTAAATTTGTGTATCTCCTTAATGCCGCTTCAAATAAGCCCTCTTTATCACCAAAAGCTGAATATAAACTCGGTTTTTGTATTTCCATTCTTGCAGTTAGATCACTTAATGAAGTAGCAGCGTATCCTTTCTCCCAAAAAAGTTGCATAGCAGCATCCAAAGCTTTTTCTTCATCAAATTCGCGTAGTCGAGCCATTTAAAAATATCCCCTTCCTCTACATTTTCAGATTATAAACTAACACTTTATGTACCAATCAGTATATTATATATCGTATTAAATTATAAACGATGTGTCAAAGAAAATGGAATTAAATCAAAAGAAACTTGACATATATATTTACTCAAGATTATATTTTACTTACAAAATAACATACCGTTCGGTACGTTATTTACAACAATACAAAATGGAGCTGATTTTATGAATAGCAAGGAAAAGATGATGACCACTCTTAAACATAATGATCCCCAGTTACATTCACCTATTAGCACAAACATGTCCCGCTACATGACTCTATTATTCGCAATAGCTTGCGGGATGGCGGTGGCAAATATATATTTCGCTCATCCGCTACTTGATTCTTTATCAAATGAATTTAAGATTAGTCATTCAACTATCGGTATTGTGATTACTATTACTCAAGTTTGTTATGCAATCGGATTACTTTTATTAGTTCCACTTGGTGACTTATTAAACCAAAAAAGACTCATTATTGTTCAAATGGTTTTATCCGTTATCGCTTTAATTGTAATTGGGACCGCTCCCTCGGCCATCGTACTTTTTATAGGTATGGCCTTAGTAGGAATTCTTGCAACAGTTACGCAAACACTCGTCGCATACGCATCAATTTTAGCAAATCCAGCAGAACGTGGACGCATAGTAGGTTTCGTTACAAGCGGTGTTGTAATAGGCATTCTCCTTGCGCGTACATTTGCAGGCGCATTAACAGACTTAGCTGGATGGCGGTCCGTTTATCTCACTTCCGCTACCCTTATACTATTCGTAACTGTTTTGTTATATCGTAATTTACCTACTCTTGGACAGAGCAGAATGACAACTATGCCTTACCGGAAGTTAATACGTTCTGTACTCTTATTATTTATAGAAGAACGACTCTTACGCATTCGCGGAATATTAGCATTGCTCATTTTCACTTCATTCAGTATTTTATGGACTTCTTTAGTATTACCTCTAAGTGCTACACCACATAATCTTTCACATACAGCTATTGGTGCGTTCGGCCTTGCTGGAGTTGCAGGTGCATTAGCTGCTACTAAAGCTGGACAATTAGCTGATAAAGGATTAGGACAAAGAACAACTGGCATAGCTTTATCTTTATTAGTACTTTCATGGCTCCTAATTAAATCTATTAATCACTCTCTATTATTACTAATTTTCGGCATTATCCTCTTAGATTTAGCGGTGCAAGCTGTACATGTCACCAATCAAAGTATGCTGTTCACAGTGCGTCCCGAAGCAAGAAGTCGACTTACTGCCAGTTACATGATTTTTTATTCTATCGGTAGTGCAACAGGTGCAATTCTTTCAACAAATACGTATGCAAAATATGGTTGGGATGGCGTATGCATATTAGGTGTATCTATTAGTGCTTGTGCTCTTTTATTTTGGATAATAACCTTGCGGCGATCATCACAGCTGAACGAAGAATAATTCATTTATGATTAATACGTGTTTTTCTACAAGACTATAGAATAGCATTTATTTTTTAACACAAATCAACGGCATTTTCATATAAAAAATGCCGTTGATTCACAATTTCATAATAAGAGATCCTATACTATCGAAATACATCTATTACAAATTCCCTTTAACGTTTTCAACAATTTCGTTTATCGTATTTCGATCAAACTTATCACTAATTTCGTATGGCTCACGATCTTCTACTAATTGTACGCCGACGATATCGTTGCGATTTTTACTATATTGCACTTCAATAATAGACCCACGCTCTATTTGTTTCCAAACGAGACTTGCTTCATCTTTATTATCTAAAATAATACAGTCCTCAATATTTTCATCAATTCCAATTAACTTATTATCATCCATATATCCAATCTCGTATTGTTGCCGTTCTTTCGCTTTGCCACTTACTAATATACCTTTGCTACCATATGAATAATCCATATAGTCCTTTTTCTCCGTTTGTACCGCTTTCGGCTTTTGTGCTTCAGTTTTTTCAGTAGCCCCACAACCTGTAATAAGACTGATTGGCATAACCACTATTAATACTAATCTAGTGAATTTCTTTATCATTTGTAACCAACCTCATATATTTAATGTAAAACTCCATTTATTACTCTATTAAAGAATAACATGATACTAAGTAAACAGAACGAAAGATAACATATTATTTACATACCCACACTTTAATGAAGGACCAGACCATTTAAACCTAGTCCTCCATAACTTTAGCTTTGCTTCACATACTTAATTGTATGAAATGACGTCTCATTAAATAATCGCAAGTTTTCCCCATCATAATCTTGAACTTTATATGCTATTTTCTTTTTTTGAATTGTATCTTCTACACCGTCTACTAAACGTTTATTGAGATGTAAATAGATTGTAAAAGCTTCCTTATCATATTCCCAAGTGCCTTCAATATAATTCTTTTTATTTGGATACTCATCTTTACCATACGTTTCAAATGTCTTATCACCTTTTAAAATAAGTGACATAATGAAACCGTCTGTTCCTTTGAATCCCCAATTACCAATTAATTCCATACCATCCTTCACATTCTTCATAACGTTATCCGTATTAATTCCAGCTTTCTTATCTAACTCTTTCAAATCTTTCACAGATACTGTACCGTCACCGATTTTAATATCCCCTTCAAGGTCTTTGAATGCCTTAAGCCAGTAAATATCTCCTTCTTTCACTAACTTTTCGGATTTCTCCATTAACTCTTTATCAGTCTTATCGCCTTTTTCTCTTTTTTCTTTTCGGGTGAATACTTCATTGATTAAAGAAAAAGACTCTCTAAAATAACTAATTGCTTTTTCAAAATCCTTTTGTTGATTTACATACTCTGCAGGGGGATCTATCGACTCGAATTTATCTAACGTTTTATTTAATTCTTTCACACTATCTACTATATCTGATTTCTTTTTCTTACCGTCAAAAACCTCTCTTGTAATATTGTTATGCTCCGCAAACAACTTATCAAACTCTATCCCTAATTTATACACTTTATTAGGATAGTCTTCCTTTGAAACTTTTTCTTTCTTACTATTAGACTTCGATTCTTTTACTTTAGACTCTTCTGTTTTCTCCTGTTTAGAAGTGTTCGTTTTCTCAGACACTCCACAACCAAATAACAACATGACCGGAACTGCTACCCCTAGTAGTTTCTTTGTATTCATGACTGATTTCTCCTTTTACTTGAATAGATTACTCTTGCTATACCCATCCTCTTTTTTTATCTTGTAATTAAAATTACAATCGCAATAACTCCTAGAATCGGTCCCCAATATTCCATTTTTATAAAAAATAATGAGTGCTTTTTGTTAAACATAACTTTTTCACCAGTTTCGGCATCTATATAAACTTTCCCATCTGGATTATTAATATATTTACCTAAATACCAAGACATAACCCCTGATATAATAAACATTACCGCCATTGGCCAACTATGGTCTTGAAAATATGTAGCGTCCCCCATTATAGATCCAAAGATAGCCTTACCCAAAAGAGTATTAATAATTACAATAATTGCGACTAAAAAACCCCAACCAGACCAAATAATCATTTATTTCTCCTCCTAAAGCGTACAACTTTGTACTTTATGTTAATTTGAACTGCAAACGAAAATGTTTAAAAATCCGAATTTTCAGACGTCAATAATTATATTTAGCTTACATTCGATTCTAACTTTAATGTTCTAAATGCAAATGAACCAGACATAATTTGTAATATTGTTGGAATAAGTAAAAAGAATAATGACATAAATAACATAACTATAGGAATCACAATCATACAAACTCCATAAACTTTATTATTAACCTTGTTTACTAAACATGATAAAATAAGCAACCCTATTTGAACCGTTAAAATAATAGAATAATAAGCTAAAAGTTCATAATCAAAACCTTCCATAATATTAAACGCTACAACTATTAATAGTATGGAAATAATAATTCCTATAATGCCACCAATTAAACCTAGTACGAATTCAATCGTTCTTTTCAATTCAATCCCCCTTTTATGAGCCACTAAAAACTTGTATATTTTTCCCATTCACCATCATACCAAATATTAATTGGAAAAACTATACATATTTTTCATACTCCCTTACCTTACAGTGACCTTCTTACCATTATAGATAGCTTGTAGCAGTCACAAAATCAAAACCTTCAAAATTACTAACCGAATTGTCATACTGAAAATTATAAATTAATATGATCGAATTGTAGGATTTCTTTAATTTAACTTCTTCGTTAATTCGAGAAAGTATTTTGTCATCATATGAACATCCCGTTAATAACATAGAAATGTCATCACTTGCTTCTTCTAACACTTCCTTTTCAATAAAATCCTCATCTACATCAATCATATCTATATTAAAATCAACAAAAAAACTCGCTGGTATAGCATCTCCTTCTTCATCATATGTAACATCGATATATGCATCTAACTGATCTTGCGTTTTCATATTACCTATCCATATTGAAACCATTCCATGTACTTCCATTGTAGTTCTCCTTTATTTTTTATCTTGCAGAACCAATTTTATAACTTACCGACTACTTTAAAATACATAATTTTTATAAAAAACATTTCTTCTTTCCATTTAGTTAAATGGGGTTATTCGGAAATTCATTATCATACTTATTAATTAACGCTTTATCATTTTCATTAATTGGTACTTCACCTAAGTATTTATGTTTCCAAATAATCATTTGATCACTAAAACTATATTCTGTTTCGAGCCAATTGGTATAATCGAAATGCATGTTAAATTCCCCACTATGTTCCAGGGACATTGTAAAAGAGTACCAAAGCTCTTGCTGATTATCTTTAAAAACATCTCTTAATTCCTTACTCAATTTATATAAAGAATCTTCTTTCCTTTCAAACTCCTCTTCATTAACTTCGTATTTAAAAGGAATTTCTACACTATACTTATAATTTTGTTTATTTCTGAAGTTGTTATAGAAAAAGTAAGTTCCCCCTCCAGCTTCTGATATTTGTGCATAAAAATAAAATTTCTCCCATTCTTCTGGAATCATGGCATGAACCGTTTCCGCTATCTCTCTATATAATCGATTCAATTTTATTTCCAATTGAATACCCCCTATTTGATTTTCATCATTCACTTTTTCTATATTATACCACCCTTTTAATTAGCTCTTTATTTCATCTAAAATTCAAACCAAGTTTCGATGCCTTTAGAAAGTAGACATACCTCTTAAATACAATTAGTATTAAAATAAGAAATATGAAAGACTTAAAAAGGCTCTTACATGAAGGAAGGAAGTGCACAGCTATGGATTTTAAAACAGTTATGCAAGAACTTGAGGCTCTAGGTAAGGAACGAACGAAAAAAATATACATATCTAACGGTGCGCATGAGCCAGTATTCGGAGTAGCTACAGGTGCTATGAAACCAATCGCCAAACAATTAAAATTAAACCAAGAGTTAGCTGAAGAACTTTATGCGACAGGTAATTACGATGCTATGTACTTTGCAGGCATTATTGCGGATCCGAAAGCTATGAGTGAGTCTGATTTTGATCGTTGGATAGATGGGGCTTATTTTTATATGCTATCTGATTATGTTGTAGCCGTAACTTTATCGGAGTCAAATATTGCACAAGACGTTGCTGATAAATGGATTGCAAGTGGGGACGAGCTTAAAATGTCTGCCGGGTGGAGTTGCTACTGTTGGCTTTTAGGAAATCGCAAAGACAATGAATTTTCCGAAAGTAAAATTTCCGATATGCTTGAAATGGTGAAAGATACAATTCATCATTCTCCAGAACGAACAAAATCCGCTATGAATAATTTCCTAAACACCGTGGCAATTTCATATGTACCACTACATGAAAAAGCAGTCGAGATTGCAAAAGAAGTTGGTATAGTTGAAGTGAAACGTGATAATAAAAAAAGCAGTTTGTTAAATGCTTCTGAAAGTATTCAGAAAGAACTAGATAGAGGAAGACTTGGTTTTAAGCGTAAGTATGTAAGGTGTTAAACAGATTCGTATCTGGGTGTCAATTCGAGAAAGGTTGACACCTTTTTCATTCAGTTTATATATCCCCCGACTTATATTAAAAAATAATATCCTGATAACCTACTTCCATTACCTTTTCATTTAATAAACGAACTCCTACACCATTTTCTATATCCCACGTACAATTAAATGTAATTCCAACCTCTCGTCCTTCCGTAATATCTGCATACGGAACAACAATACCATCTAAACTAATCATCTCTAGTATTTGATCATTTGTTTCAATTAATGGATAATTTTCTTGCACTCCAATATCATATCCTAATTCACATCGCCTTTGTTTGTAATAATCTAATATAGAATGTAATAAACTTATTTGTACCTCTTCCCAATTTTTTATTAATGATTGATATGCTACATACTGCCCTTCATCAAACACTCCATCTTCTTCACCATCTATCATCAAATCAATCTCAGTTACATTGCCTATAAAAGTTATAGGCATACACTTAGCCCAAGCATAATTATATTCAATCTCTCCAAAAACTGAATTGTTCACTCTCATTTATCTGTCATTCCTCTCGCACTTATTACTAAGGTGTCCCTGCTTCTTGTTAACTTCCATCAACACTTAACACTTGAAATACTCTTTCAAAAACATATAAAACGTTGGCCAACTCTCCTTTAATTCTCCATTTCAAAGTAATTCATCTCCACCTTCAAAATTTACTGAGTAAACTTGATCGGTTACACTATCAAGTACCAATGCAGCATTTGCTGTCATTTCCGTTAAAACTAAATACTTATTAGGAAATCCATGTTCCTTTCGAGCAATAATTGTGTAGTATTCAATATTATTCTCTTCATCTATAATATCAAGTAATTCATAAGGAACGTGCTCTTCCCAAAAAGGTCCTGCAAATCGATAATAAAACTCTCTAAATGTATCAGATACTTCTACACCTAATCTATTTATTACTTCATTCACCTGCTCTTTATCTGCCCGCTTATATATGTCTTCTTCCAAAACTTCTTCTAAACAATTCAGCAAAGCATGCATTTGTATCCCTCCTTTATAAGGTTTATCCATGTGTTTGTGAAATAAATTAGCAACCCCGTACAACCTACCTGTATGGCATAGAACCAATCAATGTAACCTCTAAACCATCAAACATATCTTCTCTTTTTACTTCATTATATTTAAAATCATATAGAACAATAGCAAAGTTAATATCTTTCGCTAAACTATCTCCATTTATTAGCTTTTTTATTTTAGGAATAATTTGTTCACTATAAGAAAAATCACTTAAAATATGTTCAACGTCCCTTTTATTATTCTCATAAAAACAAATTTCAATATTATCTTCATCATAATAACCGAATTCAAAGCTCGTCCCAAACTTTGAATGAACTGAATCACCATCTATCGTGTAATCTATATCGACATACTCCTCAAGATTTTGAAGTGATTTAGAAATTCCAAACCAAACTGAAGCCATTCCACTATATTCCACTTTTCTACGCCCCTCTATAATTCATATAAACATTCTTCACTTTACTATTTTGTAATCTCAAACTAGAAATCAACTCATTTAAACTATTCGAAACCTCTATAAACAACCCACGTTCGAAATCCTCCAATTCGACCTTTCCGCTTACATTATTTAAAACAACTAATGAACCATTTCCTTCTACTCCTATAGGAATCTTATCTAGCTTACAATGATTTTTCTCATACCCTTCTAACTTCTCTTTGAAAGAGTCCAACTCTTTATTTGGTAATACAGCTTCTAAACTAATATAATGGTCACCGATAAACCCATCCAAATCAGCGAACCAATATGAATTAAAATAGTGATAAACTGAATCATGAAACTTAATTGCGAATTGCTCCTCAAGTATTGTTAAATCAGTTTCAATATATTTCTCAACTGGTTTCCATGAAATTTCATCTTCCTCTATTTCACCTTGATATATAACAAAATCAACTTTTTCGTTATATGGTGATTTAAATAAGAAATTCAAACCTCTATCAAAATATTCTTTTCTTAATTTAAAATATGTACTCATAGCATTCTTCACTATCACCATACTCCTCTTCCATGCACCATACATTTTCTTTTTCACTTTCAATTATTCATATAAGTTCTCAATTTCAATCAACCAAAAAGAATCCTTTTCCATACACTTATCATCAATTTTTTTCAACTCTTCCTTCAACCAACTTATTGTACACTCTGGTATATTATTATCGATAAAGGCATCCTCACCATTAATCTCTACTGCCTTATCGATCATTTTTGAATATACTAATAAACATTCTGCAAATTGATGTATAGAAGAATTCATAAACACTTCTTTATACTCATCACTATTATTTAGAAATACTACATTTTCTTGTTTTTCAATTAGACAAATTGGATCTCCAGAACTAGTTGTTCCTAAAAACCAATATTTTCGAAACTCTTCTGGCATATGAAATACAGTTGTAATAGACCTTACGAAAGACTGAGATGAAGTAAACTCTAAATATGGTGACGGTGTTTCTGGTAAGCCTCCTATAGACAAAAATCGTTTCACTTCATCTAAAAAGTTTTTGTTTATTAATTCTTTTTCATGAAATGTAACGAGTGGGCCATCTTTATTAACATCCCATTTCTCTCGAAAATCCTCTGGCAATATCATTCATTCACCTTCTTGATGTGTTTATATCTTTTTACATTTAGTTGAGCTACTAGTTGTTTTTTTATTTTCCTCCATAAAACATACCATCCATTAAAGCTTTCCATTATAGTAAAAATCACTCCTTAGCAGGGTGCCATAGAATGTTTTATATTCATCGCATATATCGTTTTCTTATACGACTACATATCCATAAAAATACTTTTTACCAATCTTCCATTCTTTCTTTGTTAAAACATCAATATATGACATCAACTCTCTATTTTTTTCATTTGTTATAATCGTATCATATTGAATTGGACATTTGATTCCACTCCAAATTGATAAAACGGAAGGTATAGTAACAACATTATAAGTAGTTCTATCTCTTAAAGAACTCATAACTTCCGACACTAACTCCTTTGCCAAGTCTCCAGGAAAAGATAGTCTATTACGATAATAATATTCTTGCGCATCATTATTTTCGATAAAACCAGAATAAGCTTCATTAAATTCTTCTAACGATACTTCATAATACTCGTCCTCAATTCCAAGCATCCATGAAAGTTCATTTCTAATAGCTTTTTCAACAAAGGTATCTTCCCACTCTTCTAGTAATGCTAAAAGATATGGTACTACATGATATGAAAGAGTTTCACCAGCACTTACTACAAAATTATGAACTCCATCCTCTGAAGCACTTGAAAGGAATTTCAAATTATTCGTTTCTAATAAATCATCGTGAGTAGCTACTGAGCAAAATAGTCTAGTACATAAATTCAACACAAGCTCATCTCGAGTACTATTCATAAGTTCGATTAGTAACCCCTTTACAGAGAAATCACCTAGCTTTAACAATTCACTAATTAAGATAAAGCATTCTTTCTCTGTTGCACCATCCCTTAGGTTAGACTTAAGAGTTTCAATTGTATGATTAGAAACTTCTCCATACCAAATATCTTTTTTTAAATGCTCTAAGTCCATCATTCTCTCTCCTTTTATTGCTTCTTACATTTATACGAACCATTATATATGGATAATATTATTAATCATGTAACTTATTTAAAAACTCCGTAAAATGATTAGCCACAAAAAATACATTTTCCCTCGCTACTTTCGGACAGTAAGTGCCCGAGTGGTTTAAATAATCCATCAGTAAGGATGAAGAAAAATCCTCACTGATGGAAGTTTCACTTTATCCTGCAATCTCAGCCGAAGAGAGCCCCTCATGAATATTTCCGCTTACAATGATAGAATGTCCCCAAAATATATCTCCATCCGAAAAGAATATTTCAAAATCACCTTCTGAATAAACGCTTAAGCTGCTTAATGTGATGGAATTAATGAACATTTCTTTTGTAATTTCGTCGATTTCTGCTTCATCATCATCTTGTAGCCATTCATTTGCTAACTCTACCAGTTCTTTTGCAGCGTACATTTTCATTTTCATTTTCCATTCATCTTGCTCTTTGAAAAGTGCATGTGCTGTTTCCAGTGCAGACTTCATCATATGTTTGTCTTCACTCCAATCAAAATATAAATGACATTCTTCACCAGCCCAAGATATTCTCTTTTCAAAAGTTTTCACTCTTTTATCGAGTTCGAACACACCCAACATCTCATCATGATAAAAAAGCGGTTTCATTGCATCTTGTAAGATGATTTCCAACTCATCATCTTTATATGGTGTTTCCAAAACCTTAACAAGCATCAATGAATTTTCTGACTTGCGCACCTGTAATGTTACAACTGTATTTGCTGTCAAAATGTCTTTTGATTTTCTCCATTCTGCATCATCAACCAACCATGCGAGTCGTATATCTTCTTTTGTAATCGTTTCATTGGTATGTAAGTCTTTCCACGCAATCAAATCAATTGACGCAGTCCACAAAATGTTGTCACCGCCTTTTGATGCGCCGATTCCTAATGCCCCTGTGACAGCTGCTATTTCAATCACATTTTCTGAGAATCTATTTTCAAATCTACTTATTTCACTTGATTTACTCAATTTCGAATACATTCCTTTCATCACCCACAGGCATAAATACTTTGTGAGTTTTCCTGTTTTATTATAATTGGTCATGGTAAAGCCTATATAGAATTATAGCTATAATTCTATATAGACTTTTTTTCACCTGGAATTTTAAATTTATTTACATCATATTCTTTAATTATATATACTTTTATAGCTTCAAAATCTTTACCAAATGCAAGAGATGGATTTTTTAAAAAATATATTATTTCTTCCTCTTCATAAATTCGGGCTTTAATTATTTCTTTGTCCGAGTGAAACGATAAATTGACTCCTTTGTAAAAATATTCGTAGTATCCCTCTTCATCCTGCTCACTCTTATCTTCAAAAGGAACAGATTCAATATGATATATATTCCCATTTATATTTATTGATTTCATATAGCATCACTCTCTTTTTAAGAATATTCATAAGAAATTAAATAGTCTCTGTCAATCATACCAAAAATAAGGGATTTACTTTTAGAATTTATAAAAAATATATAGGATTAAATTTAAATCTTTATATTTTTTTTCATATTACTTCATTATCACTGTACAATTGTGTAATGTGTCACAGAAGTAGACATATTGCAATGAGTCGCAGTGAAGTGGGATATCCCTTGAGAATATAAAATAAGAAGATTAATCTAGAAACACTATCTAGTCTAATCTTCTTTTATTGAATTTTTAATTAATGCATTTTTACCCTTAAAATAATATAATCAACGGGTGGATTATTATTTACATCCTCAAAACTGGTTCTAATTTTAAAGTCAAATTCATTTGTTATATTTTTCAATGAATAAAGGTTTGTTCCATCTACACTTGTACGGAGCAATATATCCGAAAACGTAAAACGCATGAAGAATATGTTGAGGAACTATTAGAAAACGCGGGTATGATATGCCGCAGAGGTTTTAGAAGTTCATGGCGATAATATCGAAGTTATAGGAACATACAAAGGCGCTAGAAATACCACAGAACACAAATGTAACTCATGTAAAAATATACGGGAGGCAGCACCAACAAATATTTTAAAAGGAAAGGGAGAGAAACATTATGTCAAAGTTATTACGTGAATTATCTAAACCGGATAGTGAGGCCCTGCGTTCCGAAGCACTAGAACAGTTAAAAGTTACTTCAGGTAAAATTGTTGCTTGTGATCCTCTTATTTTTAATAAAAATCACTTCGAACAAACAATTCAGCCAGGTACATATTCAATTGTTGCTTGGTGGCATAAGGAAGATGGAGTCATTGCTGGTGCTGAATTGAAATTGTCGGAGTCAAAAGCGGTAGGATGGAAGATGGCAACAAAACCAGAACAAAATGTAAGTGAACTGGAAGACGGATATATTTTTGGTTACCCGGTTGATACAGGCTTAGGGTGCTTTGCAGATGTTGAAGCAATTGATAAGTTAGAAGAAATAGAAGATAGGTTACAACAAGAACTAGGAGAAGAATTTACTAGTTTGTATGATGATCTTATAGATGACATACTAACAGAACATGATGAAGATTGGGGAAATTGCGTGGTTTGTGAGGAAACAGGAAGTAATATCATTATATTCCGTTCAGGTTATGGAGATGGATTTTATCCTTCCTATTGGGGAATCGATGAAGCAGGAAAAATCGTTTCACTTGTTACTGATTTTCAAGTGCTACATGAGGAAAATTGAGGACAATATCAATAATGATATAAGAATCAATATTTTTTCTTTTACAGCGTCAAATATTCCTCGTCTAATATTTGTATATAACTCGTAGAATAATCTCCTTATATACTACTGGTTCTAATAAATAGGGTTATATTCTTAAGTGAATATAACCCGTCATTAATTCTCGTTGTTTATTAACAGTTTTTTATTTAAATAATTTATTAACTCTACTGATGTAGAGTTAATAATGCACTGTTTTATCACGATACAGGTGAACTTCAGATACTCTACGCTCCGAAATTACTTTTTCTATGATTTCCTGGCGATTATATTCTACCTGCATCGTTTCATAGTTTCCCCAATGAGTAGGAGCGGATTTTTCGTTTGACTCAAATACATCTAGAAGACGATTTAATATCTCTTCTTCGTTAAATGCTACAGTCGGATACATTGCGATTGTAAAATAATTCGGTTTCATTTTAATCCCCCCTTTTTATTAGAAACGAGGTTATGTAACTATTTTCATTTATCACTGCCAGATAAGTTTGAATCCTTTCCACTATTAATCATGTAACTTATTTAAAAACTCCGTAAAATTATTAGCAATATAGCTTTCATACATCCTCCCTCAAAAAAATCCCCACGCTTATGTGAAAATAATCTTTCAACACAAATATGAGGACTTCCTTATTTCATTACTATACTTTACACATTTTATTCGCTAGAATCTTCTTCTTTCAATTTATATACTCTATCTCTTTTCTCATCACTTTTGACAAAAATAAGCTTTTCTTCTTTAACAAAACCTTCTAATAGTAAGCATACTTGCCCATATGCTTTAGGCTTATCCGTTGTGAATCTTTCATCTGATATTTTACCAGCTCGTATTAATTGCTCGCATAACTCAAGTGCACTTATTTCTTCAGAATTAATTAACTCTAAAATAGCCTTTTGTAAGGGCGATAAAGGTACGGGAATCTCAGCTACCTCCAACTTTTCTCGTTTGTTTTCTTCTTCAAATAAATCTTCGAATGAAATTTGATTCATACTTCTTTTCCTTTCTAACTATTGATTTTTATAACATGAACTGAATCCTATAGCGTATGTATTATTATGTATTACTTACCTTTTTTCATAAATCTCAAACTCATGTACATCGTTTCATATAGTATATTTTGATTATACCAAATATACGTTCTGTTTTCTATTGTAGAATTTGTTATAATAGGAATGAAAGTAATTATGAACCTTTTTCTCGTTGTTAATTGTATACTCTCTGTAAAAAAATAGAAATATAATTTATAAATTTGTATAATAAAATAGTACGAGTGAAATTTTATTATAGAAAGGTTCTGGTAATATGTTAGGTATTCATGTTGAAAAAACAAAAGATGAATTAATTATTTCATGGCAATTCTCTAAAATTCATATTCCATTATGTGAAATCACTGAGGTAACGGAAGATAATACATATGCTGGTGTTGAAGAAAAAAGCGCAATCCGAATTGGAACAGCATATGGTACAACTGATCGTATTTTAATTAAGACAGCAAAGCAAAATTATTTATTATTCACTACTAATAGAGTATCCATTTTAAATAAAATAAAAGCTTAATTGTTTTTCTTCCTATATTTAAACGTTAAACATCTACTAGATGTATATGTAACAACCTCACCAGCGTTATTGTCTTCTAATTGGCGATCAAGATGTTCTCCCAAGGCTTTTCTCCCTTTTATTTCTTCTTCTCTTCCACGCTCTTGGCTCTTCCTTAAATTTTCAGTCCTAGCGTCCCAATCTTTACGCTCTAAAGGTTGTTTTGTTTCTTCACAATGACAATCATATCTAATATCATCTGCTGCCTTATAATCTCCTCGCGCTTTGGCTTCATCTATTTTCATTCGATAGTATTTTTCTCGTTCTGAAGTTAGTTTAATTTTGTTTGGGTTTGTATTACTACCTTCACCTGTCTCCTTAACCCCACCACTCTCCAAATTCGAGACCCTACTCTGAATACTCGCCTTTGAGGCATCATGGGCTTCTTGGAATTTTCCGCTATAGTTCGTTCCAGATCTAACGACACTTCCATCTGGCATTATTTCTACACCTTTAACGAATGGGGTTACGGAGTCCACACCTTTTGCTAATGTATTTTCAATTATATAATACTAATAATTTATGTTAGCCTGAATTCATAAAAAATAATTTCTAAAAATTTATAGCATGTCTATCTAATAAAAAAGCACTCGTTGCCTTTCGGAGACAATCAAGTGCTTTAAGTTCATGTATTTTTAAATAGCATAAATCTGTAAGTTTTTTAGTAACAGTACGACACCTTTTATATGTCATGACAACTACTACATTAAAACTTACGAGTTTCTATCAGTTCGTTAGTTTAATATGCATTCCATGTGTTTTGAAGTATGCACTTTTTAATAGCCTACTTTTTTTCCACTGCAAATACACTTTATTTTCTATTCATCTACATATATGATTGTTATCTTTAACCAAGTACCACATTTTTTAGCATTCTCATGTATAAAGTATAGTTTTAGCATTTATAAAGTTACTGTAACCCATTTCGTATATTTGCTTAATATCTTAAATTATTAATTACAACATACAAAAGCTGGTAATTAAGGATTCTTCAATCCATTAATAAAATCCTTAAAGCTATCAGCTATTTTATACGTATTTTCTTCTTCACTAGACTGTGGAAAATAAAAAGAGTGATCCCAATAATATACACCATGGTTTTCAGTATCTGTAATAAGTACAATTAACCCTGAATTCGGATCATCTCCTATGATTAAACTGGTCGGTAACATATCTTCTTCAAACTCTTCATAGCATTCACTTAAATCAAAAGTTTTTGTTACACCTATACCATACAAAACATCTAAAGGGATTTCCTGATTTAATTCTTTAACAAAAAATTTACTATACCTAACTTTCGAAGTCCCTCCGTTATATTCACTTAAAAATTTTTTATAATCTTCCGGAAGTAAAAATCCTAAAAACTCTTCTAATTCTTCAATTGATTCTTCAGTTGCTTTACCAAAAGCATTTAAATTCATTTATTTCACTCCTATTTAATCTTTTAACTTCTTAGCTAATGACATTCCACCCATATGTCGAAATCTTCTGTGTATCTCTTTACTAACTTCTTGCATTGTTGTTAAATCTTGATGATGGTGCCATGTGTTTTCATCTAATTTTGGTCCATTTGGAGCTAATTCATCAGCTTTAGCAAAATCAATGTCATATCTATTAAATTCACCTATCGGAACTTCTTGTCTTACCAACCCAGCAGATTTAAAGTTGGGAAAACCTCCAGGATAAGAAACTCGATTTGGAGGAATCTCCCAATCAATATAAGTCCATATTCCTTCCTCACTAATTTCGATTTTCCCACCTTTTTTCTGCCATTTTTCAGGATTTCTAGAATATAAGGGTTTAGTAGATAATTGTTCCTCTGTAAATTTCACTATTTCTGGATTTTTACCCGTACCCTATGTTGTAATCTTAAACCCTCACAATAAAAAAGCAAACCATGTAAAACCTTATTAAACTACTTCTTTTTCTTCCACTACCGGCAATTCATAAGCTGTTTTATATTTCATCATGCCATATACAATGTTTACAAGCCTTCTCATAATACATACCAATGCTTGTCCTTTTGTTTTTCCTTCTTTAAGCTTCTTTTGATAGTACGCATGAAACACTGGATTTCGTGGCATCTTACTCCCTTTTGCTACTTGCACTTGCTGTACTGCTAAATTATAAAATAAAGCGTGTAGCGCCCTGTTTCCTTGTTTGCTTTTGTGTGTCTTACCTTTCCCACCAGAACCAAAGTAAACAGGTGCAATCCCCGCAAATCGTGCTAATTTATTGGCATTTGAAAATCGCCTTACATCCCCAATTTCTGCAATTAATGCCGATGCCGTCACAAGTTCTATTCCCGGCATCGTCTCTAATTGATAATCTAGTAGTTTTACTAGCTGGTTTAATTCTCTTTCGATGTATTTCATTTCCTTCTTTTTAAACTCAATGTCCCTTACAATACTTCTTACTAAAAAATCTCGCGTTTCCTGATACTCTTTCATTGTTTGTCCATCTTCTTTTACAAGTTTTAATATTTCGCTTGCTTTCTTTACTGAACATGTATTGTTGCTAACATCTAATAAAAAAGCTGTTAATTGTTTTATATTTGCCCCCTCTAAACAAGAGGGTGACGGATATTGCTGCCAAAATGCTAATGCTGTTTTTCCATCTAACTCTGAGAAAAACTTTTTATAACTTGGATAATGGTGGTTTAATTGAATATGTAATTGGTTCTTTAACGCACTTTGTGCTTTTACTAATGCATTCCTTCTTGACACTAGTTGTTGTATCGACCAAAATAAATCGTTTGGCTTTGCATCTGGTAATTGATTTAACTTATTTATTAGTATACGGGCTATGCATTCCGCATCCCAACTATCATTTTTTTGTATCATCACTTGGCTCTTTCGTTCTAAAAATGATAAAGCTGGATTTACTTCTTTCACTACTTGTTCATGATCTACTAAATATTTCGCTAATGCTCTTCCATAACCGCCAACATCCTCTAAACCAAATACAACTGATAAACCATCACTCACATATGTCTCTACTTCTAATAAAAACTTCGAAAATGCAGATGGTTTATTCTCAAATTGTATTTCTCCTAATTTCTCTTGCCAACAATTAATAATAACAGCCGTATGATGCTCCTTATGTAAATCTACTCCTACATACAAATAGTTCTGTCTATTATGCATAACTCATCCCTCTATTCAATGATTTAGTCATATACAAAAATGTCGGCAACCTTAGTTCGAGCGTTCATCTTTCGATGCGCATAGGTACGCAAGCCTATCCATTTTTCATCTCTTTAGTAGTATGTATAGTAAAATGAGCTAATTTTTTAAGTGAGTTTATAAAATAATTGCTGCATGTTGTCCTTTTGTTTGTATTTTCCCGTATTTATACATGCCACGATAAAAATTCTCTCTATCTAACATGCGTTTCACTTGTACTTTCGTAAATTGTTTACCTTTCGCTGTGCAGTAGCCTTCTACATTCAATTGTTCTGCCAATTGGGTAAGTGACCAATGTTTAAAAATGTGTCTTAACTCAAATAGTCTACGTACAACTACTGCTTTCCCAGCATCTACTTCTAACACCTTTTGTCCTTTTTTGGCCTTGTAGCCAAAAAGTACGCCACCACCTGCATATCCACCTCGTTCAGCCTTCTTCTTTCTACCTCTACTTAACTTCAATGCAATTTCAAGTCTTTGATATTGGTCTAATAGTTCTAACATGCCATTCACCAAAAAGTCATTTGGATCATGTGTGTAAATACTATAGCTTGATTGTTCAATTGCCTTCACATCTACTTCATGTTTCTTTAGTTCTCGTTGTATCAATACTTTCGCCATATCAGAGCGCCACAATCGTGATGTATTCAACACAACAACATAGCTTACTTGTTTATACGCCATATCGGACAATAGCTCTTGTAGTCCATCACGTTCAACTGTTAATCCCTCTTCATCAACAGTCGCTCCGCTTAATCCTCTATCTTCATACACACGAAGTAGTTCTAAATTATTTTCGTTACAGTAACGTTCAATCTCTTCTATTTGATACGCTAAACTATACCCATCACGTACTTGTCCTTCCGTTGAAACTCGTATGTAACCAACTACTTTCTTTCCCATCATAAATCCCCTCCCGTTACAGTAATTTGAGTCCCTGTAACGTTTATCCGTTTTTTTGCGGATAACGTGTTCGTAACGTAAATCCGTTAAAACGTACTTTACGATGACTTCAAAACATAATACAACCCTTTATTTTTACAATAGTTTTTTCTCTAGTAGTGTCGTACACTGTACAAAGCCACTACAGTTTATAAAATTTAACACTTAATACATTTATAAAATTATACGTTTACCAACTTATTTCTACTCTAAAATGCAAAAAAGCACTTGTTGCCATAATTGACAATCAAGCGCTTTAAGTTCATCTGTTTTTAAGTAGCTTTAATTTATAAGTTTTATAATAATAGTATGACACCTTATATATATCGTGACAAATATTAATTTAAAACTAACGAGCTTGTACGAGTTCGTTAATTTTATGTCTCTTCCATGCGTTTATATTCATCTTTCGGTAAAATGTCATCTCACCTAAGCTCGCACCTCGTTTTCTGTTCTATCATTGTACGTAATACTCCATGATGGTACAACCATCATGGGTCTCTACTTTTAAACCACTTATTGTTTTTCTTTCCACTACAAATATACTTTATTTTTTATCTGGTGAATATACAATTATTCTCCCTTGTGGATATTCACCTTCCCATCCACAAGGCCATCCCCCAAGCTTATAAACCTCAAAGATTCTTTCATAAAAATTATCAACTTTTCCATTTACTAAACGATTTAGTGCACACATATGTAAATCTCCAATTATTTCTTCAAAAATATCAATATATTGTAATACAAAATCACCTGGATAGTTCTCAGATGATTGAATAATCTCCCTTATAGGACGCTCCATAGAGTTTAAATCATGCTCATATAATTGTCCTATTATTTCCCCACCTTCTGAGGATTTAATATCTTCCCAAACGTTTTCAACCTCATCCAAATCTTGAGACCATGCCAATTCTTGTGCTCTTTCATACTCATTAACCATAACAACATCACGATTTAGAAGGTTTTCATTATGAAAAAGTTGTAAATTTGTAATAAAATTAATAACCTCTTCGACTAATTGAGTGTTTTTTCCGTACTTCATTTATTTATCCACCTTTCCCAAAGTTCTTCAGTAGCACCGCCACCTCTTTGCCAAATCTTTATTTCTTCATTTAATTTTGTTTTGTAAAACTTCTCAATACCAATTTCTAATACCTTTGATTTGTATAATGGCAAGCCACTTTCTGTACCTTTTTTTAATTTTTGTTGCAATTCAAATACTTGTTGTTCCAACTCCTTAATACTTTGATTGATATTTAATTTATCTAACTGATCTTTAACCACATTATTATATACACTATGAAATCCTCTATGCCTAGACAAAGCACTTGGATCTTTTGCTGGTATCGGTAAAAATATCCCGTTATCAGCATGATCCATATCCATTCCAATTTTCTTTAATACCGGATGATTTCTTAAATTTTTAGGTATTATATGTTGCGCCTGATATCCTTTCCGTGATGCAGAACGTGGAAGCCCCATGGATTCCAATAAATTTTGCCCTAATTTTGTAGAACTACCTCCTGTAACCTTTCCAGGGGTACCTGGAATAAGTCTAGTAGCTTCACCCGTACCCTTAGCCACACTACCTTCCTTACTAACTCCTGAACCACCACTACCCTTAGCAAGTTGATAAGCATCATCCTTAGCTGCCGTACTTGCCTTTGAAAACTTTCCAGCTACTTCTCCAACAGTTGAAGATTCTATATAAGGAAGCTTCATTCCTATTCCAGTATCCACCGTCCTAACTGCTACTGGAATAGGAGTATTTTTCATAGCATCTAGTGCATTCTTTAAAGTCTTATTTTCCCTAGGCGATTGTACCACATTATTTCTACACTAAAACAAAAAAAGCACTTGTTGCCTGTAATCGACAATCAAGTACTTTAAGTTAATATATTTTTAAGTATCGCTAATTTTGTAAGTTTTGTAGTACAGTTTGACACCTTTTATATATCGTGGCAACTACTACGTTAAAACTTACGAGTTTGTACGAGTTCGTTAGTTTTATGTCCATCTCATGTTTTTATATTCACCACCATGTAAAATGTCATATCGCCTAAGCTCGTACTTCGTTTTCTATTCTATCATTGCACACAATACTCCATGATGGTACAACCATCATGGAGTATTTACTTTTTAACAGCTTATTCTTATTCTTTCCACTTCAAAAATAAATTCTTTTTCGTTTACTTGTCTTATGTGAATTCTTTAATTTCTAACCCTAATTGTCTATACCTTTCAATACTAATTAACCCTCAAATTATAGATTTCCTGCTAACATTAAAAGGATCTACGTTATTTTCCTCTAACAAATCTTCAAATTTTTCTGTTCCGTATTTTACAAAACATTCATATTCCGACTGGGAAATAAAGAATGCTAACAAAATTTTACCATCTTGATCTTCACTTCCAGTACGTACATCACCATATTCTTCTGGAAAAGCGAATGGTTCAGTAAAGTAAACTGCACTTTTATTATATTTTTGAACAAATGATTTATCAATACTTTCAATACCACTAATTGCTGTTCCTCGTCCTATTTCTATTCCATTACCTATACAATAAAATAAAGCACTTGCAAGGATATACCCTGTACTATTAAATGCCCCATCAACTACCATTGAAATTTCAACATTATCCCCTACTATTTCTTCATATTTACTGAGTCCAAGTGTATTAAAAACTAAACATTCTTCAAATACATTTTCATATTTTAAAATTTGCATACTCGGAAGCTCTTCATTATTTTTAAAAACCTCTCGGTCTATTGGATCACCTAAATATTTACTATAATGGTCATAATAAAGCTCTCCGTAATTTATCATTCTTTTATCTCCCCTTTATATGTTCCTTCTATTCCTTCAAATTTATGACTTATATTACATTCATGACATTGAACCCTTAGTCGAGCATTATATTCATCCAATACTTCTTTTCGTGTTGGTTTTACTTCACCTGTTTTCATACTTACAACTCTTTCTGCCCAAGTATCTGGATAATGATCTAAGTCATATCCAATTCTTTTTACTGGTCCATTTTTAGTATTAATGGTAATACTATCTGGAATATCTTTTCCGCACGTAGGACAAATCATTTTTCCTGTTGCATTTTTTGGTGCTTCACTTTCTGCTTTAACACGAGTACCTTTTCTAAAACTACTTCTCTTATACAAACTATCAGTTTTTTTAACTTTTGTACTACCTTCACCCGTACCCTTACTAGCAAGAGAAGCCTCTACACCCTTAATCTTATCATCTATAATCTTATTACTTTCTGTATGATGCTTATTCACCCAGCTTTGGAAATCTGTACCACCTTGCTTAGATATTAGTAAGCCATTTCCATCAACTTCAAAACTTGCCGATTTGGCTGTCCTATCATCTATGCTTTTGGCTATTTTTTCGCCAAATTGATACATCTTTTCATTTCCGGATTTCTCCATTTTAAGGCTCGCTAGTTTCAAACGGTCAAGCATAATAGCTTTATTATCACGCAATGATTGTACCACATTTTTACCCAAATTTGGATTAAAACCAGGCATTCCTTCTTTGAATTTTAATAATTTGGCTAAATCAGCTAATTCACTCGTCCCTTTGAATGCTTTTACTCCTTTTCCTACTGCTCCAACAACTGGGATTGCGTCTAATCCACCAAAAATGATGTTTCCTACCCGCTCTTCTTGGCTCAATTTCCGGTGTGTTCCCCAGTCTTCTCCGTCGATACCGCTTTTTATTTGTACACCTCCGTATACTACTGCGGCAGCGGCCCCGAGTGGTGGACAAAGGATTGTTGTGATGATGATTCCTACGCCTATTCCTATGTCTCGCACCATTTCTAGTTTTTTCTGTTCATCTTCTATCGATTTGTATTCAAATCCTCGTGTGGATGGGACTACTTTCTTGTATTCTTCATAATTTAATTTTGCATCTGGATTTTGTTTTTTTAGTTCTTTGTATTCTGCCCTAAGTACGTTATCAAATGCAGGAGAATCTCTAAAAATATCTTCTACTGTTATTTTATCTTTCTTCTTCTGTATTGTTTGTGGTACACTTCCGTAGCCCGCATGCGCACCTGGTAATACTGTCGTTGTTGTGGAGCCAATTCGGTTATTTGTTTCAAAACTGAGAATAGATGTATCTCTCACTTTTTGAGCGAATTTATCCATTTCTACTAAAAAAGGTTTATCTATATGTTCAGAGACTAATCGCCCTGCTTCTCCGCAATATTTTTGTAATGTCGTATAACTATCAAGTAATTCCCCGATTTTTTGCGATTGATCTTTAGGATTAAAATGTATACTACCATCCGAGTCTAAATCTCGTATTCTTCCATCAATTCTTTTTAATGATTCATTTGCTTCCCGTAATTTCATGAGTGCATCTTTTGTAATTCGATTCATACCATCTCCCATGTTTTGCCATGGTTCAGGTCTATATTTCACATCCATCTCGTTTTCATCCCCCCAGCCGTATGGTGATTTCTACAACTTACTTAATATTTCACGTAATTGTTCGTCCTTTTCAAGCATTTCTACACATACATTCCCTACAACTGTCGCTGACCTAGAATAGTGTTCAGCCAATTCTAGTGTTTTGTGTAATATATCAGGATATTTTTCAATTACTCTCATCGCTTCACCTTTTTGATAAAAATCACAGCTTAATAAACTCTCAATATTCGTTCCAATGACGTCTACATGGATTTTATATATATTTTCTAACTTCATTACTATATCTAGTAGTTCTTGAAAATTAACTAATACTTCTTCTCCACCACCAGAACCACTATCTCCCATTGATACTTGCATTATTGAATACCTCCTAACGAGAATTGTCTCGGGTCAATTAACTTTTTATATGGCATTTTTAACACGTCATACAATTTCTTATTAACCGCATAGAGGCTCACCCAGTCATATCGATTACGATCTACATCTATTTGAACGAAATCTTCTCCTTCAGTAAAATATAAGAAACATTCCCATTTTCCTCCTCTATTACTTCGAGGCCTCGTATACGTTTCTATCGCTATAACGTCTTTATTTGATAAATCTTTTTCCTCAAATGTTTGTTGTTCTGCCTCTGTCATTCTCTTTGAGAAAAATGTATCTTCTATTTCCCTCGGTTCTCTCAATAAGAAAGGGATGCGTGTTAATAATGAAAAATATACGTCTGGCTTTGGTATGTAGTCGATCTCGTATTTTTTATTTGGCTCTATTTCCGTTAATACAGCCACTCGGTCTTTATCCTCTTTTAAAAAGCCAATTAATACATTATTCATTCTCGTGTATTCATGACAATTTTCATATTCCTTTAATAGTTCAATTATTTGAAAAGCTGCAGGGGTAATTCCATTTTCACTTGTAAGTAGGCCTTTTTCTTTTAAACTCGTAGTTGCTTTCGTGACACATTCTGCATCAAGTAAAATAATTGCGTCACGGTTTGGCAATCCAAATATATCGGTAACCCCAGCTGCACCTGCGAGAACATATAATTCAGCAGGTGCAAAACTCATTTCTTTCCCCATTCTTTTATCCCTCGTTTCTCCATCACAATTGTTTTATCGCCCTTACTTCCGATTTATCTCCGTACGTTTGAATGCTTTTATCTAACTCTTTCAAAGCTTTCGTATGTCCTTCAAATGCCTCTACCATTTCTGAATTATATTGAATGATCAAATCAAGATAACTTAAAAATGCATCTCTCGTTTTTCCATTCCATTTCGCACCTGTGACATATGCTTTTAAGTCTTTCGCTTGGTTTAAAGAATCCTTCATACCATTTTCAATGTTTTGTGCGTAAGAAATGGCACTTGCAGTGTTACTTCCTATAATTTCAACCTCTTTACCACTCATGTTCGTTCCCTCCATTCTTTGTATACTTAATGGATAAGTTTTTCAATTTCCTTTTTCTTTTCTTCAAAAGCCTTGGTCGCTGCAGCGTATGCTGACGCTTTCTCCGATTCTGCTTTCGCTTTATATTCCAAATACTTTGCATAAGCTGTACTTTTTGCAGATCCAATATCGCTTAATGCACTTTTAAAATAGGATACTAATGTATGTAATTCTTCATCCTTTTCATGACGTTTTTGTTCAAATTCAACTGCCGGAATTTTATTAGCTTCTAAACCATTACTTTTACTCTCATACTCTCTCTTTGCTGATTCAGCCTCTTGAATGAATTGCTTTAACTCTCTTTCTTTATCTTTTAAATAATCGTGTAAATCATCATACCGATCTCGTTTCCTCGCACTTTCTGTAAAACCAGACGCATTTAAAAAAGCATTGTACAATTCATCTAACATCTTTCTCCCCCTTTAGCACAATAACTATGTAGTTAAATTCGTATATTTAAACATGAATATTCATTACATTAAGAATTAACAAATAATTTTTTTTACATATTGCTATTTTATCAAAGGGATTTTAACATTTCCATATTTTATGAATGGCTTTCGCATTTTTCTTCAATAAAGTGAAACTTTAATCAATATGACTATGTATTTATGTGCAGAAATAATAAAAAACACTGCCAGGCGCAGTGTTTTTTATTACTACCTTTTATCCAATTCATTCATATTAAATCCTTGCTTGAGAGTAAGACCAGTTCTTTCTTATTTCATAAACAACTATTTCTGGATAATCCCAATGAAGCGTACGAGTAGGCTCCCTGATTCGTTATACTATTCCTTGGGCTGTTTTGTTTCTATATTCATTCCAATATTTTGGCTCAGTCGCTCTTTAAAGAACGATAGAAAAAGGATCTGATATGAATATCAGATCCTCAACTTTAATTTCTTAATACATACATCTTTTTACACGATAACTGGTTCATACGTGCTCAAATTATCATACTCAGTTTTTACAATACTAGGCGGAAGGTTAACACATCCTCAGATTCACCTTTTCCTGTAGCAGTGCATAATGTTTAATAAAATTAAAGCATATTTTTACTTACCAGACTTAATTTTTTCGTTATATTCTTCTAAAGTTAACCCTTTTTCTTTTAGATAAACAGCAACTTCTTTTCCTACATAACGATAGTGCCATGGCTCATACTTAATGCCAGTAATATTCTCTTTATCTTTTGGATAGCGGAGAGTAAATCCATACTCTGCAGCATTCTTATCTAACCATTTGAATGCATCGGTAGTTTCAAATTTTGCATTTAAATCTTCTACAGTATTCTGCCATTCAACTGAAATAATGTCTAACGCTAATCCAGTATGATGTTCACTTGCACCAGGATACTGAAGATATTCCAACGCCTTAGCACTAGCCTCTTTATCCGACAAGCCTTGAGATTTATAGCTTTTAACTGAAGCATCATAATAGGTTTGTTGTAATTTTATAGCTCGATAACCTGATCTTAAATAAAGATTGATTCCCTCTTTTTTTGCAGCTGCTACCATATCCTGATAGGAAGTTGCAATTCTACTATCTATTTTCATATTCGGCTTAGCATTTTGGGTAATACTTGTTAATTCAATTCCTAGTTCCTTTGATAACATATGCTCTCTATTTACAAGAATAATTCTCCAATCATTAGGATCAGAGATAGGTAAAACATCTTTTTTATTCGCATGTATCTCTTTTTTATTTTTATCGTTATTATTAGTAGTTTCCTGAGATGTTTGCTTTCCACTACAAGCAGCAAGACTCCATCCCATTGCCAATACCAATGCTAAAATTATAAATTTTTTAATTGTATCTCATTCCCTTTTTGTTTATTAGTCTTTATACCAATTTCCCAACACGTCTCTAGGAATCTCCTTAAAATCCTTCAAAGAAACGGGGCCGACAAATTTTTTAATTCCATGTTTTTTAGAATCTTCATCCGAATAATCTTTTAAAAATTGAATTTTAAATTGTTTCTTACCATCAGCGTAGTCGGTTACTGTCGGTACGATTGCCGCTTGTCGTATACCAAAAGTTTTATCTTCATACTTAACAAATTGTACATAAGATAATCCTCCAACCAATGTTTCTAATTTTTCTTGCGCAGAAATAAGATTTCCAAGAGAATAATAGATTAGCGTTTCATGTCCCTCTTTATTTTGTTTCCACTCAATTGGTTGAATTACATGTGGATGATTTCCAATTACTACATCTACACCTAAATCTGTTAAATATTGAGCAACTTCTTTTTGTTGCTTTGAAGGTGTTGAGGTATATTCTACTCCCCAATGCACCATAACAATCACCATATCAGAGCTACTCTTTGCCTTTTCCACATCATTTTGTATCGCTTTTTTATCAATTAAATTTAAAGCCCAAGACTTATCAGCCGGAATTTTAATTCCATTCGTACCATATGTATAATTTAGTAACGCAAAGCGAATACCATTTTTTGTAATCGTTTTTATTTCATTACGCTCGTTTTGACTCTCATTCATGCCTACTGGGATAACATCCGGATATTTCTTCCAGTATTCTCTTGTATTCGCAACACCTTTAATACCCATATCCATAGCATGATTTGTCGCTTGAGTCACTATATTGAATCCAGTGTCCACTAAAGATTGTCCTACTTCTTCAGGTGTATTGAAAGTCGGATATCCCTGTACTTTTAGATTATTTCCTGCAATTGGAGTCTCCTGGTTCACGATAGCAAGATCACTTGATTTAACAGCTTTTTTGATATTTTCATAAATATAGTTATAATCATATGAACCGTCTTTTTGTTTGCCATCTTTAATTACTGCGTCATGATATAAATTATCACCCGTTGCTATTAAATTCACAACCGATTTTACTTTTTTATCTTCCGTAAAATTAGGAGACTGTTGGATAGGACTCTTCTCTACCCAATTTGGTGCTTTTAATGATGTATCTATATTAGATTCAGCCGGTGGTAATGAAGCTTTAGATGTCTTAACATCTGTATTACCACAAGCAGTTAAAAGCACTAAAAAAATAAGACATAATAAAAAAAACTTTTTACTTCTCTGTAAAGTATCTAACATGTGATCCTCTTTTCTGTTTTATTACTTATAACCAGTTCTAACAAATCATTCTTTAAAACAACGTATTTTGGTTTTACCCTTAATTATGGAAGGACACTCTGTTACATTTACTTCGGAATATACAGATAATCATTTTCCATTCTCTAGCAATCTATCAATTCCATCAGAATTGATAGATTGCTAGAAAAACATGATCCATCAGGATGTCGACTAGTTTCATATACCTACCTGTTCCAATTGCAGTAACTCGTTTAATCTAAACAAGATAGAAGAATAGTTCATATAGCCTCTTCTCTTGCTTTACGTTTGTGAGTGGCTCCAAAAAGAGGGGATCGTTGCTGTACCCCCTTTAAATATTATGGAATCATTGTAACTAATTTCTTTACGTTAAGCGACAAACATTATACCGATAACGATAAGTAAGACCCAAGAACTTATTTTACCAATATACAAAAAAAGTAGCAATCTTTTGACCCATATAAAGAAGCCAATTAGGAGAAATGAAAGGAAGATTCATTTTAATTAATTCCTTCCTTCATTGATTAATAAAAAAACAAGCCATCCAGCTATTGGATGGCTCTATACGATAAAGAGAATTTGTTATTGGATTACTTCAATTTCCCTTCAAAAACAATCTTCCTACCGCACGGCTCAACTACTGTTTTGCCGTCTTTCTTTACTTCATGAAAGATCGGCTCTTCCATACGACGAGACGGAGCGTAGCCTTCTTGTTCCATACGTGCTAAGCAGTCTGTAATTGTTTCATTTTCTAGTACTTCAAATTTCTTTTTATTAGGTTGTTTTGTCATGCCCTAACCTACTTTCTATTTTTCTTGATGCGAATTGATTCTTCATGTAGACCATATATAACATTGCTAGAATTCCCATTATAATCATAACCGCAATAAAAAAGCTTGTATACTGTATTTTTTCTATAAATACGCCGCCTAATACAGGCCCCATAATACTTCCTAAACTAAAAGCGATTCCGGATAATATATTACCTGCCGGTAGTAAATGTCTCGGTAATAAATCAGTCATAAATCCAAGCCCTAAAGAGAAACACGATCCAATAACCATACCCGCTAAAAGCATGCAGGCAAAGACAATCCAGTAATATTGATCAAATACGGCGGCAAGTAGAAAAATTCCCGTACTTATGCTAAACGTCCACGTTAATATACGGTCCCTTCCGTATTTGTCACTTAATATACCGAGCGGAATTTGTGTAATAATACCCCCAACTGCAAATGCTGGTAATAAGAAGGATACATCTGAAACAGACCACCCTTTACGAAGTGCGTATACTGGTAAGTTACTGTTTAACATTGCTTCAAGTACGCCATATGCAAGTGGACCTAGCAGTGCAATCCATCCTAATCCAACAACTTGTTTATAACGAGAAAATGATGATTCACTCTTCACTTCTCTTTCATCTTGCGCTGGGAATGCATTTTTTGTTGGAAGTAGTAAAAGCCAACCTATTAAACAAAGTACAGTAGATATAATAAATGGTGTCGCAAGACCGTACTGCACAGTGCTTGCTAAATACGGACCAACGGCAAAACCAATTCCGAAGAATACACCGTATATCGATACTTGTCTCCCTATTTTACTTGGGTCCGATGTTGTCGTGATCCATGTTTGTGTTCCGACATGAAGCATATGATCTCCGACTCCAACTAGAAATCTAAGGATAAACCATACCCAAAACGAAAATGTTTGTGTAAAAAAGAATAATGAAATAATAACGAGAAACCCACCTATAACAATAATCGGCTTCATTCCAAACCTTTGCATCGGTTTTTCAAGAAACGGCGAAATGACTAATATCCCAATGTACAATGCCGTCGCATGAATACCATTAATACTTGAACTAACCCCTTCTTGTTCAAAAATCATTGCAATGGCAGGTAAGAGCATTCCTTGTGACAAACCCGAGATTGCTACAATCCCAACCATAATCCAAAAAGTAAAACGCATTGACATCCCTTTCCCTCTCCTTCTCACGCTTCCACTTTTCATTATAAACTGTTTCTTCAAATGCGTGTACGAATATTCGCAATAAAAAACAAGCTAAAAGAATGAACCTTTTAGCTTGTTATCTTATCCTTCCCAAACTTGCGCTTTCACATTGTAATGAAAGTGTTTAAAATATGGATTTTCATAAAATGATGGTCCATATAAGTAATGTTGCATATGAACTGTTAGTGGCTGCTGCATTTGTAAAGGAACTACAGCTGGTGAAACTTGCATATACATCGGATCTATCATTATTTTTGTATAGATATGATGATTATATGGCGAATAAGCGATTAAGGATGGTTTATGCATTGATAATCTCCCCTTATACATACAAATGTTATAGTATATGCAACACTTCTCATTTCGGGGATTATTTCTGTTCTAACCAATTCTCTACATGTTTTATAAATACATCTAAACAATCAATAAACGGTGAGTGTCCGCAATCTTCTAATACCTTCAACTCTGCATTTGGCAAATGTTTCGCTAATTCCTCACCGACTACTTGCGGTACGACATAATCTCTATCACCTTGTATGACGAGTGTTGGCGCTTTAATACGATGAATTTGCTTACTTCCCTCTACAACCCCGTTATGTTCATCTGAAATATTAAATGTAATGAGCGCATAATTCACATCTACGAAATTACGTTGCGTTAACATATCATCTAAATACTTTTCATAACGGTCCGGTTCAGGTTGATTATGTGTATATATTAATAGATTCCATACTGTACGGTAATATAGTTTGTTCATATTTTTTATCGCATCTAATACTGGAGCGATTTGTACTGGATCTTGCGCAATTTCTTCTTTCGTCTTTACTAAACTTGATACAATCGGCTGCCCATTCGTATCTTTTTTAAAGATTGGGTATCCTTTCATTCCTACTGATTCTACTAAAATTAACTTTTCTACAAAATTTGGGTGATTCGCTGTAAATTGCATCGCAACGCCACCGCCCATTGACCAGCCCATTAATGAGAATTTCTCTAGCTTTAACTCGTCGATAAATAATTTTACATCCTCTGCAAAGTCTTGTAATGAATCTATCGATCGATTATACGTTGATTGTCCAAACCCTCTTAAATCAAGAGCGTAAATATGGTATTGATCTTGCAACTTTTCAATGACTAAATCCCAATGTTGTGACGATGTCATGTTCCCGTGAATGAGTACAAGAATATCTGTATTTCGCCTTCCAACTTCCTGATATGCAATCGTTTCTCCGTTCGATAGTGAAACAAACTCCATTGTTGCAGGCTTAATCATCACAAGTTCCCCCATTCTATTTAATAGAAAGAAAATTCTTTACTTAATTAAAGAATAGCACGTAGAATATACGTTCGCAACATAAAACCTATAAGAATTTTTTACATAAATCAACATGTCTATTACTAGACAATTATTATAAAAAAGTATATAGTTAGCTAGGTAACTAATTTGAAAGGATCAAAATACATGGACGAAAAACAACATTTTTTTCACATCGTCAGCCAGACTTCTCGAAAGTTTACGAAGAAATTTAATGAACGTGTATCTCCAACAGGGTTATTTAGTGCGCAATGGGCTGTTATTTTCCGCATTAATCAAACTGGTTCTTGTACGCAAACAGAATTATGCCAGTATTTAAATGTTGAATCACCAACGATGACTCGTACGTTAACACGTATGGAAACGATGGGATGGATTATTCGTACAGAAGGTAAAGATCGCCGCGAGAAGCTTATTTCTTTATCCGAAACAGCGATAAAGATGATTCCAGTATGGCAAGAAGAAGTTGACACTTTCGAAGAAAAAACGCTAGAAGGTATTAACGAAGATGATTTACATCAAGCATTTCAAATGTTACAACAAATTATTAAAAATTTAGATTAAATTGGAGGGATGACGATGCAAAGTGAGAAACTTTGGACGAAGGATTTCCTCGGAACTTGTTTTAGTAGTCTATTTCTCTTCTTAACATTTTACATGCTTATGACTACTCTGCCTGTCTATGTAATAGACGGCCTAAAAGGAAAACCTGAGGAAATTGGTTTAGTTGCAACTGTGTTTCTTATTTCTTCTGTTTTATGTAGACCATTCACAGGAAAATGGCTCGATGATTTAGGAAGAAAGAAAATATTATTTATTTCACTTTCATTATTTTTAGCCGCTACTGTTATGTATTTCGGTGCGCAAAGTTTATTCTTATTACTTGCCCTTCGCTTCTTACACGGTATTGGGTTCGGGATGGCAACGACAGCTACTGGTACGATTGTAACTGATGTTGCGCCAGCTCATCGACGAGGCGAAGCACTTGCATATTTCGGCGTATTTATGAGTCTGCCAATGGTAATTGGTCCTTTTTTAGGTTTAACAATTATTTCTCATTTTTCGTTTACTGTATTATTTATCGTTTGTTCCGTATTTTCATTACTTGCATTTTTATTAGGGCTACTTGTCGATATTCCTCACGAAGCACCTGTTAGCAAACAAAAACGTGAAAAAATGAAATGGAAAGACTTAATCGAACCATCTTCTATTCCGATTGCACTTACAGGATTTGTTTTAGCCTTTTCTTATAGTGGTATTTTATCCTTTATTCCTATTTATGCGAAAGAACTCGGTTTAAGTGAAATTGCAAGTTACTTCTTTATTGTATACGCACTTGTTGTTGTCATTTCTCGTCCATTTACAGGAAAGATTTTTGATCGCTTCGGTGAAAATGTACTCGTTTACCCTGCAATCATTATTTTCACAATCGGAATGTTCATATTAAGCCAAGCACAAACTTCATTTTGGTTCCTTGGCGCAGGTATGCTAATCGGTTTAGGTTACGGAACATTAATTCCGAGTTTCCAAACGATTGCAATTTCTGCCGCCCCAAACCATAGACGTGGTTCTGCGACAGCTACGTATTTTTCATTCTTTGATAGTGGTATTGGTTTTGGTTCTTTCATTTTAGGTATTGTCGCAGCGAAATCCAGTTATCATAATATGTATTTTATCGCAGCTATTATCGTTGCGTTCACTTTACTTTTATATTACGGATTACACGGACGAAAACAAAAATTCAAGAAACAACCTACAGACGGAAAAATTTCCGCTTAACGTTAATAAGGAAAGTAAACTTCCCCGTTTACTTTCCTTATTTTGTATTTCTTTCAAGACGAGCGTATACTTATAGTAGAAATAAAAAGGAGGGCCATATATGAAACTAAAAAAATCTCCCCTACTCTTACTTATACTAACATTCATATTTGTAATTACAGGGCTTGGGTTTACTTACTTCAAACATAATAAAACGACCCCATCAAAACATAATGTGACAAAAGAAAACTGGTTAAATGACCCTTACTTACGTTGGTCGTATACACATATGAAAGAATTCACTTTAGTTAATAACGTAAAAAACAACCCTGACCAAATTGCTCACTTCCCTTCCGCATTGCAAAACTTAGATGATTTTGCTGTGGAGCGTAGATTCGGAAATACAACTCCTCTAAAAAAACTTTTAGACGATAACAAAACAGATGCTTTTGTCGTTGTACATAATGGACAACTTGTTTATGAACGATATTTCAATGAGTATAAACAGAATGAACCTCATGGTATGGCATCATTAGCAAAAGTCTTTACCGGGGCAATTATACAATCTCTCGCTGAAGAAAAACGTATTGACTTAGAAAAAACAGCTGACACTTACATAAAAGAATTAAAAAACACACCGTTCGGTAATGCCACACTTCAGCAATTAATGGACATGCAAGTTTCAGCTGAATATCCTACTCATGGATATGAGCAACCTGGGCTAGAAAATCAAGATGCACAATTATATTTAGCTAGCAATATTTTACCCCGCGGCAAAAATTACGACGGTCCGATGAAAATTTATGATATGTTACGGGAAGCCGAAGAAACTGCACCGCCTGGTTCTTCCTTTTCTTACAATAACGGATCAACAGAAACGCTTGCTTGGATTATTAGAACTATTACTGGTAAATCACTAGCTGAAAATGTAAGCGAACGAATTTGGTCTCAAATTGGTATGGAAGAAAACGCGTATTACGTTACAGATGAAATGAAAATAGAACAAGCAAGCGCTGGCTTAAATGCAACTGCTAGAGATATGGCGAGATTCGGGCAATTACTATTAAACAACGGGGAATATAACGGAAAACAAATTCTCCCTTCTTCTATTACAGAAAGTGTAAAAAATGTACAAGAAGGTGAACTTGAAATTAGTATTGGCGCTTCTATTTCTTATCATAATCAATGGTGGATTCCCCACAATGAACAAGGTGCTTTCGAAGTGTTAGGTAGTTACGGACAAACACTTTACATCGATCCGAAAGCAAATATGGTAATCGTTCATTTCTCTTCTAACGCAACGCCAAGTAATGAAATACATTCGGTTTATTCAAATATGTATATTGATATTGCACATCATTTAGAAAAGCTTCCACAGTAGTGGAAGCTTTTTCATTACAGTACATTATTTACACTACTATACCAATTATCTTTTCGTTATTAGAAAAGATTGAAAAAACAATTACCTAAAATACACCTATCGAAAATTTTATAAGCAGGTTACAATTTTAATTGAGCGTTTAACTAATACACCCACATCTTTTGGAGAATGTATTAAAACACTTCCCTTACAAAGATTGTCTGTTCATATTGGTCGAAAATTTCTTCTATAGATGAAAATAAAGTTTCTTCCGGTATGATGAACTTTATTTTTTGATCATTTTTTAACATAAAGGAAATTGTTCCATTATCATTAAAACCTGTATGAAACGTTCCTCGTTTATTTAATAGTACCTCTTCAATTATATTTATTTCAATTGAAAAGTTATTCTTTAATTGCAAGAGTTCATGTACATCGCCAGTATGTATTTTTGCATCTATTTCAGTTTCTAAGTTTAATTGTTTTTTCTCAATTTTTTTGAACCAAAACAAAAACAATAGCTCTGAAATACCAGGTAATTGTTTTTTATAAGCATGTCGGCTATGAAACTGTCCGCCAATCTTTATAAAATATATACAGTCACCTGTAATAAAAACTTTATAATATATATCTGCCGTAAACATTTTAGGCTTTAAAAGATAAAAACTTTTGATCATAATTCCCCCATCAATTTTAAATGTATTTGTATAAACATTTTTAGCTAGATTTGTGCTAAAACATATTTCTCATGTAATGCAACACTATTGTATTGAATCTCCTCTCCCTTTGCAACAGTTGCTTTGAAGCCAGCTAGTAACCTTTCTCTATACTATCCCTATAAGTGCTACCCCATTTCCAACCGTTTTTCTTCTAGTATATTAAAAGCAGAATTTGATACGAGGCTCTATATCAATCTATCAATAAATTACCGCTCTATAAATATCTGAATTTTCTTTACATTGAAGGTTATCTCCTAAACAACCTCGAATAATTGTAATACATATACATAAGGAGGTTGATCTATTTTGTTTCGTTCCTTTACAAATGGTTGCGTCGCCTTAGTGCAACGCTTCTTGCCAGAACCGTTTATTTTATCATGTTTACTAACTGTTTTCGTTATCTTCTTTGGTATGTTTGCGACTCACCAAACACCTGTAGAAATGATTAATCACTGGGGTAATGGAATTTGGGGACTCCTCGCCTTTTCTATGCAAATGGCACTTGTACTCGTGACTGGATCTGCTTTAGCAAATGCTCCTCTTATTAAAAAAGGATTAACGAAAGCTGCCAGACTACCAAAAACAATTGGACAAGGCATTATTGCCATTTCAATTGTAAGTTTACTCGGTGCATACATAAACTGGGGCTTTGGAATTGTTGTATCTGTTTTATACGCAAAAGAAGTGGCAAGGCAGCTGGACGGATTAGATTATAGACTAGCAATCGCCTCTTCTTACTCTGGATTTCTCATTTGGCATGCCGGTCTTTCTGCCTCTATTCCTCTTACGTTAGCAACAGGCGGTGAAACGTTAATTAAAACGACTGCTGGAAGTATTAAAGAGGCGATTCCAATAACAGAAACGTTATTCTCACCATACGCTCTCGTTCCAGTTATTATTTTTCTCATTACGATGCCTCTCATTAATAAAGCGATGCATCCAGATGAAAAACATACGATTACAGTAGATCCTAGCGTGTTCCATGAAGAAGCTGCTGCTCAAGAAGTAGAAAAAAATACGTTCGCTGAAAAGATGGAAAATAGCATTATTATTACACTTTGCGTTGGATTGTTAGGTCTCATTTATATTTTCAATTACTTTTATACGAAAGGTTTTAACCTTACTCTCGATATCGTGATTTTTATGTTATTAATTGCAGGTCTTATTTTCCACCGTACTCCGATTCAGTATATTCGTGCTTTTTCAGACTCTACGAAAAGTGCTTCTGGCATTTTACTTCAATTTCCGTTTTACGCAGGAATTATGGGCATGATGATTGGAGCAAATAGTGAAGGACTTTCACTTGGAGGAGCTATTTCTAATTTCTTTATTAGCATTTCAAATGAAACGACTTTTCCGCTCTTTACATTTTTAAGTGCTGGCATTGTTAACATTTTCGTTCCATCTGGCGGCGGTCAATGGGCTGTGCAAGCACCAATTATGATTCCAGCTGGCGCTGAACTTGGTGTACCTGCTGCAAAAACAGCAATGGCAATTGCATGGGGCGATGCTTGGACGAATTTAATTCAACCTTTCTGGGCATTACCAGCATTAGCGATAGCTGGTTTAGGTGCTCGTGACATTATGGGATTTTGTGTTGTGAACTTACTATATGCGGGTTTTATCATTAGTCTATGCTTCTTATTTATTTAAACGAAAAGCTAGTTTTATACTAGCTTTTTTACATAATAAATCAATTATTTCCCATGAAATTTATAATCTTCTCCCACTCTAACTCCGTAAGATGTAATGACTCAAATGCAAAAAAATCTTCGCACACTTTTTCAATTAGATGTGGATTTTCCCTCAAAAAATTCCACTGTAATACTTTAGGAAGAAAATGCATTTCATATTCTTTACTTCCCCGTACTACCTGATCAACTTCTCTTTCACAAATTCCTCTTATTAAATAATCATTTCTTAACTCTATTTGAATTTGCTGAAATGTTTCGCTGCATTTTTTCAATTGAAGTAAACACGTAACATACTTCCGAAAAAGTTCGCCATCATACTGAACACAGTTTATAATACGATCGACTTCATTCATAATGCACGAGCCTTTTCTTCTATTTGTAATAACCATTTCTCACGCTTTGATACTTTACTCGTTTTCACAGATTGAAACACTGACCGTTTTATATCGCGAATGCCACAAAAACGTAAAATACCTCTCTTCATCATAATCCAATCTGCTGATCGATATAACAATGCGACGTACCATAGAGGCGAGTCTAACGTATTAATAACCCATGCTTTTTTCCCTTGCAATAATCCTTTCGGCAGAGCCCCTTCATATTTATAAGCAAATCCAGCTACGAAAATACGATCGATAAATCCTTTTAAAATTGCTGGCATCCCCCACCACCATATTGGATAGATGAATAGAAGTGTATCTGCTTCTTCTACTAACGTTCTATACCGAGCTGTTTCCTCTTCATTTACTAAATCGCGTCTTTTCTTCTCTTCATTAAATACGAGGACTGGATCAAATTGTTCTTTGTATAAATCAAGTACGGTAACTGAATGATTTGTTTCCTGTAGTCCTTTTTGCACATGATTGAAAATCGCCGCGTTAAAACTTGAAGGGTTAGGATGAGCATATATAATTAGTACGTTCACTACAAAACAACTCCCTCTATACGTTAAAGTTTCTCCTTCTTTAATAACTTCTCTACAATTTGTACGTTTTTCGAACTTTGCAACAATCGATTTAATAATATAAGTAACTCTTCTTTTTTTAAATCTTTCAGTTTCTCTTTAACTGCACTCTCACCAGCACCTTGAATATCATAAACAACTGCCACCATATGTTTACAATAATTTTCATAGGGACACTCACAGTTACTTTCTGAAAAATCTTCGAGATCGATAACTACTTCATAATTCCCTGCATTTCCAGTAACGAAAGCAAACACTTTTTTATCTTGTATTTCAACATCTTCTACATGCCCATCTTCATAATATTCATATCCCTTATCTACAATGTACTTTGGGATCCATTTCGTTATATCTTTTAATAAGTAAGCGTACATAATTGTACCCCTTCCTTTAATTCCCTTTTGACTTCAAAAATCCTGCATGTTATTCTAATTACTGTTAAGTAGCAAGTCTACGTGACAAAACGACTGACACCTATTCGGCGAAGGTGTCTCTTTTCATTTGCAGCCGATATGAATTGCCTCTTTCAGGCACATTCAATTTTTGACACTACACACTCAACACCATTCCCTGTATCAGGCTGCTTTAGCAGTCTTTTACTCTACATACTCCGTTATTTTAAGAAAAAAAGAGAGCTTAGCTCCCTTTTCTCGCCTTATACAATACACCTTTTTCAGCATAGAGATATTCATCAGCTAATGTAATTTTCCCATCCAGTTTTAGTTCGTCTAATAATCTTGATAAATAAAATTGATGCAACATCTTTTTCGTGAATTTTCCTTCATGATGCGAAACGATATGTTCTTGAATATCTAACAATGATATCGGCTTATCTTGCTCTATCATATATTCATAAACTGTACTACGCAGTTTTACGTATTTTTCGAGTGTCACAGTAATGCGCAACCCCTTTCTTCTTAATATAAATTTTCGTAATCGGTTTTTTTGCAATAAAAAAACCTCTCCGATAAGAAGAAGTTACGTATATATCTTCGTCTTATCTCCCAGAACAAATATGTTCTGCTGGAATTAGCACCTGCATCGCGGTTGCTGGGTTTCATCGGGCCAGTCCCTCCACCTCTCTGGATAAGAAAATATTCACTTAATTCTTACTATACGTAATTCCACTTTAATTGTCAAACAAATATAATAAATATAACAAATTATATTTTCTTCCTTACTGTTCATACTACCCATATACGAACATGCAAGGAGGATTATGAAATGCATCAAAATGCTCGCGGATATGTACAAGATTCTTTTCAATCATTACAAGAAGCTAAAAATTGTTTAGAAGAAGCGCTCGAAACAGTTGAAAAAGATTTTAATCGCGCTCGTATTGAACAATCACTTTATGCTGTTGAACAAGCTATTCAACGTTGCGAGTACACCGTTCACATTTTAGAAAAAGATTAAAAACTTCCCATCTATTGATGGGAAGTTTTTTCAAATGGCATACTTCATAATTATTGCCGTTATGATTAAAAAATATACAGAATTAGCAATTTCTAAAATTCCTACTTTTATAATAGAAATTTTTTTGCCATACAACACAATTGCTCGAATGACACTTGGTATAAAAATAAGAGAACACCACGGATTAATCGCAAATACAATTATCGTTAATAAGATATGATATCCCCAAGATATAAGACGATACTTCGGGTTATTTTTTTCACGAATCATCGTTTTCACATAGAACGTACTACCTAAAAAGTATAAAAATGAAATAAGTGCAATGAATAAAGCTGTATGATCGATTTGCTTCATTGAAAAGTAATAACTAATTAACCCACCGATACAAAACACAATGATTGCACAAATATCATTTAATAGTGCTCTTTCATTTTTTTGACGGGCGTAATACATATTCACTATAAATAATGGAATCATTACTATTAAGAATAAAAGAATTCGCCACTCATATAATAAAGAAATCATCCCAAATAGGAACGCAATGCTGAAATAAACAATGGTAGCTTGTAAAAACTCTTTTTTTCGTCTTTGCTTTATGTACGTAAGAAATGGATACGTGGCTAAATAGATAAAAAACCACGCTAAAAACAATGGAATATGATAAATAGTAGGTTTCCCAAGTACGACACTTAATAAAAAAGGAATAACAAGCATGGCCCATGCACCATGTTGCTTCGGAATAACTAACTTCATTAACTATACACCTCACTTTTGAAAAAAGTTCTCACCTACCATTATACAAATAATTTTATATAATAACGGATGCATATTAAATCAATTTTTTGACAAAAAAATGCTCCTTACAATATGTAAGAAGCATGAAAGAGGCAAACGAATATGTAAGTCGCGACCCTACCTTATATGAGTATGCTTTTCTATGTCACGTTATGCTCATCTAATATACCGTATTTCTTTTTAAATCTTGTAAGAATCGTAATCCATGAAGTACTAAATAGTAATAAGAAAATAACATTCGAAATCGCATGGCTCAAATCAAAGTAAAAACTTGCGATATAATACGAAATGACAGTTTCCCACGTTGCTTCTCGTATAAAACCGAGAAGGCCCCAGAAATTCATAATCCAGCCAAATAAAAAGCCAACAATTACTCCGTAAAGAAGTCTTCCCCATAGCTTTTTCATAAAAAATGTATTACGAAGTAGACCTGCTATAAAACCAATCATGCCCCATGAAAACATTTGCCACGGTGTCCATGGACCTTGTCCTAAAAAAATATTGGATATGATTGCTGCTGTAGCACCAATCATAAAACCAGTTTCACTTCCAAATACAATTGCAGAAACGATAATGACAAAAGAAGTTGGTTGTACACTTGGTAAAATAGAAAATGGCACCCGGCTTACTGCTGCAATTGCCGCTAATACAGCAACGAGAACAATTTCACGTGAAACAAACGCCTTTCTTTCAAAACGGATATAGAAAGGCAACATAATAACTGCTAATATAAACAAACTACTTAACATGTAATAACCGTCCATGACAAGTGTCGTAAGAAGTAATGTGCCGATTATTACTGCAAAGATACATATTATAAATGCAACATATCGTTTGGACACGCTTCGTACACATCCTCCCACGTTAATGCATATGGCAATTCTTTTCGAATGAATCGATTAATAGATGTTGTATAAAAGAAGTTGCCGCTAAAAAATTCTTTCGGTGCATCATTCATAATGACTGTTCCATCAAATAACATCATACATTGATCCACGTATTTCGCTGCAAACTCAATATCATGCGTTGCCATTACAATTGTTGTACCTTCTTTTTGTAGCTTCCTAAATAGTTCTCCTACTCTTTCTTTCTTCCACGGATCTAGCCCCTTTGTCGGTTCATCAAGTAATAATAAAGTCGGCTTTGATAATAACGTCGTACATAATGCAAGAAGTTGTTGCTCTCCTCCGCTACAATCGTGCGGATGGCGTTCTTTAAGCGAATACAACCAAAACTGTTTTAGCGTATCTTCTGCTATTTCTTTTCCTTGTTCTCCGTATAATTCACGTGCACGTTCATACACTTCTTCCCACACTGTATCAAATGTAAAATGATAATATGGATGCTGCGATACATACCCAATACTTTTAAATCGTTCTTTCGAATCAATTTTATGTATCACTTTCCCATTCCACTTTACTTTCCCTCTTCTCGCTTTTTGTAATCCTGCTAAAATCGTTAACAGTGTAGACTTCCCTGTCCCGTTCTTCCCAACGAGCGCTACCCATTTTCCTTTTTCAATCGAAACTGATAAATCACGTAAAATAAGCGGACTATTTTTTTCATATTGGAACGAAATATGCTCTGCGCTTAAAATTACCTCTTGCTTTTCACTTTGTGCTATTGGCTCATTTACATATGATATCGCTGAAAAATTATTCATTTTCATTTGCGCCTCTCGCACCGTAAACGGAATATCTCTCACATTCCACTCTAAAAATAGCCTTGGAATTTGCGGAATAAATGGACGGAATGTTTCTACTCCCCACATATTCGTAATAACAGTTTTAGGACTACCATCATACATAATACAGCCATTATCCATACAAACAACGCGTGTTGCAAGCGGGATAACTTCATCTAAACGATGTTCACTTAAAATAATCGTAATTCCAAGTTCTTCATTAATCCGTTTTAATAATCCTAAAAACTCTTTTGCAGCAATTGGATCTAACTGCGCTGTCGGTTCATCTAATAATAGCAATTTCGGCTGCATAACTAATACCGCAGCTAAATTGACAAGCTGCTTCTGCCCACCAGATAACGTATGAACAGATTGATGCAATAAATCTTGAAATCCTAAAAAGCTAATAAGCTCTGCTATTCTTTTTTGAATAATATGTGATGGTAATCCGATATTTTCTAAAGAAAATGCTAATTCTTGAATCACTGTATCCATAACAATCTGGTTTTCTGGGTTTTGAAATACCATCCCAATTTCTTGGGCAGATAACAAATCAGCTACTTCCTCTATTAAAACACCCTCATAAAATATCTCTCCAGAACGCGTACCAATTGGAAGTAACTCCTTTTTAAAATGTTTTAATAACGTCGTCTTCCCAGATCCCGATTCTCCAGTAAGTGCAATAAACTCACCTTTTTGAACAGAAAGAGAAATATGCTGTAACGCTTTTTCATTTTCATCAGCATATACAAATGATAAATTGTTTATTTCTGCATGCGCCACCATAACCATTCCCTTCCTTCCATTATAATTGGTAAACTAATAAACATCGTAAATACGATAAACATCATCCCATCGTATTGCTGAAATAAAATAGATTCGACTTTCGGATAAATGATTAACTTTCCTCCGCCATACGTACTACATATGATAGCAATTATAAATAGAATACTTAAATAACTGAGCGTATACCAATCTCGTTTTTCCATTCTATAGCGAATATATGTCGTACGTTTCGTTACACCAAATCCACGAGCTTGCATAGAATCTGCCGTTTGCAGTGCATCTTCCAATGAACAAATTAATAATACTTGCAGCAATTGCATACCATTTTTGACGCGTTCAATTATCGAACCTGAATCTACCTGCACACCTTTCGTCTTTTGAATGAGTGTGATTTTCTTTAATCGCCTTATAAACAAAGGAACAAATCTCACTGTAATCATCGTTAACAATGCAACTTTCGGTGAAATTCTTGAAAACAGATATAAAAATTTATGACTGGAAATAATATCATTGTATGACGCAAACGTAAACATAACTGCAACTAGTAATAACCCCATTACTATTCCAAACATAATCGCCTCAAGCTTAATACGGCTATCACCTAACCAAAATAATGTCGTTCGGCCTCTATGCGTTAATAACGAATTAAATAAAATGACCATAAAAAAGAAAATAATTGTGCTTGGTAACATCTTTCTTATCTTTTCGCTATTCCCTTGCATCACATTTAAAATAACAATTAATAGTATTGCTCCAATTAAAAAAAGAGGATGAAGACACATCATACATAGTATCATCACCCCGATATAATAGAAAAAATTCACAAAAGGATGTAAAGAAGAAAAACTTATTTTCATAGCCCTTTACCGAATGCCTTTCTTATTGTAATACGTATACCCACTCAATTGTATCTCCTGGTTTTACCGTAGCTACACCAGCACTATGGTTTGGAAAATCACCGTTCACACGATATTTCCATCCACTAGTATCCGCAATATCTTTTTCATATAAATCATTAATACCTTTTACATAAATACTATCTCTAGATCCGCTTGCATCAACATCTAATCCTGTACGTTGCAATACTTTATACACTGTATCGCCTTCTTGTACATCCATCTTTTTCGCACCCATTATATATCCGTTATTTCCTTTTACCGAGATTGTTACTTGTTTTGCTTGCGGTTTCGGTACTGGTACTGGATCTGGTTTTGGTGGTTCAGGTTTTGGTACTGCCGGAGTCGGTATCGTTTTCTCCGCTTTATTCGGATCAACTTTTTGCTCCTGCTTCGGTGTTTCTTTCGGCTGATTCACAACCTTTGCTTCTTCTTTTACTTCTGGTGCTTTCGGTTGTTGTTTCTCTTCTTGTGCTGGTTGCTGCTCTGGTTGCTTATTTACAGCCGGCTGTTCTTTCGGTTGTTCCTGTTGTTTCTCTTCTTTCTTTACCTCTGGTTGTGCCTGCGGCTTTTCCTCTTTCGGCTTCTCTTCTACTTTTTGTTCTTGTTTCTCTTTCTGCTCTTCTTGCTGCTTTTGCTCTGATTCAGCTTGCTTTTCTTCTGTTTTTTCTTCCGGCTTCGCTTCATCTTTTTGTTCTTCTTGTTTCGCTACCTCTTCTTGCTTCGGTTCTACCTTCTTCTCAGGCTTTACAGCTGCCTCTTCACATCCGGCAAGTAGCCCGAGCGAAAGCAGTAAAGAAATGAACCATTTCACCTTACTCATCCTATCTCTCACCTTTCATACGAAAATTAGGAGCAAATAATTGCTCCTAATTTTTTGTTAAGCTGCTTTACGTCTCCATAATACATATGCAGAAGCAATACATAATACACCCATACCTACTTCTGTTGCTGCACTATGAGAAGATGCTCCTGTTTTTGGTAGACTGTTACCGTTTCCGATTTTTTTATTCTTAACCGGTTCGTTATCTACAACTACTTTTAGATTTTCATCTTTTGTTTCTTGTTGTACTTGGTCTTGTTCTTTCGGTTCTTCAGTAACTTCTTTTTCTACTACATTATTTTCTAGTTCAACGACCTTTTCTGGCTCTTCAATCGGTTTTGGCTTAATTACATCACCAACGTCTACATTAGACCAATCATAAATAGATTTTCCCATTTCCTTAAATTGAAGTAATGCTAAAAGAGCCTGTTCTGTAGCCATTCCGTTACCATTTTGATCACTTGGTAACCATTTAAATTCACCATTTGAAAGTTGATATGATAATAGGTTTTGTATTGCCTTATGAAGACGGTTTTGATCTACATCTTTAACAAGCGATAATCCAATAATTGCTTGCGCAGTACTATTTGAATTTTCTTGTCCATCAGCTGAAAAACCACCATTTTGCAGCTGTTCGTTATATAAATAAGCAACAGCTTTTTGTATAGCTGGTTTCACATCTGATCGCTCTTGATAAGGAGCTAATGCTGATAAAACCATACCTGTTACATCAACGCTACTAGCACTATCTTTACTACCTGAACTATTATAAGTCCATCCACCGTCTGTATGCTGATTATTTAACAGTGCTTCCACTAGAGCAACTCTGTTCCATTTTGATTCAACTGGAATCTCATACTTCTTCGTATCAAATGCAAGTAAAGCAAATGCATAACCTGTAACAGAATTCACTTTATCTGACTCATACAATTTTTGAACTAAATTATGTCCACCTACATTTTTAGGGTCTGCATTCATTGCATTCATCATAATAATTGTTCTAGCTAAATCTGTCGCTGAAAAACGGTTAATACGCTTTTCTACTTTTTCAGTTACTGACTTAACATAATTTAATTTTGCCTCAATTGGCACATTCTTTCCAGAACGAGAAAGCGCTACAGCTACCCAGTCACTTTCAATTCCATCTTGTAACATCTTATCTGATGTTTTAGAAATGGCTTCGTTTAATTGTGCACTTGGATCTTGAATGTTCTCTTGCTGTGGTTGTTCTGTTTTTTTCCCATCTGGCGTTTTACCGTCTTGATCACCTTGGTTTTTCTCATCTGGCGTTTTACCGTCTTGGTCACCTTGGTTTTTTCCATCTGGTTTTTCACCGTCTTGGTCACCTTGATTTTTCCCATCTGGCGTTTTACCGTCTTGGTCGCCTTGGTTTTTCCCATCTGGCGTTTTATCATCTTGACCTTCTGATTTTGGTTCTTCTGTTTTGCCACCGTTAGGTTCTTCTGTTTTACAAGTCCCGAACTTATCTAACGTTTCTTTCAATGTTTCCTGGCTCATATTGCTCCAGTCTGAAACAAAACGGAATACAACAACATCACCAGACTCTAATTTATAACTATCTGCCCCAACTTGTGCAGATGTATCATTTACATCGTATGTCCAACCACTTGTAGCCCCGGCCATTAAGCCATCGATGCCTTTTACATATGTTCCAAACGACATCGTTTCAGATTCTACCTTGTCCCCCATGACCTTTTGCAGCAAACTTAAAGCTGTTTCCCCATCTTTAATTTGCTCTTCTTTCGGACATAACATAATGCCTTTTTGTGATTCCCCAATAATTGCAAGTTTTGCTGTATTTTCTTCAGCAAACGTAATATGTACTGTATTCGCAAAAGAAACAAATACAAGTGTCACTGCCATTAACGACGTAAGCAGCCACTTTTTCAACATTGCCATCCCAAAATTTCCTCCCTTACTACCATTTACACAAAAAAAGGCCCTTCAAGGGCGTGCGATTGACACTCTCTTTTTGTAAGTGTCGAACAAAAATGTACAACACCTCCTACCCGCATTATTCGCGGCTATATTTGTATAGGAAAAATAATTTTGTTTATGAACGTATCATTGTGATAACATTCACTTTTCTTGGCACAACTTACTTCCATTTAAGTTATCGTAAAACGATAAACCTATACATTCTGTAAACTTTAAATTTCTGTATTATTTTACTATTGACAAAGAATTTTGTCCATGCTTTATCGGATTTATTTTCTAAGAATAATAACTTATTAACTCTTAACTATGTAAACTCTTTTCACTAATAATGACGCCATCTTCATCCGCATAAACATATTCATTTGGATTCCAATCCACTTTTCCAAAGTGCAATGAAATATTTCGTTCTCCTTTTCCTTCTTTCACACTTCTATTTGGCATCGTTCCTAACGCTAAAATACCAATATTAATATTCTTTAGTTCGCTAGAATCACGAACATACCCATTCACAATAATTCCTGCTAACTTTCTTTCTTCCGCAATAGCTGCCAAATTATCACCGAGTAACGCACAATTAGTAGACGCTCCGCCATCAACAACTAATACTGTTCCTTCTGGTAATGTTTGCAATCCTTCCTGCACTAGTACATTATCATCTTTCACTTTTACAGTTGCAATTTTCCCGTGGAATTGTTCTTTCTTCCCAAAAGATCGAAAAGACTGACGACATATTTGTAATTCCTTTTCAAATTCATCACATAGATCCGTAGTTTTCCACATCTTATTCCCTCTTTTCCTTTTTCTTTCTACATAACATATTCTTGGCTTATTTTCGTTTCCCTGTCTAACATTGCAATAATTTGTATGTACGGGAAAGGATACAAAAACTATTGCCTTAAGAAGCCACCTTTATTATAATCTATTTCACAGATTAAATTCAGAATATTAAAAATTAACCAAGTGAAGAAGGAGGGATTTTATGCAAATACAAACTGAGGCAAAAAAACAACCTAGTAAACAAAAGTTTAAAATGCCTGATGCTTACGTACTACTATTTTTTATTGCCTTACTTTGCGCCATTGCTACGTATTTCGTTCCTGCTGGAGAATTTAAAAGGGTTACAAACGGGACCGTTACAACAACAATACCAGGTAGCTACCATTCTGTTCCGCAATCACCCGTAGGATTTGTTTCTTTTTTTACCGCTATTGAAAAAGGAATGACACTTGCTGCTCCTATTATCTTTCTAATTTTATTTACAGGTGGAGCCATTGCAATTCTTGAAAAAACAGGTGCCCTTGACGGTTTAATCTATCATGTTATTAACAAATTTCGTAATCAGCAATTACTTTTCATTTGTATCGTTGCTGCACTTTTTTCTATTCTTGGAACGACTGGCATTATCGTTAATTCAGTTATCGGTTTTATCCCCATCGGCATCATCGTTGCACGCACATTGAAATGGGACGCTATCGTCGGTGTAGCAATTATTTATTTAGGTACTTATGCTGGCTTTAATGCTACTATTTTATCTCCCTCACCTTTAGGCATTTCACAAAAGATTGCAGAACTTCCGATGTTTTCCGGAATTGGTTTACGCACCGCAATCTATATATCTTTTTTACTTGCCACTATCCTTTATATAAATTGGTATGTAAAGCGCTTGAAAAAATCGAATAAAGGAAGCATTCTTGGCGATAACTGGTTTCCAAGTAACGCTCTTTCAAGCGAAAAAGAAACAGAGAAAAAAGAAGTTCCTTGGACGATACGTCATAAATTAATTTTACTCGTTTCAGCTTTATCATTAATTGCATTTTTAATAGGCGCTTTTCGTCTACATTGGACGGACGCAGAAATGACCGCTACTTTTATTTTCATAGCAATTACAGCCGGAATAATAGGTGGCATGAAAGCAAACGATATCGCTTCTACTTTTCTAGCGGGCTGCCAAAATCTCATATATGGTGCTTTAATCGTTGGAATGGCTCGTTGTATTTCAGTCATTTTAGAACAAGGAAAATTGCTTGATACAATTGTTAACCAACTCGCACAAGCTCTCGAAGGACAAAGCCCTGTATTTGGTGTTATCGGTATGTACGTAAGTAGTGCCGCATTACATTTCCTTATTTCATCCGGGACAGGAGAATCGGTTATTTTTATTCCGATATTAGCTCCATTAGCTGATTTCATGCACATTACACGCCAAGTTACAGTACAGGCTGTTATGCTTGGAGAAGGTGTAGTCAACTGCTTAAATCCAACTTCCGGTGTTTTAATGGGCGTTCTCGCAGCAAGCGGCATTTCTTACGGCAAATGGATTCGATTCATGGCTCCACTTGCATTCATTTGGTTTATCATTGGACTTGTTTTTCTTATTATTGGGGTGAATATTGAGTGGGGACCGTACTAAAATACCCATATATACTTAACTTGATAAAATATCTATCCTATTCTCCTCTTCAATCCTATAAAAATCATTTATTCTAGTAAACATATAAGAAGGGATTGATCATAATGATCAATCCCTTTTATCAAAATATAATACCTTTAAAAATCTTAGTTCCAAATTTTATTTACCCATTCAGGATGATCAATAAAAGGATTGCGGTTATGTTGATATTTTGTAAAAATCACTTCATTACGCTTTCGCTCTAAATCATCGACCGGGTCTTGTTCATTCCATTTTAATAAAACAGATAGTTTCCCCATGTATGCATCTTTATTGTTATTCACTTTTTCATTTAGTTCTAAATCTATTTCGCCGTTGTCCCCCTCGTAACGAACAGCCATATAAAACAGCATTCTAGCAATATCTCCTTTTACACTATCACGAGGTTCCCAAGAATCACTATCATATTTACATTCTGTCGCTTCAGAATGATTTACACCACCGTTATCAAAATCCAGATTTCCACGTGAACTATTTACAGATACATCCGTCGCTCTTAAATGATGTAGATCTGTTCCAGGTCCTGCAGTCGTTCCAAAGTCACCGTGAGATTTTGCCCAAACATGCTCTCGGTTCCAGTTATTTACTCCTGATCCATTCGTAAGCTTCCCTTGCGAACGACCAGTATATAACAGTAACACATTATTTTTATTATTTGGATCTTCATCAGTATCTCTTAGTGCTTCCCAAACCGCACTGTATGATAACTTTGTATGATTATCAATAATATTATGCAGTTCCTTCTTTAATTCTAACCCCGTTTTTCCTATTGCGTTATTATAATATGTATCGTCATAACTTTTTACAATAATCTCTTGTGCTGATGCAGGAGCTACTTCACCGTGTATAGTATCTGTGAATGATAGCGATGCAGAACCTAAAATAAAAAATGAAGATAGTGTAATCATAGCAATCTTTGTATTTCGAAACTTCATATACCCATTCCCCTTTAAAATATAATTTGAAGCTATTCACTAAAAAGTGCTTTCTAACCCCCGAAACCTTTTAGAAATCCATACCCCTTTTCTGTTTATTTAATACACGACTCTATCCAGTCTGTATCACTTCTAAACTTTTTGTTTATTCACATTCCAAACAATTTCACTTTTTACATGGAATATCCTTCTCTTATAAAGATTATTAAAATATTCTTTACAATTAAAAAGTAGTTTAATATTAACTTATAAATTTAAATTTATTTATGCAATAATGCATATTTGATAAATACTTTAAAAAACAGTTTGAATAAAAAGCATTCAAAGAAAACCATGCCACAAAACAGATACAATCTAAGACAGAAATAATAAAAATCAAGATGATAGCTCGACTTTTCCCTTTTCTATAACTGGCTTTATTTTTGTGTAAAACCTTTCTTTCTCTGAATAATACGTACAAAAATAGATTGGATACCATGTAGGCACCAATCTATTTTAATTAAAGAAACTGTGTCAATTCTGAGTTCACAACACGTTGTGCAGTAATGATAACACTGTCAGCTGTTAGTCCATAAACACTATATAGTCCACCAGGTTGATTAGGAACAATTTGAACTTCATATTCAAATGCTTGTCCAAAAGCAGGATGAACTAAACTTAGAGTTGCAAAAGTAGAAGCATTAGAATTCACATTGAAGTTTACCTGTTCAATTAATACTAATGAACCGTCAAGTCTAAAAACTCTAGCTACTCCAGTAAGTGGGCCCGCAGTACGGTTAAGGATCTTTACCCTAACTCTATTTGCATTAGCAGGTTGATTTCCTACGTTTTCAATTGGTCCTGTAGTAAGTGCCATATAACATCACCCCCATTATATTATTATGATATTCAACGGTATATATTGACGTTATAGTTTAATTACCCAATTTATTTTAAATAAAAAAGCTTGTTTCTTATATTTTCTATAAGAAACAAGCTTTTTTTTTCAACTACCATTCCTAAGACAAGTTTATCCGTCTCGAAAACATTTACAGTTACTTGACGTTTATGCTGGAGCAGAACTACTACTATTTACTTTGCATTGAATCTATATATTTTTTAACTACTTCATATACATATTCTTGATTTGCGGCTGCTGTATTTGGGTTATATTTCCCGCCGTTTGTTTTATTATTAGATAATACTCGAATCCCTAAAAATGGGACATCATAAGCTTTCGCGATTTGAGCTGCAGCAGCTCCTTCCATTTCTTCTACAGATGTACCGTATTTTGTATGGAACCACTTAATTCTATCTACTTCATTATTCCAAAGGTCTGCTGAGCCTATAGTACCTTCAACCACTTTACCTTTTGTATATTTATCTTTTACCGCATTAGCTGCTGCAAGTAAATCCTTATCTCCTTCGTAGTATCGGATTTTCTCAGCATTTGGATCTTCTCCTGCACTTCCTTCAGAAGCCATTAAGTCCATAGATATCCATTTTGTCGGCTCAATTCCTTGATTCTCATCCATATTTGTTGTTTTTAATGAACCTATATTTGCAACTTGTTTTCCTAATACAATATCAAATACATTTAAATTTGGATCATGTCCACCTGATGTTCCTTGGTTAATAATTGCTGTAGGTTTATATTTTTCAATAGCCACCGCTGTAGCAGCTGCTGTATTCTCCATTCCTTTACCTGTTTTCGCAACGATTACAGGATAATTGTCGACAGTTCCTTTATAAAATACAAAAGTTCCAGACTTTTCTTCTTTCACATTTTTTAGCCTTTTCGCAAACTTTTCTGCTTCTATCGGCATTGGCCCTTGAATTAAGATAGGTTTTTGATTGCTTTTTTCCTCAACTTGTTTCGGACTCGCATTACATCCCGCAAGTATCGAGAATGACAATGCAACAGTAGTTACTAGGGCAGCACATTTTTTCAACGTATTCTTCTTCATAAATAATCTCTCCTCTTTCTCTTGTTGTGTTTTCTATACTCGATGCTTTTGGTCCAAACAAAAAAGTTCTAGAAATTGTAGAAGAATCTCTACTTTCTAGAACTACGGTAGTCAAAGTTAATTGAGCAAAAGATAAAACAAATGCCAAATTATAGATCGGTAGCGCTCATTAGCATAGAACGGCCGAATACTTTAACCCGTAGTCCAGTTCTTTCATTGGGAACTAGGTAGAAACGCTCGGACCATATTACCGAGTATATACGAGTGATGTTATTCAAAATTATTATATGGATAATATAACAAACTATTAGTGTGCGCGCAATTAAAACATGAACATTTTTCGTTAAGTTTTTAAAAATGTTCGTTTTTAAAGATAAATCCGATGAAAAAATAACCTTCCCAAATAACTTACATCGTAAAAAAATTATATACTAAACTAGTTTATCCTACAGCAATCGTTAATGAAAATCTTCCTAAAATAAAAAGAAGTCCTATAAAACTAGAACTTCTTTTTATATGTATATTTACTTCGTTACCTCTCCAAACTGCGCTCTCGTCACTTTCGCCAAGTCATCCACTTTCAGCTCAATTTGTATACCAATCTTCCCGCCACTTACGATCATCGTTTCAAGTGATTGGGCGCTTTCATCGATACATGTAGAAAATAACTTCTTCATTCCGACTGGTGAACAACCACCGCGAATGTATCCTGACACTTTCGTAATATCTTTTACAGGAATCATTTCAATCTTCTTTTCACTTACTGCTTTTGCGGCAGCTTTTAAATTTAATTCCTCATCTACTGGGATGATAAACACATGATAATTTTTACTATTTCCTTGAGCGATTAACGTTTTATATACTTCTCTCACTTCTCGTCCAATTTTCTCGGCTACTGATACGCCATCAATTTTCCCATCGTCTGGATCATATGACATCATCGAATATTCGATCTTTTCTTTATCTAATATTCGCATCGCATTTGTTTTATCTTTTTTCATAACGTTCTCCTTAAAAGGTTATTTCATATTATTAAGTTTTATTATACACCCTTTTCCATTTCTCCTACATAACTTCACGTATATTTCAAAACTAAAAATATTGATAATTCAAAAATCATCTGATATAATTTGGAAAAACTTACGTTAAGGAGAGATTTGCAATGCGAAATTTTAATACTTCTTTCCAACTTCATCATCATACGTAACGCCGTGTATCCGAAGAAAAATTTTTCTTCGTGGGTACAGGGCTTTTCCTGTTGACCCACGAAGCGTTCATAAAGCTATGTGGGTATTTTTATACCTGCATAGCTTTTTTTAATTAAAAAAAGGAGTGATTACAATGGAAATGAAAAATGTAAAAGGAACGAAAGACTATTTACCAGAGGAGCAAGTGCTGCGAAATAAAATTAAAAGAACTTGCGAAGATACATTTGAACGATACGGATGCAAACCGTTAGAGACACCAATGTTAAATATGTATGAGCTTATGTCTTACAAGTACGGTGGTGGCGATGAAATATTAAAAGAAATATATACACTTCAGGATCAAGGAAAACGTGACCTTGCCTTACGATACGATTTAACTATTCCATTCGCAAAAGTCGTGGCAATGAATCCGAACATCCGCCTTCCGTTTAAACGTTATGAAATTGGGAAAGTATTTCGAGATGGGCCAATTAAACAAGGAAGATTTCGTGAATTTATACAATGCGACGTTGATATAGTCGGTGTAGAATCAGTCATGGCTGAAGCGGAACTCATGAGCATGGCGTTTGAGCTGTTCCGAACATTAAACTTAGAGATAACGATCCAATATAATAACCGAAAACTGTTAAATGGTATTCTTCAGGCCATTAACATCCCTACTGAATTAACAAGTGACGTCATTTTATCATTAGACAAAATCGAAAAGATTGGGATTGATGGTGTACGAAAAGATGTATTAGAGCGCGGAATTTCTGAAGAAATGGCTGATACAATATGTAATACTGTATTATCTTGTCTAAAGCTTTCAATTGATGACTTTAAAGACGCTTTCAATACTCCAATCGTTGCCGATGGAGTAAACGAATTGCAACAATTACAGCAATATTTAATCGCTCTTGGAATAAATGAAAATGCTATATTCAATCCGTTTTTAGCGCGAGGACTTACAATGTACACAGGCACCGTATATGAAATCTTTTTAAAAGATGGATCGATTACATCTAGCATCGGTAGCGGCGGTCGATACGATAATATTATTGGGGCATTCCGTGGCGATAATATTAGCTATCCAACAGTCGGTATTTCATTCGGTTTAGACGTTATTTATACAGCACTCTCACAGAAAGAAACGATATCATCTACAGCGGATGTATTTATCATCTCACTCGGGACAGAATTACAATGCTTACAAATTGCCCAGCAATTACGTTCTACCACTTCCTTAAAAGTCGAACTCGAACTAGCAGGACGCAAATTAAAACGTGCTCTTAATTATGCCAATAAAGAGAATATCCCTTACGTGCTTATTATTGGTGAAGAAGAACTTAGTACAGAAACCGTTATGCTGCGGAATATGAAGGAAGGTAGTGAGGTGAAGGTTCCCCTTTCTTCTTTAAGTAGTTATTTATAATACGAACCACCCTCGTTTGGGTGGTTTTTCTATTTTATAGATAAGGAAACAATTAGTTAACATAAAATAATTATATTATACTAAAAACCACAAGTGTTTAATATCTAATCACCTACCTTTTTTGGTAATATATAGATATTAATTATTTTAGGAGGATTTACTTTGAAAACTTACATATAAGCACTAAAGTGGCCTACAGGGATCTATCATCTTTTATTACTTCCTTGCTATTATATATTTCCAAGTCTTGTTAACCTAGATGGGATACCTTTACTACTATTGATTGCTTTACATATCACTACTATTTTATTAGCTAAAAAAGCAGGCATGAATACGTACGCTCATTATATAGGTATTATCGTTACTCTAGTTGCCTTCTTTCCTTATATAGAAATCCTTCTACATATGATAGCAGCCATCTTCCTTTTATTAGATGCTGCTTCTACGAATGCAAAAGAAGTTTATGATTCATAGATGGATAAAATGAAATTTTAATCCATTGAGTTTTGAAATAGGTCAGCAAAAAAGATTTACTTTTTAAGTAAACCTTTTTTCATTTTTAATTACTTTCCTTACTCCAGAATAATAAAAGAATATTCTGTTTAATTTTTATAAATTTCTAAATATTTATAAAACATTCAAATTAACATACATTTTAGTTATGTAAAAAATCTAAGTTTTAAGGAGATGAATCCATGCTGAAAAAGTTGGTAGCAGGTGCATTATTAACTGTTTCGTCGTTAACTGGAGGACTGGGGTCAGTATCAGCTAGTACCGAAAAGGATTATTCGATTAGCTCTTTTGAATATGTAACTGTAGATGAAAAGACTGTAGATTCGTTTAACAAATTGGGTGCTCCATCTAAGGAAGACGTAAAAATAACTGTAGTTCTACCGAAACAAAATCAAAATGGAGACTGGTTATCTTATGGATTTTCGAACAAAGAAAGTTTAGATTCTTTTATTGAAAAAGACAAACAAAGGTTGAATAATACAATCAATCCCCTTGGTGTTGGAGGGAGCGGACCTAATAGTACAGATTTCTATGAACATGCAAATAAAGGTGGCGAGTATTTTTCTCTTAGTAGCGGTTTTAAAAATTTGCCTCCTAATTGGCAAAATAGAATTTCTTCTGTAAGTACAGCATCCCCTACTGCTAGCTATTCGACAACACTATGGGATCGTACTTCAACTGAAGGATATGGTAAAGGTATCGTCTTCAAACACTCTGATTGGTATGGTAAAACTGTAAACTTGAATGACTTTGCAATTTCAGCAGTTGAAGTTAAAAAGTAAAAACATAGAAATAAAGTGAAACTTTAATCAGTGGGGGTTTTGTTCATCCCCCACCTAACTTCTTTGCTTCCACTGAATTTTGAGGTGGGGATCTTACTGCCCGTTAATGCGGGATAAAAGGTGTCTTTACGTATGGAAAACACCTTTTATTTTTACAACTCTTAACTATTATTTTTCGTATTCCTACTTTCCAAAACTTTCTCCATATTATGAGTCGCCCATTCCATCATTAATAGAATCATTGGACGTAGTGATTCACCAAGCTCAGTTAACGAATATTCTACTTTAGGTGGAACTTCACGGTATACTTCACGATGGATGATGCCGTCTGCTTCAAGTTCTCTCAGCTGCAGTGTTAACATTCTTTGTGTGATATTAGGTTTTAATCTTTTTAATTCATTAAACCGCTTTGTACCATCTAATAAATGATACAAAATAACCCCTTTCCATTTTCCACCAATAACCTCAACCATAGCTTCAACTGGACAAGAATATTTATTTAGAAATGGGTAATTTATATTATTTTCATTCGAACAATCCATCATAACTCCTTTCCCTTACCAATAGTATCTTTTTTGATACTATAACACAAAAATGTGCGTACTTGTGTCTATGTTACTTTAAAAATATAATTTACTTACAAAATAAATTAACGAAAAGAGGAACTTTTATGACAAATACAAAAGAAATTACAAAAGAGAAAATTATGGAGGCTTTTCATTTCAGACATGCATGTAAAGAGTTCGATCCTATACACAAAATTTCAGAAGAGGATTTTAAATTCATTTTAGAAACAGGCAGATTATCTCCTTCTTCTTTTGGATATGAGCCTTGGAAATTTATTGTCGTACAAAATAAAGAATTAAGAGAAAAACTACAACCGTATTCATGGGGCGCTGGTGGGCAACTTGCAACAGCAAGCCACTTCGTCATTGTTCTTTCAAGAAACATTAAAGATATGCACTATGATGCAGAGTATATTAAATATATGATGAACGATATTATTGGATTGCCTGAAGACACTCAAAAAATTAGATATGAATTCTTCAAAAAGTTCCAGGAAACAGATTTTAACTTATTACAATCCGATCGTGCTGTATTTGATTGGGCATCTAAACAAACTTATATTGCTTTAGGTAATATGATGACGAGCGCAGCTCAAATCGGTATTGATTCTTGTCCAATAGAAGGATTTGATAAAGAGGAAGTAGATTCTTTACTTCGTCAAGAAGGCATTATACAAGGCGATAACTTTGAAGCATCAGTTATGGTTGCCTTTGGTTACCGTAAAGAAGAGCCAAAGCGTGATAAAACAAGACAGACTATGGATACAATTGTTGAATGGATTAAGTAATATAGCACACACAAATAATGCTCCTAATAGCTGGATACTTATACTAAAGAACTATCAGTCGTTTTTCTTATGTATGAATTTGATTTTTCATGGAAAGATATATTAGTATGTATACAGTTTGAGCGCTCTATTTTTTAGAGTCGAACAGGAGGAGAATGAATATGTCTGATATTGAAGTTGGCGAAGTGTTTACTCTTAGTGATGAGAATAACGAAGAGCAAGAAGTAGAAGTACTTGGAGCGATGGATGTCGAAGGCGCAGAATATATTGCAGTTGCCTTTGTTGAAGATATCCAAACAGAAACTGAGGAAGACATTGATATTTTCTTTTTAAAAGTAGAAGAAGATAATGAGTTTTCATACATTGAAAATGATGAAGAGTTTGATAAAGTATCTGCTGCGTTTGAAAAGATTTTGGATGAGCAAGAGCAAGAATAGTATGAATGAAAAACATGAGGGCGGATGCATATCCGCCCTCTTTTTATTTATTACTCATCCAGAGACTCACGCAGTAATTGCAGTACATCTTTCATCGCAAAAGGTCCATCTTTTTTAACATGCTCCGCAAATTCTGAAACGAGACGTAATGTTCTCACACTTTCGATTGGATGTTCTCCTGATGCACTTTCAGCTGAAAGCATAACTGCATTCGTCCCGTCCAGTACAGCTTGAAACACATCAGTCACCTCAGCCCTTGTTGGAATAGAATGATCTACCATAGATTGAAGCATTTGTGTTGCTGTAATAACATATGTATTCGTTCGATTACATTCACGAATCATCATTTTCTGTAAAAGGGGAATACATTGATATGGTAACTCTACTCCTAAATCGCCCCTTGCAATCATAATTCCATCTACTTCTTTACATATATCTTGAAAATTCTCGATTGCTTCCATCGTTTCTATTTTAGCGATTAAACTTGGAGAAGTTTCTTTATACTGTTGTATAAAATCTCGTATTTCTTTTATATGACTAGGTTTTCGTACGAAAGAACACGCAATAAAATCAACATCCTCTTCTAAAAGAAACTGAATATCTTTTTTATCTTTCTCTGTAATAGCTGGTAAACGAACAGTCGCACCTGGTAAATTAACTCCTTTATGAGATGAGATATTGCCACCTGTTTTAACCTTTGTTTCTATTTTGTCCGTACTTATCTTTTCAACAATTAATTCAACTTCTCCATCATTAATCAAAATTCTACTGTCTACTTTCACATCATTCGCAATTCCTTCATAATCAACACTTGCTTCTGTATTACTCCCTGTAACTGGTTTTGTATGTAAAATAAAAGAATCTCCTGCCTGAAGTGTAATTTGCTCTCCCTTCACTTCACCTAATCTTATTTTAGGACCTTGTACATCACCCAAAAATTTAATAGAGTCATCTAATGATTTCACTAAACGAATGATGTCTTTATGACTTTCATGCGTGCCATGCGATAAATTCAGTCGAACAATTTTCATACCATTCTTTATTAACTGTGCTAACGTTTCTTTATTATTACTTGCGGGTCCAATTGTACAAATTCGATCGATTGTCATTTTTGTCACCATCCTTTTTTTAATAAGTTTCCCATATGAACTTAAAAATAACAGAGATAATGACATGAATAGATTTAAATTTACACAAATTTCATAAGGTTAAACCTATATTCCTTGCTGGCTAAGCATTAGAAGATATATTCGCTTTTTTGCAAATGAAGATATGTTGAATTGAAAGTAAAAGAAAAGTTAAATATGGGATAAACCATTGAGAATTTCGAATTTTTCATATATTGTACGAATTGAGTTCGAACTCAAAAATTTAAAAAGGTGGGAAAATTAGTGAATATGAAAAAATCTTTATCGGTGACAACTTTAGGGTTAGCGGTTTTAGGTTTTGGTTTTACTAATAACGCAAGTGCTTCAGAGGTCGACACTGTAGACAAGCAGCCCGTTTTAGTTGACTTTGATACAATTCAATCAACAAAAACATCTAGTGTTCCTAGTTTGACTGTTGCAGCTGCACCTAAGAATGACTCTAACATTAGCGTATATACTCCCTTTTTTGGTAACCCATATGCAGTTGCGAAATCGAAATCAACTACGACCGAAGACTATGTTTATGCAAAAGCAAGAACTTTCAATGGCGATGGCTCATTAGTAAATACGAAAAGTAATAGTGCAAAAAAATCATCCTTTGTAAATGCTACAGCGACCAACACAAGCGTTTATTATGGAGATGATTACGCTATCGGTAATCATACCTATAAATTAAGTGGTTATAATGATGTAAATCACGAAACAAAAGCCTTCTGGTAAGAAAGAGAAAAAAGATATGCATCTTGCATATCTTTTTTCTCTAATACTTTACATATATTGAGGTGCTATTTATGAAACAAATATATATTATTAGCGGTGTTTTACTTATTTCATTACTTACAATTTATATTTTGTTCAATACTTCAATCATACAACCTCATCCTCTTTCCATAGAAAATAAACGAGAGCAACAAACCAATACTATTTCTTACGGATTGAAGGATAATCAAGGCCAACATATCAACAATGGCAGTACAATTACTAGTGAGGATAATAAAATTAATGTAACATTATCATTCGTACATACTATTAATGAAAACCGAAAATATGGATTAATTGTTCTAGAAGATTACGAACAAAAACCTTTTAGAATAGAAGATACTACTAATGAAATATCACACTATTTTTTTGATATGAAACCAAACAGTTCAATTACTACGAAAATCTCTTTACACACCTCTCCTAATGGAAATGAATTAACCTTTTTAATAATTAAAAAACCTGAATACAAATTAAAAGATAATAACTTAAATAAAGCAGCAATTTTAGAAGATATTCTAAGTATGCGATATTCAATGCATCCTTTTCAGAAAGAAAACGAAAAAATAAAACTCTCCCTTATAGATCCAGATGCTATTTTAAAAGATGGTCTTTACGAACCATTATTTGTTACGAACCGTGAAGAGAACTTACAAACTGTCTTCTTTGAAAAGGAAGGCAAGCAATTAACCCTATCAAACGGTAATGAAACGAATGATGAAATGACTTACGCAATCGTAGCTTTTAAAGATTGGAAACAAGTTGAAATATTTAACAATAGAAAAGTCGTTTATACTAAGGTTGCACCTGAAACAAGACAAATCTTTAATTTCACATTGCCTTCAGTGGATCAGGAAAGTAATTTTCAACTCGTCGCTTTTCCATTTCCTTTTAAAGTTAGCGAAGAAGATTATATCAGTCAACAAGCATTCAGTTCCTTTCGCATCGTAATTGAAAATGATAATAAATAAGTTATACTGTGCACATTACAACAACCTAAAAAAGGCCTACTCACACGAGTAGGCTTTTGAAACTATGAAAGTTTCGTCAATAACTGATTTAAATCTTTTTTCGTTTTCGTCGTTAATGATTTCATTTTATTAATATCGATTTTTTCTTTCTCCGCTCCTACAATTAACGGATACATACTTTGACCGATTGTTTTAGAATCCGTCGGATGTGATGCTTCTAGCTCTTTTTCAATCACGTCCCACTTTTCATTAATTTGTTTGCCAAGCTTATTCACTGTTTCCAATTTTGGATTAGCAGCTAACTGCTTGTCCAAGCTATCAATTAATGCCACAACTTCTTTAACGTTCGTTTTCACAGCAACACTTTTCTTCGGATCTTTCGTTGTCTTTTCGTTATTGTTTGTGTTTGAGCTTGTACTTGTGCTTTGATCTGCTGTTTTCCCGCTAGTCGTTTGGTCATTCGTTTTTCCTGTCGTTTCTTTTTCTTTTGTTTTCACATTCTCATTTTGAGTTGACGTTTTGCCGTTACTTTCTGTTCCTGATGATTCTTTCGTATTTTTTGCATCTTTATCTGTTTTTTCATTTGAAGAAGTATTTGTTTCTTTTTCAGTATCTTTCGTTGTTTTGGACGCTTCATCTGCACTTGTCGTTTTTGCTTCTCCTTCATTTTGCGCTGTTACTTGCTCTTTCTTTTCTGCCTCTTTATCTACTGATGGACTACAAGCTGCCATAGTAAGCATTGTACCAATTGTTATCGATGCGATAGCGACCTTTTTCATTTTCATATAAATCCCCCTATGTTTACTTTATTTATCCTCCCCTTTACGATTCGATTTCCCCTTAAAAAATCCCTTTTCATACGAATTACCATCTTTCCGACAGTAATCTTCATAATAATACGGACAAAAACTGATAAACTCATTTTAATATTCGAGTTTCTTCTACTTCATTTTTCTGCTCGTAAGTAAAAGAAAAAGAGTATATTGTCACATTAAGAATTACTATCTTTATATGACGATATACTCTTCTATCAAATTTTTATCTTTCTTGACATTTTATTTATACAAAAAAATAAAATTTCCTTTCGTTTTTTGTTTCTCAACATTTGTTAACATAATATTTTTATGAATAACCACCATTCGAGTGAATAACTTGCCCAGTAACCCATTTCGCTTCTTCACTTACTAAAAAAGAAATTAAGCGCGCAGCATCCATTGTTTCTCCAACTCTACCTTGCGGGAATTTCCATACTAAATAATGTTTTAATTCCTCTGTAATCCACCCTGTATTTGTTGGTCCTGGATCAACGGCATTAACAGTAATCCCCTTCTCCATCGCTACTGGTGCTACTGACTTTGTAAATGCTTCAATTGCCCCTTTCGTTGCTGCATATGCTAGTTCATCTGGCATTGGACCTACTGACTGTCCTGAAGTAAGATTAATAATACTCCCGCCCGTTTTAAGTGAATAATGTTTTATAAACAATGAACTTAATAGCATAGTAGCCCGAATATTAACTGTATAATGTTTATCCAACTGCTCTACATCTAATTCCTCAATTCTCGTATGAGTAGAATATACTGCATTATTAACTAGAATAGATGGATCACCTAACCGTTCTGATACCATATAAAACAAACGATTTGGCGAATAAGACTGCGATAAATTGATTTCTGCCATTTCACATCGAACATCGTAACTTTCAATTTCCTTTTTCAGCAAAAAGGGTTCTTGATCACTCATTCCCCATGGCATCGCTTTATCATACTTTGGCCAGTACGTGAAAAAAATGTCTATCCCCTTTTGAGCAAGCACCTTGCATACAGCTGCACCAATTCCATTCAGACGAGTTGCCCCTGTTACAATTGCTATTTTCTTCACCTTTTTCTCCTCCATCTATACACAGATCCCCTGCATGAATACAGAGGATCTATCTTCTTATTGAATATTTGACAGTATACGTTCAGCACCTAATTTTAACATTTTAATAAAGATATAATTTACAATCGTAAACATTACAAATAAAACGATAAACATAACCCACAGTCCGACATGAAGGAAGAAGTATAATACACTTACTCCCCCCACAATAATTAAAGCTATTAAAATATTAGCTAAAAAATTCCACAAAGTGGTATATCGGCTCTTAAATAATTTCTGCTCTGTATCCCAATGAATATCTGCAGTTTGCGCGTCCCAGCGTGTTCCGATTAAATTAATTAATAACAACCCGTTCGCACTTAGTAAAAACCACAGTATCATAAAGACTGGAGAAATCCCAGCTACAACTGCCATCGTAATACCGAATACTGCTAAAATGATCACATTAATTAACCAAGCAGTGATTGCTTTCGCAAAAAAGATATCCGAAGCCTTTACTGGTAAATAACGATTCACAAACCAAGAGCTTCCATCTCGCGAAAATGACGTTGTTGCAATGACGTTACTACCCATTAAAAATAACGATGCACAAAGACCAACACCAATTGCAAATCCTGTTGTCTTTGGATTGTTAATATACTCTGTAATAAACTTTAAATTTCCATCTTGCACAAATAAAATAAAGAACAACATAATTGGCATAACGAAAGTTTGTACAATGCAATTTAAGAAAAATTGTGGTGTACGGAATAACGTTTTAAATTCTTTTTTCACATACGCTTTTAAATGCGAACTTTGTACTGTTGATTTCTGTAAACCTTCCGCCGAAATAACTTGTTTCTTTGCTGTACTCGTTGAAAGTCCAATAACCCCTTTTAAATATGTACGCTCTGCTATGTAATAAAACAACACAAAGAAGACAAATGAAATAACTGCAAAGATTATTACATATAAAGGTCCCTTCCAATTTGCATTTTCTACTAATGCCACTGCTCCAAAATATGTAGTTGGAAAATAATTTGTCATTTGTACTAAAAGAGAAGATTGATTATTTACAAGGTATTCCGCAGCCCCATCTCCAGAAAACGCACTTTTATTTCTCCACTGCATAAATACGTTAATTCCTACAATAAATAATATACTTACGATTCCAATAAATATATTTCCTCGATCTTTATTTTTCGCTATATTTGTATACCTCATAATAATTGTCATCAGTAACGAAGCTAATACTAACGGCACGATTGGGAAGAGTAAGTAAATAAAAATCATATATATGTAATATGTAATAAATGCGCCACTTTTTAAACCGTACGTAATGAAGATTGGTAATAAAATGAATGAACTCATTACGTATTGTGTAATTAATACCGTTAAAAATTTTGCCGAAATAATTTGCGCTGGTTTTAATGGTAACGGCAGTAACATTTCAATATCATTGCTGTAGTAAAATACAGTTAAAATGTTCGTTATACTCATTAAAAATACCCATATACTCGCAATCGCAAGTCCCATTGCAATAATCATTCCCGGCCCTTGCCCTAATTGTTTCAGACCTTCATACATTCCGTGCGTCATCGAACCAAATATTAAAAATCCAACAAATAAAATAGCTGCAAATGAAAATAAATACGCCCATCGCTTCTTCTTATCTGCTATAAAATCTGCGTAATTTAACTTTAATAGTACCTTCGTTAACGTCCAAATTTTACTCATTGCCCGTCATCTCCAAGAACATTTTTTCAAGTGATTCATTGGATTTAAAATGATCTCTCATTTCATCTAAATTTCCTTTAAACTGCAAATTCCCCTTATTAATAATAGCAACCCGGTCACATATTTTTTCCGCTACTTCTAATACGTGTGTAGAGAAAAATACAATCTTTCCTTTATCCGCATGTTCTCTCATCATTTCTTTTAAAATATATGCAGATTTCGGATCAAGCCCTGTTAACGGTTCATCTAAAATCCATACATCTGGTTCATGCACGAGCACACCAATAATAACGATTTTTTGTCTCATACCGTGCGAATAACTTTGAATTTGATCAGATAATGCATTATAAAGATCAAACTTCTTCGCTAAAGACTCTATTCGTTCTTGTCTTACTTCTTTCGGCACTTCATACATATCAGCCATAAAGTTTAAATATTCAATTCCTTTTAAACGTAAAAACATATCTGGGCTATCCGGCACATAACCAAACGTCTTCTTCGCTTCCATCGGCTCTTCCATAATATTTTTTCCGTTAATCGTAATCGTCCCTTTGTCCACCCCGTGAATGCCAGTAATCATCTTAATTGTCGTGGATTTACCCGCACCATTCGGTCCTAAAAATCCAAAGATTTCGCCGCTAGGTACAGATAAACTTAAATCTTTTACTGCATAGGTAGACCCATTATAACTTTTTGACACATTCGTAATTTCAATCATTCCATCCAATCCTTTCCTTAATTACCAAATAACTATATTGATATTATAGCATACTTCTATTTTAAGATTTTTACATTTTTCAGTTTATTTAACCTTTAAAATAAATATACACCCCTAATCCAACAACTAAAACGACAGCTAGTATAATATAAATCATTGTTAATCGTTTAATATTCCCCTTTGTCGCTTTGCTATAATTTGCATCACCATTCCGCCCAATTAACACCGTCGCAATGACAGTAATCACTACAAGTAATACAACGATCATGATCCAAGTTAGCATTTCTTCCTCCCCCTCCTTACAACCATTTTACAATATTATCCTCTTTATTTCGCAGCATATTTCCTCTTTTTACTATTATTATGAAGCAAACTGGAAAACTATTATTACCATTCCTATCCAATTGTGATATATTTGTAACATAACGTGACTTATTTCTAACAACGTAAGGAGGACCTATCATGAAAACAACTTGGATAAAATATTTAGGATTTCTCGGTTTCTTCGGTTTCCTCGGATTTTTTTATGAAAAAGGATTGTTTACTATGTTCTGTTTCTTCTCCTTTTTCACATCGTATAGAACAGTTCAACACGATGAACTGTTTGAACAAATTGTCAATAAATCGTGTCGCAATGCATTTATCGTTACATTACTAACTACCGCTATCATTATATTTATTGAAATGTTATTTCCAAACCCGGCGCTACAAGAAATTGATATCGCTCTTATTTTCGGCACACTCATTATTACGTTCGGTTTTTCTATGTTCTTTTATGATAAACCTGTTGATGAAATGGAAGATGCACCATGGCGTTCGTAACGAAGATAAAAGAATACCGCGCAAAATTGAACATGACACAAGAAGATTTAGCGAAGCAAGTTGGTGTACGCCGTGAAACAATTAGTCATCTCGAAAAAGGTAAATACAATCCTTCCTTACAACTTGCTCACGATATAGCGAAGGCACTACATAGTACAATTGATGAGATTTTTATTTTTGAGGATTGATTAAAGGCGTCCTGTCACCAGAATCACATAAAAAAATACCGTCATTCTTTCCAAGAAGAATGACGGTATTTCTCATTGATTATCCATATAAAACCGCATGAAATACGCCTAATAGTAAGTATTGATTCTCCATGTAATCTCCATCATATGCATTCATCTCGATGTAATACGTATCTTCCTCAAGACGAATATTCCAATCTGCAATTACATAGCCTTTTCGTAATAATTTCCCCATTCCAAATGAAGTTTTATGAACAACATATTCTTCTGCCTTATATGTAAAGGTAAATATGAAATTTGCATCCAATAACTTTCCGTCACATACAAGTATTTCATGCTCTGCATCATTATTATCGATGTACGTTACTAAAATCTTTCTTTGGCGCTGCCTACTTACATCCTTTGCAATGATGCGAATATTGCCCTTACTATCCTTTATTTCATAAATGATATTACTACCAATTTTCGGAATAAAATCCAGCACTCTCATCAGCGTATTTTTATAATAGCCCCGTACTACGCCTACTTGCTCGCTTCCATTATAAACCTCTACCGGCGTCGTATCTGCTTTGCTATCACACGGTCGTTTGTAAGAAAGCTGCATCATTCGCTCTCCTCTTAAGTACTGATCAAACGTCACAGGATATTCTATCATGCGCAGTTCTTTATTTAGCTCATACAAATAGCGTTGAACACTCTCTATTAATGTTGTAGTAGCTATACGCTCTTGAAGTTCAAATTCTTGCCAGCTGGAAGAAACATTCCATTGATTATGATCCTCTTTATAGAAGAAGCCAAGAATTACCTCTTCACGGTCAGCCGTTTCATATTTCATAGGCACGTTTTGCCCGTGTTGAACTTGTTCCATCCACTGACCTAAATAAATGCCCAGCTCTGCAACCTTCATACGTGACTTTTGAAAAAATACTCTGTCATCCATACAGATTGTTAAATCCCCTTCGATAAAACCATTTGTATAAGCAACATACCGTGGCTCATTCGTCTGCGGAATAACCTTGTCTAACTCAAATAAAAACGTTAACATCCTTCATTCACCTCTAGTTGTTACACTAATCATACATGACATCGCATCACTCTGAGAAACTATTTATATACGTATATTTAATTCACGCATTATAACACGTGAATGACCTTGTATAGTAGCGTTATTTTTTGTTCTATATCTTAGTATATGAACTTATATGAGCGATTTTTCAAATATATCTATCGCAACTTACAATATATCAACGATTTTTCAAATATATCGATTTTTCGACAAATATCAGCACAATTAAAATGAAGCTACCTTTTCTTCAGCCACTTCTACAATTTCTAAAATTTGTAGCAGACTCTCCACTTCATAAGTCGGATTAACACTCGTCTTATTCTCTTTCAAACTCGGATTATACCAACACGTATCAATGCCGAAGTCTTCTCCGCCTTTCATATCAGAAGTTAGCGAATCTCCGACCATTAGTACACTTGATTTATCCGTAATTCCAAATTTCTCAAATGCATAATCAAAAATCTCACGCGCTGGTTTTTGATGACCAACTTCTTCAGAAATAATAATGTGATCAAAGAAATTACATAAAGGTGAATTTCCGATTCTTGATTGTTGCACCTTCGTATATCCATTCGTAATAATACCTAACTTGCAATCTTGTAGATTTTCACATAATTGTACTGCGCCTTCTATAAGGTGTACTTCTTTCCCTAAGTTTTCAAGATATACATCACTAAATTGCTGCGCATCTACGTTTATATTATGAAGTGCAAATAATTGTCTAAATCGATCTACTGCTAATTCACTTAGCGTAATCATTTTATTTTCTAAATCTCTCCATAATCCATTACTAATCTCTTTATAACTTGCAAGATAATCATTATACCCTGTAGGCATACCAAACTGTACAAACGCATTATGTAATGCGTGTCTTTCCGTTTCAGGGAAATCTAATAATGTATCATCTACGTCGAATAATATAACTTTGTATTTCATGATGTTTTCCTCAACTCCTATATTCTCATAGCTTAATTATAACAACAATAAGAAAAGGAGGCTAATTAAAACCAGCCTCCCTTCTTCTTACTTATCTTCCAGCAATAACTCTTTCATTTCCTCTAACGACTCTTTCGTAAAGCCAAGAGCCCTTTCAGCGTATGCTTCAACTGATCCGTATTGCTTTTGAATTTCACCAATCGCAGCTTGCAAGTATTCAGCACGTGCTTCAAACATTGCACCTAATATCGCTCTGCTCTCATCGTTTTGTAATTTCGCACCTAAAAAGGCCATCATTTTTTCATTTAGCTTTTCACGGAAACCGTTACTTAGTAAGTAGTCTTCCATTACTGTTTTTTCCGGTACACCTAGTAAAAGTAATAATAGTGCTGATCCGAATCCAGTACGGTCTTTTCCAGCTGTACAGTGGTTTACTAACGGTAAGTTTTCCGGATTTTGCGCTAAGTTTAAGAAGCTTACAAATGCCTCGTTACCACTTACGAAACCTTGATTCATTTTCACAAGATACTCACCTGGTTTTCCTAACATAGAAAGGTCACCAACTTGGAAAAATTCATTTATATTTAAGTCTTTCGCTAAATCTTGCATAACTGGTAAGCACACTTGACGAGCACCTGTAATCTCTGGGTTTGGCTTATGCTTCACTTCAAAGTCTGTACGGTAGTCACAAATTAATTTCAAGCCAGACTTTTGTAAATAGTCGATATCCCACTCTGTTAGTCCTGCCAATTCTTCAGAACGGTACAACTTGCCCCATTTTACTTTACGGCCTTCAGTCGTTTCATATCCTCCCATATCACGGAAGTTAAACGCGCCTTGTAATGGCAGTCTACGTTCAGCTACTGTTACTGCTTGTCCATTACTTCCTACTAGTCTAAAATATGGACGTTCAGTTTCACTCGGGTTTTCAATTGTATATGATAATTCTCCATTTAACGTTGCAAGTAATTCTCCATTTTCTTCAATATGATCTGGTGAAGTACTCCAATAAATACGAACTTCTTCTATATTATTTTCCCACTTTATTTGTAACGTATTATCTTCAATTCTTTCTACAGTTGCTTGTAGCCAATTTCTTTGCTGCTCCATTCTTTCACCAACGCTTTCTCATATAATCGAATCTTTCTTTATTGTATTATAGGAATATCTATTTTGTCGTTCTCATTTTTCTTTTTATCTTACAAAGAGGCAAAAAGTTCTTTTACTTGTTCATAAGTTGTACACGGATTCCCTCGAAAGACATATGCAATTTGTTCATCACCTAAATCTTTATATACAACTGTCCCGCGATCAGGGTGCGAATAAATAGTCCCCTCCCGCTATACGAGTTCGAGAATATAGACCATTCATCCTCCTAAAACACCCTCACATACCGCTCAGTACAACTCAGCAGCTGACATCCGTTCTTTTCAAAAACATCCTTCATCCACTCATTTTGTACATTTGTCTCACCAATATAATAAGATGCACCTATTTCCTTTAAGACAAACATCGCACCTGCAAATAGTGCAGCTTCATATCCCTTATTACGCATATTTGGAGTAACTGCGAAGTACATAAGTTTCCCTTCTTCTAACGTACCTCTTTCAATATGCGGGATTACAATTCCTATCGGCTCTTCATCGACACTCGCTGTTAAGCAATGTTCTTTCCAGTGCTCACCAATTTCTTGTAGCATCATATGCACAAATTGATCATGAGCGACTGGTTCTCCCGTCGCTTCATTCCACAGTGAATAAAAAGCCTCTTCTCCAACTTCTTCAATAAGCTTAAAATCCATTTCACTTTCTACATCTTCTACTTCATATATATCTTTAAATACAATCATGTTTTCCGTAACATATTCAAATGAATACGTTTCAAAACATTTTTTATACACATCATAATTTGGACTTTTTGAAGAGATTTCAAAATGTAGTTTTTCTAATTCACCTTTTTTAGCTTCAGCAACGCAATATTGCATCATTTCCTCTAATTGCTCTTCTGTAAAAATCTCTGCATTATTTTCTTTTATCATAATAGAAGAAGCACTTCTTCTTATTTTAAAATGTTTTTCTAACTGTTCTATCGTCGTCATATTCTTCCCTCATCTATATCATACTCGAATTTCTAATCGTTCTCCTTGCATGAGCAGGATTGTCCTTGAATATATAGAATACTAGAAAAGATCGCATCTTTAAAGTGCGGAGGAGGTTCTCCAGTGGATATTACAGCATTGCAACAACAGTTAGAGCTTATACAACAAAATGACTATACGCAACTACAGCATATAGACGTAAATGAGTTAACTTTGAACATGCTTCAGTATATCGGAACGACTGATAGCTACGTTCGTTACCAACTTATATATAAATGTTTTGCGCATTTCATTCATCATGAATTCCTTATGGACGATCAGCTGAAATTACTTCTGCAAACTTGTTTAAGTGATGAGTATTTATATTGTGACATTTACTCCCCACATACAGATGGGGTTTTCACACGTTCTTACACTGTTTCGTTAATTGCGTTAATACTCCAATTCGCTAATTCGCACTACTTTTGTACAGAGGAGGATATCGAAGAAATAAAAAATAAACTCATTACATATACAAACTTAGAAACGGATTTTCGAGGCTATATTGAAAACAAAGGATGGGCTCATTGTCTTGCTCACGTATCTGATGCTTTCACCGAAATTGTTCATAATACGTATACGACCTTTGAATGGTACGAAGAATTAATTCATTGTTTATTAAATAAAATTTTTATTCCATCTGACCTTTTTCATAATAATGAAGATGAACGCATTGTTACTCCATTACTAGCAATGCTGTATCATGATTTTCCTCAAAACGAGTTAATTTCTATTATTCATAAAAAAATAAAAAGGCTTCCTCAAATTAGAAAACGCCTTTCACTTAATGAGTATTGTATTTTATGCGCCAACATTAAAACCTTTTTACGCACATTATTTTTCAGAACGAAAGATGACCATAACTTAGCTTTTACAGCGCGTAAAACAGAAAGAATGTTAAAAGAACTCCCTAACTATTATTAAATACAAGGAGCAAAAATATGGGCTACATTGAAGACATGAGAAATCTAGTAGGAAATCATCCACTTATTTTAATAGGATCACATGCCATTATATTAAATGAAAAAGATGAAGTATTACTGCAGCTTCGGACAGATTTTAACCGATGGGGCATTATTGGGGGTGCCTTAGAATATAACGAAACGTTAGAAGGTGCTTTAAAACGAGAAGTATTTGAAGAAACTGGACTTATTATTAAAAATCCAGAACTATTCCGTACATACTCAGGGCCAGATTTCTTTCAAATCTATCCAAACGGCGATCAAGTACATGGTGTACTCGTTGTTTATATTTGCCGCGAATTTCACGGGGAGCTTATATGTGATAAAACTGAGTCAAAAGAATTACGTTTCTTTCCGTTTGATGAGTTACCTAGTACTCTTCATCCAGTCATTGAGGGGATTCTTCGCGATTTTCATCACTCTAATTAAAAATATAAATAAAACAACCTCATTTCCCGTCATTACAACGTGAAATGAGGTTGTTATCGTTCACCGTAAATCCCTATTTCCCCAAAATGATATTAACGCTCTCTTTCTACAACTTTATATCCCTTTATAAAAAGGATAGTTATATAAGAAACAATAAATGAAAGAATAGTATACATGCCAACCCAAAAGAAAAATGCTGGATCGTGCACTGTAACACTTAACATAAGAAAAATAAGAAATGTTACAATTGGCATCGCGTAAAATGTACCTACTTTATATGTCACAGCTATTGAAAAAATACAAATAAGTAATGGATATATACAGAAAATAAAAATGATTTCACTCAATGTTATGTCCCCCTTTCTGCAGAAATAATAGGTTTCTCGTAAACATTTGGGGGAACAACAAAATTTTATTTTTTATTAGTAAATATAATGTTAGATTGTTATCTCAATCTGATTCCCTTCAGGATCACTTACTACACTTTCATAGTAACCATCCCCTGTAGTTCGTGGGCCGTTTAACACAGGGTACCCTGCTTCTCTTAATGTATGAGTTAATTCGTTCACCTTTTCTTTATTACCTACAGAAAAAGCAATATGCGCATATCCTACTGTTTGTGTTTTTATTTTATCGTCTATCCCTACTTGTCTCATAAGTTCTAGACGCGCACCACCTTCAAAAGTTATGAAATAAGATTCAAACTGCTTTTTCGGATTGTGATATAAGCTATTTTCTTCACCACCGAAGTACTGTTTATAGAAATCACACATTCCTTCTAAATCATTCACCCAAATTGCTACATGTTCAATTTTCATAATCGACACCTTTTCTTTTATGTTATTCAACTGGCAATTGGATGCTTCATTGCCAGTACATTTAATTTTCTTTATTTGTTCTCGTAATCATAAGATCAAGTCCAAGGCTTTTTAACCCATATAAATAATCTTCTTTCCAGTTGCTCACTGTTATTTTCGGAATATGTTCTGCCGGAATGTACTGCGGACAACTTTTTACAATTTGATCTATTACAAATTGATTCACTTCATCATCACAGAAGATAAACGTATGAGGGTTAATAATAGCTATACATGTAGCTATTAAACGAGTAATAGCATCTATATTATATTCCTCTGAATTATGCGAATCCCCACTTCTCAAAGCTTGTAAGAAATTTTTATTATCATACTGCGGAACGAAAGATATCTCTCCTGAGAAAAATGTACTTCCGCGTACGACATCTCCATTTACCATAATCCCCGCACCTGGGCCATTTTGACCTGAATACAAATATACAAGAGAGGAATTGTCATTATTCCTCGTGTTTTTATGATACCCGAGCACTGCAGCATTCATATCGTTTTCTATTACTACTGGTATAGAAAACAGTTCCTCAAAGTGACTTTTCAAATTAAAATTTTGAAACTTTTCATATCCAGGAATATAGAAAATACGCCCATTATCGACCGCACCAGGGACACCAATTGATATAGAACTTATTTTTGGAAACATAGCTATAAGACTTTCTATATGTTCTGTTAATACGCTTAGTCCCGCATCAATTAATGCACTTGAAGTACTCCCTTGTTCTTTTACTTCCCCTAAACAGTTAAAAATTGTATAATTCGTCTCATTTTTTTCTAAAAATATCGCTAATCCTAACATATATTCTGGATTATACGCATATCGTTTCGCTCTTCTTCCGCCACTTGAATCATCTAAACCGACTAAAGTGACTTCACCATCTTGTTTCATATTTTCTATAAATTTACTTATCGTTGGAAAACTAATTTCTAATGTATTACTAAGTTCAACTTTCGTCGCACTTCCTTGCTCTAGAAGAGCCGTACGAATGCCGCGAAGGATCGTCTCTTTAATTGATTTTTGAGTAACAAATTGTTCACTCAAATCGCTCACCACCTTAATCAACATACTTATTAAACACTTTTAATAAGTTGCGTTGACAATATATCATACATCATTTTCTAAAGCAATAGAGATGATATATTTCCGCTGCATGCAACCCTTATTTAGCTCGGTGTATTCTCTCTTGTAATAGACGATACAATTCCAGACAAAAGAACAAATAATAAAACAGCTAGCAAGGCATTACGTATTCCGAATGCTTCCCCAAGTATCCCTAAAAATGGTGGTCCGACTAAAAAGGCTGTATAACCAATGATAGAAACTGCAGCAACATTAGAAGTCGCATTTTCACGGTCATCTCCAGCAGCTGACAGACCAATTGGGAACCCTAGCGCTGCACCAATCCCCCACAGTACTACGCCAAATGCTAGAAAATACGAATTACTCCCAAATATTACGATTGAAATTCCTAGAATCGCCATCATAATAGTGGCACGTACGACAGCGACACGACCGAATCGATCAAGGAAATAGCTGCTACACATACGAGTTAACGTCATTGCTAATACAAAAATTGCGTACATAATAGAACCTGCCACTATACTTTGCTCATGTCCATCTACCATCACGATAGGTAGCCAATCATTTGCACTACCTTCTGCAAATGCCATTCCAAGCACAAAAAGACCAATTAAAAGCACCTTTTTTTCCATACGTAAGGAAGTACGCTTCTCTCTCCTTTTGTTCCGCGATTTCTCCTTCTTTCCTGTTCCATGCGGAAGAAAACGATACACCATACATACAAGTAATAGAAACATGACCGAAATCACAAGAAACTGATACAGAATCGGGATGTGAAGCGACGCTGCGACAGAACCACTGAGCGCGCCTACTAAAGTTCCTACACTAAAAAAGCCATGAAATTTCGGAAGAAGAGTTGTTCCTAATTTCTGCTCAATGGAAGAACCTTCTACATTCAATGCGACTTCCGCCAATCCGTAGCCTACTCCAAATACTAGTAAGCTACTAAAAGCCCCCATACTAGAAACAAAATAAATATTTATATCTAAACAAATCAATCCAACAATCATAAAAAACATGCTGCCTATAATAACGTCTCTAGCTCCCTTACAGTCAATGAAGCGGCTTGCACTCAGTAAACCAATTATTGAACCAACAGATAGTCCGAACAAAATCCAGCCCATTTCTGCATTTGACACTGCTAACATATCTCGAGTAGCTGCTGTTCTTGAAATCCATGTAGCAAACGCGACACCTGGCAAAGCAAATAAGAGAAAAAGAGCGTTTCGAGAGGCAAGTAATGTCTTTGTATGATTGTTCGCACTATATTTCTCCATATGAAACACCTTCCCCATTGTCTATACGATAAGACACCAGTTTATTCATATACCCGTAAAAAAAACGATTTCTATAAGTCTATCGTTTTAATAACTTTAGCTGGATTACCACCAACAACTACATTATGAGGTACATCTTTTGTCACAACTGCCCCTGAGGCAATTACAGCGTTGTCTCCAATTGAAATACCAGGGTTAATTATAGCTCCCCCGCCAACCCAAACGTTGTTACCAATCTTTACAGGCTTTCCATATTCTTTACCGGAATTCCGCTCTACCGGATGTAGCGGATGCGTAGCAGTATAAATGTGAACTCCAGGTGCAAACATACAATTATCACCGATTCGTACTTCACAAACGTCCAAAATCACACAATTGAAATTTGCGAAAAAGCTCTTTCCAACATGGATGTTGTAGCCATAATCACAACGAAAATCAGGATTGATTTGGGCTTTCCCGTCAGCTGAAGAACCTAAAAGCTGATTTAATAACGTAAAACGTTTTTCATCTCCTATCTCCATCGCCTCATTATAAAGGCGTGTTAAACGTTTTGCTTCAGTTCTATCAGCTACTAACTCTTCATCATCTGGCATATACATTTCTCCTGCCACCATCTTTTCTTTCTCCGTTTTCATACATTCATCTCCTTTTTTATTGAATGAGATCCACTTATTAAACTTCTTTAATAAGTGACTTAAATTATACTTATTAAACACATTTAATAAGTAACCCTATATTAGCATACTTTTTAACATATGCAACTAATAAGTTTTGAAAAGAAGTGCGAATTCCTTGCTCTACATATCAATATGAAGAATATTATATAGATAAACAAGGGAACGCTCAGCGCCCCCTCTCAAATCCAATCCGTTTTTTAATTTCAGCTAAATTTACCTTCGCGATTTCTCTTGCCCGCTCAGCACCTTTTTCTAACGCTTCGTATAATAAATTTGGCTCATTCATATACCTAGCGTATTTCTCACGAGGTCCAGCTAACTCACGATCTACAACGCGAAACAACTCTTTTTTCACATCACCCCATCCGATTCCAGTCTCATATTTTTCACGGATCGACTGTATTTCAGCCTCTGTCGCAAATTCTTTATAAATTATAAATAACGTTTCTAGTTCTTTCGGTTCATTCGGAAGTGAAGAATCTGTTTTGATTTTAAATATTAACTTTCGTAGTTTTTCTTTCTCTGCAAATAATGGGATTACATTCCCGTAACTTTTACTCATCTTTCTTCCATCAAGTCCTAGTAATATTGCTCCTTCTTCTTGTATGACATACTCCGGAAGTGTAAATGTCGTGCCGAATGTATGATTAAAATACGTCGCAATATCACGTGCAATTTCAATATGCTGAATTTGATCTTTCCCAACTGGTACATGAGTAGCTTGAAATAGTAATATATCCGCCGCCATTAAGATCGGATACGTATATAATCCCATATTCACTCCTGCATCTATCTCTAAACCCGCTTCTTTATTTTGCTCCACCTTCGCTTTATACGCATGAGCACGGTTCATAAGTCCTTTCGGAGTTAAGCAAGCTAATATCCAAGCTAATTCTAGAATCTCCGGCACTTCTGTTTGTCGATAAAAAATAACATCTTCCCCAAGTCCAAGCGATAACCAAGTAGCTGCTACCTCTTTCGTATAACTGCTGAACTTTTCTGAATCATGCACAGCATTTAACGCATGATAATCAGCTATAAAGTACAATGCTTTTCCTTCATTATTCTTTGACATTTGTAATGCAGGTTTAATCGCGCCAATATAATTTCCTAAATGCGGATAACCTGTCGGCTTAATTCCTGTTAACATTATTTTTTCACTCACACTAACTCCTCCTTTCTCAAAATAAAAAGAGCCTCTCATCCTTAAAAAGGACGAGAAACTCCCGCGGTACCACCTTAATTAGCTATCATTATAGCTCACTTCAACTTCTTAACGTGAAGTAACCGTCTTTACCTACTCATTTCAGTTAGAAGCTCCAGAGCCCATTCCATATTCATCCCTTACTGATTCTCACCACATATCAGCTCTCTGAAAAGTTTCGAATATGTACTCTTCTCTTTCATTGCTTTTTCGTTATTTTTTTACAGTTTATCACATTTCACTTCCAAACAAACCCGAATTTTCTATTTTATATAGCAGGAATTTCCACTTCAATTGTCTAATCTTATATAGGTTTGCAGAAATATTCAAAACAACTTTGGAGGTTTTTTCATGGTAAAATATATATCCATTTTAGGTTCCACAGGATCCATCGGCACATCTGCATTAGATGTTATTTCAGCTCATCCTGAACATTTCAAAATCGTCGGTTTAACCGCAAATTATAACATTGATCTTCTTGAGCAACAAATCAAAACGTTTCAACCTCGTATTGTAAGCGTTGCGACAAAAGACTTAGCAGACACGCTTCGTACGCGTATTTCAGCAAATACAAAAATCACACACGGGACTGATGGCTTAATTGCAGTAGCTACTCACCCTGATTCAAATCTTGTATTAAGTTCTGTTGTCGGTGTTTCAGGATTACTCCCAACAATTGAAGCATTAAAAGCGAAGAAAGATATCGCTATTGCTAATAAAGAAACTTTAGTTGCAGCTGGACATATCGTAACTGAACTAGCGAAACAAAACGGATGCCGCTTAATTCCAGTAGATAGTGAGCATTCAGCTATTTTCCAATGTTTAAACGGAGAAAATAATAAAGAGATTGAGAAGTTAATTGTAACAGCTTCCGGTGGTGCTTTTCGTGATAAAACACGTGAAGAAATGCAAACGTTACAAGCTAAGGACGCTTTAAAACATCCAAACTGGTTAATGGGCGCAAAACTAACGATTGATTCTGCCACATTAATGAATAAAGGGTTCGAAGTAATGGAAGCGAGATGGCTATTTGATATTCCGTATGAAAAAATTGATGTAATGATTCATAAAGAAAGCATCATTCATTCTTTAGTAGAATTTATTGATGGATCAGTTATGGCACAGCTCGGTGCTCCTGATATGAGAATGCCGATTCAATATGCGTTTCACTATCCTACTCGGCTACCTTCTTCCTATGAAAAATTAAATTTATTAGAACTCGGTAGTTTACATTTTGAAAAACCAGATTTAGAGAAGTTCCCTTGTCTACAATACGCATATGAATGTGGCAAAATCGGTGGTACTACCCCTGCTGTATTAAATGCAGCAAATGAAATTGCAAATGCACTGTTTCTTAAAAACGAAATTGCCTTTTTCGATATTGAAAAAACAATTTACACAACAATTGAAGCTCATCATAACGTAAAAGATCCTTCATTAGATGCTATATTAGAAGCGGATCAATGGGCACGCCAATATGCAAATAAATTGTTAATAAAAAAGAGCTAAAACAGTTTTATCTGTTTTAGCTCTTTTTCCTACGTATTTAACTTAACAAATCTATAACTATGCGTTACTAACACTTTTAATATCGCATATCCTGGAATTGCTAAAATAATCCCCATAATTCCAAATAAATTTCCGGCAGTTAAAATAATAAAAATGATAGTAATCGGGTGAATGTCTAGCTTTTTTCCCATAACTTGTGGAGAAATAAATTTACCTTCTGCTAATTGTACGACCATCATTACGATAATTACTTTTAACACCATTGCTGGCGAGTCAATAAATGCGATAATTAACGCTGGTGTAATAGCAATAATTGGTCCTACGTACGGAACGATATTTACAATCATCGCTAAAATCGCAAGTAGTACCGCATATTTAATACCGATAATAAGGTAACCGATTAATAGCATAATACCGATAAACAAGCTCACGATAATTTGCCCTCTAATATACGAGCTAATCGCATAGTGCATATCATCTAGTATTCTCATTGCTGCTGGTTGTCTTTGTTCTGAAATGAATTTTAAGAAGTGATTCGGCAATTGTTCGCCATCTTTTAAAAGATAGAACAATATAAATGGAACCATTACAAATGTTAAAACAACCTCTGTAACAGTACTCAAGAATCCAGTTACATTCCCAGTTACTGATGATAATGACTTTGTAAAATCAACTGTATAGTCTTTTACCATATTCGCAACATTAATATTTAAATTCTCCTGAATTTTACCAAGTAAATTACTTTCCCCGAATCTACGCGCTGCTTGTTCAATCTCATGGCCAAAGTACGGTAAGTTATCAATTAATGCATCAATTTGATCTTTAATAATAGGGATAACAGTTACAACTAAAAACACAAATAATCCGATTACTATTAAGTATATTGAGGCTATCGATACGATTCTTGAAACACCTTTCTTTTCTAAAAGTGAAACGAATGGATGCAAAATATAGAATAGCACGCCTGCCAATAGTACTGGGAAGAAAATTGTTTTTAAAAATACGATAAACGGTGTAAAAACAAATGATATTTTTGTTAGTAATAAAATATTAATAAACAATAACGCAAATCCAAGCAATACCGCCAAATAATTTTGTTCTCTAAAAAACTTTCTTAACTTATCTCTTTTTCTTATATTTATTTTCTCCAATGAAACCACCTCTTCGAATGATGAAAAGCCCTTATTCAGGGCTCTTCATCATAATCTATATCTCTATTTCCTTGCAGCTTTCACTACAAATGATACAATAAGAATTAACACGATTGCACCTAATAATGCCGGCACGACATGAATCCCACCAAATGATGGCCCAAAGGATCCAAATAATCTACCACCTAACGAAGCACCTAATAAACCTGCGATAATATTTCCGAACATACCACCTGGGAAATTTTTACCCGTTATAGAACTAGCAATTGCACCTATAATAGCACCAACTATTAATGTGATAATCCATCCCATTTTTAGTCCTCCATTTCTATTATAGTTTGTATGATTCAATACAAACATATGTATTTATCATTGCTAATCATATTTCACTATAGAAATATATTTACTACTATTTTACATATGGAGATACATATATTATATGCAAAAAAGAAAAATATTGTCAAACTCACCCATAAAGCAATTATATTAATATACCATATTCAAAGGAGGCTTCATTATCTATGATTCTTAAGTTAAATTCCACTTCTTTTGAAGTAGCAACATCCATTTTACAAGTTCAAATTCCAGCCTATAAAGTTGAAGGGGACTACTTAAATAGTACTGCCATACCCCGTTTATATGATACTGTAAACGATATTCAAAGTTGCGTTGAAACATTCTATGGATATTTTTCTGAAAATAAACTTGTCGGCTTTATTTCTTTTGTACAAGAAGAAAAACTAATTGATATCCACAGGTTAGTTGTATCGCCCGATTTTTTTCAAAAAGGAATTGCGACGAAACTCCTAATTTATATATTTAACATGTTCCCTTCTTCTATGACATACATTGTACAAACAGGTAAAGCAAATACCCCTGCTATCGCATTATATAAAAAACACGGCTTCCTTGAAGTAACATACACCGAACTACCTGATGGAATAGTACTTACACAACTGAAAAAACAGAAAAAATAAAATAATTTGACTAATCGTTTTATTTATGTTACCTTTTACCTTATAATACCTTTTGCTGAGTCCAAATTTTGGAGCGGGGGAACCAATTTTGTAGCTATGCTACTTGGGGCGAATCTTTTTTTAAGTAGGGAAACTCTCACTTCCCGAGTCCGACAGCTAACCTCGTAAGCGTAATGGGAGAGGAAGGTGCTTTTTGCCTATGTTACACATTTTGCCTCCTTAATTATAAATATGGGATCGATATCAAATAGTCACCTATATTTATAGAAAAGGAGATATGTATTATGTTACGTTTATCTGATCACGCAATAAAAATGATGGAGCAAAGACTTCGACTCGAACAACATCGCACATATCAAGCAAATAAAATTGTAGATAACTTACATCACAAATACTTCTTTCAACATATTTTTCAGCCAAAAAGATAAAGCAAAACTTTAATCAGTGGGGGCATCCCCACTGATTATTAGTTAAACCAATCGGGCTTTTACGGTCCGTTGATCTATCACCTAACTTCTTTACTCTAGCTGAATTTTGTAGTGGGTGTCTTACTGCCCGTTAATGCAGGATAAAAAATTGTTCATTTAACATCAAAAACACAAGGTGTGTCTAAAAAGACATTCCTTGTGTTTTTATATTTCTTATAATATTCTCACTACATTTAAACTTGCCGTAATCGTACCTGCTATTGTAGTCACATGCCCAACACCGAGCGGGCCATTTTGTAATATAAACGTTGAATTTGCACTAGCTACATTTACAAGAAGCGTATTTGAAATAGATGGTTCCAATACTACAGTTGATGTCGTTACATTTTGTATAAAACTCCCTGTTACTTGTGTTCCATTTAATAGTAATCTTACAGATACTACTTCATTCCCACCAGTCGCGTCCCCTTGGAAATAGTAGCTTACTAAATATATTCCTGGCGTCGATACTGTGACAGTTGTAGCACTAGTTAAAGATACACCAGTTCCATATACAGTGGATCCCGAGTTAATTGGAATATTGGCACTTGCTGCAATTGTGCTTGTTGATGTAGAAAAGAAATAGCCACCACCTGTCGATATAGCAGATGATCCTGTTGCTCCAGTTAAGCCGGTTGGACCAGTGGCGCCGGTTGGGCCTGTTACTCCCGTTCCCCCTGTTGCTCCAGTTATTCCTTGTATGCCTTGTATTCCAGTCGGGCCAGTGGCACCAGTCACTCCCGTCTGGCCGGTTGCTCCCGTCGAACCTGTTATCCCTTGGAGACCTTGGATTCCTTGAAGACCTTGGGGACCCGTTTCTCCAGTCGGGCCGGTTGCTCCCGTTGGACCCGTTATCCCTTGGGGACCTTGGATTCCTTGAAGACCTTGGGGACCCGTTTCTCCAGTCGGGCCGGTTGCTCCCGTTGGACCCATTTCTCCTTGTGATCCTTGAATTCCTTGAGGACCTTGGGGACCCGTTTCTCCAGTCGGACCGGTTGCTCCTGTTGGACCGGTTGGGCCCGCCTGGCCGGTTATTCCTTGTAGACCTTGAGGGCCGGTTGGACCAGTTGGGCCGATTGGACCTTGCACTCCTTGTATCCCCTGAATTCCTTGGGGACCAGTTGGACCAATCGGACCTTGGATTCCCTGAATTCCTTGAGGACCCGTTGCCCCTGTCGGACCTGTTGGACCTTGGGGACCTTGCACTCCTTGTATTCCTTGAGGACCGGTTGGGCCTATACTTCCTTGCGGTCCCTGGATACCTTGTATTCCTTGAGGACCGGTTGGGCCTGTTATGCCACTCGGACCTTGTACGCCTTGCACTCCTTGTGGGCCAGTTGGGCCACTCGGACCTTGTACGCCTTGTAGACCTTGTAAACCAGTTGGACCTGTCGCTCCCCTTACTCCTTGCTCACCTTGTATACCTTGAACCCCTTGTGGGCCGGTTGGACCGATTGGACCCTGTGCCCCTTGCACTCCTTGGGGACCTGTCGGACCGGTTGGGCCGATTGAGCCTTGTAATCCTTGTAGACCTTGCGGACCTGTCGGGCCGGTTACTCCTTGTATCCCTTGTGGACCTTGAATGCCTTGGTCACCCGTTGGACCTGTTGCTCCCATCGGCCCCTGTACCCCTTGCAAACCTGTTAAACCGGTTGCTCCTGTTGGACCCTGTATTCCTTGCACTCCTTGGATTCCTGTTGCTCCTGTTGCTCCTGTCGCCCCTGTTGCCCCTGTTGCTCCTGTCGGACCGGTTGGACCCCCTGGTGATCCTGCTGGACCGGTTGGACCGGTTGGGCCTCCCGGAGGACCGGTTGGACCTGTTGCTCCTGTTGGACCCGTTGCAGAACCAGTCGGACCGGTTATCCCAGTTGATCCGGTTGATCCAGTTGGACCTGGATCCCCTTGTAAACCAGTTGCCCCTGTCGGACCGATTACACCTTGCACTCCTTGGATTCCTTGAGAACCGGTTGGACCTACCTGCCCCATTTCTCCCTGGGGACCTTGTAAACCTTGAACACCAGTTTCCCCTTGTGGCCCCATTGGCCCCTGTTCCCCTTGGATTCCTTGAGAACCTGTTGGGCCTGTTGGACCAATTAGACCCTGTATTCCTTGTATTCCTGTTATACCTTGTAAACCACTACTTCCTAAATTACCTTGAACACCTTGTATACCAGTATTTCCAGTCGGACCTGTTGGACCATTGTCCCCTTGCACTCCTTGTATACCTTGTATTCCTGTTGGACCTGTCGGACCGACTTCCCCTTGCATTCCTTGTATGCCTTGTATTCCTGTTGAACCTGTTGGACCGATTGGACCAGGAATTCCTTGTATCCCCTGAATACCAGTTGGACCTGTCGGACCTCTTTCGCCTTGAATTCCTTGAACACCTTGTATTCCCTGTGGGCCTTGTTCTCCCATAGGTCCTTGACTACCTTGAGAGCCTTGTGGTCCAGTTAAACCTGTTGGACCTGTTGGACCATTTTCTCCCTGTACCCCTTGCACCCCTTGTATTCCTGTCGGACCTGTTGGACCGATTGGACCTTGTACGCCTTGTATTCCCTGCGGTCCAGTTGGTCCACCTAAAGCACCTGTTGGACCGGTTGGTCCAGTGGGCCCCGTAATACCTGGCGGCGGAAAAGGAATAGGTGCTTGAAACTTACTACACTTATCTTGATTCTTCACAAGCATCTCCTCCCGTTTGTAACGCATCAAACTATTTGTAATATGTTTAAGCTAGCTGTTATTACTCCCGCTAATGTCGTTACATGCCCAATAGCTAATGGACCATTTTGTAATGACAAAGTGGAATTTGGAGAAGTAACTTCAATTACCATCGTATTTGAAATCGCTGGTTCTAATATAAAATTACCTTTTGTAACATAAAGAATAAAACTCCCTGCGACTTGCGTTCCGTTTAAAACAAGCCTTACCGAAATCGTTTCATTCCCCAAAATTGCATCCCCTTGAAAATAATAACTTATTAAATATATCCCTGGCGTACTTAACGTTATAGTTGTCGCATTTGTTAAACTAACTCCTGCTCCAAAAATTGTAGAACCAGAATTAATTGGTATTAGCGCATTCGCTGCAATTGTACTCGTTGCAGTGGAAAAGAAATAACCGCCCCCACTAGGTAAACCAGTCGCTCCAGTCGCTCCTGCTATCCCCGAGAAACCTATTGATCCTACATTACCAGTTGCGCCTGTTGGTCCAACCGCTCCATTTTGCCCCTGACTACCTTGCGCTCCAACTGGGCCTATACTACCACTAGCACCTGTCACCCCACTTGCTCCAATTGGGCCTTGCAAACCTTGAATTCCTTGTATACCTTGTATTCCTTGCGGACCCGTTGCACCTATATCGCCTGTCATTCCTGTTATTCCTTGTATTCCCGTAATCCCTTGAACACCTTGCACACCTTGTGGTCCAGTTGACCCGGTTGCTCCAGTAGCTCCAGTTTCACCCGTTGCACCAGTAATTCCAATATTCCCTTGTGGGCCTTGGGGTCCCTGACTACCTTGTGCCCCTTGGACTCCTTGAGGGCCAGTTATACCGACCTCCCCTGTATTTCCTTGGGGACCTCTAATTCCTTGTGCTCCTGTTGGACCGATTATTCCTTGCACTCCTTGTATTCCTTGCACTCCTTGAACTCCTGTTGGACCCGTTATTCCTTGTAATCCTTGAGGACCTTGCAAACCAATAGCTCCAGTCGGACCGATTATTCCTTGCACTCCTTGAAGACCTTGTGCACCTTGTGCACCTGTCAATCCCGTAGTCCCTTGTATCCCTTGAACTCCTTGAGGACCTTGTGCTCCAGCTGCTCCTGTTTCCCCTTGAATTCCTTGTACTCCTTGTATACCTTGCGCTCCAGCTGGACCAGTTGCTCCTCGGATTCCTTGTTCACCTTGAACTCCTTCCGCTCCTGTAACACCAGCTGGACCGGCTATCCCTTGTATTCCCACCATTCCTTGTGCACCTGTTGGGCCTATTACACCTTGAATACCTTGAATACCTTTAGGGCCTTCTGCACCTGTCGGACCAGTTACTCCACGCGTACCTTGTATTCCTTGAGAACCTTCTGCACCCGTTGGACCCGTTATACCTGGGTTACCTTGAGGACCTTGTGCCCCTTGGACTCCAACTGCTCCAACTACACCTTGGGAACCTTGGGCTCCCCTTACACCTTGAGGACCTGTTGGACCTGTTATACCTTGCACTCCTTGCGCTCCAATTGGTCCTATCCCTCCGCTTACACCTGTTGAACCAGTCGCACCCGTTGGACCTGTTGGACCTCCTGGCGGGCCGGGTGGACCTGATGGACCAGTCACTCCACTAGATGGACCAATTGGACCGGTTGTTCCCGTCGGACCACCCGGTGGTCCTTCTGAGCCTTGTGTACCAGTAGGACCAGTTGCTCCTGTTATCCCTCGTACTCCTTTTGCTCCTTGAAAACCTGTGGATCCACTTACTCCTTGTATTCCTTGAACTCCTTGTGGACCTTGAGGGCCTGTTACACCGGTTATTCCCTTTATTCCGCTTATACCTTGAGGACCTTGTATTCCAGTAGAACCAGTTGTTCCTACTACACCTTGTGCCCCTTGATCACCTTGGTGTCCTTGTTCTCCAGTAATTCCTTGTATTCCTTGAGCGCCGTCTTCTCCTTGTATACCAGTAGCCCCTTGCTCTCCTTGTATCCCTTGAACACCTTGAGGACCTTGGGAACCAGTTACCCCTGGAACTCCAGTTCCCCCTCTCTCTCCTTGTATTCCTTGTGCCCCCGTTTGTCCTCGCTCACCTACTTCCCCTTGTATTCCTTGTATGCCCTGTATTCCTTGACTACCAGCAGGACCCGTAGCTCCCTGTGTTCCTTCTAATCCTTGTACTCCAATATCACCAATTGGACCTTGGTTTCCGATTAATCCTTGAGCACCTTGGAGGCCAGTTGGACCAGTTATACCTTGCTCTCCGGTATCACCAACAGCTCCTTGTATTCCCTGCGCTCCTGTTGTCCCTCGCGAACCTTGTATTCCCCTGATACCTTGAGGACCTTGGGGACCAGTTGCTCCCGTCGGTCCAGTCATCCCTGTTGGACCAACAGGACCTTCATGCCCTCCAGTTGGACCTACAGGGCCACTATTACCTGTTGGACCAGTTGCACCTATAAGCGGAAGAGGCAGTGCCACTCCGAATTTTTTGCAATTTTTATGATGACGCACAACAATCCCCCTTCCCTAAAATCATTACACCTTTTATATGAAATGCATTTTTTTTTTAAAAGTACACCTCTGACCTTATTTTTTTAAAAATAAAGAAGCCTATCATTTCAACTATTTGAAACGATAGGCTTCTTTTTATAAAACAATTTATTTCCTCGCCTTAATAATAAAAGTAGTTGGTACCATCCTAGCTTTATATAAAGAATAATATTTCGTAGACGGCTCAGCTAGTTCTCCATCAAACGAGCTCGATGGTTCAGGCTCTTCTATTCTCTCAATTATAAAGCCTGCTCTATTTAACTCATTTATATATGTACTTATTTTTCTCTTATATAATATCGCTTGTACATTTTCTCCTTTAAATGTTTCAAACGTAATGGACGTTTCCTCATGATAAGAAGACTTTATAGCAACTTCTTCTGTACCATACTGTAAGTTTGAATATACTGGGTGCTCCCAACTAAAAATAAAACTTTCTCCTGGCTTTAAATAGGAATATATAAACTCTACTGTTTTTCCTAAATTTGAAGTCCAACCTAATGCATAAATGGAATATATAATATCAAAATACCCTTTCTGAATATCTCCTTCTTCTTCCATTGCTCCGCATATTAACTTTGGATTCCAACGCTTTTACGTTTTATTCGCTGTTTTAATTTGTTCACTTGAAAGATCAAGACCCCATACTTCCTCTGCCCTATGCTCTGCCATATATTGCAACGAATGTCCACTTCCACTTCCACACCCAATATCAAGAACTTTTTTATTTCTAATTGACTCGAACAAATGAATCTCATCTTCAGACGCCGTATACGGACCATATTTCGGTAAACAATCCACTTGAAAGAAATATGGTGCAACTGTATCCCAACACTTTTTGTTTAAAGCTAACATTTGTGTGCCTTCCATAGCATTCCCCCCATCCATTTTTCTTTCTCTAATATTACTTACATATCATAACCAGATCGCCCTTTTCTCTTCGCCCGGTAGTTTTTCACTTTTGCAATCGTCCCGCATGCTCTTCCTCCTTCTTCTCCAGCATACATACCGCACCATCTTTTACTTCCATTTCGCGAATGATCATAAAATACCCAGCGACAATCTGGACATGCTTTTAACCTTCCCCACACATTTTCTTGAATTGACATTAACACAATGCTTAGCACTTTTGTATACACATTCTCTTCATATACTGGTTCATATGTAATACCTTTCATATCTTCCTTTATATGTACATGAAATGGGTATTTCTCTAACCATTTTTGCAATGATTCTTCGCCTTCAATTGTCATCCGAATATCTTCTCGAAAACCTCTTAATTCCTCTATCGTATGAAATGGAAACTCTTCATCAAAATATTCTTTCATAAAGAGCTTTATATCTTCTTTTGTTTGCAGCAAATCAATTGGCTCTCTCGTATCGTTTGGTATTCTCCATGTATTTAAAAATTCCCGAATATATTCTAGTTCATTTGGAGCGTTTTGATTCAATTCGATCCACCTTCTTCTTAAAATTTACTTTTTTCTGACTTTATGTATAATTATAGTATAAAATAGTTAACCATCAAATAATTTTATTGGTTACATAATTAGGGGGATTTCTATGAAAAGTTTCTCAACACCGATACGTTTCATGCTTATTTCTTCATTTTTTATGTCTTTTGGGTATTTTGCAGTATACGCATTTTTAGCTATTTATCTATTAACCTTTCTTCATTTTTCTGCTGTCCAAGTAGGAACAGTGTTGACGGTTATGACAATTACATCACGAGTTATCCCATTATTCTCAGGGTTAATTGCTGACAAAATAGGCTATATCATTATGATGATAGCTGGTTTATTTTTGAGAGGAATCGGATTTATCGCTTTAGGAATATGCTCTGATTTCTATACAATTTCTATTTCTTCTGCACTTATTGGCTTCGGAACTGCATTTTACGAACCTGCCGCTCGCGCTATATTTGGCTCACAGCCAGCTCATTTGAGAAAAAATTTATTTACATATTTAAACCTTAGCTTTAATTGCGGTGCAATAATCGGACCAATTGCAGGAGGGTTCTTACTCTTACTCGATCCACTCTACGCTTTCTCTCTAACAGGATCTCTTATGCTGTTATTTGCTTTTATCTTTTACTTACTTAAAAATCACTTCCATGTCACTACTGAAAACACGTCTATTACATTAGGAATACAGGCCATCTTACAAAACAAGTCTTTCCTTCTGTTTTCCTTTATCATGATTTTCTTCTATATTATGTTTACTCAGCTTACTGTCGCACTTCCACTTCATATGAAAAACATTAGTAATAGCAATCAACTTGCTACACTCGTTATTACGATAAATGCGATAACAGGCGTCATATTTATGGTATTATTCCGAAAATTATTCCACAAATACAACACACTTTCGATTATTAAATACGGTGTTTTATTAATGAGTATTTCCTTTTTACTCATTCCTTTATTTCAACACCCATATTGGCTCTTTATTTGTGTAATTTTATTTACAATCGGTGAAACACTCGTATTACCTAACGCTGATATCGCTATTGCAAATTACAGTAATGAATCATATACAGCCACTTTCTTCGGATTTTATCAACTATCACTCGCATTTGGTTTTATCATCGGTAACTATACCGGGACATCGTTTACATCCAATTTAAACGGAATGTATACACCATGGCTTATTTTCGGCGGAATAGGAGTTATTGGTTTTATTTCACTCCATATTTTAAATATTAAAAAAGGGAGCTCTAAAGAGGATATATACCTATGTAATGAGACGAAACCTCTTTAACACATTACAATTGAGATGGTACCTTTAGACAAGCAACCTATAATAAAAAAATTCGACCATCATACTTGACAGTCGAATCTTTTTATTTTTCATATTCAAGATGATTATGTCTTTTACAACCAAATAAATAGCACCCCCCTAAATGATAAGTTTCAAATTCTAACCCTGGAACATATCCAGATTTGATACGTTCTATCATTGTTTTATAACAATTATTCTCTTCTGTATATTCCTCAATTAACTCTTTCTTATCTTTTTCTGTCCAGTTTTCTTCTACTTCTTCATTCTGAACATCTTCTATTTCTGATGTTTTCGCTTCGATAGATTCCTGTATAACTTCATTTATACGGGAGAAATTATTAGCTTTATATAGAGCATATACAAACCTACCAATCCAGTTAGGACTTTTCCAAACTTCTTTGTATCCCTTTTCGAACCATTCAATTGCTTCGTTATAGCAATTCAACTCAACATATAAATCTGCTACATGAATTTCTCCTAAAAAGTTATCAGATTTCCTGTTAAAAGCATCTAACTTCTCTTTCGCTTCTGTCGTTCGCCCTAAATCAATTAAGCATTTTACATAGCTATACATTATATAGTCCGAATCCCCTGCAACTCGCAAAAAAAATTCTGAAGCTTTTTCTAACTCTCCAAGGTTATAATGCGCTACAGCTACATTGTGAAATGCTTCATCCGATGGTTGCATCGAAATAGATTTTTGCAATACTTCTTTCGCTTCTTCCCATTTTTCTTGTTTCGTGTAAATTTCCCCTAAGATGTTATAAGGAAAGTATGAAGAAGGATTCAACTTAACAACTTCTCTTATTAATTCAAGAGCTTTATCATCATTCTCTTCCTCATAAAAGTACATCCAAGCCAGATTATTGAGAGATTGTACGTCTCTAGATTCATGTACTGCTTGTTGAAACAGTTCCATTGCTTCCTCATATTTATTTTGTTCAAACATTTCAATTGCCTTCTCATTAATGTTCAAATAACTACCTCCGAAGTAAATGAATTCATCTATTCCCTATCATTATTGTAAAATGTAAAAATTATAATTTCTATAAAAAAATTTCTTTCTCTCGTCTACATTTCGATTGAAATAGAAGCTAAAACACACGAATTTACAACAATCAGTAAATTTTTTAATCTCCCTTAAATTGGATATACATCCTGTTTTAATTTACATATTATGGTACAATTAAAAGGGTACTAACTAAACATTTACGCTCCACACTAGTAATCTAGCAATACCAAAATCAAAATTCACATGGAATTGAGGGATGTTATGAAACAGAAATTAGCTGTTCTTCTATTCACCGGAATCATATTATCCGGATGTTCAGCTATTGCAGGAAATTCTTTAGAAACTGGAAACGGCAGTATGGAATTATTAACACCAACCATTACAACAAAAGATAATGAATTAGAAATTAAGACCGAGGGCATTGATGAAAATAAAGTGACCTTTATTTATGTTGCTAATAAAAAAGTATTGGAACAAAAAATTAATAATGGTGAATCCTACAAGCTTAACATTAAAGATATCGAACACGCTCATAGGACGGACTACAAGCCAAAAGTTCAACTTTTGCAAACAAAAGATGATGATAAAGATGGAGAAATGGTAACCTTTAAACAAGTTAGGTATACAGTTAAAAAAAATTAATTTTATAGGCATTTCATTATAAATGTAACGAACGAAAATTTACTTTTAACAGTGGGTAAATATAAGGGGTGCTAGCATGAAAAGAAGATGGATTTATTGGTGGATTGGTAACATATTTTGGATTATAGCTTTCGGGATATTGACAGCTATCATTTTGCTAAGAGAGGTTGATGGGACCGGTGTTACTCAAACACCTGAGCTGAAATTAATAGCCTTTATCGTTTTATTAATTGCATTTATATTACCAATAATTATTCAAGTTGTATGGTTACTTGTTAATTTAAGAAAGAGTAGAAAAAAATAATACATAAAAAAGAGAGGAATCTTTTTCAAACTTGATTCCTCTCTTTTTATTTTGGGATTATGCCATGCTTTTAAAGCTGCACTACCCCCTTTTCTTTACGATGCATGTTCATCTTTCTTCTTCATTAACGCTCTCTTCTTCATCGCCTTCGTTAAATATCCGCCTTTAAATGAACGGATTTCATAAGAAGACATAAACGCTTTCGGTGCAATTTTATTAATGATTTCTAACAGTTCTTTCTCTCTAGAGCGCTTTGCAACGATATCTAAGCGATAACGTATAGAATTAATTCCTTCGCCTTCAAATACCGTAACACCAAATCCAGAGTGACGTAGTTCATCTACTAATTCATTACAACGGTCTAGTAAACTAACTTGATACGTAATATAACCAATTGCTAATTTATTCTCTATATAACCGCCTAATAAAAGTCCTGTACTAAAGCCAATGACATAGGCAACGATGTTCATCCAATTTGATAAATCTTGAAACACAATACCTAAACTGACAATGTAAATAGCTCCTTCTAACAATCCAACACCAGCAGCGGATCTTGTTTGATTCTTTACAAGCAAAATCGTACGGATTGTTAAAATTGGAACATAAATAATTTGAAGCACAAAAATAAGTAACGCTTGTAACATTGGTATCCACCTCTTTCAAAAAGTCTTTTGTCATAATAACATACATAACCTTTAGAAATCGATGGGTTTTTAAATTTTTTTACATTATTTTTCATACTATTGAAAAACGAAAAAAAGAAGCGTATTATATTTGTCGTAAAATTGATTCCTTTCATTAGCTCACTTAAACACAAAAAAGGAACCCCATTAGGCCCCTTTCATCATAGCTCTATGTTTTTCGAAGCATGTTCCCTTTGCTTCTCTTCCTCTTCCTCTTTCACTAACTGCATATTCGCATAAGCTAAATTTGCAATCATTAAAAAGTGACCACCTAAAATGCCTGTACCAAATGCCCACATTTCCATTTCATGCTCAATTTCATACATGATGATTGCTCCTAAAATGGCAGCTGCAAATCGGTTTAGAACTCCTAACCCAGGAGCCTTTTCCTTCATTACGATACTTTTTCCGAGTTTCTCCACCCTGCGAGCTAATAACCAAAGACAATAGGCGCTTACTGCTAATCCAATACCAAACCCTGTCACTTGTTTTCCAAACGGAGTAATCGTCCACATAAGTAGTAAACCACTAAAGATCACATACAATTGTAATCGATATACACGTAAGGCTTCTTGAATCAAAATATCCGCTCCTAAGTTCTCATTTTTTGTACTTTAGAAGAAAAGCAGCAACTTACACAGTTGCTGCTTTCTCTTCTTCTTGTTCTTGTTCCATCTTACGAATTTCAACACGTTTAATTTGGTAAGCGTCTTTTTCTAACACTTTAAATTCATAACCTTCCGCCTCAACGTGTTGTCCTTCTTCGATTTCATGATTTTGCATCATAATCCATCCACCGATTGTATCCACATCATCTTCTTCGATGTGTAATCCAAATAAATCTTTCACTTCTGAGATAAGCACTTTTCCATCAACAATGATATGTTGCTCGTTCACATGTTGAATTGGTGGTGCTTCATCTTCATCATATTCGTCACGAATTTCGCCGACGATTTCCTCCAAGATATCTTCAAGCGTTACAATTCCGGCTGTTCCTCCGTACTCATCATATAAAACAGCCATCGGAATTCGCTTTTTCTGCATTTGAAGTAATAAATCGTGAATTGGAGTCGTTTCCATCACTTCAATAATCGGACGCATATACGAGCGAATAAATGATAAATCTTTTTGATCCTCGGTCATATATCGAATAAAGAAATCTTTTACGTTGACCATACCGATAATATCATCTTTATCTTCCCCAAAAATCGGATAACGTGTGTATCGCTCATTTTGGATTACTTTCATGTGTTCTTCTACTGAATCTTCCAGGTAGAAACCAATGATTTCTGTTCGCGGTACCATAATCTCTTTCGCAATACGATTATCAAATTCAAAAATGTTATTTACATACTTGTATTCAGCTTGATTAATTTCGCCGCTTTCATAGCTATCTGAAAGGATAAGACGTAATTCTTCTTCTGTATGAGCTACTTCATGTTCTGAAGCTGGCTTTAAACCGAATAAACCAGTTATCACACGAGCTGAACCGTTCAATACCCAAATAAATGGATACATTACTTTATAGAACATCATTAATGGACCTGCCAATAATAACGTTACCCTTTCAGCCTTTTGAATTGCCATCGTTTTCGGAGCTAATTCCCCTACTACAACGTGTAAATACGTCATAATCATAAAAGCAAGACCAAATGTTAATACTGATGAAATAGAAGGATTTAAGTTCCATTTCTCAAATAACGGGTGTAATAACTTTTCGATTGTCGGTTCACCTAACCAACCTAATCCCATAGCTGTAACTGTAATACCTAATTGACAAGCAGATAAATATTCATCTAAATTTGTTGTTACCTTTTTCGCTGCTAAAGCACCGCGTTTTCCTTCCGCAACAAGCTGATCGATACGGCTTGAACGTATCTTTACAATCGCAAACTCTGCTGCTACGAAAAATCCAGTAAATGCGATTAAAATCGCAACCATGACTAAATTAAATATTTCCAATGAATCCCCTTAGTTAAAAAACTAAGGTGTCCACCTCCTGTATACTATAATGTTTTCTTATTTATTTGTTAGAAAACATAGCCCGATACAAAAATTAAAGAGGTCGGATTTCACTTATTCTATAATAATAGAGCAAGTGTCTGTATTAAAGCTGTCGTTTGACCTGATAAAGATTTCGATATTTTTTCACGTTGTGAATCAGTCAATTCATCTAAAAGCGGTTTTAACTCAGTAAGCTCCACTTCTAATCGGTGAATATGGTCTGTCACTTCATTCACTTGTTTCGAAACGTGTTCATTGATACCGAGCAGCTTCTTCTTCTCCTCGATTTTCTCTTTAATCTCACAAAGCGGCATATGCATTTCTTTGCACTTCTCAATAAATTGTAATGTCTCAAATGCTGTTTCGTCGTAATAGCGATAATTAGATTGAGATCGCTCCGCTTTTAAGATACCTAGATTCGTATAATAATCAATCGTTCGTTTCGACACGTGAGCCATGAGAGCCAACTGTCCGATTCGATACACCTTCCCAACGATCTTCCCCCCTTGTTTATATTACTTACATCATACAACACATAAACTGTACAGTCAAACGTGACGGTTTATTATTCACAATTTATACACAACTTCATATATTTTCTTAAACTTATAGAATATGATTCTACTTATATAATTAAATTATTAAATTTCATTAATTACGTGCTAGCCAAATATATTTATGAAATCACCTGTTCTTTTCAAATTTTCTTATTTTAGAACATACCGTTCTATTTCTAAAAAAATAACCCAGTACAATAAACTGAAAATTAAGTTATAATATCATTATAAAATATGAAGGAGGAATGCACTCATGTACTACAACACTTCATTCGAAAACGATCAGCCTGTAGGCCGTCTATAAACTAAGACGGGCATTCATTTAGCACATACACTACGCCTCGTCTTAGGGAACTCATATTACCCTAAAAATAGACGGAGGTACTTTACATGAAACAAACAATTTTAGGAGCTATATATTTATCACTAACAACAAGTATATGGGGTGGTATGTATGTTGTTAGCAAATACATACTCGATTTTATCCCACCACTGACACTCGTTTGGTTACGCTTTATTATCGCTTTTGTTGTTTTGTATTTCATTTTGAAAATAGCTGAGAAAAAGCAAAAGAAAAAAGCAACCATTCGCAAAAAAGATTGGCTATTATTCGCTTGGATTGGATTTATCGGCTATTTCATTTCAATCACATGCCAATTTATCGGAACAAAATTATCCGACGCTCATACAGGCTCGTTAGTTACATCAGCTACACCTGCATTTATGGTTATATTTGCAGCGCTCATTTTGAAAGAAAAACTAACTGCTCGTAGACTTTTATCTACTATAATAGCGACAATCGGTGTCATTATCGTAATCGGATGGGATATTGAAATCGGCTCCTATTTTATCGGAACAATCATTTTAGTTGGAGCCGCTATTACGTGGGCTTTACTATCTATTTATGTAAAAATCGCTTCAATCCAATTTTCATCCTTAGTTATTACAACGTATGCCATATTCTTTTCACTCTTTTTTATTACACCTTTTATGATAGGGGAACTACAAACATCCTCTATCGGAACAGTAAATACGTACGTCATATTAGGCGTATTATACTTAGGAATCGTCTCAACAGCAGGTGCCTTTTTCCTTTGGAATAAAGGATTAGACTTAATGGATGCAAGCATCGGTTCCTTATTTTTCTTCTTCCAACCTATCGTTGGATCATTACTTGGTTGGCTCTTATTAAATGAGACATTAAATAGTAACTTTTTCATTGGTGGTATGCTCATTATATGTAGCGTTTTCATTACTACTTTTGAAAAGAAATAACAAAACAGGCAGAGATTCTTAGTCTCTGCCTGTTCGCATAATTGGATCTTGGTCGTGAAAACCAATACAAATCGGTATATTACTTTGCACTTCACTACGTACACTTATAAAACTACACAGCGTTTTAGCAATTAAATATAAAGTTATACTGATTGCTTTTTCACTTGTATCAAAGCCATTTTCATTATACATATCCGCTAATTCTACAGACCCCGACCCCTCAATATTATATGTCCATTCTGACGCCCAATTATCGTCCTCTTCTTCCATTGAAACATATTCCTCACAAATATAAAGTGAAACTTTAATCAGTGGGGGCGTTCTTCATCCCCACTGATTATTAGTTGAACCAATCGGGCTTTTACGGGCAGTTGACTTCCCACGTAACTTCTTTGCTTTCGCTGAATTTTGAGGTGGGGGTCTTACTGCCCGTTAATGCGGGATAAAACTGACTATTCCACTCGTTATCAAGATCATACTCTAAATAAATCGCCTTTGCTTCTTCATTAGTAGCCATTTCTACAGCTGCATCCAAACCTACTCTAATACTTTCCTTATATGACTCTAAATCAATTGCTTTAATTCGTTCTGCATATTCTGTAGACGCCAACATGCAACAAATATCATAATACTTCGCTTCTATTTGCTCTACTGCTAACGAAAAGGCATCCTCTTGCACCTCTTCTAAATACTGAAATATATCCACACTAAATACTCCTCACTCTTTACGCACTCCAATGCGATGGACGAGACAATAATTTCGGTAATTTCGTATGTTTGTCCCCTCTAGCCGCATTAACTTGAACTTGCGTCAGGAAAATACTATTTGTAAAATCAGTCCCGCGAATATCTGCATCTCGTAAATCTGCTCCGATGAGATCTGCCCCTCGTAAGTCTGCTCCATTTAAGTTTGCCGCAATTAAATATGCTCCTCTTAAATTTGCACCTTGTAAATCTTTCTTTTTCAGATTTGCTCCCATAAGGTCTGCACCGCGGTGTATGATTCGTTTCTTACGCGCAGTATTCATTTCCTTCCATACTAATTCGCTCGTTTCTAAAAGAAGAATGTTTACCTCTGCCCTATGCACTGGAACATTTATTTTCATTAACTCATCTGGATTTAAATTCGAAAGTCGCTCTGTCTCCTCAATTGCGGTCTTCAGCTCTTTATGAATTGGCTGTGTTGCCTTTAAAAGAATCGCTTCATTCAAATACCAAAGCATTTCATGAAGTTGATGCATAACTGGAAAAGCATCATACATTTTTCTCGCATGCTTAGCATCTTTCCGCCAATCAACCCCGTTAAATGTAACTTGAGAAATCTTCTGCCCAGCGCCGAAACATTCAAATACTGTACAACCTTTATAACCTTTTCCTCTAAGATTTTTATGTATACTACATTTAAAATCTGATTGTAAGTTGGAACATGGTTTACCACCATCTTTATTCACTGCAAAATCTACCGATGCTGCGAACGGTAATGCAACGCAACATAGACCGAAGCATTTTTCGCAGTTTGCTTTTAAATGATCATTATGATTAGTCAAAATCTATACCCCCTGTTGTCTTTTGACTATTTCATAATATTCCAACTGTAATAAATAATCAATTTTAAAATAAACCGGCATCTTTCGTTTCAATTCATAACTTTATCATTCGATTTCCTTTCAATTGAAAAGGACTATTTTTATTTAATGAATTATAATTAAATTATAAATTTTCTAACTAAAAGGAGACTTATTATGGCACTACAAATGAAAACAAACTGTCAAATTTGCGATCAATCGCTCGAACAAGATTCTGAAGCATACATTTGTGTATATGAATGTACATTTTGCGCACCATGTACAGAAGAAAGACACAACGTTTGTCCAAACTGCGGCGGCGAATTAGTACGTAGACCGAAAAAGAAACAATAAAAAGCAAAGCGATATCGCTTTGCTTTTTATTGTTTTCTGAGTATATGAAATTATATCGAACACAACTTAAACATTTAAAAACTTCACACAAACAGGCTCTGGCACAGCAACATCAGATTGTAAAAGTGTTAACTTTCCTGTAGATTCATCTCTTGAAAATAGCACAAGATTATGTGACTTTTCATTTGTAGCAACAAGAAACTTTTCAGTGGGATCTAATACAAAGTCCCTCGGCCAATTTCCTTCTGTAGATGTATGTTCAACAAATGTAAGCTGACCTGAATTTTGATCTACGCTATAAATAGCGATACTATTATGACCACGATTACCTGCATATACAAAACGGCCGTCAGAAGAAATATGGATAGCACTTCCTTGACTATTTTCATCAAAGTGTTCTGGAAGAGTAGAAATATACTGTACTTCTGTAAAGGATCCTTCTTCCGAGTTATATGTTAGCGCAATAACCTCTGAACTAAGCTCCGTCATTACATAAGCGTATTTTCCATTTGGATGAAAAGTAATGTGTCTTGGACCACTCCCTGGATTTACAGATAAACTATTCACTTCTGTTAATGTACTATCTTTTATTTCATACGTAATTAACTTATCAATTCCTAAATCAACACCTATCACATATTTTTCATCAGGAGTATATCCCGCGTAATGTGCATGTGGTTTTTCTTGTCTTTCTTTATTTGGACCTGAACCTTCATGCGCCATAATAGATGAAGCAGGATTTACAGTTCCATTTTCTTCATTTATTTCAAAAGACTCAATCGTTCCTTTATGGTAATTTGCTGTAACTACCGTATGATTCCCACTATCAACGCTCACATGACAAGGAGAAGCCCCTTCTACTACTTGTCTGTTTTCTGCCTTTAACTCTCCAGTTTTACTATCAATTGAATAGGCAGCTACACCACCAGATTCTCCTTCCTTAACAACGGAATAGAGATACTCATTATTTCGGTTAATCGTTACATATGTAGGGTTATCCAGCTTAGCGGCAAGTGTTACATTACTAATTTTTTTTGCTTCTGTGTCTAAAGTAATCTTATATATTCCTTCACTATTTTCTTTTGTGTAAGTTCCAACATATCCAATAAACTCTTTGTTATCCTTCATTTTTATAACCCTCTCTCCCTATATTTTTCGTTCATCATACTTCTTAAAATATTTTATGTTGAAAGAGTATCCTAAAAAATCGGAGTACCTCTTTATACGTTACCATATTTTCTTGATAAATAGCTTTTAAACCCACTTTTTTTGGTACGCTGCTATACTTTCATATTCTTCTTCCAATTGACGAGACAGACGAATATAGATTGGTGTTAAATCTTTATATTTTTCCACACTTTCCATGTTTGGCCCATGATGAAAATCTGCCCCTACCATTTCAGAAACTACGCATAATGTATCTATTTCACCTAAACTATATAAACCGAGGATTGCAGCACCTAAGCAAGAGCTTTCGAAACTTTCAGGAACATATACGTCTTGATGGAAAATATCTGCCATCATCTGTCTCCAAAGTTCCGATCTTGCAAAACCGCCTGTCGCTTGAATTTTTTTTGGTTCGCCAATTAGCTCTTTTAAAGCGAGAAGAACGGTATATAAATTATAAATTACTCCTTCTAAAACAGCACGGATAAGATGTTCTTTCTTATGATGCAATCCGAGTCCAAAGAAAGATCCCCGTGCATTTGCATTCCATAAAGGAGCTCTTTCCCCTGCTAAATACGGATGAAACAATAAACCGTCAGATCCAGGATTCACATTTGCTGCTATTTCAGTAAGTACTTCATATGGATCTTTTCCTAAACGCTTCGCAAGTTCAATCTCTGAAGTGCCCAATTGGTCACGAGCCCATCTGAAAATCATACCACCGTTATTAACTGGACCACCGATTACCCAATGGTCTTCAGTTAACGCATAACAAAAAATTCTACCTTTTGGATCTGTTACAGGACGATTTGTTACAGCACGTATCGCACCGCTTGTACCAATTGTAACAGCCACAACGCCAGGGTCTATTGCATTTACACCTAAATTAGATAGTACTCCATCACTCGCTCCTACTACAAAAGGCGTAGAAACAAGTACATTCATCTCTTTGGCAAGCTCTTCATCTAATCCTGTTAAACTGTGCGTTGTTGGAACAAGTTTAGAAAGCTTGTCATCTGTAATTCCCGCAACATGTAAAGCCTCTTCATCCCATTTTAAAGATTTCAAATTAAACATCCCTGTCGCTGATGCTATAGAATAATCAATTACATATTCTTTATATAACTTGTAGAAAACATATTCTTTAATAGAAATGAATTTATAACTTCTTGCGAACAATTCTACCCGCTCATTCTGTAACCAAACTAATTTCGAAAGTGGTGACATCGGATGAATAGGTGTCCCAGTACGTAAATAAATTTCATGACCATTCATATCATTCTTTATTTTCTCCGCCCAGCTTGCACTTCTATTATCTGCCCACGTGATACATTTCGTTAACGGATTTCCATCTTCGTCTACAGCGATAACGCTATGCATTGCCGAACTGAAAGAAACACAGAGAATATCAACCGCTTGTATATTACTTGATTGCACAACTTCTTTAATCGTATGTATCACCGCTTGAAAGATTTCTTCTGGATCTTGTTCTGCTATTTCAGGCGTAGGAGAATATAAAGGATATTCAATTCCATGACTTGCAATAACAGATCCATCAATTGAAAACAAAACCGATTTTGTACTAGTTGTCCCAATATCTACACCGATCATATATTTCGATCTCACTATGTAACCCCTTTCAGAATATCCCATTAAAAAAGAACACTCTCAATTCTTTACTAATTATGCATACATACTTGGGAGCACCATGGTTTATACGAAAAAAGACTCTCCCTTATGAGCATTACGTGCTAACTAACTTTACTCTCATAAGGGGGCCTTTTCATATCTATTGTACTAATTTGAAAATGAATCGTTTCTATATGATATTGCTGTTTTCACGTAATAAGATGTCAAAATCAAGATTAAGTTTATAGGATGAAGTCACATAGAGATTGACCCTCTCGTAAAAAAGCAATTAGTGAACATTTCACTTCATTATAATTTAGGCGCTTTCGCCCAATCAGCAGCAAATTTCTCAATACCTTGGTCTGTTAATGGGTGCATAGCAAGTTGTTCAATTACTTTATAAGGAATTGTTGCAATGTGAGCACCTGCCATCGCTACACGAGTTACATGATCTGGATGTCTAACAGAAGCCGCAATAATTTGTGTATCTAGTTGATGAACATCGAATAATTCAGCAATTTTAGCAACTAATAATACGCCATCTTCAGAAATATCATCTAAGCGTCCTAAAAATGGAGAAACGTACGTTGCACCTGCTCGAGCAGCTAAAAGTGCTTGGTTCACCGTGAAAATAAGTGTAACATTCGTTTTCACACCTTTTTCAGTAAGGTAGCGACAAGCTTCTAATCCAGCTAACGTCATCGGAAGTTTAATTGTAACTTTTTCATCGCCACCGTTAATTTTAATCAGTTCTTCTGCTTGGGCGATCATCTCTTCAGCTGTAACAGCATCTGGCGTTACTTCTGCCGAAACAGATTCAACTTTAGGAACTGCCTGACAAATTTCTGCAATACGGTCTTCAAATTTAATGCCCTCTTTTGCTACTAAAGAAGGATTCGTTGTAACACCAGCTAAAACTCCAAGTTTATATGCTTTTTTTATGTCCTCAAGATTTGCAGTATCAATAAAAAATTTCATGATTAATTCCCTCCAGTTTTTAAACGTTGATGAGTTACATGTTTAATATGCTTATCCCGTAAAAGCCCGATTGGTGTGGAATGAAGCCCCTACTTATTAAAGTTTCACTTTATTTCTTTTCTACTGCATGTCCGCCAAATTCATTGCGCAGAGCTGCTACAACTTTTCCTGTAAATGTATCATTGTCTAATGAGCGGTAGCGCATTAATAGAGACATTGCGATAACAGGAGTTGCTGTTTGAAGGTCTAATGCTGTTTCTACTGTCCATTTTCCTTCACCAGAAGAATGCATAACACCCTTAATCTCATCCAATTTTGCATCTTTAGAAAATGCATTTTCTGTTAATTCCATTAACCAAGAACGAATGACTGAACCGTTGTTCCATACTCTTGATACTTTTTCATAATCGTAGTCAAATTCACTTTTCTCTAGAATCTCAAATCCTTCACCAATAGCAGCCATCATACCGTATTCAATTCCGTTATGAACCATTTTTAAGAAGTGACCACTACCAGCTTTTCCAGCATATAAGAATCCATTTTCTACAGCAGTATCGCGGAAGATAGGTTCAACGATGTCCCAAGCTTCTTGATCTCCTCCGATCATGTAACAAGCACCATTACGAGCGCCTTCCATTCCGCCAGAAGTTCCTGCATCCATAAAGTGAATGCCATCTTTCTTTAATTGCTCATATCGGCGGATAGACTCTTTATAATGTGAATTACCAGCTTCAATTAAAATATCTCCTTTTGATAAAAGTGGTGTAACCTCATCAATAACAGAATCAACAACAGCGTGTGGTACCATTACCCAAAGAATTCTTGGTGATTGTAATGACTGAACAAGTTCACTTAAACTAGATGTACCCGTTGCCCCGTACTCTTTCATTTCTTCTACTGCGCTCGTATTTAAATCAAATGCTACTACTTCATGTTTATGATCCATTAAATTTTTCCCTAAATTTAATCCCATTTTACCTAACCCAATTAATCCTACTTGCATAATATAATTCCTCCTCAAATCATCTTTTATTAAAAATCCATATCACTACAATCTGGAATACCTTTCAGCACTGAAATGTTAGTATGTACAGAAAGGTATTCACAGTCATAGCTTAAGAATTCAACACATTTTTTGTAATTTGAACAACATTTTCTGTCGTAAATCCAAATAGATTCATGACTTCAGCTCCAGTTCCTGAAGCTCCAAATGTTTCAATTGATAGTACTTTTCCTTCTTGTCCTACATAACGTTCCCAACCTAGAGATACACCCATCTCAAGAGATACTCGTTTCGTTACAGAAGACGGAAGAACGGATTCTTTATATTCGTTCGATTGGCGATCGAATAACTCCCAGCTCGGCATTGCAACGATGCGAACAGAAACTTGTTCTTCTTCTAATTTTGCTTTCGCACTAGCAGCTAAGGATACTTCAGAACCTGTCGCAATTAAAATTACATCCGGATTTTCATTTGTTTGTGTTAATACGTAAGCTCCTTTAGAGAGATTCTCTATGTTCGCTTTCGTTTCATTAAACACCGGTAAATTTTGACGGCTCAGTACTAAAACGACTGGACCATCCGTTTGCTGTAAAGCATACGCCCAAGCACTTGCTGTTTCATTTGCATCTGACGGACGGATAACTGTTAGACCAGGAATTGCTCGAAGCGCTGCCAATTGTTCAATTGGTTCATGCGTTGGGCCATCTTCTCCTACAGCAATCGAATCATGTGTAAATACGTAAGTAACAGGTAACTTTTGCAGTGCAGCCAGTCGAATCGATGGACGAAGGTAATCATTAAATACAAAGAATGTACTTACGAAAGGTTTTACTCCTCCATGGAGAGCCAGTCCATTCGCTGCCGCGCCCATTGCATGTTCACGTACACCGAAGTATATATTTCGTCCAGCATATGATTCTACTGCATATACTGCTTCACCTTTTATATCTGTCATCGTAGAATGAGAAAGATCCGCACTTCCACCGAAAATAGAAGGAATCGATTTCACATAATGATTAATAGCTTCCCCACTTGCAACACGAGTGGAAATTGTTTTTTCAGTATCAAAAGATAGAATGTCTTTCGCTTCAATTAAAACCTCACCTGTAATCGCTTTTTCTAATTCATCTGCTAGTGCAGGGTTTGACTCTCTGTATACGTTAAATTGCTCATTCCATTCGTTCTCTTTTTCAATACCTTTTTGTTTCAGTTCATTAAAATGAGCTGTTACTTCTTCAGGCACAAAGAAGTCTTCCTCATAGTGCCAACCATACACTTGTTTTGTCGCTGTCGCTTCTTCTACTCCAAGCGGATTACCATGTGCTTTATTCGTTCCAGCAACTTTTGGACTTCCATAACCTATAATGGTTCTAATTTCTATAAGAGTAGGTTGATCCGTATTTTCTTTCGCTAATGTAATGGCTTTTGTAATAGCATCGACATCGGTTCCATCTTCAACTCTTACATATTGCCAATGTACAGATTCTGCCCTTTTCTGAATATCTTCAGAGAAAGCAATGCCTAATTCACCATCAAGTGAAATTTCATTTGAATCATACAGTACAATTAACTTGCCAAGTTTCATATGTCCTGCCATTGACATCGCTTCATAAGCGACACCCTCCATTAAGTCACCATCTCCGACTAAAGCATACGTATTGTGATCTATAATAGAGTGACCATCCTTATTAAACTTCGCTGCTAAATGAGCTTCTGCCATTGCCATTCCGACAGCATTAGCAATCCCTTGTCCTAACGGGCCTGTAGTCGCTTCAACTCCAGGAGTATGCCCAAACTCAGGATGTCCTGGTGTTTTACTATTTAACTTTCTGAAGTTTTTCAAGTCATCAATTGAAACGTCATATCCAGCTAAATGAAGTAGGCTATATAACAGACTAGATCCATGTCCTGCCGATAAAACGAAACGATCACGGTTAAACCATTCTGGGTGATTAGGATTGTAATTTAAATGATTCGCCCATAATGCATATGCCATTGGTGCTGCTCCCATCGGAAGACCTGGATGACCTGAGTTTGCCGCATTAATAGCATCAATCGATAACGTACGAAGTGTATTCACTGCTAATTGATTTATGTTTTGTGCCATAGTAATCGTCCCCCTAAATGCTTTCATGAAAGAAAGTACTTATTTTTCCGTCTCTTGATCTAACCACCATTTAAATCCACTTTCTTGCAACAGTTCATTAGACGCTTCTGGACCATATGAACCAGACTCATATTCATGAAGCGGTAATAAGTTTTCCTCGAACGCTTCAAGAATTGGTTGTACCCATTCCCATGACAATTCAACTTCTCTCCAATGTGCAAAGAATGTAGCGTCTCCACTCACCGCATCATGAATGAGTCTTTCATACGCTTCAGGTACTCCCACATCCACTTGCTCGCAAGTAAAGTTAATACGCATCGGTTCAATCTCTCCATTTTTCAATGGATTTTTACTATTTAACTGTAATGAAACATTCTCACCTGGGCTAATTTCAATTATTAATAAGTTAGGTGCTGCATTTGGATTATTATCTTGATATTGCTGTTTTAACGTATTTTTAAATTCAATTACAATACGAGTAGACTTTTCTTTCATTCGTTTTCCTGTTCGTATATAGAAGGGAACGCCAGTCCAAAATGGATTATCGATCCACAAACGAGCAGCAACAAATGTGTCTATGTTAGAAGAAGGATTTACTCCTGGCTCCTCTTTATACGCTACAACTTGCCCGCCTTTTATCTCTCCTGAAGAGTATTGACCGCGAATGATATGGCTTTGAACGTCTTCTTTTTTCACTTTACGAAGCGTCTCCATTACTTTTCGTTTTTCCTCTCGAATTTCACACGCATTAACCTTTTCCGGCAGATTCATAGCAGTCATCATTAATATTTGTAACATATGATTTTGAACCATATCTCGAATGGCTCCTGCATGATCATAATATCCGGCTCTTTCTTCAACCCCAACTGTTTCACTAGCTGTAATTTGTACATTTGCTATATGTTCTTTGTTCCAAATCGATTGGAGAACAGGATTTGCAAATTCTAGTGCTTCAAGGTTTTGAATCATCGGTTTACCTAAATAGTGATCAATACGGTATATCTCGTCTTCTTCAAACGTGCGACTAAGCTTATCATTAAGCTCACGAGCAGATGTAAGGTCGTGCCCAAACGGTTTCTCAATCATCAGGCGTTTCCATCCATCTGTTTTATCGAGTCCGCTTTCCTTAATATTTAAAGCAATGGTCTCGAAAAATTCAGGAGCAACTGAAAGATAGAACATTCTATTACCTTTTATATGTAGTTCCTCTTCCCTTTCACGAACGACTTGTAATAACCTCTCATAGTCTTCCGGTTTACTCACATCTAATGGACAATAGCGAAAATTATCTAAAAAACCTTCGAGTTCCGGAGTACCTTCTTCCCTCTGACGAGAAAACGTCTCTATTGATTCTTTTATTCTTTTTTGAAAATCTATATGAGACACTTCACGTCTTCCAAGCCCGATAACAGATATTTGCTTTGGAAGCTTTTGATCTCTATATAAGTTATATAGCGCGGGGTAAATTTTGCGTTTTGCTAAGTCCCCTGTCGCTCCAAATAAAACAAAGGTCATTGATTCCAAGTTCAGTCCCCCTCGTGATGTATAGTCATTGTCACTATAGTAAAAATGCATTGTACAGAAGCTACTATCATTGTTGATTCACTCTTGCTTCTTAACTTCAAATTTTTTATATTTGTCGCTTTCTCATTGTCCCCAATATTAATAGTGGCAATTCAAAGCATTTTTACCACATACTACTTAATTACTATAACTTATATAAAATAATTTAATTATTAAAAGTAATTAAGTTATTTTATATCTATCATATTAACTACATAAATTATCATCGTCAAGAAAAGTGTCTCGGATTAAAGATTCTTCATTCCCTAATATCTTTTAGTACTCATGTATTTATTAGAAAAAGATTAGATCTATGTTCATTACATGAAATGAATAATAAAAAGGCCAAAATGAACATATTCTTGTTCGTTTTGGCCTTTTTATTATTGCTTCAGATGATTCTTAACTGCTCTTATAACCAATTCGTGATCTTCTTCTGGTGGTAATCCCGAAACTGTTATCATTCCAATAACCCCTACGTCTTTTATTCTGATAGGAAAGCAGCCACCAAACGCAGCATATTCCGAAGTATCTAAAAGATATTTTTCATTATATGAGATTCCAGTTATTTCACTTTGTATCTGCATATAATACGAGCTATGATCATGCAGAGAAACGACTCGTTTTTTACGCTCAATCCATTTCGTATTTTCCTCATTTGTCCCTGTCATTTTGAAATGAAACAATTGCACACCGTTTTTCGTTATATCAGCAGCAATCAATTTCCCCTCTTTCTTCGCTGTTTCAACGATAAATAAACCTAGTTGCAGTGCATCTTCATTTGTAAAAGAGGAAAATTGAAGTGTTTCCTCCTCTATTAAAATTCGTTTACTTATTTCATTCAAATTTGAAGTACTCATATCTTTAACCTCCATAATTGTTTTATGCCACACCGACATTTTTTCGAAATTATTAGGCCATATAGTACAACCTTTCAATCAATCTGATTCTAAATAAACTACTGTAACATCTTTGGTGACTAGTACCGTAAAGCTTGTTTTCTTCTTACTGGTGCTATTATGAATGATATTCAAAGTTATAAAAAGTACTATTCTAGTTACCCTTATCTTACAGAGACTATTATGAAATATATTTAACATCTTAAAAATGTATGTACTAAAGAATAATATTTTTAATCACTAGCTTTTTTGATCAATCATTATAATCCAATTTCATCAAAATTTTTATCAATTATTACACTATCCAACAATAGGAGGAAACAAAGATGGATGAAAATATATCCAAAAGCTGAAAAGCAGTTGAATCCCTTGAAGGAATAGTTGTAATTCACTACATATAGAAATAGACATACAAAAACGCTATCCTTTCCTATAATTCTAAAGAAAGAATAGCGTATTTTTTCAAAAATGAGTTCTTTTATTGAGAAACTTTGATTCTATATCATACATAAAAGAGCAACTAGTGCTAAAACAGCTGGAAGTCCTTGTTTCACAATAATTGATTTATTAGATGTGAAACCTCCGAAAATAGCTGCTATCACCACACAAATCACGAAAAATAATTGGACCATATAACCAATTGGATTGAGCCCAAGTACAAGTCCCCAAATGAGACCAGCCGCTAAAAATCCATTATATAAACCTTGGTTTGCAAACATAATGGCTACGTTTCGATCTCCTTCTAAATGCTTCGGTAATTTGAAAGCACGTTTCGCTACTTTTGAATCAATAAAAAACATTTCAAGGATCATGATAAATAAATGTTCTAATGCTACGATCCCGACTAAAATAGCTGCGATTATTTCCACACTATTCTGCCCCCTACACTCTCTATTCTTTAATATTCTCTACATTTTTTTGTATCTATAATAGAACATGAATAAGTATTTTGCGTTCTTCTCCACTGATATTTACGAACATTTCCTTCATAAAATGTTCCTTTTCTTTCTTGTCAAAATATTAATTGATGTATCAATTATTGATACATCAATTAATATACATCTCTCTTTTTATTTTTGCAAGTTTTTTTGCTCAATTGGTTTTATTTTGTTCCAGCAACTTTAAACCAATTCAAAACATCAGTTCGTATTTCTAGAAATCATAATTACTTTAGGTTCATTCTGACAATCATATTTAACTAAATATATAAAAGAATTGAGTTATATCTCCATCAATTTATAAAAATTATTTTTTTCTAAAAACAGATACTTTACGTTTTTTATAGTAATAAAAATCATTTTTTGTTTCAGAGGCAATCCATTTTGTTAGCTTGATGGGCATAGGATAGCACCATATGACGAACCAATTATCTTTCAAGAAGACGGCTAGAAATCTGGATTTGGTACAGGAGTTGCCTACTTCCCCGATCCAGATGGTACTAATTTAGAGCTAATTGCTCCAAAAGGGCCATTCAGACATGAATAGTTAAAATAAATTAATACCGAAACAAGCCACCTTCTGCCTGGAAGGTGGCTTGTTTGTCGGCAAGTTGATAGAATGACTAAAAAAGGACAAACTCTCCAATGTGAGAAGTTTGTCCAAAAAGTTTTTCATGTTAACTATTTTTACACTAATACCAATAATAGTGAATTAGAATAATGACTTAATACTTGCTAAGACAGTAAGTACACCTACAATAATAACAAATACGTTGCTCATTTTCCCTTTGTATTTAGCTAGTACTGGCACTTTTTGAATCGCATACATCGGTAATAGACATAAGATAGCAGCAACTAATGGACCGCTTAGAGAATCAATAAGTCCAAGAATACTTGGATTTGTATAAGCAACAAACCAGCATGATAATACAACAAAAGTAAGGATTACTGTCTTAATTGTTTTTTCTTCAATATCTTTTCCACGTGATTTACCGAACTTAATAATCATGTCACGCATTACTTCAAATGCTCCTATATAATGGCCAAGGAAAGACTTTGTAATAGCCACAAAAGCAATAATTGGAGCTGCAATCGTGATTACAGGCGAATTAAGCTCATTAGCAAGATATGAAAGAATTGATAAGTTTTGTTCTTTTGCCATTTTTATATCATCTGGAGTCAAGCTCAATGCGCTACTCCAAACGAAGAACATAACAACAGCGAATGTCATGATATAACAAACCTTTTGTATTTGCGCACATTTAGCATCAGTGGCTTCGATTCCATACGTAGCTCTCTGTTTCACAACAAATGATGAAATCATAGGTGAATGATTAAATGAGAATACGATGATTGGTAGAATCATCAATATCGTCCCAAAATAGCCTGTTCCTGTTGAAGCAGTTGAAACAGCTGAAAAGCTAAGCATTGACGTATTCCACTGTGGAATTAAAGATATTGCGATAAAAAGTAGAGAAACTATGAAAGGATACACTAACATACTCATTACCTTTACAGTAATATCTTGACCAAAATTTAGTATAGCGATAAGACCAAGAACTAATACAAGTGATAAAATAGCCCTTGGAGGTTCTGGCATGTGCAATTGATGCACGATAAAACTACTTGCAGTATTTGTAAGCGCAACCGAATACATTAGTACGATTGTATAAATTGAACTGAAATATACGATGTTAAAAATGATACTCGCTTTATTTCCGAAATACTCTCTAATTGTACCTGTGATCCCCTCATCAGCAGAATTAGAAGCGTATATCATTTTAGCAAGCGCCCTATGTGAGTAGTACATAACTGGATATGCAAGTAATGTAATTAGTAGTAAAGATAATAAACCACCTGAACCTGCATTAATCGGTAAAAAGAGCACCCCTGCTCCAATTGCAGTTCCAAATAGACTGAGTGCCCATGTAGTATCCTGCTTATGCCACTTTTTCGGATCTGCATATTGCTCATTTTTTCGTGCGGTATTTTCAGCTTGAACTTCTATTTTCTTTGCAGTATTCCCGTTCATATAATAACTCCCCCTTGTATCTATTCCTACATCTCTCTTTGTACCTAACAAATATTCCCTTTTCGGAAAATGAATTCCTTACAAGTTGCCCCACTTTGTATGTCCTTCATCATAATGAATCCAAATTGAAACATTCGCTAGTTAGCGTCCTAATATAATTGTTAGCGTTCACAAAAAAGTTTACTCGTAATATCCGCTCTTTATATAAAGACCTCTTAAGAGAACAATATAGAATAGACTTCATAAATACGTTGCAACATTTCTAATAACAGTGTATTACTTTAATGGTTTCTCTTTTTTTACTTTTAACAGTAATTTTAGCTAAACCGGCCTCTCTTAATTTGCGAGGCATTTCTTTCTCAATTCTATACATTACTTTAATAACTTCGGCAGCACTGATGATATTGCTTACACAAGCCACTGAAGCACTTTACATACATTTCGCCTCTAATCACACACCTTTCTTACTAGTAATCGCATTTTTTATATTTTCTCCAGAGATAATAAAAATTCTCTCGACGCCCTCATTATAACGTGTATATTTATAAAATTAATATTTTTATATTTTCAGAAATATTAAAGGTGAATAATTTTATATGGATAATATTTTACAGTTAGCATGTAGCCATTGTTTTTATCGCTTAAAGCTGAATTAGTTAGTAAAAAAATACAATAATACATTGTTTTTCTAGGTTACTCATTATAAAGATACTTATATCCCCTTTATCAAAAAATTTCATTTTAAACATAAAAGATATTCTAATAAATAATTAATGTAGGTAAAAAGAAAAAATTCCAAAATAAAAAAACCAAATTTTAGGATATATATTATTAATATTGAATTCATATACATTTTAAAAAGATACACTGAGTAAAAAAACAAAAAAGCTGCCCCATATGGACAGCTCATTTACATAATTATCATTATCAAGGATGCACAAACAAATCACTTCAATGTTATCTTAATTGTAGTTTGTTCGACTCTTCTTCAGGAATATCTCTATGTTTATAATGAATCGTTTTTAGATCATTTCCTTTTATGCGAAAAGTAATTGTGTCCTCTCCATAAGGCGGGTTGTGTGCACCCTCAAAAGTTTGAATTTGAACAGTTACATAAAAAGTATAGTTTGTTGTATCTTTTTTTATTTCAAGTATTTTTTCAGAACCTCGATACCAAAGTTTTGGTTCCTTATAATAGTTTTCAACCTCTTTACTTATTGGCTCCAATAAGAGCTCAATTACTACTTCTTTTAAAAGCTGTTTTGATACAGTTATTCTGCTGATTTTCTTTCTTTTTACATCTATAATTCTCCAAAAATCCCCGCTCTTTTCAACGGTATAAAGAACATTCGTACCGTCCGCTTTCAAAAGATGAAAATAACCTTTATTTCCCTTAATATATAATCGTGGTTCATTAATCCACTCACCTTCTGTTTGCACTATTCCTAAAAACAACTGAGTAAGTGGTGTTATCTTATAATCTAATTGGTTAAATTCACCAAACGAATAAAGTTTATAACCAGTTAAATCTATGCCAAAATTTCTGTTTATATCATTTTCCTTTTTTACAATTGCTTGAGCAGAAATGCAGGGTAATAAAAAAATAAACAGACATATGATGCTAACCATTGTTAATCTTATTTTCATAACATCCATCCCCTCTTTTATTAAGATGCAACAAAAGAAAGGATATTATTGATTAGGGTATAAGCTAAAAAATTAAACTCCCCCATTAACTAGCTCGTTTATCGAGTTTAATTTTGAAGAAAGTCCGATAAACCATTCTTCGTCTCCTGTTAATAATGCAAGGTCTATAAGGTAAAGAATTTGTTCCTTATTTATTGCCTTTGATTCAGGGAGTTTTTTTACATGTTTACTTAAAAAGGACATTGTTTTATTTATTGTATCTCTGTTGTCACATTTCACAACATTAACCTTAACTACTTCCCCTACATTATCAAATGATTCAATATAACCAAGTATTAATTCACCCTCTACTGATATTCCTCGAACCCAATCGCCTACTTTTAAAACAGGATTATGCTTTGACATCATACTCTTTCACCTTCCTACAAATTATTTTTAGTGACGATAAACAACATAAAAAAATAAATTTAACTGTAATATTTTTCATTACATTTATGTGTTAAGAACTCACGGCTATATAATAATTAAGCCGCTTAACGCTCTTGATTAATAAGGTCAACAACTTCTTTCATTGTATAATTCTTTAAGTATTCACCTAGATGTTCTTCAGCACCTAAGAAAATAGCAAAAAGAACTTTTCGCATGTTCGAACCTACAACACACTGATCGTTTGATTCCGGACACTTCGGCTGCAAAGCACCTTCAGAGGTTATCTGATAAATATGCCAAAGATTAACTTCACCTAAATCGCGAGCGAAAATAAAGCCTCCACCAGTTCCCTCTTTTGATTGTATAAACTTATGTTTTTTTAACAAACTTAGTACTTTACGAATACGTACTGGATGTACACCTGCACTTTCTGAAATAGCATTACTTGTTGACATCCGGCCTGGCTGTAAAGCTAAATAAGTTAAACTGTGAATGGCCAAGGTAAAGTCGCTGTTCATTGTTTTCCTCCTACGATTAAAAATATTGTTTCTCATATATTAACATACTGTAGCCATAAATATTACAGATAGGTTAGAACGTTAAAACATATAGAATACTTCTTACCATAAAAAATTAATTCCTTTATATTCTATCCGGTCTGGCCTATATCCGATAACTTCATTTAGCTTTTTAAGTTGAAAATAAAATTAAACACTCCACTGTTTCTTCACTTGTTCTTCTGCCAGTTGTTTAATTTTTGTCCAAATCGTATCTTTACTCACAATAACATTTGTTTGATAATTTCTATCATTATAATTAACTGTAACACATACTTCAATCATCTTCTGCTTCCTCCTTTCAAAAAACTTTTTCTAAAAAATATTACTTATTAATTGGCCAATTTTTGCAGTTCAATGTTTAAAAATGTTCGAACGCTACGTGGTAAAAACTTGCGAATTTCTTCATCATTAAAACCAATCTGTAATCTTTTCTCATCCAGCATAATTGGGCGACGCAACATTAGTGGATACTCGATTATTAATTTATAAAATTCATTAAGCGAAAGCTCCTCAATATTTATATTTAAGTCCTGAAAAGTTTTGGATCTAGTTGAAATAATTTCATTAGCCCCCTCTTCAGTTAAACGAAGAATTGCTTTAAGCTCATCAACTGTCATAGAATTTGATACGATGTTTTTTTCAATATAATCAATTTGATGCTCTTCAAGCCATGCTTTCGCTTTTCGGCATGAAGCACAGCTTGCTGTTGTATATAGAATTACCATATTTAACTCACTCCTTTAATGTTTTTTATCAAACGTACATTTTACATATCGGTTATTGAAATGTATTAAAAAAAATTACAGTTTAGAATCAAATTCACGTAATGTTTCGTTTATCTCTACTATTCATTTCTTTTCAAAATGCTTCTTCTATAACATTGTTGAAACTACATTTTACAGACGATGACAACTCACTTCTAAAAATCTTACTGTAATTTTAAACTTTACAGTTCGATTAATCAACTGTTAAGTCTTGGATTAATTATTGTAACGCAACAAATCGTTTTCTTTTGTATGAATGTCCTCATAGTATTACAGCTAACCAATCTCAAATGCACTTCAAAGCACATTTTATTCATTTCTTGCTTACAAGTGCTATTATGGAATATATTTAACATAATAAAAAGTACGTACTTTAAAGTGTTATAGGTACTAAAAAGTAATATATACACTTTAAAGTGCAGTTCTGCTTACTTCTCTCTTACATCAGTTATTATGAACGACATTTCGCACAATAAATAGTACGTACTTTAAAGTGTTATCGGCACTACAAAGAAATAATTTTAGTATTACAACGTATTTAGGCTCAAAACTATAATCTAAATTCATCAAAGGAGTTTTTTTATGAAAACATACAATATTCCTGTAGAGGCGACTTTAGAAGTTATTGGCGGAAAGTGGAAAGTTGTTATCCTTTGTCATTTAAAAAAAGGGACAAAAAGAACGAGTGAATTAAAACGATTAATGCCTGGTATTACGCAAAAAATGTTAACGCAACAATTACGGGAACTAGAAGAAGATGGTGTAATCCAAAGGAAAATATATGACCAAGTACCACCGAAAGTAGAGTACTCTTTAACCGATTACGGTTCGTCTTTAGGAGCTATACTCGATTCCCTCTGTTCCTGGGGAGAAGTTCATCTTGAAAAAACCGGGAACACATCCATGCTGATTACAGCCGATGAATAATAACTGCTCCTACTATATGTGTAAATTCTATCCAAGATAAAAAAACGGTTGAGACAATACTTGCCTCAACCGTTTTTTATGTCTCTTTATAATTTTTTGCCGTAATGACTGTTTCAAACTCAAAGGTTTCTGGTAGATGATCTGCATAAGAATATTCAAAAGTTCGTCCATCCGTTAAGTAAGCTACTTGTTCAACTCGCATTAGGAAATCCTGATTTGTTAAGTTCATAAACTGCTTTTCCCTATCATCTGGGCGAATTCCTTTAACCCTGACAACAGATGTCCCTACTTCAAGGCCAAGTTTATTTTGAATATGTGAGTATATCGACTCCTCTAAAACAGAAGCCTCAACACCTGGGATAACCGAAATTGGCATCCATGTATGCTCCATAATCGTCGGAATGCTGTGAATGATGCGGAGGCGAATGATTTTATAGACGAAATCACCGATTGAAACTCCCAATTTCTCAGCAACTACTTCATCAGCCCCAACAATCGCAAACTCGATAATTTTACTTTCTACCTCACTGCCGTATACAGCTTTCGTACCCGTTAAAGTTTGAATCATTCGTGCCTTTTCCTGTTGACGCCAATCTTGCACCACTGTTCCGCTTCCGCGCCGGCGGATGATGTAGCCATCTCTAACTAATAGATCCAGCGCTTTCTTAATAGTAAGGGCTGAAACACCAAATTCTTCAGCAAGGACGGGGCTACTCGGAATTTTTTCGTTGATTTTATATTCACCGTCTAAAATTTGCTGTTTAATCTTTTGATAAATGCCGAGGTATTTTACTTGTGTTGATCCGCTTGCCATTTTCATACCTCCTTTATACTGCAAACTCTCTTCTATTCATTCAAATGTAAAGCCTCAAGTTTGTAAACTGAAGGTGATGGGGCAGCAAATCCATTTTCTAAGATTTCAATATTCGTTACCGCTTCTTCGTCTTTCACAAGTTTTGGTGCACCATTTATAATTGTTTCATACGCGGAATCATAGAAACGACCGTAATCACCAAGCGGCGTTTTAATTTGTTTTTCAATCCAGTCACCATTTGCATTACGATATTTAGCAACTCCATAGTACATCGGTGAATCTTCACCAAACCCTGCACTCTCAGGCATAATCCCCGCTTTCAAATCATTTTCCTGCTGATCTTCACCATATTTAATAAATGATCCATTTGTTCCATGGACGATAAAGCGTGGATAATCTTTTGCTACGACATGGTTCGTTTTCAGCTTAATCTTCAACTGATTTCCGTAATGTAAACCAACATCGAAATAATTATCAACCGCACCTTCCATTTCATTATTACGAATATCGTATGTCACCGTATCTGGACGGCCGAATAGTGAAATCATGCGGTCCATCGTATGAATACCTAAACTATAAAATGAACCTTCTTCTTTTGGAGCTTCATGAGTGATTGAACCAGGACGGAAATAATCAATATGTGATTCAATCTCAATAATATCACCAAGGAATCCTTGTTCAACTACTTGCTTCACAGCTAAAAAATCACCATCAAAACGGCGGTTTTGATAAGGCATAACTACTACACCTTTTTCTCGTCCTAAAGCTAATAATTCTTTCGCATGTTCCACTGTATCGCAAAATGGTTTTTCAACGATAACTGACTTTCCAGCAAGTATAACTTTTTTCGCTAATTCGTAATGCGTATGTGCTGGCGTACAGACCGTCACCACTTGAATTTCTTTGTCATTCAACAATTCATCCAAATCAGTAGTGAAGTAAACACCTTTTTCCTTATATGGAGCCGCTAATTTTTCATTTATTTGACGTACAAAAATCGTTTTTATTTTTATATTATTACGTGTGTTTACATAAGGTAAGTGATAGCGGTTAGCTGACTTTCCAAATCCAATAAAGCCCATTGTTAATGTCATATTTTTCAACTTCCTTGCTCATAAATTTTCGTTTCTATATTTATTATATAATTTAATCATTAAAAGTATATAGTTTTAACTTTATAATTATATATCAAATAAAAAATCCACGATAAAATTCATTCTCACTATAAGTTATGGACCTATAAAGTGAAACTTTAATCAGTGGGGCGGTTTATCCCCTACTGATTATTTACCCGTAAATACCGGGATGAAAAGGAGCGTAATGAACATGGCATATACTACTATATCTATGGAAATTTTCGGATCACCTGAACAAGTATGGCAATTAATCGGAGGTTTCAACTCCCTTCCAGACTGGTTACCTTATATACCTAGTAGTAAATTAACTGAAGGCGGTCGTGTACGTCATCTAGCTAATCCAGATGGTGATACAATTATAGAACGCTTAGAAGTATTCAATGATAAGGAACGCTACTACACGTATTCAATCATGAATGCACCGTTCCCGGTCACTAATTATTTATCTACAATCCGGGTGAAAAAAGGTGCTGAAAGTAACACATCATTAGTAGAGTGGTCTGGTACGTTCACTCCTGTTGAAGTTAGTGATGAAGAGGCAATTAATCTGTTCCATGGTATATACAGCGATGGGCTCAAAGCATTGCAGCAAGCATTTCTAGATTAATTAATATAATTGATTGAGAAGAAAAAGTTAATTAACAGTCAAATATTCGACTTTGTGGTTAAATTCATTATGAAAGATAAACAAATACAACTTTCATGCCTGCTTGTTAATGACAAGAAATAAAAAATACTACCTCCAAATGGAAGGTAGTATTTTTTTATTAATCAGGAAAAACAATTAATCCCTCTTCTTTTTCCTCTTGTTTTAAATCTTCTTCTGGGAAGGTTACAGTTGAATTTTTATCACCTGTTCTTTTTGTTTCTTCACCTGGAAATACGAAAGTTGAATTTTCTTTTCCTTCATTTTTTTCTATGTTATCTGGAAATACCATAGGATCATTGGTAGTCAAATCACTATTATATCCAAGGTTAGACAAAATCGCCCTTAAATCTGGTAAAACCCCTATTTTATCAGATGATGGGTTATTAGACTTTGTGCCTGTATTTGGATTACTTAAAATTGCTCTCAATTCTTTTGGTGAATATGCCTTACCTAAATGTTCTTTAGCAATCCCTTGAATCGATACAGCAGCCCCAGCAATTATAGGCGAAGCGCTAGAAGTACCACGGAAATTAGGAGTATAACGATTAATTATGTTCTGATCTGTAATTTTTTGTCCTTTACTATTTTGATTTTGATATGTATCTAATGTATCAACATATTCTCCCCAACCATATACATCAATTCTACTACCATAGTTAGAGAAAGCTAAACGTTTATGAGGAACTCTTGCAGTAGATGCTCCAACTATAATAGATCCTGAATCTTTAAAGTCTGGACTATTTCGATTTAAAATCTGTTTACCATTACGGTCTTTAAATTCATCTAAATCAATCCCACCATTACCAGCTGCTTCTACAATAATAATGCCTTTATCTGTCCCTTTGCGAATTGCGTTAAATATACTAGGATACACTTCGACTGGTAAAGGGTCATCTCCATATCCATCATATTTAAAGGATTCTTCAATTAATAAAACATCTCCAGCCTGTAAAGAATCTACGGCACTTAAAATAGCATCTCTTACATCGATTCTCCCATTATCTCGGATCACTGAAATTACTTTTGCCTTTGCTTTTGGTGCAATCCCAATGTTCCCAATTCCATTGTCAGCTGCAGAAACAACACCTAGAACTGAAGTACCGTGAGAAAGATCATTACTCATTTTTCCAGACATAAATTCAATATTTTGACCGACTAAATCTTCATGATTTAATAACCAGCCTTCTTCCAAATCTACAAAAGTTGCTCCCTGACCATTTCCTCCTTTAATTCCCCAAGCATAAGGAGCATTAATTCCTAAAGGTGCCTCTTCAAGATATCCCTGTCTCGAAAATCTAGGTTCATCATAAGGATTGACTGATAATACAGGCCCTCTCGAGCCAGTTGTTGTGTTTATACTCTTATTAGAACGAACTTGTATTTTACTAGAATCGTTATTAGCAGCATGTACTGTATTTGTTACAAATGTCGTACCTACCCCAGCAAAAGTTGTAATTGCAAGTGATGATATCAACATACCCTTAAAATTTTTCATTTTTCCACCTCTAGTTTTCTATTAGAAATAACATATTTAATAATTTGTACGAACAAAAAACATTTTATCTCATTATAAAAATTAATAGATTTTTATAACTTTTTGATTTACATAAAAACTCCCTTCATTCTTGTAATTCAATGTGTACATTTCAAAACAACGAACTTACTGTAACTATTATAGTTACACCTTTATTGATTTTCAACTACGAAATATAAATTTTAAAAAATAAATTTATATTACTTTAAAACAGTACTAGCCTTTTACGCACATACAAATGCAAAACGTTTGTCCAAATTACAGCAATCAATAAGTTTATGGACTGCGAAAGAAATAAGAAAAAGCAAAACACTAAGTGCTTTGCTCCTTATAAAATCCCTTTTAACTTTTCACCAATTAACTTCGCTACATACTCATAACCTTCTGGTCCAAAGTGTAATCCATCTTTTTCATCATTTTCTACAAATCTTTTATAATCCCGTTCTTGAATCATTTCAGCGAATACGTTTAGAAAATAACTTCCTGTTTCCCTCGCCACTTCCTCCACCACGTCTGCATACTGACCAAGTACTCTATTTGTTCTGTTATGCTGTCTTTCTTCATCAACTGGTGCAGGACTAATCAGTAGTACTTTATTTGATGAAATTTGGTTCACAATCTTCTCTAAGTTTTCTTTATATGCTTGTAATGACACTTGAGAAAAAGGGACTGCATCATTCGTACCAAGAAAAACTGTTACGAAATCTGGTTTATATGATATTACATCTTCTTCAATTCTATTTAACGCATCAAATGTATTATCACCTGGAATACCTGCATTCACTATTTTCCAGTTCGGAAACACCTCTTGCAAACGTGGTGTTAATCTCGGCATTCCATTAAAAAATGTTTCATCAGCTGTAATACTATCTCCAAAGCATACTAACGTTTTCATTAAGCTATTCTCCTTTTACGTATGAAACAACTTTCCTTCTATTGCTTTTATATATCTTTCAGCAGAACGTTCAACTGCCTCATTTGCATTTTCTTTTACTACTCGATGAAAAGCGTTGTATAAACGATTAAACTGTAACAGCTTCACTCGATTCACCATTTCTTCCACTTTTCTCGCTGGTAGTGGAATTAAGTTTGGATAGCTGTACATGAAGCTTACCCACCTTTCATCCGCTACAACTTGAATAATATCACCTGTTAACAAAATCCCTTTTCCATCATTACCTTCTTCCCAATGTAAGACAGATCCACCTTTAAAATGTCCCCCTAAACGATGAATGACTAATCCATCAGCTAATTGTAATGACTCTCCAGACCAGTAAATAATACGACTACTCGGGCGCATTACCCACTCTTTATCATCTTCATGTATATAAATTGGTACATCAAATGTCTCCGCCCATTCTACCTGCGTTGAATAATAATGCGGATGAGACAATGCAATTGCATCTAATCCACCAAGCTCTTTTATCTTCTCAATTGTCGTTTCATCTAAATACGTAATACAGTCCCATAGTAAACGATATGACTCTGTTTTCACTATAAATGCAGTTTGACCGATCGCAAATCCTGGTTTTGTCGTAATACTATAAAGTCCATTTTCCTCTTCGATTATTTCATTTTTATATGTATCACCTGTTTGTAAGCTTTCTAGTGTCGTCCAAGATTGTCCTTTTTGGTTAACATATTGCCTCTCTTCATCACAAATATGACAACTCACCGGTTCTTCTACACTCGCTGCATACTGCACACCACACGTTGTACAAACGAAATTTTCCATAATAATTCCCCCTATCCCTATTTCTTTATTAAGCTGACTTTTGTTGATAATGATCTGCTTTTTTATTTTCAATTAACAAACTTATAAAAGTAAGTAAATAGACAACTGTAACCGATAATGGAATTACAATAAATCCTTTTTCTGCAAAAAGAATCCCACAAACTGACGTTACAAATACAGTCCCTACTGACAATAAACCATAACTTTTACTTTCATAAATCCATACGTACGGAATAAAATGAACACCTATTAACATCGCTACTACAAAAGGTAACCATTCTGGAAATTGAAAATAGGCAAGTAATACAAGTGGAATATTCAATACATTTATCCCACCAATTAAGCCTGCCAAAACCCCTAACGGATTTCCTTTCGCAAACATATCAATTTTCAATATAGCAGCTATCATTAAGCCAAAAGGAAACACACAGCCCATACCGATTAAATATACCCACACCACTTGTTTTTCAGAAAGAACAAATCCCGTTATACTCATAACTATCCAAAATAAAACGCCGGCTAATATAATCGGTAAGCCTCTCTTCGTTTTTATTGCTAAATCCTTTTTCGCTTCTGCAACATTCATTTCACTATCTCCCCCCAAAATATTTGTGCTATAAAGCCGGCTTAATTTCACCCATCCAATAACGCCAAGCTATTAAATAATCTTCTAAATCTTTCGGGTGATGTCTTAAACATGTGTCTATACGTAAATATAATCCTATGACTATTTCTTCATATAAATCACAGTCTTTTTTATGAAATACACACTGTTTCATCGCATAATTAATTGTTTCTTTTGTTAAATTTTCCGGAGTTGAACAAAACGCGTAAATTAAATCGTATATAGGATCTCCTAACACTGGTAAAGGATCAATTACACCGTGCAGTTTATTCTCTTTAAATATAAAGTTATGAAATCCAAGATCACCATGCAATAAAAATGGCTGATTTATTCCAGCATCCCTATTTGCTAAATTAAGAACCGTTCTATACTCTTCTTCACTTATGTAACGTCTTACATTTTCATGAGCTTCTATCACATTTGTTGTTAAAAATTCACTCCAAGATTGAAGCAGATTTTCTTTCCATCCCCAGCCATCAACCTCTGTAGCCACTTCATACTTATTGATAACTTCCTTTACAAGTTTACAAAGAACACTCCGTTTATGGCCTAGTTTGCAAGACGTTGTGCCCTCAAGGAATGAGTAAACAATATAGCGATTTAAAGGTTCCTTATATAAAAGCTTTGGAAATAATTCGTCCTTTTTATAAAACTGAAGAAAATAAGCTTCTTCACGTATGACATCCGATTCATTCAACTTTACAACGTATTGTTCATCCAACAAATATACAGTACTTGTCGTTCCCCCGTTTAATGCTTTTACGCTATTTGGATAATGTGAAATAACTTTTTCCTTAATTAGTTGTGCAGTGATTATTGAAATTTCCATTCTCTCACCCTTTAATTCGGAATATTCCCTTAATTCAAAAGACAACTTTACTATTATTTGACAAACGTGAGGGGAATCCTGCCAACCATCCTAATATAGCAAACAACAATTTTATTTTATTACAATGGCTTTCTTCAATATTCCATCATATAGTTCATTCCATTTATGGTAATGTGATGTGATTTCATCACTCTAAATGCTCTTCATATACTCTAATAATTTCTATTGCCGGGTCTCTGTCTTGTAATTTATGAGCCAAACTTTCTACACCAAACACTTCTGTAAAAGTATGACTGCCTACAATTAAATTAATCCCTTTAAATTTCGCATGTTGCACTGTATATAATGTTTTTTCACCTGTTATGTACGTGTCACATCCTTTTTCTAATGCACGTTCAATTAAATTTGTATTGTTTCCTGCACCGGTTAAAATCGCAATCCGTTTTACTGGTTTATCATGATTTCTCCAGCTCTTCACTTTCTCTTCCATTTTTTCTTCCAGTTTTCCAACTAAGTTTGAAAAAGGAATCGCTTCTTTATATTCTCCTATTCCCGGTAGTTCTTCTTCCTCATACGTGGAATATTCTAGTATTGTATCTATCCCAATTCCGTTAAATAACGACGTACACGTGCCAAACTTTACAAAATCTAACGGCAAATGAATCCAAAAATGATTCATTTCATATTGCTTCAATTTCTCAATACAAGCCTTTTCCATACCAAATAAAAAACTCCACGGCGCATGATGTGTAACTATCATATCGACTCCATTTTTATACGCTTCTTCAATCGTCTCTAATGTCAGATTTGTTGTGTAACCGATTTTGTGAAATTCATCTTTACTTATATGAGTAAAACCATATTCATCATCGCCATATTTGTGAAGATGCTCTTCAAATAATGATGTTATCTGTTCGTTAAACTGCGTTATATTCATTTTATTTCTCCTTTCATTTACTTTTATATTTCAAAAATAAGGAAATACTAAATAACAACGTTACATACATATAGGAGGACACCATGAAACCTGAATTTTTAAAAGCTGTACATGATGCTATCGGAAATGTCGAACACATTCATATAGAAGAAAGCGGTGCTGACAGCTTACTTATCCATCATGATGATGCACAGCAGTTACAACAAGTTGCTGTGGCGTTAGAAAATAATAATTTCCGCTCCGCTTTAAGAACAACCGGAAATGGTTCGTACATTGAAGTATTGAACAGATAATGAAAGTCCGGATGTATTCCGGGCTTTCTTTTTTATCTTGCTATTCACCGGGCAGTAAAACCCCCACTGATTAAAGTTTCACTTTATATTGAAACTTCAAACTCTTTCACATACACCGCTGTTCCAGCAATATCTATTTGTAACTTCTCGTTTTCTATCTCTTTCGTTACATAAACAGTTACACGACCATCTTTATTTATTTCCTGTCCTTGCTCAACGATTAAATCCAATTCATGTTCAAAATCTTTCTCTAAATACTCCGCATAATACGCTCCCATTACACCTGAAGCTGTTCCTGTCACTGGATCTTCAATCGTCCCAGCGTAAGCTGATGAAAAATGACGGCCGTGCATTTGTGCTAGTTCATCATAAGTTTCTAGACAAATTGGGTGAATAGAAGCATTAGGTATTTCTTTTAATACTGATGGAAATGCAGCATTATTAGGTTTCATTCTCTCGCATGCATTAAGATTTTTAATCGGTACAATTACAGTCCAATTACCAGTACTTCCATATACAATCGGTAAACTTACATCTAAATCATTTATTTCTAAACCAATACTATGAGCTAATTTTTCTTTTGAACCTGTAAATTCTTTAAACTGAGGTGCTGCCTGTCTCATTTTAATAAAGGTTTCTCCATTTTTATTTACACCTATTTGTATCGGTAAAATCCCAGCCTTCGTTTCAATCGTAAGGTTACTTTTCTCTTCTAATAAACCTTTTTCGCGCAAAGCATATATCGTCCCTACTGTCCCATGACCACATAAATCCATTTCAAAACCAGGTGTAAAATAACGCATTCTTATATCTCCTACTTCTGAAGAAAGAACAAAAGTTGTTTCGTTATATCCAACTTTTTCAGCAATAATTTGCATTTTCTCTTCCGTTAATCCATCTGCTTCTAATACAATACCTGCTGGATTTCCCTTATTTGGTTTATTCGTAAATGCGTCGTAATGAAATACGTTTATAGTCTTCATTTTCTTTTCTCCTTATTTGTTCATTTCTTTATTTTTATAATAAATAAGAAAATCCATCCACTTACCATTCTCTAAAGAAAACGCCTCTCTCTCGCATTCAAAAGAAAAACCTGATCGTTCCGCAAGACGAACAGATGGCTCATTATCAACATGTATATGTAATTCAATTCTATGAAAATGAAGACTATTATAAAATAACGATAACGCAGCTTTCACGCTTTCTATGCCATATCCATTTTTCCAGTATTGATTATGTATGGAATACCCCATCATCGCCCATTGGTAATCCATTCGTAAAATTTTTATCAGCTCTAACTTTCCAATATTAGCTCCGTCTTCTTTACGAAAAATGCCTAATACATACATCTCATCTCTATGTGCTGCTTCATCAAAACCTCTTATCCATTCCGTGAACCATGCTTTTGTTGATGATACCAGAACTTGATAGCCATCGTCATATTTATACTGCGATGGCAGTCTCTTATTAAATCCATCTAACCAACTTTCGTAATCATCTTTTTGAAATGGACGGATAATGAGTCTATCCGTCTCTACTTCTAATAACGGTAGCTTCATTTAATTTCATCCCTCGAATTATTAATTGAATATTCTTTATTATCTTACATGAAATACAAAATCTAGTAAATTATTATGTTTTTGATACATAAAAACCCAGTCATGCTTTATACATAACTGGGTTCTCCATCGTTTCATAATTTTCTATTTCATAAGAACTACATCTCGTAATTCCCTCTTCAACACTTTTCCTAAAGCATTTTTCGGTAATTCTTCTATGAATACCACTTCTGGTATTTTGTAACTGGCTAATTTCTCCTTACAATACTGAGTAATACTTTCTTCTGTTAATGTTGTTTCGCCATCCTTCACAATGTAAGCTCTTGGAACTTCTCCCCAAAAGTCATCTGGAACTCCAACTACTGCAACTTCTAAAACACCATGTATTTCATGAATAACATCTTCTACTTGATCTGGATATACATTGTCACCACCGCGTATAATAACGTCTTTATATCTTCCCATAATATGCAGGAATCCGTCGTCATCTATCATGCCAGCATCACCCATGTTAAACCAATTATCTTTCACTACCTTCTTTGTCGCCTTTTCATTATTCCAATATCCTTTAAACATGTATGGACTTCTTACATGAATCTCTCCGACTTCATTTGTTGTTAGTTCATCACCTGTTTCTGGATGAACAATTTTCACCTCTACATGTTTCAGTGTTTTTCCTACAGAAGACATCTTTTCTTTTCCCATCATTGGATGCCATGAGGTTACAACCCAACCTTCTGTACTGCCATAGCCTTGCACCATATATATTCCTTTTTCCATATATTTTTGAATGAGTGTTTCTGGCACTTTTGTACCACCGCTTTGTGCTACTTTAAAGGTTGAAATGTTACGTTCTTTTTTATTTAGCTCATCAAGCATGTAACTATAAACAGCTGGGAACGCAAGCATCGTAGTAATTTTCTCTTCTTCAATCTTATCCCAAATAATAGCAGGATTCGAATCAGCTAAGAAAATCATCGTAACGCCATGATAAATACAATTTAAAATAGAAAGCACGCCACTCATATGGAACAATGGATGCACGGATAAAAAACGTTCACCTGCTGGGATTTCTCTTTGGCCCGCAATTTCAGCAAAATAATGATGCAAGTTTTTATGTCCAATTACACATGCTTTCGCCTGTCCAGTCGTTCCTGAAGTAAATAAGTAAATGGCATCGTCTTCTTCATGAACTTCTACGTTCGGTTCTGACGTTGGCTGTTTTTGCAACTCTAATTCAAATGAACCAAAGCCTTCTTTTGTCGTTTGAATTACATAAGGGATTTCTTTAACAGCATCAATCTTTAATAATACTTCACTAAATTCTTCATCAATAACTAATACTTTTAATTTCGCTTCTTTTACAATCGTTTCTAATTCATAAGCAGTAAGCTGATGATTTAGCGGAATACATACCGCTCCAATTTTTAAACTTGCCATCATAACGCTTGGAAACGGGTGATTATTTTTGCATAGTATTCCTATACGGTCTCCTCTTTGCACACCATTATGTAACAAATAATGTGCAAGCTGATTTACTCGTTCATTATACTGCTGAAACGAATACCTTTTCTCTCCGCCTACAAGCGCTTCCAAATTTGGTGATTGCATTGCTCTTTTTTGTAATAATTTTTGCATCGTTCTCAAGTAAAACTCCCCTTTATATATGTTAGGTTTTTTATTTTACCAGATTAACTATTAATTTACTAAAGATTACACTTAGTGAATATAAGAAGAATATAAAATAGCCATTTACTTCACAAGTAAATGGCTATTTTTCATTATATATTAGAATACTTCTTGTTCATCACATATTGCACATATTCAGGTGCACTTTTATCAATCTCTTCATCACTTAGTTTATATTCTGCACCATATAAATAAAAGGAAGGTATAAATTCCATACCTGTATATAAGCATGTAGCTTGGAATGGTTTCGTCAACTCATCCATTGTAATCCCACTATTTTCATAGTCTTTTTCTAATCCACCTATAGAAATAGCTACACCAAATTCTTTTCCCTTCACTTTATCTCCTTGTGATCCGTATGCAAACCCATATGTTAATACATCATCGAACCATTTTTTCAATAAAGGTGGTGAGCTGTACCAGTAGAGAGGAAATTGAAATATATATCGGTCATGTTCTACTAACAGCTTTTGTTCCTCTTCCACATTAAACTCCCAATTCGGTGCCACTTTATACAATTCATGCACCGTAATTTCATCCGAATATTTCTCAAGTTCTTCAATCCATCTTTTATTAATTTTTGATTTTTCAATATCAGGATGTGCTACAATTACAAGTGTTTTCATCATTTTTCATCCCCTTTATAAATTATTCAACCCTTTACGTATTAGTATGAATGAGTCACATATAATTGAAAAGTACGTACTTTAAAGTGCTATAGGAACCTTAAAGTACCTGTGGAGGTGTTATATGAATCAAAATGATGACTGCCCAATTGCAACGACACTCGACGTAATCGGCGGAAAATGGAAAGTTCATATTTTATGTGTCTTAATAGATGGAAAAATGCGAACAAATGAAATCCGACGAGAAATTCCAAACATTACGCAAAAAGTTCTGACTCAACAACTTCGGCAACTTGAAGCTGATGGAATTATCCATCGTACTGTATATCAAGAAGTTCCACCAAAGGTTGAGTACACAATAAGCGAATATGGGAAATCTTTAATGCAAATTATGGATGAACTATGTGAATGGGGAAAAGATCATCAATTGAAAAGATTACATGACTAAAAAAACATTACCGTCTTTATTAAATCTTCTACATTCATATTAGTAGTTCAATATTTCTACTGAAATTTTATATTAGAGGGACTCCAACAACTCGTAATTTAGAACCCCAAATCTTTCAGAAATAAAAAACAATAACATTCATCTATAAATACTCTTTATAACAAAAGTATCTTATACTTTTCACCTTATATTTTGCTCGGACACTTTTTATTCATTGAACCGCATCCTAGTTGTTAGACATATAGTCAACAATTTGAGATGTGGTTTTATTAGTCGAATAACAGCTCTCATCAACTTTAATAATCATGACTGCAGACAAAATACTTTGCAAAGAGTTCCTGTACAAGGTGATTTTTCACATAGACTTACCAAATAGCATTTTTATAAAAAACTTCTCACATTTAAATTGGACAAGCATATTTTATTATATGAGGACTCCCTACTCATAGAAAACTACCTTTCTATTCTAAGAGCGCGCATATTTGTGTGCTCTTAAATTATTTACAATAAAATAAAGAGTTTATTAATTTTCTTAATTCACTATCGGAAAAGTACCCATAATAATATCTTTATATTTATCTATTTTTTTTTTTGATTTTTATAAAACTATATTATTTTGGAGTTGGTTAATACGTTACAAAAAACTGACCGTGTAATCATTATGGTCCCTCCATTTTCACAAGTGTTTGTTACATTTTACTCCTCATCAGGAGCACTTCTTTCATCACAAGTCTTATCTAATACCTCTCCACACCCTGTATCAATGTATGCACTTAATGAAATTGAAAGCGAATTATTTGAAGTCGAGTTAAAACCACTACTACTTCATTAAAACTACGAATAGCGGAAAGACCTTTACAACTCCCATATGGAACTACAGCAGTAGCATTTTTAGCAAAAATAGCACAAGCAGAAGAAGCTGCAGAAACGATATATAGCTTTAACTACACACTTACTATGTAGACTTCTCCTAGGAACTTCATTTTAGTTTCCGAAGAAACTAAAATGAAGTATAATTATATATGTACAATAGATATCATTAATCTATTTACAATTTTTCACATTAGCTCTTAAACAATTAAATAAATGGAGGGCATGATATGGACAATTATTATGATGTAGCGGTAGTTGGTGGTGGTCCAGTTGGACTTATGGCAGCATGTGAATTAGCTATCCAAGGCGTAAAAGTTGTTGTTTTAGAGAGAAGATTAGACCGGGTACGAAATTCTAGAGCACTCACACTACACCCTCGTTCCTTAGAATTGATGGCTATGAGAGGTATTGCAGATAGATTTTTAGCTAGAGGACAGAAATTAAATACAAGTCATTTTTCTGCCTTAGATACAAGATTAAACTTTAAAAATTTAAATACTGATTTTCCGTATACACTTTTTATTCCCCAATCTATTACAGAAGAAATATTAGAAGAACATGCATTAGAATTAGGCGTAGTCATTAAACGCGGGCATACTCTGAAAGACTTAAAACAATATGAAACATTCGTACAACTAGAAATAGAACAAAGAGAAACAATATATAAAATAGAAGTTCCATATGTAATAGGAGCTGATGGAGCAAGAAGTATAGTTCGTGAATTATCAAATATACCATTTAATGGAACAAACACAACAACTACCGCTATATTAGGTGATGTTATTTTAGAAGGTATACCAGATAATCCATTTTTATCTACTTCTAATATAAATGGGATATTAATGATGGTACCTATTACACCTGATGTATTTCGTTTTGCAATTATTGACCCTAAGAATCAGACAATACCTGTTCATGTTGCTGTTACAGAAAAAGAGTTTATAGATAGTATTTATAGTATTACAGGTAAACATCTTCAAATTAAGAGCACAATATGGCTTTCTCGTTTTGGCAATGCAACCAAACTAGCAAATACTTATCAACATAAGCGTGTATTCTTAGCTGGGGATGCAGCACATATTCATTTCCCTGCTGGAGGACAAGGTTTGAATGTAGGTCTACAAGATGCTTTTAATATAGGATGGAAATTAGGACTCGCAATAAAACAAAAAAAATATGAAAGCCTATTAGAAAGTTATCATATTGAAAGACATGCTGTGGGAAAACAATTTTTCAAGGAAGTACAAGCGCAAGAACAATTAATGATAAACTTTTCAAACGCAGGAATGGAATTGAGGGATTTATTTTCGTACCTACTTACATACCCCGAGATAAATCAAGATTTATCTGAAAGAGTAAGTGGCTTAGGGATAATGTATTCGTCGATGCACGATATAGAAAGGCATCCATTGATAGGAAAAAGATGTACAAACCTCACTATTTCTTCTCTAAATAAGAAAAGTTATAAACTCTTTGAATTAATGCAGGATGGTAAATTTATTTTATTAATACACCCTACTTATATAGATAAGATAAATAAAATAAATATTGATTCACACATAAAGGTGATAATAGGAGAAATACAAGATTCCAAGTTAAAAAATATAGATACCGTTTTGATTCGACCGGATGGTCACATAGCCACCATTGAGTATACCAAGATAGATAACTGCGAATAGTCCGGAAAAATAATCATCCATTGTATTAGTGATACAAAATAAGTTCACTTTTATAAAACGAAAAGAATCCTATTTATTTAGGACTCTTTTCGTTTTGCCCATCTCACTATTTATAAAAACATATCTACAAGGGAAGAAACACTATATTTACAGTTAACTATAAAATCCCGTTCCAAAGGACTACCCAAAACTCCTCACCTATATACTCCCATGATCAAAAATATTTGTCTCTATTTCATATAAAGTATGAAAAGCATCCATAAAGATAAAGCACCAAGGATAGCAAGCACTATACGAGTAGATAGTACTCTTACTTCAAAATCGGTTTTCTTGGATGGTTCAGGATATGCAATTACATAAATCCCTTTTAATAGTGCGAGCCATGCAATAAGTGTAATGAGTCCCTGCCAATTAAGTGTCCAAACATTATGTAAGATAACAGTACCTAACCCGAGGAAAATTGATAGAAAGCCATACATAATTCCAAATCCTCTGTCTTCTACCACTAATTTTTTCAGTTCACGTAGTATAGATGGTCGTACAAAAAGTATTCCTGAGATGATAACCGTTATCCACCCCCAAAAAAATCCTAAAAAAAGGCTTACCTCCATTGTTACTCCACTCCTTTCAATTACATTTATATTTCAGTTATTTTCCCTTTAGTATTAGATCTATAGATAAAAAACTAAAAATGTAACTTTGGAGTAAAGTCGTACTCTTTATAAAATATTTCATGTGTACATAAATAATCCTTCACCTTACTAATTTTTAATAAAATAAGCTAATTAAGAAGTATAACAAATTAATAACCACCCTACATACAACTTATGTTAGTAAGAAAATCACATGCACTTATACATATTACTTTTGTATAAAATCTTAAAAATTGTAGTCAAAGAATTACTTTTTCATCCTCTTCTTAATGTCTAGACAATCAGTATTTAAACTAAACATGCTAATATTGATTTTGTGCGATTGTCCGTTACCTCATAATAAATTTCTAATCCTTTCCGAGTACCTGTAACCATTTTAGCAGCTTTTAGTTTAGATAAATGTTGACTAATTGTACTTTGAGGCATTTGTAAATCCCCATACATTGTTGTTACATTAGTAGGGCCTTTTGCAAGCATTATTTTTACTAAAGATAGACGAACGGGATGCGCCAATACCTTTAACACCTCAGCAATTTCTTGAAACATTTCTTTTTTTTCTCTCATCTTATTTCTCCCCTTTTATATACATATTTATGTTATCCATATATATAATTCGAAGGTATATGCGTTTTTATGTCCGTCATTTTAAAAAAATATAAAAAAACTTTAATCCGAAACTAAAGGAGAATCTTAACATAATGTCTCACCACTACTCTATATTCAACTTACTAAAATCAATAAAAAAAGAGCAGATAGTTGAACTGCACCCCAATTGTTAGACACAGTCTAACAATTGGGGTGCAGTTTTTCTATGGCTAAATTTACAGCTGATGAAAAAATACAAATCGTTCTA
>NZ_JBKFAQ010000020.1:0-52181 GCF_053345735.1 Bacillus sp. D48C
TGCAATATTCTTTTTATGATTACTCTTTCTATACATAAGTCTAAAATTTATAAAACACTTTAATTTTCCATCTTCTCAAAATAACTATTTTGTCCAGTTTTCTAATAGCTCTAAATTCTCATAGATATTACCTTTTACATGATTTAGATTTAATTCACTCCACAATAATTCAGCGTGATCTACCCCGTTGCAAATCCACCAAGCGCCTTCCATCTGCTTAACTGCTCCTGAGAATCCATCTGTTTCTTCCATACGATCATGAAATTCTTGATAGACAATGTCCCCTTCGTAAATTTCTTTACCTTTTACATCCTTAATTCCCGTGTATTGAAGTAGCTCAACATCTTTTAAAGGAGAGATGTACGCCGCATAACAAATACCATCAACGATATGTGCTAATTGCACTCTTTCTTTAGCGAAGTCTATAAATCCGACTTCATACATTTTCTCCATTACTTTGTCCCATGCTCGGAACTTAATATCGTCCATCTTCATTCCCCTTTACGAATAATCTTTTCCACATTACACATACTATCTATGAGTCAGCTACACTCTTTCAAAACGGAGTTTTACCCCTCCGGACTGTTTAGGCACATGGCAGGTAATTTGGTCAATTACCTGCCATTTCCGACCAAATAACGCTTTTGTTTAATAAAAATTAATTAACTATAATTTGAAAAATCGGAAACATTTATTCAATGTTTTTTCCGAATACTCATGCTATTATTTATGTGCTGATGTTCACCATCCCAAGAACTCAGTAATTTCATCCATAGGCTCCACTCTCACCCTTTTGAGAGTGGAGCTTTTATTTATAGAACTGTACTTATCACTCTGTGTATTTTTGTACAAAATTCAAATTTTGTCTTAATATCCGCTCGCTAGTCGATCATAGTTAACTTGGTTCTTATCAAAGTACGACTTTTCCATATCTTCAAATGTCATGCCTAATTTCAATCCGATTACTACTATTGAAGCTAATGAAATTGTGTACTCTCTCGGAACACTAAAATCTGCCGTATAGACTATTTCAAACAACCTATGATATGAGAGTGATTGAGTGTTGTTTATATCATCAGCAATAGCTGCCTGTAAATCTTCGTTCAGCAGAATTTCTAAATGTCCGTACTTATTACCCAAACTAGCCATAAAGTGCATGCAATCCGCCCATTCATCATACTGACGCGCCTTATCATTCTTTTTGTTCTTCTTCCAATACTTGAAGAACCCAATCTCATTACTTAACTCACCTAACTCCGTAAATAATGCGTGTGTAACATCGCCAGTTAGGTTTTTGCCTTCTAACCCATGAACCTCAACAACTTTACGATCTAGCTTGTCCTGTGCTTCAAAAATCTTTTGTATGTTTAACATTCCGTTTCGCTCCTTATAAGTAACTTTTCAATTTCTCTTTCTGTTTCTTCAACACTTCCAATGAAAGCTTCGTCTTCCGCTTCTCGTTATCCAATCCAACCAAGTGATATTCCATTTTGCGAATCTCATCCTCTACTACCTCAAGTTCGCTTTGCACCTGCATTGCGGTTTCTTTTTTCATCACTTACCTCCCTTTGCTTCGCTAATTAACTTAGTGATTTCATAAACCCCATTCTCTTTTGATTTCATTACTTTTCACCTTCCTTCTTATCAATCTCAATCATTTCATTACGTACCTCTTGCAGAAAATCTATATACTGTCCAATTTCTTTCTGATCCATTGTAGATATTTCATCGTCACTTACACATTCAGTGATATCAACCAAGCACAGAGACTCCATATTTTCTCCACGTGATATCATATTAGATTTTGTTACTGCAATCGCTCCGAACCCGTATTCAAATGTTTTATTCATCTTCCCCATCCCTTTCTAACAGCCCCGTCAGTTCTTCAATCGACCCTTCAAATAAGTCGCGCCCATCCGGTAGCTTGTATATGTTAATATCGATTAATTTGTTGATTAAAACGTCTTGCCTTTCCATGTTGCCTCCTAACTTATCTGCTGTACTTCTCTACGATTCATTACTGGCTTCGTAGCCGCTTCGTAAGGATCCATTCCTCTTTTAACCCGTTGGTAAAAAGTAACGTCCTTGATTCCGTTTTTTCTTGCTAATTCCAAGTGTGCCGCATACCCTTTCGGTTTCGTTGCCGCTTCATACAGATCCATACCACCTTTAACTCTTTTCCAAAAGGTTATCCTACTGATTCCATTACGTTCAGCGATCATAACCATACTAGCTTTAATTTCGCCTTTTCTCCTTCTAACCGGAACTGTTATAGCGCGTTCTAATTCCCATCCGTAATTATTAACGCGTTGATATACATTTAATTTGCTAATTCCATTATTAGCTGCTTTCTCGTAATTTTCATCAGTGATAACAGGGCCGTAATACCTCACGATATTTCCTCCTTATCTTTTACTGAGCAACGTTTCCCTGTATTTTTTACTGGTTTTGTTGCCGCCTTTTCTAAATCCCAACCATGAATATTTACTCTCGATATAAAAGTTGAGTAACCAATACCGTTCTGTTTTGCGATATCTATCCAACACCTTCTCTCAGCTTTAGCTCCGTTGATTGGTCTTGTAACCGCTTCTTCATATCCCCATCCAAGAACATTTATCCTGCTATAAAAAGTACTAGCGTTTATTCCGTTTTCTTGAGCTTTTCTAATCCATTTCTCATATCTTCCTTTGTAATTATGTCTAATCGTTCCAGGTGGAGCGGTTAACGCTTCCTCTAACTCCCATTTATCTGTTTTATAGATTCGATAGTATAGTGTATGTCTGCTTATTCCGTTAGCTTTTGCTCTTGCGCGCTCCTCATCGGTTAACCAGCGATTTAAAGTCATCCCTTTCCCCTCCCTTAACCAATTTCTTTTAATTCTCCGTTTTCATCGTAGCGATTCCCTTGCTTTCCTGGTGGCTTCGTAGCTGCTAAATGATATGACCAACCTCTTTTTAATCGGCTATAGAATGTAAAACGTGATACGCCATTTTGTTCGGCGATATGCATCCACTCTCCGTGTTTTCTATCAAAGTCCATTTTCTTTGTGCCAACTGGTTGTGTTGTCGCTCTTTCGATATCCCAGTCATAACGGTATATCCGTTCTTGCAACCTTCTTCTGTCAATCCCATTTAATTCAGCTTTTTTATAATGCTCGTCCAAGATAAAGAAGTTCATTATCACGCCCTCCTAATTACGGTTAGTTCCGGTTAGTTTAGTAGCTGCATCTTCTAATTTCCATCCCTTTCGCATCCTTGCATAAAATACGTTCAAACTAATTCCGTTCTTTAATGCGATTTTGTGGAATCCCTTGTACTTACCTAACCATTGAGTAGCTATAGGCGTTTTTATGGCACGCTCTATTGTCCATCCATAATGTTTCACACGTTGGTATACGTTTTCCTTACTGATTCCATTTTTCTCTGCGATTTCATAATGTTCATACATGATCACCTCATCATAAGCCGTTGACATTTTCATTCCCCTCCCATTTCAAATATCTAGTGACAAACTGTGGTTCAAATCCATCATCTAAAAGAATTCGCATTGCTATCGACTTTTTTTGATCTCGATGTTTTTTAAAGAGCGCTTCTGCCTCATCCCAACTGAAATCTTTATTTATGTCCCTGTTATAGCGCCATATCGCCGTGACATAGTCTATAAACATATCAAACTTATGATCTATCTTTTCTTTGCTTGAAAGCTCCTGTGAGCTCTTAGCTTGCTTTGGAATCATAGCGCGAACATTTGTGAATCCTTTGTTCCCTGGTTTGTTTTTAATATGTGCTTTCTTCTTGTCGAAAACAGATCCTTTTAACGGTTCTTGATTTTGATTTAGGAACTTTTCAGACGTATTAATAGCTTTATAATCAAAACTTCCAACGACATCTTCTAACGTTAATTGCTTCATGCCACATCGCCTTTTTTCTCTTCCTGCTGCATACGATGGATTTCCATTAACCTCGCTATAACGGTATGACGCTTTTTATCCACTTCTTCTGGCGTCTGATTCGCTACTTCGCAAATACATGGCCCAAACTGATACATCCCCGTTCCAATGTCGTTTTGAATTACTCCAGTTCCGTTACACGCGCACATAATCGTCATCCTTTCTTATTACAACTTCCAGTCCATGATCTGATATCTGAGCTACTGCAAAAGCCATATTGTTATGACCAGCAATGTTTAAACGTAATTTATTGAAGATGTATAGTAATTCTTTATCTGAAAATTCAATCTTTTTATCTGTTGGCTGTCGCAATAATTGCCCTTCCGTTTTTTCTAACACATCAATTTCAATACTGATTTTTTCTTCCTCAATTAACTGGTGCACTTCCCTTATGCTCTTACGGTACCCGTAATGCTTACCTACTGTTTTTATTAAATCAAACAGTGTCTTCGTTTCAATTCTTCTTACGGTAGGATCGCCGTAACAAATTGAGCAAGCTGTAATATTTTTTTCTTCAATGTACACTTCATGAATGTCGATGTTATCAATGGCGGCACCGCATATATCGCAATATGGTTTAGATGGAGCTTGTACATCATCAAACAACATTTTCATATCCCCCTTAGAATCCTAAATGCTCAATACGTTTATCTGACGTTTCCTTAAATACAATTGCTTCAGCTTTATTTAAAATTCGGCTGCCTAACTTCTTATCATATTTTTTGAATATATCTCCACTTGATAAGTTAGTTGTTGTGATAGTTACTTTCCCTTGTCTTCCGTTCGTTACTGCATAAAGTACACGTTGGATAAAGTTGCTAGCTTCATCCGTTCTGTTCATTGATCCGCTTTCTGCACCTAAATCATCAAGTACCAGGAAATCGACACTTGTCAGAAGATCTACACAATACTCTTCCGTATACTTAGAATCTTTGTTATTAAATGAATCCTTGATAAGTCGCATTAATTGTTCAATCTCTACATACAAGCAACTTTTCATTTTTGAATAAGTTAGTTCGTCGTTATCTTTCTCGCCATCTGATATTTCATAGAAGTATCCTCTTAATTCTCTTAGGATTGAATAAGCTAAATGACTTTTACCTGCACCCTGCACACCTACAATAAATACGTTTTTTACCTCACCTTTTTTCAGCCGCTCTACAATGCCCTCTACGATCTTTTTGTTCGCTCTAGTCTCTTTACATTCCGTTCTGTAATTGGAAAGTGTAGCTTCGAGAATTTCTTCGTTACTAATGATGCTGTGCTTTGCAAGCATGTTGAATTTCTTAGTTCTTTTAATTTTCTTGTAATGATTGTTCGCCTGTTCTTTTAACACTCTGTCGTTTTCCTCAACGACACACCGTGGGCAGACAACTTGTCCTTCGAATTCGATCATCTGAATTGGTTTAATGATTTTTTTGTTACCAGTTCCATAAGAATGTTTCATGCATGTATCAGAATGGAAGTTCACCTTTAAATCCAGGGATTGGGCTACTCGTTGCATTGCTGTTGCCGACATTGTTTTTCGCTCCTCTTTCATTTAAATAACTTTCGAATTTTGTACCAAATAACGTTTCTGGTCGTAAGTACTGACTCATGTGCGAGTCATTTAACCATTGTGCTGCTTTTATATCAATAACTCGTTTAAAATCATCTATAGTAAAACTGTCTTTAAATCTAGCCTTTATTAACGTTCTAGTTTTCGCTGTTTTATGTTTAAAAGATTTACCTGCTTTTTCATTGAGATAAGAAACGATATCTTCATAAGGGATGTTGTCTTTTGGCTGCTCTTTTTGGCCAGAAGACTTATTATCTTTTAATGTAGTAATCTTTGTAGTAGTTTCTGTAGTAATCTCTGTATTTGTCCCACGTTCCAGTGTGGGAGCCTCTCCCTTTTCAGTGTGGGAGCCTCCCTCGTTATAATGTGGGAGGGTATCTCTTTCTAATGTGATAGGGTCCTGATATAAAATGGATATTTTTTGAATATTTTCTACCACAGGTTCTACATACATAACATTGTTGAGCCTAGTTCCGTTAACTATGATGGTGCGAAATTCAATAGTAATTAATTTCTTTTTTAACAAGTATTTACACGCTTCCAATACTTGTCGTTTCGTAAAGCCAAATGAATCCGCTAGCTGCTGATAACTCTTCTGAAGCTTGTCCGCCTTGAATTTTTGTTTATAACGAATTTCATTTGTTTTCTCATCGCGTATCTCAGTTGGTTTGTACCAATAAAAAATTTCACTTAATACAGTAATAGCAACCATGTACGGCTTACCGTTATCTAAAGTAAGGTGTTTAAACCAACCTTGATCCATCGTATTACCACGTAAGTTTATTCTTGCGATTTTCATCACATTGTTGTTCATTCAGTTCACCTTCTTCATTAGACGCTTTCTCTTTCGCATAACGCTATATCGCCTTGAATCTCAATGATTTTGTATCCTGGATAGCGATCAGGAGTAATGTACTCAATCGCCTTCATTTTCACTTCTCTTTCGTTTTTTACGCCCTCCCATACCCATGAAGGAAGGACGACTTTTGATTGGTTTTTATCTAACATAGGTTCTCACTCCTTGTTGACTGTGATATAATAGAGGTACAAATATTGCGTCGTTTCTTGAACCAGTCGATTAGGGGTAATCGGCTGGTTTTTATTTTATTTTGATGCTTTCACGCATCGGAATATCCAGGAACCTTTCGGTAAGGTGGGGACCAACATTAGATTCCTGGATATTCCGACAAGCAAGAGCCTGTCCTATTTAGCTAGAGTGATAAACTCTTTATGCATTTCCTCAACCTTATCTGCGCTGTTATGTATCCCTCTAGCTCTTAAACTGCGTATCATTTTGATGATATTCTGTTTCTCTTCCTTATCGCGTTGCTCTCTACTTGTCATCTTCAAGCCATCCTGCTCTCTTTGCTACAACATCTATTCGGTGTACCAGGTATACTGATAAACTTATTGCTGCTGATACGATTAACAGTGATAATGTGCTTTCTTCCATCATTTAAACCGCCTCCCTATCCATTTCTGGAATGATTCCGCGTTTCTTTAGAAGTTCATGGATGAAGATTCTTCCTTTTTGCTTCCAACGAGTATTCATTTTTACTGATCTGCTTCCATCTGTATGCACTACATCAACTGTTTTCGATTTTGTGTAACCTTTGTTTTGGTGTTTGGAATAAAGTAACCATTGATTATTTACTTTGTACTGTACTTTTTCATCATTCAGGATTTTATTTAGCCTCATTGCTGATAAACCATAGTCAGCTGCAATCTGTGAAACCGTTACTGTATCTTGTGATTGAAGAATTTGATCTAGATATGTAATCTTTGATGCGTTTTCTGCAATTTGTTGTGTTAACATAAGATTCTTTTGCTCTGCAACCTGTCTCGCTTGTTGTTCTTGCTTAAGTTGTGATGCAAGACCGATAATTAAGTCTGGATCTTGAAGTAGAGCATTAATTGTGTTCGGTGTCATGTATGCTCCATGTTTTCTAATAGAAGGAAGCACTTCACTTGTTACCCATTTTTTGAACGCTTTCGCTTGTGGTTTGCGTGATCGTAAGATTGAAGAATATAGTCCAGATTCATTGATAACCGTTAATTTTTGTACTCCTTGAACGGTCTGTATATTATGCAGACCCTTTTCATCTTCATCTAATGTTCTTGTCATTGAGCTTGCTTCGCTAAAACCTAAAATGTCAGATACATCTTTTGCTACAAACCAAGCATCTTCACCTTGCACTACCGTTCGAACCTGTCCGAACTCTTCGTTATTGAAAACTTGTAATTGATTCATTTGCTTTCCTCCTCCATTTAAATGATAAATTTTTTATCATCAAATGCCGAAAAATAATCAGGGAAAAGTTCTTTAACACTTACACTAAAAACATCCTGATACTTAACCATTATATCTGGCCTCGGTATATATCCGCTCTCAATTTTACGAACATAAACCGTTGATATACCTAACTTTTCAGCTAATTGCTTTTGTGTGAATTTCATCTTTTTTCTTTCAATTCTTAAGATGTTATTCATTTAACCACCTTCCATTTCAACTCGCGTTTCTTTGTTGACTTCAGTATAAATGATAAATTTTTTATCGTCAACAGATTTTATAAATTTTTTATCATTTTTACGAAAAGGGGTTTAAAGTGATAAAATTTGTATCTATAATGTAATTAAGGATTTACTGAGAGGGGAAAATTTAAAATGACTTTTGGAGAAAAACTAAAACAACTGAGGGGCAAGCGTACACAAGGTGATGTAGCTAACCTATTAAACATATCAAGAGCAACATACTCACATTTAGAAAATAACCGAATTGAACCTAGTATGACTGTATTGAACTCTATTGCGGATCTGTTTTGTGTTTCAACGGATTACTTATTAGGAAGATCATCAGATCCACGCTTAACTGAAGAACAAGATAAAACAGCTGATGAAATGGCTAGAAGATTTATGGAATTAGTGGCTGATTTACCTAAAGAAGAGCAAGAAAATGCATGGAAACAAGCAGCAATGTATGTAAACTTCACGAAAAATCAAAAATAATATACATCATAAAAGAAGCTAACTACTCAGTTAGCTTCTTTTAATTTCTCTTCTGTATATGTATGAGAAGTGATTTCTTCTAAAACCTCTCCTGGATTAGTTCCCTTGTTTTCTAAAAGCCATTTAACCATTAATTCTCTTGCTAATTTCTCTTTTGTCATTTCTAATTCCCCCTACATCCCCAAATAATTGTATTTTTTTGGAATTAATTCTGTTTTTATATAATCTAAAAAAAACAGAAAATCTCCAGAAACCACGAATGCGACCACCCCTGAAGGATGATCGCATTCTTTATATCGTATATTAAATATCCAAAGCCTTACCAGCCACCTGGATCCTGAGAATATAAAACTATAGGTTGTTTAGCTTCAGCTGCCGTTTGTTTTGTTTGCTCATTCGGCACATTAGAAGAGTTTAATAAAAATCCTCCTAATACAGCTAACATAGGTATAATTGCTAAAAGTTTTTTCAAGTTTGATTCACCTACCTTTAAAGATAATTATACCATTTTTTCAAGATAAGCCCAAGTATATTTTTGTTATTTGCGAGTAAAATATATCGCCTTTTCGTAATAATTTTTCATGAGCTTCTTTCATCAAACGTTCATTATCTTGTGCCATTGCTAGGTAGACAGTTTGTATAGCGCTTAATGATCCGGTTTCAGTTTTAAGATTTATTAGCATTTGTTCTGCCTCTTTTTTAAAACCTTGTCTTATCTTCAAGAATGCCATTTCAGCTGTATGAATTTCAGTTAATGTATCCAAATCTTTTGAATGATATATCTTCAAAAAAGATAAAGTATACTGGAACATTTTCTTTTTCTCTTCAACGCCAACATAATCTAAATCGCTTAATACCTCATATGCCTTAATTAAATATTTTTTTGATTTCTCATAATCCTCAAAAATATATGATTCCCCTAACTTGAAATAGGCTATAGCTTCAGGTAATAAGTAATACGGATTGAGTTGACATACACTTAACATTTCATTGCATTTCTTTCGTGCTTCAACAATATTGCCATTTCTCAATAAGAGAACCGCTTCTGCTTCTTTTAAGCGTAAGTCAAATGTCTTTTCTATAAATTCATTTGATATTTCTTTAATATTGTTCTGGATTTCATCCATCTTGTCAGAAATTAAATTATGGTTACCTGTTTGGTATAGCAATTGGCATAACAACAAATCGATTAGAATTTTCATTTCTAAACAACTTGTCTTTTTATTTTTTTCTCGCATCAAATTATAAAATTCAAGTAGTTCAACTTTTTCAGTAAATCTTTTATGGATTAAATCATAGACGTTAGACCATTCTCTATTTACAGCAGTTTTTGATTCTTTCTCTTGATCTACGATTACTTTTAATGAATCGAAATCACCGCGCAAAGATAAATACTCCATGATTTCTCTTCTGTTTTTAGGTTTCGCTACTTTTGCGTATCTAGAAATAAATTCTCTCTCTGTTTTTGTTCCTTTATTCAACAAAGCTAATGATGCAGACAAGTATGAGAAGCGCATTTGTCTTCTCCCTTTAAATACATCAGATACGCCACTAGGAGATATACCCCAACATGTAGCTAATTTACCATTCGTAATTCCAGCTAAACACAAATCCCCTTTAAGACTATTTAATAATTCTTGCAAGATGTTGTCCCCCTTGTCGGAACAAAAAGACACGTTATACCCATTTTGTTACATTTAGAGGAAAACGCGTCACTACATTCAAAAGATGTGTTATAATTTATGTAAGACTTGCAGTAAGTGTTTTCCCTAGCTGAGGTAGGGAAAGCGGTATAAGAGTGCGCTAACACTACTTATACACGCTGTGAGTCTTTTTTACGTCCGTTTATTTTATTATTTTCATAATATCACATTTTTGGCAAATTTCAGTCATGCAGTTATCTGATAATTGTTGAGAAAGTTGTAAAACCGTTATATACCAACGTTTATCAGCTGACATGAAAATAAAATATGCAATTATGCATGTAATGTAATAAAGACCTCACATGCATATTTTACCACAAAATCGAACTTTTGTTCTATTTTATTTTGGGATTATGATTATTTTTCTATCATTATACTACATTAGACAATATATCTATCATTTATAGTATATCGATATGTCTATAACTATACTAATAGTATGAAAACTTTAGGTGAAACTTTAAAAAATCTTAGGAAAAGTCGTTCGCTTAGACAAGCTGATTTGGCTCATGAGCTAAACCTTAGTCGTAGTCAAATTAACAACTATGAAAATGGTTTTTCTGAACCAGATCTTACAACTTTGTTTCGTCTCGCCTCCTTCTTTAATGTATCGCTAGATGCGCTTACTGGTCGCACTGACGCTACTGATGATGAAAGGCTACATAATACTCTGATTGGTGTTCAAAAAACGTATGGGGCGTTATCTGAAAGCCAAAGAGAGAACTTCTGTAAGCAACTTGATCATTATGTAAAGTTCTTAGGTGAGAATAATGAAATATTGTGATTTGATTTCATCATAAAAGAAATCTTTTCCAAAGGAAAGAGGTAAAATTTTACATAATTTTACCAATCCTACCAACAGGACTATTTAGTCCTGTTTTTTATTTTTCTTCGACAAAATATGACATAATAGTTGTAACTGTTTCTGTTATGATAAACACGAAAATCTTACATTTTATCATTGGGGGACTACATAATGGGGAAAATTTTTAAGTTTGGGTGTTTAGGAATCATTGCTTTAATCGTACTTGGTGCTATTGGAGCGGCATTAAGCGGAGGAGACGACGACAAGAAAGAAAAGGCTTCTACTGAACCAAAACAAGAAACACAAACTCCTGCTGCTAAAGAAGAGCCTAAAAAAGAAGAAGTAAAAAAGGAAGAACCTAAAAAGGAGGAGCCTAAGAAAGAAGAAGCTCCGAAGAACAAACCTGGAATTAGCAAAGCTGAGTTCGATCAAATTCAAAACGGAATGAGTTATGACGAAGTTAAAGCTATTATTGGTAGTGACGGGGAAGTTTTATCTGAAACAGGTCAAGCCGGCGATCAATTCCATACAATTATGTATAAATGGGATGGAGAAAAAGGATTTGGCGCTAATGCGAACTTCATGTTCCAAGAAGGTAAATTACAAAATAAATCTCAATTCGGTTTAAAATAAAGAAAGCACTCATATGAGTGCTTTTTTAAATTCCTAATAATTGCTTTTTCTTCGCTTGGAACTCTTCTTCAGAAATAACTCCTTGATCTAACAACTCTTTATACTTCAATATTTCATCCGCCCCACTTACTGATGCAGAAACTTGAGGTTTACTTTTATTAGCTAAGATACTCTCGATATACTCTTTAATTTCTACAGCCATTTTTTCTTCTTTTTTTGTAAACATAACTGTGTTTTCATCTGCAGCTGCAGCCATAACTCCTTTTTTACTTTCTTGACTACCCATGAAAATAAATTGTATGTAACCATTTGTGAAGAAATTGGCTTTTTTAATTTGGATACCAGTCATGTTGTTAATATCAATTGTTTTTTCGCCATCTAATCCATGATTTAAAAAGTTCAAGGCTCCTCTTCGCTTCAGTCGAATGAAGTTACCCTCTATTCTTACTACTGTTTTCCCTGCCCCTTTAAACTCAAAAGTTCTATCCAAGCTCTCCACCCCTATAATTATATAATGTATTACTCAAATATTATAACTCTGAATCTTTATTTACAAAATATAGATTTTAATAACATTTCTCAATGTACAAAACAACTTAACGTGGTAAAATAATATTTGGATTGGCGTCCAATACATATTATTAAAATTAAGATGGTTCAAGTCGGAGGAAGGCACCTTAGGGTGTCTTTTCTTTATTTATTATAAAAAAACTCCTAAGCATTCATATACTAAGGAGTTTATCGATTAAAAGATAGAACAGTTTTGAATTCCTTAAATTAAATTGTCAAAAGACAGTTTAAAATCCTTATATTCTTGCTGTCTTCGTTTTAAATTATCCCTAATAAATCTAGATTCCATTCTGTGAATTCCACCCATATGAGATGGGATTTCTAAACTATTTGCATACTCAGAAATCTTCATCCATGCAAAATTAATATCTTTTCTCACACTATTTTTACTAATTAGCATTAATTCATTATTTGAATCAGTAGATTTAAGAGTAGAAATTTCTCTTTCTAATTCTTTAGTTTTTGGTTCACTCTTATTTTCAGTGTGAATTCTATCAATCAAATTCCTTTTTGTAATTTGATTGAAAAATATATTATTATAAGCATTTAAATAAAATAGCTCATTTAACTTATCTACATCTCTAGCCTTCTTTAATATCAAAACTCCATTATTCTCCTCTGGAATATCATACGCATACTGATCGTATAACAAAATACATTTTTCAGGAGAAATAGGAAAAAACAATTGTATACCTCTATTTGGATAGCCAAAACCACATTCATAACGTTTATTTATATAAAATGGATTATACCTAACTAAAGGATTATCCGATGTTATAAACTTTCTTGCTCCTGTTTTCTCTACAATTAAAAGTGGTTTTAAATCCATTAAAAAAGGAACCATATCTAACGAATACTGTATACCTAATACAGGCGATTGTTTCAATCCAATTTTAATATCATCCAAATTTTTATCTTTAAATTCTGTTGTTTCCTTCAGTATAGATTTCATAATAAAATCAACAATATTATTATGTGAATCTGCAAATTTTAAATTTCTGCCTTCACTGACAAGTAAAAATCTAATTAAATGTCTATATTCTTCTGTAGATTTTCTAGGAAAAGTATCAGTTTCCAATATCCCTTTTAATATAATCGCAGCTTTTCGCTCAATCTCTTTATCTAAAAAATTTTCAATTTCATTATCTGAACCATAAAAGTTATGCTTTTGACACATATCTTTTATTGAAGCATTTGGAATATACTTAGACCTAGCGATATGAAAAGTACCAATAGCTTTACCTGTATTCGAAAAATTCCTTAAATAAAATTGCGGAACATAATGTTGTCTATTTTTTTCTGCCATAATTCCCCCACCTTATACTAAAATATATTTACTACCTTATAATAAACCAACATATCCCATAACATTAAAACACATATTAAAGATATAATATTATATTATCCAATAATTTCACGTACTATACATGTTGTATTAAATCAAATTCAGCAATAAGACCTATTCTACCATCCATTCCCTTATGCTCTAACCAAGTAAGTAGTAAATCCTTTATTTATTCCTCTATCTTAGTAAGTAATTCCCCCAGATCTTAAACAATCTCATATATTTCTACTTTTCTTCGTAATTAAACTTGACTGAAGGTCTTGATGGTTTTTATCATGTGGGAGCGATTATGGAATACGGCTGGAAGGCAGATTTATCCCCTACTTTGAAAGACTACAAAAAAGTAATCGATCAAAATAGATGGATAAGCGTCTTGTTTTCGCCATGCGGGCACTTATAAGGTATCCGTATGTATAGACCCTGTTCACTCAGCGATTTTCACCGCATACATCCTTTTACTATGGCTTGTCCTTGTAATATCGTCCCTACACGACAAACTGAATGTACTCCCTAGCACCTTGATGCTAACGATAACCACCCGAACCTTTTAGGGATTCGTCCCTGGGCAAGTTCTCGCCCTCCCTCACCAGAAGAACAGGATTCCAATGAGGGGTGCTGTTTTTGTAGGCGTATACTCTGTACCCCCTGCACGACCAACAGCTAGCCACGCACGTAATACGTTCCTCCTATATGTATAGCAGCACGGAATTACGGCTTATCAGTTTTTATTTACGTGGTATCAGGCAATTCCACGCGAACAAAAAACAAAAAGGCATCCCAATTCCTAAATGGCCTGTAGATCCACAAGACTTCTAGGTTTAGAGATGCCCGCTATATATCTTTTGACTGCAAAAAATACAATTCTAGCATTTACTAGTTGAATTTTAGTCAAACAATAGATAAAATGGGTATATCAAAGAAGCCTCGTGAAAAGGCATAGTTGTTTAAGGATAGTGTTGGTGCACTACTTAAACGTTAACACTGTGGTTGAATACAGTTCGTTTCTAGCCAAGTGGTGGTACACTAGCTAGATAAGTCATTCCCGCTAATGGTTGGCGCCAATAGCATATGGGAGTGGCTTTTTGTTTTGTGTTCATATTCAATTGTTGTATCGTTCTTCGTTTATGTAAAATATCAAACTATGTTTAGTTTTGTAGAATGTTGCTTGTTGTTTATTACGTTACAACAAGCATTATCCTTTGTAAACAGCGAATTCGCGCACTTTCCGAATAATATCCCTATTTCCCTATTTCCCTATTTCCACTTATAGATATAGGGATATTTCCCCTTTTCCCTATATCTATATTTCCCTATTTTCATTATTTTTTTATCTACTAACTTCTCTATGAAATTACATATTTATTTCTTAACTCTTTCTACTTCATACATCAGAAGAACCTTTTGATACCAACGTTTTTGTTATTAATTACTAACTCTATGATTCTATTGCATATACCGTACTTCATTGTTATAATTTCTTTAAAGATATAGAAATATCCCTATTTCTATAGTTAGAAATATCCCTAATTCCCTATTTCTATTTTTCCCTATTTCTATAAAGGGATATAGGGAAATTTTAAATAATATAACTGGAGTGTTAAAAATGGCTATTACAATTACGGTAGGTAATTACAAAGGTGGCGTCGGTAAGACCACTAATGCTGTATTGAACTCTTATGAATTTGCTAAAAAAGGCAAACGTACATTACTTGTTGACCTTGATCCACAAAGTAACGCAACAAAGTCCTTAATGTTAACAAAATCAATCCTTAACCCTGATGAAATTGTTACTGTTGAAAAAACATTAATGAAAGGTATACAAGAGGGGAACTTAGATGGCCTAGAAGTGGAAATTATGGATAACTTACATTTACTTCCTTCTTATGTTGATTTTCAGGATTTCGCGAAATTCCTTTATAAAAATTGCTCTTCGGAAGCTGAAGAAGATCATTACTTTAAGGGATTGCTTGAAAAGATAAAGCATAAATATGACTACATATTTATCGATGTGCCCCCAATGTCACTAGAAGTTACAAAGAACGCCGTTGTTGCTTCTGATTATGTTCTAATTGCTTTGCAAACTCAAGAACGTTCTCTAACTGGTGCTGAGAATTATGTTAATGAACTTATTAAACTAAAAGAGCAATATGATCTTGATATTGAAGTAGTTGGTGTTCTTCCTGTCCTGTTAAAAAACAACGGTAAGGTTGACGAATATATCATGGAAAACGCTCGTGAAATTTTCGGTGAAGAAAACCTATTCAAAAACATTGTCCCGCAAATGGAACGTATTAAACGATTTGATGTGAATGGTATTACTGAAAAAGACAGACATGATATGAATGTAATTGAACTATACGAAACAATTAGTGATGAGTTATTATCTCGTATCGACATGTTCGAAAAAATGAAGGTTGGTGTGTAAAATGACGAGAACTCCTGGTTTACTAGGTAGAAAGAAAAGTAACTTTGAACCTACTGAGCCTTATGTACCAGAGCAAGGACAAGCTGTAGTGGAAAAAAACGAGGTTCTAGCTACTCCTTCTCAATCTAAGACTGAAGAAAAACAAGTAACTCGAAAAGAAAAAAGAAACGAAAAAACTGAATCAAAAAAGAAATTTAAAAATCAGCAAGGCAGCATTAAAATTTCTAATCAATCAAAAGAAGAACTAGAAGTATTAATGAAACTTACAAACACAAAATTCGCTTATGAAATCATCGACTTGCTTATAGATAGATATGTAGAAAACGAACTAACACCTGAGCAGAAAAGGAAATTCAAACTCTTAACAGAGATTTAAAAAAATATAGAAATATCCCTATTTCTATAAAGGGATATTTCTATATTTCCGTCCTCCCCCTCTATATAACAAGCAAAATAGCTTTATCAGTTTAAGATAAAAAACTAAATAGGAGTGGTACCTGTGGAAAATAAGAGTAATTCTTTTGTAGTGACTTTGACGCCTATTGCCGAAAGTTTAGATTTAACTATTCAAAGCGACCATACTGACATGGAAAAGGAAAAGCAAGACCGAACTTCCCCAGAAGAAGACAAGCTTTTTGAAAAGCCTAAGAGAAAACTTACTACGAAAGAGTTGCCGAAATCTTTCCGTGTATCATTAGAAACACATACAGCAATTTCAACACTTGCTACAATTGAAGATATGAAAATTTATGAAGTTATAAATATGTTAATCGAAGAAAAAGTTGCCGCATTACCTGCACCAAAACAAAATCTAGTAAGAAATGCTGTAAAACAAGTACTTGAAGTAAAGAAAAGTCAAGAATAGGTATGAGTGTATAAAATTATTTCTGCAAGAAAATAAGCCCTGCTTTCTGTAGGGCTTATTGTTTTAAACGATTAGATTTTTACCAGAACCTCCACCACGGCTTTTTCTTCTCTTTCGCCGCAGCAACCTCATCCCGTGCTTGCTAACATGTAAACGCATAGGAACGTTCTTTACTCAACCATCCCCTGCTTCTTACATAATTCTAATTTTTGTTGATTCTTTGTGTATTCACTTGCGCTCGTACTATTACTGCTCCCTTGATTAATTGCCTTTTTCATCATTTCATTTTCTGATTTTACAGTATCGCACTGATCTTGGGTGAGATCAGTCTTAGTTTGTGTCTTAGTCTGTGTTTCTTGAGCTTTTTGTTCCTGTTGAGCTTGAGTTTGTTCCCTAGCTCTCTGGTCATTCTCCTCGCCTTTAACTTTACTATATTCCTCTGGAGTCATTCCTTCAGCTTTAGCTTTCTTCTCCACATAATTATATAACTCAATCTTTTCTTTTCTAGTCATCCACACAGATAATTCAATTGTTCCATCTTTCTTACGAGGATATACAGCAGGATGAAATTTATCAGCAATGGCAGCTTTCTCCGCGTCAGACTTAGTGTCTTTCTTATTATCTTTCTTAGATTCCTGTTTAGCTTCTTGCTTCAAGTGCTCCTTTTTAGGTTCTTCTTTTGAACCGCAACCAACAAGTAACGTTGTTGCCAATAATCCTGTAAGTGTTATTTTAAGCGTTTTATTCATAGTTACCTCCGATATTGATTATATATATAATACAATTTTAACATATTAAAAGGTATAGAAGAATCATTCCATCGATTCTTCTATACCTCAGGTACAATCTCTTACCAGAACTTCCACCACGGCTTCTTCTCTTTCGCAGCAGCAACGTCATCACGAAATTCCTGCATCATTTTCTTCGTTTCCTGCATCTCACGTAGCGTCTTCATCAATGTCTCGTCCCTAGATTCCAATCGTTTTTCCACTCGTTCATTGTGCGCTTCTACACTCGCTTTGATTTCCTCGTTACTTTGCTTCGCCTGCTCACTTAATCGTTTCTCCATCGCTAACATACTCTGATTCATTTCTTGCGCCATAACGCTGTACTGTTCCTGTAGTTGCTGTTTAATATGGAATGGCACTAAGTCCGTTTCCTCAGACTCTTCTTGAATCAGATCCGGATTAACTTTCTCTATTTGCTGCGCTATCATCTTCGCTGCCTTTTCTAGCGTCATACCGTCATGCTTGCTGAGTTCAATTAATTTTTCAATCACCATAATGTCATTGTCTGTGTACTGGCGTCTGCCGCGATTATCTTTCTTTACTGCGAATCCCTCACGCTGTAAAACTTCCATATACTTTCTAAGGGTGCTATCGGAAATTCCTAGTCGTTTATATACTTCACTAGCAGAATAAACAATTTCGTCCGTCATAACGTCACAACACCTCCTAGTGAGAGTATTCCATGACGGTTAAGAATTTCCTGCAAAGAAAAAAGCCCTGTATGCATCGGGCTCAATTGTTAAGAAGTTATATTTAAGGCCATATAATTATAAGAACTACACCAAAAAGAATAAGTACTATCCCACACCCCATTGTTGGTTGCCCAATGTAATATCCCCATCTATTAGCATTTAAACCCACTAATATAAGAAATACACCTGCCAAAATAATAAGTGACATAACGAAAATCGGCAAATTTATCCCCCTCAACTTGTTTATACATCAATTATAATCTATTTAATTAATATAAATTCCATTAAAAGTCATATAGCCTTAGCTATCTCAACAAGTAGCCTCATAAACAATGGAATCATTTGAACCACTATATAGCCAATCCCAGCCCTTGAAATTAAACTGAATCCCCGTTCCTGGCTACCAACCATTATGAACAGCCCACCGCATAACGCTACAACGGATGCTATAGGATAGGATACTGCTTTAATCAAGAAGATAACCGGTTCAAACGCATTTACAATACGATTGTATAACTGGCCATCTATATAATTTTTTATTGCCCCGTCATTGGACTGCACATCTTTAAATACTTCATTCACGTCTGGATTATTTCCATCAGCAAATACATGAGGAATATCTATAACATTGCTGAATATAATAGCACTACCGATCACAATACTTATTCGCGCCGCCACGGGTGCGTATTTTTTTGCTTTCTTTTTGAACAAGCTCCACTTTTTCTTCGCTCCATAGTTACCATCCATAAAATCTTTGATGCTCATCGTCTCAGTTGCCATATGAACCATCTCCCTGTTTTTAATGGAAATCAGTAACCGTAAATATGTTACAATCCAATCCTTCACAAAGTTTTTGGAGTTGTTTTCTACGATATTCCGTCGTGGTGTACCAAATAAACTTAGGTGTCTTTTCAAATACTTTACATTCGATTAATTTGCGATACTTCTGCATCTTGATACGATTCGCGCTCATCTTTTGCTCATGATCCACCTCTACAATGTGGTAACGGCCATTATCCGTAAATAGTGCATCTGCAATTATAGAAACGATACCTTTCACATTCATCTTAACTTCCTGTTTCCACGTTTTCGGGCATTCGTAAGCGATGTAAATGTCGTTCCTCATAATATAATGGCGGAATTGATTCGAACGCTTGAGTATTTTCTTACTCCCGATACGCTCGCGCCCTTCCTTGTTCAAATAGAAAATTTTCTCGCCATCTCTAAAGCTAGATACATATTCTTCAAGACCTTTCATTACACGAGAAGCATTCCTATCACCACCGAGATCGTGAAGTACCTGGATTTGCTTTCTACTAAGAAAGCCGAGTTTCTTCAAGCTCAAGAGTATACTTTCCGTTCTCGCTTCCTTCATGGCTAGTTTTTGCATCTTGATGCTCCTTCCTCGCTCTGATATTGATGTGTGGCTTTATGATGTTATCAATTTGCTTATTATCGATATAGATTGTCTGTAGGCCCTTTTTCTCGTTCGTTTGATATATAGCCCTTCCTTTTATGTTAGGAAGGCTCTCTGCGCCGCCCTCGTCTAACACAGCGCGGCTCCCTGCTTCCGTCTGTAATCTAAAGCAAACACGAGCACCAATATTTTGTCTTAGCTGTGACGGCAGTGCCTCATTGGTCGGGTACTGCGTTGCGTATACCAAGCGAAATCCCGCTGCCCTGCCACGACGACCTATATCTACAATGATGTCCCTACACTCCTGATATGGCGCTATGTCGGCTGCTTCATCCACGATTACAAAATACCGTACTGGATCCCCGGCTTCTTTTATATCTTCGTATCCTTTTTCTAGTAAGTATTCGTTTCTAGCATTCAGCTTATCTTGCAATTCCCTTAGAGTCTCAAGGGCTTCCTCTGGATTCTTCGCAATTGATTCGACCTGATTTAGGAATCGGTATCGGTTGAAAGAGAGACCACCCTTCAAATCGATAAGGAATAGCTTTATATTTTCTGATTGATTGCGTACCAGGGATGTAATGATAAGCTTTAATACATTTGATTTCCCCATATCCGTCATGCCGGCCGAGATCATGTGTGATAACTGGTCAAAGTCGTGTTTTACTAATCCATCCCTTGTATAACCAATAGGAACTTCCCAGCCTCTGCACTGCCTCATCATTTCCTCCTCAAATTTCACAAAAACAGGAATCCCCTTCTCGTAAACTCGTATTTTGAGTAACCCATCGTAAGACAGCTCAATTTCCTTTCTAACGAGTTTTTTCTTGTTTATGATGTTTTGTATTTGTTTTAAGATATCTTTTCGCAGTCGAAGAGATTTGAAGTCTTGTAGTTTAAAATCATAAACTTTGCTCTTATGATTTAATCCATCTTCTAAATGTTGTATCTTTTGTTCAAAATCGGAGAAACTAAGACCAAGTGGAATTCTATACGCATATTCAACTCCCCAATCATTTCTTGTTTTGCGAAGCAACTGTATAGTCCTAGTCTCTTTTCCTTCTTTTACTTTTAATCCACAGTTAGCACAGATCCTTTGAATCTTGGAGGCATCATTTGTTGCTCCTTTTTGATGCATTTTCGATAGAAAGACTACACCACCGACAGCAGCTGAACTTACTAATTCAAATATCAATGTTAAAACACCACCCTTCTTTATGTATTCTGCAAGAATAGTCCTTGAAGATTAGAAGAGATAAAAACAACTATGAATCGTTGAAAATACTAATCTTTAAATGTCTGAAGCGATATTCTGTGAACGCATTCTATTTGGAATAGGTGAACCGAAGTTTTAAAAGGCTATCAAATTGGAACTGAGAATCGTAATTTGTTTGGTATGGTAAAAGGTATTTCATACTGTTTGTTTGATATGCATCTTTTTTTGCACTCGTATAAAAAAGTTAACTCTTGTACATGCTGTTACCGAGGTGACAGTAATGTTTGATTGGCTAAAACTAGGGAAAACCAATAGAAGTAAATTTGGGAAGTGGTTAGATCGACAAGGGATTTCTCAATCCGAATTAGGAGAAAAATCAAAGTTGAGTAGAGCAACAATTTCAAAATTGTGTAATGACCATACGTATAGACCAAAATTTTCAACTGTAGTTCAAATCACAAAAGGATTAAAGAAGTTAGGTAAAAACATAAAAGAAGATGAATTTTGGATGTAGCTTCACTTAAACGTGTGGGGCTATTTTATTTTTTTTGAAAAAACCTCTTCATAAAAGAACATACATTCGTATATAATAAGAACTAACGTTCTGTTATTTAGGGGGAATAACGGTGTATGACTATTCAATATTGCCAAACCGAATTGTTTTATGTGTAGATCTTCGTAGCTTCTATGCTTCAGTCAGTTGCATCAAGATGGGATTAGACCCACTTCATACTAAATTAGCTGTAGTCGGTGATGTGAATAGGAGTGGTTCGATTGTTTTGGCTGCAACTCCACCATTAAAAGCGTTGGGTGTTAAGAAAATGGCAAGATTATACGAGATACCACGTCGCAAAGATATTCTTGTGGTGAACCCAATTATGAGCACTTACATAAAATGCTCTAATTTTATCACGAAATTAGCTTTGCAATACGTGCCTATTGAGGATTTCCACCAATATTCCATCGATGAGTTTTTTATGGATATTACGGATAGTATTCATTTGTTTGCTAACGATCCGTATGAGTTCGCCTTGAAATTCAAGCGTGAAATATATGCAAAGACACGAATCGAATGCACGATAGGAATTGGTCCTAACCCTTTAATGAGTAAAGTTGCTTTAGATGTGGAAGCAAAGAAAACGAAAGATTGCATAGCATACTGGAAGTACGAAGATGTACCCATAAAATTATGGCCAATACGACCACTTAGTAAGTTTTGGGGGATTTCGGGTAAGACAGAAGCGAAGTTAAACCGAAAAGGAATTCATTCAATTGGAGACTTAGCGCAGTACCCACTCAAATATCTAAAGCAAAGCTTTGGGGTCATTGGCGAAGAACTACACTTACATAGTAACGGCATAGATTTTAGCCGCATATCAGAAAAATACATTCCAGCAACAACTTCTATTGGTAAGAGTCAAATACTTATGCGTGATTACACAATAGAAGAGTTTCCAATTATTCTACTGGAGCATATAGAAGAAGTTTGTTATCGAATGCGAAGACAAAACAAACTAGCTCAAACTATTCATTTTTCCATTGGTTATAGCAAAAATTACGCTGGTGGCTTCAGAAAAACTCACACTATGAACCGACCGACCAATTTAACAATGGATATATATAAGATTTGTACATATTTTTTACACGAGTTTTACACTGGAGAACCCATTAGATCCATCAATGTTTCTTTAACTAACTTAATCAATGAGGGCGAAGAACAAATCTCACTATTCGATAATGTAGTACAACGAGAAAAAGAAATGAGACTAACTAAAGTAATGGATGAAATACGCACTAAATTTGGTAAGAACAGCATATTAAGAGGAATTTCGTATACAAATAGTGCAACAGCAAGATACAGAAACACATTGTTAGGGGGACATAAAGCATGAACAACGCTAGTATGCCAAAAGGAAGAGGAATGGTTAAATGGACTCCATTCGCAGCGATGCCAGAACAGTTCGCAGGTATCCGTGAGATTATTAAAGACAAGACAAAAGTAGAACGCCCTACATTAACCCAGGATGAACAAGAACTTATTGAGAATACGCTATTATGTTCGCTACTTTCTGAAGAAGAAATATTGATTACATATTATGAAGATGGATTTTTACTTACTAGCTATATGACCGTCATTGATATTGATCCGTTGAATAAATCTATAATTTGTACGGATGCATTTTACAATAACATGACGTTGAAATTCATTGATATTGTTGATGCAAAATGAAAAAAGGCCGCCCGACAGGACGGCTTTTGTTGTTTACTTCTTAATATACTCGTAATACCACTTTCCATCTGGTCGAGTATCCATCCACCAAGTGATCTTATCTAATTCAGCATTGGGTAACACTTCCGTTTGTAAGTATGCTGTACCGGTTGATGGATCAGAAATAACTTGTCCTTTGGTTCCGCGTTCTGCCATAGCATTTAATACTTCCGGAACTAATGAAACGCCAAATCCACCAGATTTAACATATTGATATCCACCATTAGAAACGTTTTGTTCTGACTGATGCACTTCCGTAAACCAAGCTAAAGATTTGCTTCCAATTAATTCATTCAAATCACATTTGCCGATACCAGGTACATTTCCTGTTTCAGTGTATTGCCAAATATCGCATGGGTAAGCTGGTCTTTTTCCACCATAACGTGGAATCCATACAAAGTCAGCAACCACATTTGCCATTCCAAATGGAGCATACATATGATGGCCGACATATAAACCGACTTTTTGAGCACCTAATCGGCGTAGCTCATCGATAAACGCTTGCGCGCCTGCTCTCATATCATTCATTGTTTTCACTTCGACATCTGCAACCCAGACTGTCGCACTCTTGTCTCCACGATTCCAGAAGTCTCTAGCTTCTATACGTGCATCATTTTCAGAAACAAAACGACAGAATGCATAGTTTCCAAAAGGGATATTTCGAGATTTCATGGCGGCGACGTAAGATTTGTACACCGGATCAACATAGTTAGAACCATCTTGTACTCGAGCAATAACGAAATCTAGATGTTTTGCTGCTGTATCCCAATCGGGACTACCATTCCACTTAGACATATCAACAATATAACCCATTATTTATCCGCTCCTTTGTTTCGTTTATCCGCAAACCATTTACCTGCTGTAGGGTTAGATACAACACCTGCAGCAATTAAAATGTATAGAATCATATCTACATATTCCTGATATCGACCTGCGTTAAAATGAGGCACAGTATCCATTAATACCATCCCTAAAAGCGCGAACAACGCTACCCACAATCCATAATTCTTGAATTTCTCTTGCATCGTTACTTCCTCCGTTTCCTTGTATCAGAACGTTTTATTTTCGCTTCAATTTCACTTGCTACGCTTTCTAGTAACCATGTCGGGATCCATTTGTCCCATCCGACACGAACGCAGTTAGCAGTGAAACTGTTGAAAATGTGATATGTTAAACCGCCAGTTACCATAAAGAAAAAGAAATCTGGTAATTTAAATGCGATATCAAACATGTGCGCCAAACATGGCAATAAAAAAAGCACCACGGTACGCGCGATGCCTTCTACTCCATATGCTGATGAATACGAACCATCTAATTTTGAAGCTTTGCTTCCTGTAATCCAATCTAAAGCAACAACCATCATTAGGATAAAAATCCAGATAAGATTGGTTTTTCCATACACCAGACTTAAAAATGTTCCTACTCCGCCACTTACAAATGAAGCAGCTTTAAATTGTGCCGTATTAAAAATATCGATTATATTAAGACTTCTGAAAATATCATGAACTCGCTCCAATTGTTCACCTCCTTTTACGTAATAAAAAAAAGACACCTTTGTGTCCCTACTTAAAACAACTAACATCCATACCAAATATATCTGCAATATCATTCTCGCTACGATCAGATAAATAAGATTCTGTTGTTGATACGTCACTGTGATTAGCAAGTGACTTTAATTTTTCAAGTGGTATACCTTGCTCACGTAGATTATCAAGCCTTGAATGACGGAAAGCATGAGGATTAATTGAAATTGTTTTACCTTCCTTATTACTCAACATGCCGGCTAAAATTTCACACCAGTAATTAAAGGTACTCTTATTAACTACTCTCTTTTGACCATTGCCATATATCTTTACAAATAGCTGATTAATATTATCTTCTCCTCTATCTTCAAGGTACCTCGAAATTAATAATCTAGTACGTTCGTTATAATACAACCTAAATTTCTTGCTTCTTTTGCCAATAACGGTGTTTGTATAATATCGTTCAGCCAATCCGTCCTTTAATACCTGATGCACTTCGTTCTTTCTTGCTGCACTGTAATATGATATAGCGAGATATACAGCGATAAGTATCTGGTTCTGTTTATCTAGTTCATCTAGTAACCATTCAATCTGTTCCTCTTTTAAAAATGTGATTTCTCTAACTGGATTTTTCGGTAAACCTTTTACCCTAGAATCAATATTAAATTCATAATCATAATCGTCGTCATCTGCACAAAACTCAAGTGTGGACCGTAATGCACTCATTAATCCATTGACACGAGCATTAGACATGTCCATTTCTTGAAATACAATACAAAGATTGCGGATATCTTTTCTTGTTAGTTCTGTGATTCTTTTGTTATCAAAATGCTGATAAAGCAAATACATTATGATTCTTAGGTCCCACTGATATTGCTTTAAAGTACTCTTTGCCTTTCCTTGCGCTTTCTTTTCAATCAGGAAGTCTCTAACTAGGTTCTTATTATCTGAACTAACGTGTTTATCATAAACTACAGAATCTACAATTCGTTTAACTATAATCAGCACCTCCTGATAAAATAAAAAGAACAGATTATTTCTGCTCTGTAGGTTCCGTTTCTTCACCAGTTCCTTCTGATGGTTCTTCAGTTTTTGGCGGTTCAACCGGGTCTGTCGGTTTCTCTGGTTCTGTTACTGGTGGTAGTTCCGGCTCTTTTGGTTCTTCTTTTACAGGAACGACTTGTTTTACATCGATTCGAGAGAAGATGTAGTCACCAATTACAACTGTAATGGTATTACTATTGTTCAATTGTTCATTTAAGTAGATTGGATCATAATCATTTGTTACAATTTCAATTTCTTTCCCGCCGTTTGTATGAACTTTTAGCTTCTTAGTACCTTCTACAGTAGGTAAATTGATTGGTAAAATACGTTTTACATCAATTCTTTGAATAATAAAATCACCGATAAGCACGGTGATTAGGTCATTACTATTTAATTGTTCGTTTAGCACCTGTGCATCGTATTTTCCGGCTTGTACTGTATGTTTCAATCCGCCTTGTGTATGAATTTCGATTGTTTGCATATGTTATCAATCTCCTTCTCTATTTTTAATCATTTATCTTAATACGTACCGCCACTTCTGGACTGAATAAACAAGCGTCCTGTAACAGTAGCGTTAATTCTAGCTAAACTATTCGGCGTTATTTTAATTTCAACATAACGGCCACGCTGAAGTTTCCCGTCGGAATCCTTTGCTAAATAAGGGATCAAATTAATATCTTGTCCCCTTATCGAATCAAACGGTAATGTATTTCCATCTACTTCAATTGTCACTTTTGATGGGGTTTGATATAGTTCAAAAATACCAAACTCAATTTCGTGTGTATGGTCCGGTAATGTTATGCTATGTGTATGATTTGGAATACTGATGTCATGCGTATGGTTAGGGATGCTAATACTATGGTTATGATTCGGTATACTGATACTGTGACTATGGTCTGGTAATGTAATATCATGCGTATGATTTCCGCTAGAACCATGCGTGTATAAGCTTGCACCAGTTCCTTTTGCGTAAAATGAAGCTGATGTATTTCTTCCAGGATCAGAAAAAGCCGTATACAATCCTATCGTTGGAGGTTCGGCAGGAACAATCCCGCCACCAAGAAACATTTGATGAACATGATCTCCTCCACTACTTGAAGCTTTTACTGTACCACCGCCAGCGCTTGTTGAACCAACCGTTGCACCTCCTGATGTTGTGGAACTTACATTAGCGCCTCCCGCTTGAGTTGAACCAACTGTCGCTCCACCAGCACTTGTTGAACCTACAACAGCGCCACCACCTTTAATAGCGCGTTCAAATGCTCTAAATCTTAATATCTCAAATGTCAGTAACAGTTCATTCACATTCTTAACATCGTTAGGTATTTGAAACCTAATAATGGCCGGATGTTCAGGGTCGCAATTATCTTGGAAATCTCGACTATCAATATTTGTTGTACCTTGAGAATACACTTCATTAACTTTCTGACGTTTTTCAATATCTGCTTGTATCGTCCCTAAATCAGTTACTTTATTTTCTAACACAAGCTTTACCTCAAGTGGATTTCCAGTGACATCATCTTTTTGACGGTCCATCACCCGTAAATCAACAAATATATTAAAATCCTCATCATATAAGCGTACTAGCTTGCCAGTCTCATACTTTTCTATTTTGTATGGATCAATTAACTCATAATCAATTGCATCAATTTCATACGTAACTTTTGGCATGCATGCTTTTAGCAACATTGATCTAGCGGAGGCATAAAGCGATTGTGCATCTTCAAATCGTCTATCCACCCAAATATAATCAAATCCATCATGCAACTCTCTAACAAAATCAGGAGCATCTATATAAGGGAGACCATTATTAACACTTTTGATTGTTAGCTGATTAACTCCCTCGCCATAACCAAGCGGATAAATCCTTGTCATAACATCTTTAGCTTCTACTTTTCGTTTAATGCCCTTCATATTCTTCCGATATCGGAGCTCACCTGTAATTTCTTCAGAATATCGAATGATGTTTAAAGTCCAAGGATAAGAAGAATCATCCCAAGTCCACTGGAATTTCTCATCAAACGGCTTCGGAATACTATATATAGGGCCTAATATAGTATCTTCATTTTCCCAACTATATGAAAAGTATTTTGTGAAATCACATCGACCAAGTTTCCAATGCTTTATTCTTTGTTTGCTAAGAAGATACTCGATATTCTCCCTTGTGGATAAATTAATTCTTTCGTGATAACCAAAAAGCACGCTATCCATTAGTGTGGATAGAACGTGCTCACAGTCATACGTTATTATTTTTTCATGTACTTCCCTTTCTTCATCACTGTCCATAATACGGAACATTCCGATACGTTTGCCATTATCAAATATCTCTACATAGTCAAACGTTTCAATTTCTTCTCGCTTTGGGTCAGTGAATGGCAATGAAAAACCCGCCGTCCAAAGTTCATTGAGTGGCGGGTTATATTTTATATTATATGCATTTTCAAGATATGCCTTGAGTTGCATTTGTTTGTTGTAGAGTTTTAGCAATGTATCACCTGCTTTCAAAATAAAAAGAGAGACGATTGTCCCTCTTTTTATTTAATCACTAATAACATGATTTCTTATTTCATTTTCCCACACCTTGTAACCTTTACCGTTTAGATGTAATCCATCTACATTTAAATCTTTCTTTAATTCACCTTTTCCATCTAAAAATAAAGGATGCAAGTTTATGAAAGTATATCCTTTTTCTGATGCAACTTTTTTAAGTTTCTCATTTGTCCAATTAATATCTTTATTACTTATAGTTGATAATTCCTGTATGTTCATAATCGGAAGTATACTTTGAATGAATACCTTTGTATCAGGTGTACCTGCACTTAAACGATTGAGAATAGTATCATAGTTTTGTAATACGTCTTCTTTGGGAGTTTTAACAGAAAAATCGTTAATCCCAATCATAAGGAACACTTTTGATGGTTTAAGTGAAATAACTTGATCTATACGATCCAACACTCCAACCGTTGTATCACCACCGATTCCTCGATTAAATGTTTTAACATCTGAAAATGCCTCTACCCATTCATTATTATCAGTTAAACTATCACCTAAAAATACAACACTGTCTTCAATCGGTTTAGCATTGTCAAATACAGATGCTCGCACTTTGTGAGCTGGAGAAAAGCCTTCATTTTTATCACTGCTACTATTTGCTAATACTGTTGAAAATTTATTGGTGATGAAGGATATCCCTCCTTTTGAATAGATAAGATAACCGCCAAAAAGAATAAACATTACATTAAATACAATAGATATAATAGCTATCTTTTTTAAATTCATTTTGGTAAATCCTCCTAATTTTATTGCGTTAAGTTAAATTTACCACACAAAACAATGTATTAATATAATGTTCTATTATAATGATTCTAAAAATGTCGCAATTCTAGGAGCGAATACTTTATAACCTTCTGGATTTGGATGCAATCCATCTTGATTACTAAAGTACGTGTTATTAATTAGATCCGAATTAGGATAAAGTCCGCAGTTGTTGTATAGATCAAGAACTGGGATTCCGTATTTCGTACCAATTTCTTTAACTGCGTTCACATAGGTAGACAAAGGAACAGCTAATGAAGGCCCGCGTCTTTGCATAGGAGTAATAAAAGCTATCTTCTTACCAGGGAATTTCTCAATTAATCCCAACGCTAGTATATTAAGAGCTCCATAGAATTCTGTTTTTACAGTACTATTAATCGTCCCTAATGCAAGTTGGTTCCCGTAATCATTTGTTCCACAAAATACCGTAATAACATCTGCATTGTTAATCATATTTACGTAATCCGTTACAGCTGGTGGATATTGAGGGTCTTGAGCAGGACGTGATGCAATTGTCCTTCCACTCAAACCGTAATTTCTCGGTATAACACCATGTGATCTAGAGATTAAAGCAACATAGTTATCTGAACGGAAATTATCTGTAATACTGTCTCCGTATGCGTTCCATGTAAGTCCATCGATTTTAGATTTCTTTAAAGTAGGATTGATGTTATAAATATTAGGATCAAAACTATATTTTCTGAACGGGATGTATTGAGATGGATATACATTCCCCTTCACAAACATTTCTGTATCTAACCTTCCAATCTGAGTGATAATACGAATATACCTTATCCCTTTCCCTGTGGGGATAACGAAAGGTGGATTACCTTGTATTGTTTGAACGAACTGTTTATTGCTATCCCAGCACGAACGGTAACCAGATGAAAGTTGTGTATAAGTTTCACCTTCAATAACCTCAATAAAATCAGAAGTCATCCAACCTGTGTCATTAATAAAAGCACCAGTGCTATCGTAATAACCAAATATGGCCTTCGTTTTATCAAATAAATTTTCGGAAGGCGTTAAGATCATATTTGGTAAGGCGGAAGGGGTCTCAATATTCCCCTGTACAACTTTCAAACTTTTCTGTTTGACTGCATAATCATCATAGGTTAATAGAACTTTTCCATTATTGACTTGTGGTGTACTATCACTTATATCGAATGTAAATATAGCGTACGCTATCCCGCTTCCTGCTGGTATTGTTATAGTTTTCCCTAACCCAGGAGGACGACCACCTAAAAATTTATAATCTTTATCATAGTAAGTAACCACTTTATCTACTTTGCTTGTATAACTTTGCCCTTCAACCATAGCAACATAATTCGAAACGGCAAAGGCCGCATTGTTTACCCATACACCACTTTCATTAAAGTATCCACCTAAACGGAAAGCTTTTTTATTTATGAGGTTATTACTCACTACATCGAATTGATTTAAATTTAAAATCGAGATTTCCGTCTTAACGATATCTGCTGTATTTTTAATCGTTTGATTAAGGGACACATTCGCGTTTTCTATAGCTTGGTTTATTTTCCAATAACTTTCATCAAGAAATTCATTACCATTTAATTTAGGCGCATCAGCCATTTATGTCACCACCTTATATATATTTAGCGCGGTATTTGAATGCAATGTTGATATTTAGGTTAGAACCGCCTATTTGTATTGCATTAGCGCCTGTCATAAACTCTAATTTTTCTAAATTCCCCTGTAGTTGGAATAAGAAATTCTGACCGTTTTTTATTGCTGCATATCTTTCTGCATCTATTAAAATTGTGGAATTTGCAAAAGTTCCAAAAGAAAAATTCTCACCTTTTATAGTGAGAGTTAATGAAGTTGCACTACCCGATATCTCTATTGTCGGCCTTACAACAAGCGACCCGTAATTATTAATTGATAAAGTTTGTGGGCTGGTAATTGTATAGGATGTTCTTCCAAGACCAATAGGTATTTGAGACATCCAAGGGATACGGTCACCCCATTTGATTCCCTTCGTACTTTCCAAAATAGAATAGGCGTGTGGATCATATGCGGTTAAAGGTAATTCAAACTTTCCCATTCTAAAATAACGATCAATTGGAATTGAACCACTGTATCGAGCGAGATAATATTTATCAGGCTCATAATCATAAATCAACTTCACTTCTTTTGGTTTTCCATAAGGATCAATAAAAGCAGCTACCATTTTTCTGATAGCTACCGCTAATTTATGTCTATCTTCTTGCGGTTTAATGATTAATGGTAAATTAAACTGTAATGGGTCAATATCAGAACCAAAATAATAAGCACCAGGGCGCCCAGGAATAGATACTGTATAATCACGAATTGGCGGAGCGGCTGGATGTTGGAATCCTGATAAAAGAGCTAAATTTAATTCATTTAGTCTTTTACCATCTATAGTTAAACTCATAATTGCCCCACCCTTCTTCCTGATGTTTTAATATGTTTTCCTAATTCGACTGCTAATTTTTGTACATCGGCTTCTTCTCTAATTACAAAAGTAGAACCTCTAAACATATCAGCAAAGTTATAGGAGTCTGATTTATTTGCATTTGAAGAGGAATTTCCATCCCCATTTCTTTGGCTTGCGTTTCGACTCATCGCTTCTGAACTGTTAGCCAGACTGCCATATACATTGCTCATGACACTTTTTAATCCAGATAACTCTTTCATAGAATTAGCCATCGAATAACTCATATCGCCAATTAATCGACTCATGGTGCCTGTAATACCAAGTGATTTTTCATTTGACGATAAAGGCGTTACCGAAACGCGATTACCTCTTTTAGTAAATAACTCTGGTCCAGCTTCTCCGGCAATAAATGAACCATCACCAAGAACATGTCCACCTGTCGCTAACATTGGTATTGTAGGGATATTTGGTTTACTTCCGCCCGCAAATGGAACCCAATCAGGCATTTCAATACTATTTATACCTTCAATTAATCCGTTAATCATTGAAATAACAGCATTTATTGGCGCTTTTGCTGCTAATTCTATTCCGTTAAATACTCCATCAAATATTTTCACAATTCCTTTCCATGCTTTGTCCCAATCTCCTGAGAAAGCACCAGAAATGAAATCGATAATTCCGTTTAAAATCGGCTTTAAGACCGTATCCCACACAACTTTGATTCCATCAAATGCATCTGATACAACACTACCAATAGCACTAAACACAAATTTAAAAGCTGGTAACAGTACATTTTCTATGAATGATGAAATTTTCGAAAAAACAGGTGAAAGTATTTCTTCCCAAACTCGTTTGATAATATCAAATGCATCTTTGACAATATCTTTTATGATTGTGAAGCCTTTATCAAACACTGGTTGCAGTGTTTCAGTGATTATAGATACTATTTGATCTATCGTCGGCTTGAAATATTCGTTGTATATGGCCATGATTTTGTCGCCGAATAATACCCATATAGCAATTAATCCAGCGATGGCTGCAACCACTAAAGTAATTGGACTTGTTAATACAGCCATAACTCCTGCCCAAGTTAAAGTTTGGGTAGTGATTAATAAAAGTAGTGGTGCTAATGCAGCACACAGACCAAGAACTATCCCTAATACAGTAACTATCCCTGTAATAGCAGCTGCTAACACCGGGTGAGCAGAGATAAATTCAGCTACCTTAGAAACAATATCAGCTACTACAAGTAACACGGGTTCAAGAGCTTCTTTTAAATCGTTCATGGCCTCTTTCAACTTGACCATCGGTGATGCATCCGTTTTACTTACGGACTGTTGTAAATCATCTATGCCTTGTTTTAAGTCGGCTTGTTTTTGTTCAGTTTGTAAAATAGTATTTATGATTTTTTGACCTTGGTCTTCCCACATTGTCATTTTGTTATCGTAAAGGCTTTTTATCCTCTACTTCTTGCACTTCCTATTCATGCAAGCTCGGCATACGTTTTCACTTATAAAGTGTCGCGGTCTCGTGGAGGGATTATATCTTTTCACCCTCTATGCTCTGCCCCTGACTATACTTCGTATAGCCTTCGGTTCAAGTCAGGAATCTCACCCTTCTTGCTTCATACCGCAATTTTAATTCGGCACAATTTATCATCTACCGAAAAGTTCTACACCAATTGCTTCTTTCAAATCTGCATCCTGGATTTGATCTAGCCATTTAACCATATCCACAAATGCTTGTTTACCTTCTTCTCCACCTTTAGCAATTGCTTTACCCCAACCCTCTAATTGAGCAAATATTTCTTGTACTGCTGCGCTATCTGGTGGATTTTTTGCTAGTTCTAATTTCTGTGCATTCATTTCTTTGAAAGACTCTAATTCAGCTCTATGTGATTCGCGAACAGCGTCCATTTCATCACTTAAACGTTCACTTAACGCTTGTTTACGGTCATTATGATTTTCTTTTAAAGCTGATAAATTAGCTTGATTTACTTCTCTTAATGAATCGAGTTGCGCTTTATTTGATTCGCTAATAGCCTTTAAGTTTTCTTGCTTACTTTGCTGAAAAGCTTCTTTTTGTTCTTGCTGTCGTTCTTTTAAAGCTTCCTTTTCATTGTTTATTTGCTCTTTAACTTGTTCTTTACGACTATCTATCTCTGATTTCAGTGCCTCTTTTTTCGCATCAGACGCTTCTTTTATGCCGTCTTTTTCCTCTTTCAATCTATCAATTTGACTTTTACGTTCTTCACGTATCTTATCCAAACGCATTTTTTCTTCAAGTTCTTGTAATGCTTTGATTGCCGCCTGTCGTTCTTCTTCATTTTTCGCTTTACTTATTTTAACTTTTAGATCAGCACGTTTTTCAGCATTCTCACGGTCTTTAAAATATTTATCTTCAGCTGCTGTTTTCGCATCTAAAGAATTAATTTGATCGTCTACCGATTTAAGACGATTATATTTTTCCTCATCAATTAATTTCATACGTTCCATGTATTCTTTATCGATGAGCTTTAATTTCTGTTCAGACGACTTTTCAAATGCTTTAACTTCCGCTTCGAGCGATTTCTCAAGTGCTTTTTGTTGTCTATCATAATTTTTTGATGCTGCATCATATTCAGCGCTAAGTTTCTTCTCTAAATTCTTTTGTTGATTTTCATAACTTTTAGAAACTGCATTGTATTCAGCATCAAGACTTTTAGCTAATGCGTTTTGTCTTTGACTATGACTTTTAGAAAGTGCCTTTTCTTGATTACTAAATGAATTCGCAAGTGCAGATTCTTGTTTAGCAAATCCCTTTTGCATCGCTGATATCTGTGCATCAGACATTTTTTCAGTATCGTCTACAGCATCACGGACAGCATCCTTCATAGAATTACTTAACCCACGCGACATTTCAACAGAACGGATACGTCCTTCTTTTAAACCCGATATGTTCAACAGGATTCGCAAGTCCCTGCCAGTTCTCTTATGAACTTCTGTATATCACTATACAGACCAGACTATATCATCATCTTTGTATAAGATGCTCCCCATTTCGGATGTCATTAGCTTACACCCTACGTCTTTCGACTAGTCGTTACACACTTCCTATTTATAGGCTTGGCTCGGTATTGTCTCTTATGTGAGAGTTTCACCGAATTAGAGGAGTTTACTATGAATGTCACCACTCATAGGGACAATTGTTTATCCAATAAGTTATCAATATTCCAAGATTTTTCCTTTGCTGCACTTGCCATAATACTTTGTACTTCTTGTGCCGTATAACCAACTCGTCTTAACTGCGCGCCATATTCAGCAATGATATCGAGTTGTTCTGGCGGGAATCCGATTTTTAAGAGTGAATTAACTAAGCCTAGTGCTTCTTTATTCGAAATATTTAATTCGCTACCGATTTCATTAGTTTCTTGTATTAATTCTGTAAAATCAATTTGCGAATAGGAACTAGCTATACTAGCTGCTCCCTTTATAATTTCCGTATTTGCTGCATCAGAAGCATCTTTATTCAATGACCATTGTCTTCGTACACCTTCCAATGCTTCCTCCGCATCACCGCCATAGGCTGTGACAGTTTTAACTGCATCCTCCACGGATCTCTTTGAGGATTCTGGAACGTCAAAAGTAATATCAATTTTTGTCTTTAACTCAGACATATCTAGAGCCTGTTCGACCACTTCTTTAAGTCCTAGACCGGCACCTATTCCAGCTACTACGTTTTCTAACTCAACACCTAATCCCTTAACGCTTTCGCCAGCTTCCTCTGCTTCTTGAGAGAGCTGATTTAAATCATTTCTAATGTTTTGAATAGAATTACCATCACCAACAGAACGAAGAGCTTGTTGCAACCTGCCAATATCTACTTCGGCCCCTAGTGCTTCTCTTCCGATTATCTCAATAGCTTGATCTAGCTGCCTACTTGATGCCGTACCGTTTTTAATTGCATTCACAAGACGATTCCCTAATGCATCCGCAAAATCATCAACACTTTTTCCTGTGGCGCTAAATAAAGTCTCTAATTGTCTTGTTGAACTTGCTGCTTTTTCTTGCTCAGCCTTTAATCCTGCAAGACTGTTTTTGAATCCATTAAGTTGCCCTTCTGTAAATTCAATTTCGCGCCTAAACGCTCGATATTGCTCTTCGTTAATCGCGCCACTTTCAAACTGTGCTTGTACTTGCTGTTGAGCCGCTTTTAAGCTATCTAATTTTTTCGTTGTATTCTCAATTTGTTGTGTAAGCAATTGTTGTTTTTGCGCTAGTGCCTCCACATTACCTGGATTGAATTTCAAGAGTCGTTCAATATCTTTTAGCTCTTTAGATAGTTCACCACTTCTTTTATTAACATCTTTCAAGGCATTTTGTAGACCGGTGGTTTCCCCACCAATTTCTATCGTTATTCCCTTAATTCTTCCTGCCATGTTATCACCTTACTTGCTTAGAAATTATTAAAGTCATCTTGTGTAGCTGTTCTTGTATTTTCTTGTTCTTTCTTCGGATTTCGTAATTCAACATACTCATCGATATAATCCAAGCAATCACCTATTGTCATATCTTCTAAATCATCTTTTGCTAATTTGCATGAATAACAAAGAGCAAGGAATGTATCAACGGAAAATCCACCTTTCCCATCATTACGTCCTTGCTCTTGTTCATTTTCTGTTAGTTTTTTTTTGACTGAACCGTGCTTTTAATTAAGTCCTGAATTTCGGTGATAATTTCAGCAATCGGAAATTCTCCGAATGTATCCAGCCAAGTTAATGGGTCTTGGACTTCTTTATTTGCTGTTTTAGCAAATGCCCATACTAAGTTATAAATAACTTCAAAATCTAATTTACTTAAATCAACCTGTGAAAGGTCGATATTATTTTTGTCGCCATCCGTTGAAATATATGAAGAAAGCACCCCTAAACTAAGGATATCCGCAAACATATCGCGCCTAAATTGGGCTTTGTAGCGAATAGCTGTACCGGCAGTACTTTTCAAAAGCACAGCCTTTTCATCGATTACAATTGTTTTTTCCATCTAGTTACGCCCCCACAACTTTCTCATATACTTTTGTATACCAAGCGTCGTAAATACCAGCTGGTGTTGCAACAGTTGTTGAATCCTTCACTTTTAATGTTCCTGGATGCTGTGATGCAACGAATTTCAATTCTGTTGTAGTTGGCTCTGTTTTATCGCTTTTTGTAGAAGAGCCAAATCCTGGGCGTGATACAGTCACGTTATAAAGTAAATGACGGATCGCTTTTACATCGCCATCAAATTCAAACATAAGAGCAATTCTCTTTGTTTTTGCATTTGCAACTTCTGAAATTACCTTGTCAGTTTCATCTAAAACTTCTCCTAACACTTCAGTTCGAAAAGCTTCTGTGAGCTTAGCAAGATTTAAAGTACCTTCATAACCTTGGTTACTTGATTCAGTGTAGTAATTGCTATCATCAGCATAAAAGTCCGATTGTTCACCTTTTGGTTCCAATTTCATTTCAACCGCACCTGGTAATTTAGCTGGTGTTCCATATGTGATTTTCCCTGTTTCATCTTCAGTAATCACGCTATAATGTACTTTCTTTAGACCGAAAATAACTTTATTCTCCATTCATATCAACCTCGTTTCGTATATTTTTTGAAATAGTTTCTCGGAATCTATATAAATTTCAGATGACTCATAAGGGATCTCATTGTCATCCAATACTTGTTCAAGTTTGGATTCTGCAACCAAGTCTTTTTTGGCTGTATAAAGCTCAATGTTTACATCGCTTATTTTTAAATGCACCTTATTGTCAGCAATCATGTTTGGCGAACCAGTTACAAGATAACAAATGAAAGGCGGTTTAGGTACAGGATTGACTATTGTAGCCGTAAAATGCGAATAAGCCACAGGATAACCTGTAGCATCTAGAATCTTCTTTAATTCACTTAATGTCATTGCTGAATCGCCCTTTCGACTCGCTCTAAAAGTTCGTTTACTGCTCTTTCTTCAGCTGGAGCGATATGAACTTTAGCTGGAACACGCCCACCATTTACCTGTGCATGGCCCATTTCTAATAAGTGTGTAAGCTGAGGCTTTAATGCGTTATGGACAATAAAACCATTGCCTTCCTTCTTCTTACGCCATCCCTTGGCATACTTACCTGTATTTTTAGGACTGTTTTCTTTCAAATCACTCACTAGATTATTTGCAACTACCTCTTTTTCAACTTCTAACTTTTCTTCTACTTCTTTTCCATACCTTTGTAGTTCTCTAGCAATATCATCTGCTAGACTATCAATACTAGCCACCAGCTAACACCTCACAATACAATTCGATTTTTTCATCTTCGCGTTCGTATGTGCGGTATATGTTATATTCTTTTTCGCGGTACATAACTTCACGTTCATCTTGATAATCCAAAATGTGGACGATTAAAACACAACTCGCTTTAATGTCACTTTGACCAGCTTGGAAGAATTCTGATTGAGGGACAGATTTCTTTTTACAAAATACTTGTCTATTAAACGTTCTTACTTCCTCTTTTTGTCCTAAATCGTCTTCCATGACTGTAACTATTGGGAAGTGTAGAATATCGTTCATTTATAATCACCCGCTAAAGTAAGATGATTCTTGAGCATGTTATACGATAATTGGAATCGCTCTGCTTCCTTAGCATCAGCAATAAAATTAGCTTTTGTATACATAATTATTGCTCGTTTAATTAATGGATCTGTATCATCATTTGATTTAAAACCAGAAACACCAGATAACTTCAAATCAGTTCGGGCCGCTTCAATTAAATCATCAATTTCGTCATCTAAAGCATTATGCGAAACGCGCAATGCCTTTTTTACCACTTCAAGCATCATGTTTATTCACCAACTGGTTCAAGTTCTTCTAATGCTTTAAGTGCTGCTTCTTTTCCTTTAACTTTTTCTCCATTAGGAAGTTCATAATACCCTCCGCCAACATGGACGATTTCAGGAACAACTGGTTTATAATCAACAACTGGTTCGGTTTCTAAGAATCCTTCTTTTTGTAAGAACTCTACTCTTTCTTGGTCATCTGTTTTATATGATTCTCCAACACTATAATGCACATAGGAGAACTTATCGCGGAACGCTGTAATTACTTTAAATTCTTGCATTTTCTTTTCAGACATAAAAATACCTCCTTAATTCAAATGAAAAAGCGGCTATTAAACAGTAGCCGCTTTCTTAACACGTAAGAATCCATTTTTAGAGATTACATTACCACCTGCAAATACTGAACCTCTATGAGCGATCATACCTTGCTTAAATTTGAAGTCAGTTGAACGTTGCACATCCATATCAGAGAAGATAGTAAGTTGGTAGTTTGATAATGGACCGTAAGCCATATTAAATTGACCAGCTGTAGTTGCTGCATCAGATACTGCTTTACATGCACTATTAATAATAAACGGTACACCATCAATTGTTCCGGAGTTGCCATGAGAAACAACGTTGTACACTTTTTTACCATCAGAACTACGAAGTTTAGCGAATGATTTTAAATCCTTTTTATTCAGAATTAAAACAGCTGCATCTTCAACATCTTCATCTCCACCATAGCTATAGATAATGTCATCTAAAGTGGAAGCATCAATTTTTGAGATTTCTAAATCTGTTGCTGGATCAATCGCTTTAGCTGCTGCTGAAAAAATACCAACAAGTCGATTAGTTGCACCTGTACCAATTAAAATTTCACGAGTTAACTTTTTACGAGTAGCTACAGTGATACCTTTCATTACTTCACCATCGTAATCAGCTGCTGGTAACTTTTGAAGCTCTTCTGTGTCTTCTGAATAAGCTGTAACCTTTGCTTTAGTGATGTCTGCATATCCAAATTTTGTCTCGGTATTAGCATAATCACTACCTTCAGTTGTATAATCACCTTCACCATAGCTTTCGAGGTATGGTTGTTGGTAGCTTTCTCCACCTTTTAATGTTTTTGTAGATACACGATCAATCAGTGTAGAAACTTCATTAAAAGTAGGTCGAATATCTGAAGCGCTATGTTTTGGTAATACTACATTTCCGCTTCCTACAGTAACAGCACGGTTTTCCATCAATGCTTGTCCACGTTTTTCTGAAGCTTCTAACTCTACATCTGGTTGAGGTGTCTCATTGTTAAATGTTTCAACTACTGTACGCGTTTCTGTTTCAGCATTGTTATTAATAACCTCAGCTTCTTTCAGTAAACGTTGACGAGTTTCGATTTGTTTTTGCGCTTCGTCAAGTTCACGTAATTCAGTTTCAAATGCTGCTAAATCAACTTCTTGGTCACCTTGTAGTAAAGTGCGAATTTCTGCTTTTCTAGCTAAAATTTCTTGTAGTGTTTTCAAATAAATCTCTCCCTTATAAGTAAGTTTTTAAAATTAGTTTTTTTCGTAAGTCTTTTTGATTACGTTCATCTACAAATTGTTTATATGGATCATGACTTCTGGCTGAGACTTGAGAATCTGGATAAGCTGGGAAGGCGACAGGGCTAATTTCAACTAATTTCGCCCTTGTAACACTACGTACAATGTTATCTGGATCAGATTCATCCCATTCTTCTTTTACCATTTGGAAGCCAAAAGAAACGCCGTCAACATCACCGCGCTTAATAGTTTTATACGTATCATCACCTAGCGTTGTATCAGCTAAATCTAATTCGAATCGAAGTCCAATTTCATCTTCAAACAATCGTAGAGTCCCATTCTTAGTTCTACCTAAAACTTGAGAATAATCATGGCTCCATAACGCTAATTGATCATCCTGTGTTAAAGAATCTGTAAAAGCTCCGCGTTTAAACTGTTCTTTAAATCGTCTCCAGTAACCCATTGTCACAGACTTCATTTCCCATTTAACTGCATATCCGACAATTGTTCGAAGACCGCCTTCAACTTCTCTTATTTCTAGGTTACTACTCAGTAGCTCCCTCTTTTCCGTTTGGTTCATTATTATCACCTCCTTCATCAGCGACTTTTCCTTCTTTAACTAGTGCTGTATCCAGCCTTCTAATAGGTTTATCGCCACCTTCAATTGGACCAAGCGATAAAATTGCTCTCCATTCGTTCGGCGTTAACGAACCTCTGTCTACCATTTGAACTAGATTCATTTTTGTACTCATAGAAGCGTATTGGAGAGAAGAAGATTCAAAAATGATTTTGTTCCCAAATCCTCTTTCTTTACGTGAAAAAAGCTTCCTGGTATATTCTCCAGCAAGCTGCATCGCAAATGGTTCTATTTCTGATTCATAATAGGCATTCCACTCGTCTTCATTGTATTTACTTTGTATAATCTTATCGTTTGTATTGAAGAAATTATAAATACGCTGTACGGTTTCTTGCATTTGCTTTGAGTCTGGAACAAACGCTTCCGGTTTAACTTGTTCTAAATCATATCGTGGATCAGAAGAAGCTGCTCCTCCATCATTAGCAATATTTAAATAGTTATTAACGAAATTCTTAACTTGATTATCAATATCTTCTTGTTTTAATACTGATTTAAATTTAAGAATCCACTTTACTACTGCACTATTTTTAATCGCTTTAACAATACCTTGATCAGTAGTTGTAACAATCTCCATTAACTGTGACAATGCGTTTCCTGGATGTTCTCCGAAAAAATCATTATCATTAAAGTCCTTACGCAAATGAATTACATCTGCATACGGTATAGTCATTTGTTTACCATTCTTAAAGTAGAACTTCAAAAAGATATCTCCATATGCTCCTTCAACTACTTCTACTGTTGTACAGGGGATAGGATATATCTCGGTAGCATAACCATAATCATCACGCTTAATATAGGCAAAAGCATTATGATTCAACTCTAATTGAATGGCCATTTTTTCTTGAAACATTTGTCCTGTCATTAAAGGATTAGGCTCTTCCAATATGAATCTTATATATGGTTCTGGATTAATTTTAAATTCATTACCATTATCACGAATATGTTTCGCAATAAGTTTTCCAACAGCTTTTGCTTTAGGGCGAATACAGGCTCGTATAATATCACTTTGATAAATATCGCCATGCCATGAGAAAAAGCCTCCGCCATTGTCGTTTATCATTTCAAAACGAGTTGTTGTAGGAGCTTGTTTCTTCCCAAATATCTTATCGAATAATCCCAATTTCTCACCTCCTTCTTAAATCATGTTGAGATAATCATTTCTCTTCTCTTGAAGGATTACATAAGCGTTTAAAAGCGCTGCCGTTCCATCGATACGGCGTCTTTGGTTCTTTGTCTTATTTGGTTGTATATTTAAGTTCTTATCGATATCAATAGCGGTATTAGAAAGACACCATTTATCAATTGGATTGTTGTTGTAATTCACCAATTTTGATTCCAAGTCAGCCCCTAATAATTTCATTGGACTTGAAAGTGTTTGTTTACCTTGTGCAACTGGAACCATAGCTTCTTTACCAAAATAACCTTCCATTTCTTCAACCCAATACTTCGCTGACCATCTATCATAACCAATCCAAGGGAGATAAATGCCGTATTCATCTCTAATTTCTAAAAACCATTCAGTAACATACTTATAATGAACTGAATTTCCTGGAGTAGTTCTTAAAAGATCTTGTTCATACCACAAATCGTATGGTATTTTATCTTCTTTACTTCTTTGCTCTAATAAATCTTCAGGTAACCAGTACATTTGCTTCACATATATGTTTTTGTCATCTGGAAGCATAAAAATAACCTTCGCTGCAGTTAAGTCGGTTGTCGAAGATAAATCACAACCACCAATACCATAGGAAGGTTTTAATTCTGCAATATCAAATATTGCAGTGTTATTTAATTGTTCAAATGTTAACCATGCTTCTGTTGACGTTTCTCTAATATTAAAATCTTTTGTAAGTAAGTTCTTAACAAGCATAGCATTTGCTTTTGCTTTTTCAACTTTGCTTCTTAATTGGTCTAAATTTTTGATTGTACCTAATCCTGGATTCGCTTTTTTCCAACTAGACTCTTCTGTCCACTCTTCGCGTTTATCCAATTCATAAATAATAGGAAGAACTCGTTCATCTTTATAACCATCTGGATCATCGTAACCATTGATAATACGTTCAGCTTCTTCATATTTGATATCAAAAATCCCTTCACGAACCGTACCAGCAGTTGTTGTAATAATTGATATTGGCTGTTCACGGGCCGTCATACCATCAACAATAACGTCATAAAGATTCTTGTCTTCAATAGCATGTAGTTCATCTATTAATGAACAATGCACGTTAAGTCCATCAAGTGTATTTGAATCGCTTGAAAGAGGTTTGAAAGAACCATCGTTAAAATCTGAAATCATTTCAGCTACTAACGTACGAATTCTTTTAGAAAGGATTGGTGATTTTTTCACCATTCTCTTTGCTTCAGACCAAATAATCTTAGCTTGGTCTTTTTTAGTTGCTGCCGATACGATTTCTGGACCTGGTTCATTATCAGCAACCATTAAATAAAGCGCAATTGCTGAACCCCAAGCCGATTTTCCGTTTTTACGGGCAACAATTAACATAAACTCACGGTATTTTCTTATACCATCTATTTTATGAACAAACCCAAATAAAGCAGCTGTCATAGCTTTTTGCCACAACTCTAATAAGAATGGTTTACCACCCATTTTACCTTTACTGTGTTTGCAAAAATTCTCAACAAATTCTATTGCATGATTTGCACGTTTGGCGTTATATTCCCATTCACTTTTTGTACTACTAAGGTCTGTAACGAGCTTTTTATAAACCCGCCTTACTTTGTCTGATACAATTTCTTGTTTAGTTTTTATTTTGTACCAGTATTCCAAAATTGGATTATAAGATAGAGGGTACTTAATCACGGCCATTTACAAAATCATCAAACCCGTCGCTATTCTCCTTGGGTTTTGGTGGTATTTTAGGAACATAATCGCCAAGTTGTTTCATGATAGATTGGTAGTTTTTATTCATCGATATATAACGCCTAGCTTGTGGACGCTCTCTTTCATACGGTTCTTGATTCTCTGATTGCGAGAACATTTCATCATAACCGTTCTCATCAAGATCTTTTCTAATATCTTCTAGCCGAACCCTTAAGTCTGCTGCTTCAACAATTAACCCCTCTACAACCATGAGGGTATCTTTTGGCATCTCTTTATAAATCCGTTTAAGTCTGTTTACTTCCTTCTTAACTCGTTCTTCTTTTGTTAATTCTTTCTTTATTGCCATCAATAACACCTCACTTTTTCTCGTATTGGGGTAGGGGGGTCACGCGGAATGACCTGTGTGTTACACGAAGCTCCCCTCTCGGTCCCCCTATAGACCCTTAGTTTATTTTTGATAGGGGGGGCTATCTGATATTTTTTCGTTTGAAATATCAATGATGCTAATAACATCATCCACATTAAAATAATGAGTTATATCTTTTCTATTTAGTGGTAATGCTTTATCAAATAAAATAATATTTCCAACTACAATCATAGGTTGTTCACCTCTAAGTTTTACTTTGTATTGATTCATTACTAATCCCTCCTAATCAAATCACCATTCTCATCAAACATTACATCTTCTCTAATCAATACAGCTTTACCAAACGTCTTAGTGTTATGACAAGGTAAGCATAGGTACTGTAGGTTCTCATGATTCAATGTGATATCTGGATTGTCTATAGTCTCTGGTGTTATCTCAACAATATGGTCAACGATATATCCCGGTACTTCTTTGCAATGCTCACACATGCCATCTAACGTTGTAGCGATGTATGATTCTCTGCACTTCTCCCATACTGTTGACTTATAAAACTTTTTACTGTATTCCTTAGCCATTCACCCACCTCACGATAATCTCTTCTGTAAATTTAGTGATTAATTAATCTTTGTTATAATCTTCGGTATCATCACTATCTGCATACAAATCTTCTTCTTTCATAGACTTTACTAATATTGGTGTACCAACCTTATGTTCATTTATTTTATAGATAATGATCTTAGCATCTGATATTGTACTTCTCTTTCCGTTCTCAGTTACCGTGTGACCTTCTACAAGTGGAATCTCTTTTAAGATTTGAATACTCCCTTTCATCTAACTTCACTCCTTATCACAAACCATATTTTCAGTCGTACTAACAATTACTTGATTGTTTACTATTTGAGTTGTTGTTGTATATTCTCCTGTACCAACCATCTTCCCACCTTTATCATGGCACTCTTTCACACTTATACAGAAGCCAATAAACGCAAGAATAACTAATATGAAACAAATAACTACTAGTGAGTTAAGAAATCTTTCCATTTACTCATCCCTTATCTTTCTTTAAGCTTTAGAAGTAAAAACCGTTCTTGGATTAGAAGAAGTACTACCAGAGCCACCACCTGCTGTCTTTGTAGGACCAGTATTCCATTCGTTCGGACTAATAGAAATATCATGTTTATAAGGATTTATATAAACAGGACCCTCCACAAATGTTGCATGTTTAACAATAACTTCAGCAATTCCATTTATCATCTCGATAGCATTTTCCTCATCCAATACATACCCTACTCTTCGTTGAATGGATTCACCTACAACTTCAAGAATCGGTTGAGACCATTCACGAATACCGAGTTTTACATTGAGATTAATCTCGCTCATCCTTCATCCTCCATTAATTCAGATTCCCTCATTCTTGTAAGTGCGTACTCGAGAGTACCTAAGATATTATCTGCGCTATTACTTTCACTTACTTGTACACTTAAAATATCAACTTTCTTTTTTAGTTCATCCACAGTTGCAGATAATGATTTGACTGATTCTTTTAACTCTTCATTTTCCATAGCTAAATTAGTTAAATACTCGATTCTCTTTTTAAATTTAACTTCTTCAAATATGTGTTTTTCAAAATCCGTCATCTCATCCTCCTTACAAAATAAAAAGCAGCTTATTAGCTACTGTAATTGTTCAACTATCTCATTAAATAACTGTTGCCCTTTTTCTGAATATCTTTCTAATCCACCATCAGCAAAGTATTCACCTTCACTGTTTATTATTTCAATTAGTACTTCGCCTTTTTCCCAAACCTGCAAGGAGAATGCTACACATGATTCGAATTCTTTTAACGCTTCTTCTCTATCTGCGGTAGCTAACATAATATCCGTATCAGCATGGTCCCACATCATAACTGTATAGATCAGCACTTTATCACCTCAAAAGAATCTCATTTTCATTTATTTATAGTCAAATTCAATTTATACAGGGAAATTAATATCCTATGCATCTAGTTTTATATTTAGTTTACATAATTATTGTTATCGGCAGTTCTTAAAAACCGATATTATGGGAAATCGTTGATAACACTAACTTCCTGTAACATATAATACCAGTTCTTTATGCATGTTTTTATACACAACGTAGTTTAGCGGGTTTTCAGCATCTAATCACCGTTATTTCCTGCATAAACTTAACCTTATTAACTACCTATACTTTTGTGCAGTTCTCATCTCTTTTGCAACAGATTTACATATTTCCTTTTCACGGTTCTCGCTATATACATAAAGGCATTCATAGATAACAGTTACCCACCCGTCTTTATCAAGTGGCATTAACGCATGCTTTTCCATCATTCTTTTATTAACTTCCTCTTTAAATAACTCTAAGTCCATTTTCCTCCTCCTCTATTTTTGTGCCCATTCTAATACACATTCCTTATTGCAAAAATGATAAACAGGAGGACCGCCATTAATGAAATTATAATAAGTCTCGTTATGCGTAATTTGACCACAGAAGCGTTCAGCATGAAATTTCATTTCGTAATACCTATCGTTATGTGTCATTTCCTTCTCGCAATTATCACATTTTAATAATTCCATCTGTTACCCTCCTCTATTTTCGTTTGTTTTGTGAAATGCAACACGTTTGCGCTTATCTTTCCTTAATTCAACTCAACATCGTTCAAATCTGTCCAATATACCTCACCTACATTATCACTCACACGTACTGATACACCATGCTCGGTTTCTGTTGCGTCAATTATTTCGATGTTACGTGTAATAGTGCCGGTTTGACCGATTAAATCTGGTCGTCTTTCAGCACCATTTTCGACATCATCAAGAAACTTCGAAATCTCTTTATGCAACTTTTCTCCGTATAACATTACCTCACCCCTTATCTTTCCTTAACAACAAACAAGACACCACCCAGAACACGGTAGCGCCTACGATAATTGCTATTGGTTTAATCATACTTATATTTGAGTGCCTCTACATATTGCTGTAGCTATTTCTTTTGCACTCGTAGCATTCTTAATTACTGGATTAAAATTAACCATTTGTACTGGTTTCTTTTCGAACCTATTCATGACCTTTTCTAGCTTCTCGAATGCACTAACACATTCATTTGCCACTTCAGTTAATTCTCTCATTTGTTTTAATGCTTCTTGAGTGTCGGCATCTACCTTAATAGTAAGTTTGTTCTTAGCCATTAATAATTATCCTCCTAACCAAATGTCCATTTTGTTCAGTTTTATATGCGGGTAAGGATTTGCACCTTACATGACAATGATTATAGTGTCAGTTTATTAAACCTGTTAACAAGGTTCATTGTCAGAGTGATGACACCGCACTCCACACTGTTACATGTGTTCGTCTACCTATTCCGCCACCGCATTATTGTTTAATGTGTAATTTCTATATAACAAATAAAAAAGCATCCATAATGGATGCTTTATTGTAAATTATTGTCTATTATTGATATTAACTTTTGATTTAAAGCTCCATGCATTAATACTTTTTCTTCAATTTCTTGGATTTCTTCAATGATTTCTCTATTATTTTGTTCTTCTCCCATACACAAATCATTAACTTCTTGCGCTGTCTTTGCACCTTCAAAGGTGTTACCATCCACTTCGTTTAAAAGAACATTATAACAATGTATCTTAGCGTTACTAACCTCTAATTGTAATCTTAGGACCTCTAAATCCTCCAACCGATCTTTTTGCTCTGATTGTAATGTACTTTTCCAATTCTTCATTTCTTCATGAACAAAATCTTTTTTCTCCATCTTATCAGCCCCTTTGTCTTTATATTCAAATTATAACAAAAATAAAAAGACAAAGATAATTCCTTGTCTTTTTATAAAGGGGATGGGAGAAAAGAGAGAAAACAAATAGCAAAGTTTCTCTTAGATCAAGGCTGAGTACTCCCAACCTTCTCCAAGCCACCGCATCATATAATTTTTTAGCTCTTATTAGCTACGCGCTTTACGTTCGGTGGCTAGGAGAAGACTAGGAATCTTCTCGTTTATACTCCGTAGAGTCGGTCAATACTTCGGCTGTCGCATGGCCTTCGCAAACCTTTTTTTATTATATTTCGTCCCGTGACAGATGAGATATAAATATTGTCGAATATAAAGGGAATCAATCTTTATATTCACATCAAGACGGTATTGCCTTTTTCCACCGCCTTACTACAACCAATATAGGGGATGTATCGTGAAAAGGGGATTAAACACGACAGGATGTATATTGGCTGTAGTAAAGAGGTGACTAGTCTCTTTACACCCTGGCTACACGCCCATGTAGTAAGAATCGTGAGTAATTACTATATGAACTATCATCAGGCTACGTATACAGCAGATCTTTTAAAATGTATTAATCCAAAACATATAGATTTTCTAGAACGAGTTCACTCAATCATGAGCAACACCCCCATTCGTAGAAATCAACATGACAGGAATAATAGATTTATATCTATTTTCAACGCAGAAGGTGGCTTCTATGTTGAACGATAGATACAAATTAGAAACAGCATGACGAATGCGAGTTATTTCACACCCGCCACACTGGAATATGTCTTCATTTGTTTTAATTGGTCTTTTCGTCTTAACGCGGGTTCTTACCGCCTTGCCCGCCCTACTATGCGGTATACGTTACCGTGACATTCTCGCATAAGAACGTTTCACTTATAGGTGTACTAATCCTCTTCGATATGCGGTTGTCAAAGGGCTTGTACATTAAGAATACTGTTGATTTGACTATCAAAGTTCTCTAAAAAACTCTCTAATTTTGTCCTATTTTTCTCCCACTTTTTCACTCAAAAACCTCCCTAAATCTAGGTACTATTGCATCATTTTCATCTAAAACTGATTCATGAAACATTTTTGATGGTCTAACCCAAACCTTCCCTGTCTCAACAGAAATATATACAACCATTTCTTCACCTGTTTCACTGTGATAAGCAAATTCTGATAATGTACGATACAAACCACCTTTGTAGTGTCTATATAACATTTTTCATCTTCCTTTCTTATTTAAATCATTCCTAATGATGTAGCGATTAAGCGTAGCGCTGTTCGTTTTTTCGCATAGTACGCATTCTTATACAATCCGATTTCTTCATATATAACCTCGTCTTTTAATCTTTTGTTACTCAGATACTTCTTCTTGATGATCTCGCTCTCGTCTTCATCTAAACAATACGTTAACGCCTTATCTATTTGTCTGAACTTAATATCACTTATCTTTCTTGTATCTCTAATTTCAGGGAATAAGCTGATTCCTTCCAGTCTGTTTTCCTGTTGGTTCTCCATTCTAATTTTTAAAGCTCGATATTCTTTCAGTACCTTTATTACCTCTTTTTCAATTGTCTTTTGCGTCTTGTCGTCGATTTCTGGAAAGAATGCTAATTGCTCCATCTGTAATCCCCCTATTTTTGAATTTGTCTTTTTAACATCACGTAAGGTACGTGAAATTTTACTATCTCTTTGTTGAATAAGGGAACGATGACTACAATACAGCCCCCACCACACTGTTAGTCATGGTTCCACTATCCATTAAATCCAATCGATATAACTAAATTTAGCTGGTCTAGAAAAATACACATCTATAACTCTATCGTTACCTTCAATACGATCCCAAACATATATCTTTGTCATCCGTTCAGCTCCTTTATGATCTTGTCCATTCACCTAACTTCTTGTCCCATATCACAACGATTAACTCCTGTTGATTTTGAAACTCCCATAATCTTCTTCTTAATGGGAATCCTTCATTAATTGCCTTCTTATGCCCCTTAACATCTACAACCTCTACACGACCATCTGAGTACGTCACTTTAAAATCTGGTGTAAACCTAGAGGCTGGCTTTTTAGACTTACCACGCTTCGTTATACTGCTCTTAATCTCAAAAGAAGGGATTAATATATAACTAGGGTGGCACTCTATATGAGTGACGTCACCCCTGCTTTTTAAGTACTTGTAATAGTTCATCTCTGACTGTGAATCGAAGTTAATTCCGTCATAAGTAACTTTCTTCTGTTTGATTCGTGGCGCATTCTTTTTCTTAGCTGTTGCCTTTCTCTTTCTAATCAACTAGTAACCTCACTTTCTATTCAAAGGATTATTTTGTTCAGTTTTTCTTTATTTTTAGAAATTCAATACTACTATAAGGAATTAAAGTTCCATTACATTCAATAGCACCTTTCTTGGTATAATCCACTGTCCCCATTCGTTCCCACGCTTTTTGCATTTCCTGTTCAGTGTCAAATATCCACCCTAAACTTCTTCCGCTTTTAAGATTAATCTCAATCATTTACCTCTACCTCCTTATTAATATCGAAAAGAAATATAACTCAGATTTACCACACTAGTTACAAATGATTCGCTATAAAAATACTTTGGTTTAACATGAAACCTCTTGCAAAGTACTTGTATTTGATTAAATGTTGGGGTGATTCTTGATCGCTCTATCTCAATCAACTTATTAACATCAACATCTAACAATTCAGCACCTTGTCCTTGAGTCATTCCGAATAAATGCCGAAGTTCCGTTAACTTCTCCCCGTTAAAATTACTCAAAATATTTCAGTCCCTTCTGAATAAAACTCAATATCGCGTCAATACTGTAGACAACCCATTAAGTTACTTTCTCCTTGTTCCCCTTGGAGAACCGAGCAGTTAGCTTTTGCTAACTGTTCTTTTATTTTTCATCACCTTTTTTATAAAGTGGCATACTTTGTATTGAACACTTTTCAATACACCTTCATAAGGCCTGCTTAAATGTTTTAAATTCACTCCGAGAAAGAGCACTGTTCGAAGGTGCTCTTTTTTAATTTTACACATCCGAATATTCCTTAATATTTAACACATACTATATATGGGCGATAAGCCAGAACTCTTTTAACCGTCCATGTATTCCTTCACTTCTTATCTGTATCGAGCAGTTAGATTTTGCTAGCTGCTCTTTTATTTGCGAACACTTTAGACAAGATTTCATATAATATATCCAGTCCGTCCTTATAACTTAAGCTCGTCAATTTCGTTATAAAAATAGCGTTATATCCTATAACTTTTTTCAAGAATCATACATATGTTATATATGAAAAAGTGGCTCTGTTTTATAAAAAGGCGGTTGCGGAAACAGCCGCCTTTTTATTTATGACAAAATGAAATTTTTATACTAATCTTCCTCAAGAACCGTAACAGTTAAGTAATTCCTAGCTCTCTTCCGTTTTGCTAACCTTCTCTGATAAGTTGGTGTTGTGTAATATTTAACCGTTTCAGGAAGTACGCCCATATGTTGAGCGCATTCCTTTATGGTCCCGAGACATACGAATGATTCACCTTTATAAACGACGTACTCCTTTAAGTTCATTTCTCATTCCTCGTTTCTACTAAAATGAAGTTTTTATTCAATTTCTGCGTTTATGCCATCTTCGCTTAGAAACTCACATAATATTTCTAAGTCTCCACTCGCCACAACCATTTCCCAAGCTTCACCTTCATATCCATACTCTTCTGCGAGAACATTTACAGCATGTTCAAAATTCGTAAAACTAAGTTCTCCGTAATTTATAACCAAACTTCGAACGTTATCCGGTTCTTCCGTTTGTTCCAGTTTTAACTCATCGATAGTTATGTCTTTTTCAACTAGCACCTCTTCTTCGACATATCCATCACGAACACGATCGGCTGCTTGTTCTAATGTTTCTGCTTCTACAATTCCCTCATACACCTTAGTTTCCGTATACGTTACAGTAAATGTTTTCATCATTCATTCTCCTTTTCTAATAAAATAGCGTTTTTATATAAAAATTTTTCACCTTTTAATCAGACAAGCATATGTTATTGTATGGAAACACTCCATTCCATAAGTTCAAACCTTTTAAACTAGGAGCACACTTATATGTGTGCTCTCTTTTTTATTTATTTTCAAATAACGATTTTGTTATATATGTTTTTTCACACTTCATAAGAAAATACATATATTAATATGGGTTGCACATGTATTCATGCTTACAAATTAGGCCTTGTGAGCTGACACCTATTTTCTATTAAAAATCTTGGTCAGAGAGCGCTTTTTAAAGCGCTCTTTATATTTAAATAAAGATTTTATAAAAAACGCACCTATACTAGAAACCGACATAAAATAATCATGATCAACTCAGAAGTAGTCATTGAGCGCCTTTTATGGCGCTCTTTATTTGTAATTAAATAAGAATTTTGTTTAAGTATTAATAAATTTCTTCTGGATAGAGCACTCTATAACCAAAAAGGAGTAATCATGAAAACCTTAAAATATACCGCACTTTTATTCGGCTGGATTATATACGCATCATTTTTGTATGCAATATTCTTTTTATGATTACTCTTTCTATACATAAGTCTAAAATTTATAAAACACTTTAATTTTCCATCTTCTCAAAATAACTATTTTGTCCA
>NZ_JBKFAQ010000021.1:0-48353 GCF_053345735.1 Bacillus sp. D48C
CTCCAATAAAGTTAGTTTGTCTAGCATCTAAAAATAAAAATTGACGTTTCACGTTGTTTGTTTCGTTCAGTTTTCAAAGAACTACTTGGTCGCTCAGAAGCGACTTTATCAATATAACATTTCGTTACATTCTCGTCAACAACTTTTTTCAATAAGTTGTTTTTCGTTTGTTTTGCTTGTTACCTTTCGTGGCAACGAATATAAATATACCAGTTTGATTATTAAAATGCAATAGTTTTTCTAATAAAATTTTTAACTTAGTAAAAAAGTATAAAAACAGCACATTTCTTCTATATAAGTATAATTTCTCGCACCATCAAGATCTATTATACCCACGCAACTCATACTCAAATAAAAAAAGCTTTGGAGAAATCTCCAAAGCTTAGTCTTGTTTATGGCGCATAGCAGGGAATAATAATACATCACGAATAGATGGTGCATTTGTTAATAACATAACTAGACGATCAATACCAATTCCTAATCCACCCGTAGGAGGCATACCGTACTCAAGAGCTTCAATATAATCGTCATCCATCATATGTGCTTCGTCATTACCTTGTTCACGCTCTTTTAATTGCGCTTCAAAACGTTCTTTTTGATCGATCGGATCATTTAACTCAGTAAATGCATTTGCATGTTCACGTGCAACGATAAATAATTCGAAACGATCTGTGAATCGTGGATCTTCATCATTCTTTTTCGCAAGTGGCGAAATTTCTACCGGATGACCGTAAATAAATGTTGGTTGGATTAATTTATCTTCTACTTTTTGCTCGAAGAACTCATTAATAATATGACCAACTTCCATTGTATCCTTAATTTCTACATTATGTTCTTTCGCAAGCTCACGCGCTTCTTCTACACTCATCGGATTCCAGAAATCCGCTCCAGAGTGTTGCTTAATTGCATCTACCATATGAAGACGTGTCCATTCTGGTTCTAGATTAATTTCATAATCACCATATTGGATTGTTGTTGTACCCAATACTTTTTTCGCAATATGAGCAACCATATTTTCTGTTAGTTTCATAATATCATTATAATCAGCGTACGCTTCATATAATTCAATCATCGTAAACTCAGGGTTATGACGAGTTGATACACCCTCATTACGGAATACACGGCCAATCTCATAAACTTTTTCTAATCCGCCCACAATAAGACGTTTTAAATGAAGTTCAATTGCGATGCGCATATATAATTCCATATCTAACGCATTATGATGCGTAGTGAAAGGACGAGCAGATGCTCCACCTGCAATCGCGTGCATCATAGGCGTTTCTACTTCAAGATAACCGTTGTCATCTAAATATCTTCTCATTTCACGAATAATTTTACTGCGAGTAACAAATGTTTCACGACTTTCCATACTTGTAATTAAGTCTAAGTAACGTTGACGGTATCGTTGTTCAACATCTTTTAATCCATGATATTTATCCGGTAACGGACGGAGAGATTTCGTTAAAAGCGTAAATCCCGTTGCTTTTACTGAAAGTTCTCCAACGTTTGTTTTGAACACTTTACCTTCAATACCTACTAAGTCACCTAAATCTGCTGTCGTAAATAACTCGTACTCTTCATCTCCAACAGTATCTTTACGAACGTAAATTTGAACTTGTCCGTGTAAATCTTGAATGTGCGCGAATCCAGCTTTTCCTTTACCGCGTTTTGTCATAATACGACCAGCGATAGAAACAGTGATTTCTTTCTCTTCTAATTCTTCTTTAGAGAATTCTCCATATAAACTTACTAAGTCGGTCGTTGAATTTGTGCGTTCAAATCGTTTACCGAACGGATCGATTCCTTGCTCACGTAAATTATGTAGCTTTTCACGACGAACAAGCAATTGGTCGTTTAATTCTTCGTGGTTCATGTTATCCATGATATTGATATCACTCCAGCTCTATTAATTTTTACAATATATACAGTATAGCATTTTCTACTCAACTAGAAAAACTGCCAGCAACTAACTGGCAGTTCTTCTTTCTTTCACGTAATTATAGGAAGTGTATAGAAGAATGTCAATCTCCTATGTTCCTTATTAACCAACGTAAATTGTTTGTTGTTTCGCTTCTACTTCTTCTACAAATGCACCTAACACATTCGCAAGGTCTTCACGTGTGTTACAAGCATTAATACCATTACGTACACTCGCATTACCACGAACACCTTTTAAATACCAAGCTGCATGTTTTCTCATCTCTCTTACAGCGACACTTTCGTTCTTTAAGTCGATAAGACGATCTAGATGCAACATACATACATCAATTTTCTCGCGCACTGTTGGTTCCGGCATTAATTCACCTGTCTCTAAATACTTTACTGTACGATAAATCATCCATGGATCCCCAAGAGCCGCACGGCCAATCATAACACCATCTACACCAATCTCATCAAGCATTCGCTTCGCATCTTGCGGTGTTTCGACATCACCATTTCCGATAACCGGGATATTCACAGCTTGCTTTACTTGTTTAATGATATCCCAATCCGCTTTACCTTCATACATTTGCACTCGCGTACGTCCGTGAACCGCCACAGCTTGTCCACCAGCACGCTCAATAGCTCTAGCATTTTCTATTGCGAAAATATGTTCTTCATCCCAACCGATACGCATTTTAACTGTAACCGGCTTTTCAACAGCATCTACAACCGCTGCTACCATTTCATATATTTTATTGGGATCTAAAAGCCACCTTGCCCCCGCATCACATTTTACGATTTTCGGTACTGGGCAACCCATATTGATATCAATAATATCTGCTGTCGTATATTTATCTACGTATTTCGCAGCATCTACAAGAGTTTCTTTCTCTCCACCAAAAATTTGTAAACTTAATGGTTTTTCTCTCTCATCGATATATAACATATCTAATGTTCTTTTGTTATTCAGTAATATTGCCTTATCACTTACCATTTCAGCACAAACTAGACCTGCACCAAATTCTTTCACTGTTAAACGGAATGCAGAATTACACACTCCCGCCATCGGTGCTAATACAACCGGATTTTTCATCTCAATATTTGCAATCTTTAACAATCAACCTACTCCTTCCTGCACAGTCACTTTGGCATTAATTCATCTATCGAAACATTTAATGCCTTAGCAACTTCTACTACAAAATCTTGAGAAGGTGATCGATTCCCTCTCTCAACTTCACCTAAAACAGATACAGATACCCCTAATTCTTTAGCAAAACCTTCTTGCGTGTAGCCTTTTAGCTTTCGAAAAGCACGAATGCGTCTTCCCCATTTTTCTGCTTCCATACCGTTACTCCCTCTCGCCTTTTCATTTCTTCTACTTGTGAACGTGAAATGTTTTGTTTTATGTCTTGATTAATCTCTAACAACGGAACGATAACAAAAGCTCTTTCAAACATCCGCGGATGCGGAACAATAAGATTCTCTGCTTCAATATTCTCTTGATTATAAAGTAAAATGTCAAGGTCGATAGTCCTCGGCCCCCACCTAATTTCCCTTTTTCTTCCTAGGTCATTTTCTACTTTTTGTGTTACTTTCAATAATTCTTGTGGTGATAAATTGGTAGAAATTTTTATAACTAAATTTAAAAAGCAACTTTGGTCAGTATAGCCAACTGGCTCAGTTTCATATACAGATGAAATATCATCAACCTGAATATAAGGATTTTTATTTAAGAACTGAATCGCTTCGGTTAGATACGTATAACGCTCTCCAATATTTGACCCTAATGCAATGTATGCTATATTATTCATGGACGTTCTCTCGTAATTTCTACTGCTACAGCACGATAATGACCTGGTATCGGTGGATCCGGCTTAATTACCTTAATTGTACATCGTGAAATACTTTCATATTGTTTTAATATATCTGCAGCAATATTTTCAGCGATACTCTCCACAAGCTTATACTTTCTATCTTCAACAACTTTTCTACATAATTCGAAAAGCTCTCCATAATTGACCGAATGCTCTAATTCATCACTTTCCCCTGCACGCTTTAAATCCAACTCCACCGTTAAGTCAACTTTAAATCTCTGACCTAATTTATTTTCCTCCGGGAACACACCATGATAACCGTAAAACTCCATATCATGGATATAAATTTTATCCAATTACTTTACCCCCTTACCAATCATTGCATCCATCATTTTAGCCATACGCGCCATTTCTTTCACATCATGGACACGAACAAACTCACAACCCTTTTCAATACCAAGACAAACAGTAGCTCCCGTTCCCTCAAGGCGTTCCTCTACTGGCAAATCTAATACGTGCCCAATAAAGGACTTTCTCGATGTACCTAAGAGAACCGGATAACCTAGCACATTTAACTGTTCTAAATTACGCATCACCTCTAAGTTTTGCTTAGGTGTTTTAGCAAAACCGATACCTGGATCTAAAATAATATTCTCATCTCGCACACCAGCATTTTTAGCAATTTTGATACTATCATACAAATCAGCAATCATATCCGCCATTAAATTACGATAATTCATATTATCGCGGTTATGCATTAAAATGATAGGTACATCATAATGAGCTGCGACTTCAGCAATTATTGGCTCCGCCTTCGCTCCCCAAATATCATTAATAATATGAGCACCAGCCTCAATTGCTTGCTTTGCAACTTCAGCTTTATATGTATCGATAGATATAGGCAATTTCACTTCTTTTGAAACCGCTTGAATCATCGGGACAACTCGCTTTATTTCTTCTTCTACTGATACTTTAGCAAAACCCGGGCGAGTAGATTCGCCACCAATATCAATAATATGAGCACCTTCACCTTGCATTTCTTTTGCATGACGTACCGCAGCATCTACCTCGTTGTAACTCCCACCATCAGAAAACGAATCTGGTGTTACATTTAAAATCCCCATAATTAATGTCTTTTCATTTAAATTCAATGTATATTCGCCGCAGCGTAAATCATAATCCCACTTCAAACTACACATCTCCTCTTCGTAATTCATTTCTGCTCCATAATTTCTCTCTCTGCATTCCATAAAGGTACATTAAACTTTTTGTAACTACTCCTACTTTACCCGGGAAATCCTGCGCTTCTATACGATAAAGCGGAACAATTTCTTGAATTGAGTTTGTTACAAAGACTTCATCTGCTGAAAGTAATTCATCTTTTGTAAAGAAACCTTCCTTTACTTCTATATTCAATTCTTCAGCACTTTTTATAATAAACGCACGAGTGATACCATTTAAAATCCCTGTTTTTAACGAAGGTGTATATAAAACATCACCTTTCACAAAAAAGAGATTCGAAACAATCCCCTCTGCAACATAACCTGCTTCAGTAAGGAAAATACCTTCCTTGCTCACTACATTTCCAATTTCACGCTTCCCTAAAATATTATTTAGATAATGATGAGACTTCAGACGAAATGCTCCTTCTGGTGTATTTCGCACTTGTTTTAAAATAACCCCTTCTTTTTCTACTACATCTCCTGGAGCTGTTAAAGGTTTTATAAAAACAATAACCGAAGGGTCTTCATACATTTCCGTTTGTAATCCTATTTCATCTACACCTGCTGATACATTAAAACGTACATACGCATGTTCCAATTCATTCTTAGCGAGTAGATTTTTCAAAATAAGCATCACGTCATCTTTTGTCATTGTCCATTTAATTTGCAATGCATCTAGCGCACCTATTAAACGGTTATAATGATCATCTAACAAAAAAGGATGACCATTATAAATACGAAATGTCTCAAAAACTCCCAGCCCATATAAATAACCATGGTCATAAGGGGAGATTTTCGCTTCATTCGCTTCTACATACTCGCCATTTACGTAAATTAACATGATGTCACACTTGGACTATATTTACGAATGAAGTTCTGTAGTAACTCTTTCCCATGAGAAGTCATAATAGATTCTGGGTGGAATTGCACACCCTCTATCGGCAGTGTCTTATGACGAATCGCCATAATTTCCCCTTCCTCTGTCCAAGATGTTACCTCTAAACAATCTGGCAATGACTCTTTCTTAACAATCAGGGAATGATAACGCGTTGCAGTAAATGGATTAGGAATATCTAAGAAAATCGTTTTCCCATCATGATGCATAAGTGACGTTTTTCCATGCATTAATCGCTCTGCACGAACAACTTCTCCACCAAATACTTGTGCAATCGATTGATGCCCAAGACAAACTCCAAAAATCGGAATCTTCCCAGCAAAGTATTTAATAACTTCCATACTAATCCCCGCTTCATTAGGACTACATGGACCTGGCGAAATCATTAAGAAATCTGGTTTCATATTCTCAATATCTGCAATACTCACTTCATCATTACGCTTAACAACAAGCTCTTGTCCAAGTTCTCCAAGAAACTGTACTAAATTAAATGTAAAAGAATCATAATTATCAATCATTAATATCATTTCTCTCACCTAACCGTTTCTTCGCTACTTTCTTTTGCACGCCATAAAGCAATTGCCTTTTTTAACGACTCTTTATATTCATTTTTCGGATTTGAATCAATTACAATTCCCGCTCCAGCTTGCACATGTGCTTGCCCATCTTTCGCAAGAAGCGTTCTAATGACAATATTTAATTCCGTATCTCCAGAATAACCAATCCAACCAATTGAACCTGTATAAATCCCTCGACGAACAGGCTCTAATTCTTCTATAATCTCCATCGTACGTATTTTCGGTGCACCAGTAATTGTTCCACCAGGAAATACAGCTTTCACTAAATCGAAAGCATCCTTATCTTCTTCCACCTCACCACGCACATTGGAAACGATATGCATAACATGTGAGTACTTTTCAATTACCATAAATTCATCGACTTCTACAGTACCATATTTACAAACACGTCCTAAATCATTTCGCTCTAAATCTACAAGCATCACATGCTCTGCTCGTTCCTTTTCGTTCTCAATTAATTCCCTTGCTAAGTCTTGATCCTCTTGTTCATTTGCACCTCGGGATCTTGTACCTGCAATTGGTCGTGTACTTACTTCTTGCCCTTGTTTTTTAATCAGCAATTCAGGCGAAGCACTAACAATTTGAAAATCCCCAAGCTCTAAGTAACCCATATATGGAGATGGATTAATTTTACGAAGACTTGTATAAATTTCTAGTGGATGCGTTTGTAAAGTTCTTTCCTGTCTTGTCGACAAGTTTACTTGAAACACATCACCATTTCCAATATACTCTTGAATACATTCAACAGCCTTCATAAAGCCTGCTTCTGTAAAGGCAACCGCTTCATTTTTCTTTTTAGGACGTTCAAACGGCATAGTCACTTCAGGCACTTCTGCCGTCCAAAGATCCTTCCATTCATTTAAACGTTCTTCCGCTTCTGCATGCTTATCTACATAATGTGTAATAATCCACAATACCTTTTCTTTTTGATCATAGACAAACACATCATCAAATAATAAAAAGTATATATCGGGTATATTCAGATCATCCTCTGCAAGAGAAGGGAGTTTTTCAATATAACGGATACAATCATAACTAAAGTAGCCCATTGCACCACCTTGAAAAGGTGGGTACTCTGGATTGTAGTCTGTTTTCCATTTCTCCATATATTCTTGCATTAAATCTAATGGATTCCCTTTTTTTATTGTTTCCTTACCACTTTCACTTATATGTAACTTTACACCCTTTCCTTGGATTACCGCTACCGGGTTTAAACCCACTATGTTATAACGACCGCCACGTCCACTTTCCAGCAAAATATGTTGCGGCTTATCCTGAGAAAGAAATTTATATTGCTTAAAGAAATCTAACTGATATGGAATAGAAAGCGCTAAAGATTTTCTTCGTTGCATATCAACACCCCGTCTTCTTTTATCCCACCCTCTTAGATGAACCACCTCAAACTACATAAGTTATTTATATAGAGATTGATTATACTCGAAGGCTAGTGAAAATAATTTAATTATACTACCTCTTATTTTACATGAAGTTTTCTAGTCATTCACTCTTTTCCTATTTCCAATCCAAAAAGAAAAAGCATCCTTTTTCAAGGATGCTTTTTCAATCGCATTTAATTATGATTCAAATTGATAAAGTGGTGTACTTAAATAACGTTCACCGTTACTTGGAATAATAACGAGTACCTTTTTCCCTTTACCTAACTTTTTCGCAACTTCTGTTGCTGCATAAATAACTGCTCCTGAAGAGATACCAACTAAAATACCTTCTTCTTTAGCCACTCTTCTCGCATATTCAAATGCTTGCTCTGTTTTCACTTGAATAATTTCATCATATACTTCTACATCCAATGTCTCTGGGACAAATCCCGCCCCAATTCCTTGGATTTTATGTGGACCTGGTTTCCCACCAGATAACACTGGTGAATCCGCAGGTTCTACTGCATAAATTTTAATACCTTCATATGCTTCCTTCAGCACTTCACCAGCACCAGTAATTGTTCCACCTGTACCAATACCTGCAATAAACGCATCTAATTGATCACCCATTTGTTCAACAATTTCTGGACCTGTTGTTAAACGGTGAATTTGTGGATTCGATTGATTTTGGAACTGTTGCGGTATAAAGTAACCATGCTCTTTTGCTAATTCAGTTGCTTTACGAATTGCTCCACCCATCCCTTCAGGACCTGGAGTCAATACTAATTCAGCACCGTAAGCACGTAATAAATTACGACGCTCAATACTCATTGTTTCTGGCATTACTAAAATTGCATTATATCCTTTAGCAGCCGCTACCATCGCTAAACCAATACCTGTGTTACCACTTGTTGGTTCAATGATTGTATCGCCCTCTTTTAACAATCCCTTTTTTTCAGCATCTTCAATCATAGCTAGTGCAATACGATCTTTAACGCTACTCCCCGGATTCATAAATTCTAGTTTTAAGTATATATCTGCGCTGTCTGATTCTACGATGCGGTTCAACTTAACGATCGGCGTTTTCCCGATTAATTCTGAAACTGATTGTGCCACTCGCATTCCTGTCACTCCTAACACCGAGTATTTTTATTGGTTTTATCTATATTTAGATTTTGTCAGAAAATTCCCTGTTTGTCAATCTATTCGGAGGGTTAATCCCCTTATTACAAATTCTCAATTAAATTTGTAATATCTTCTTTAGAGAACTTGTAACGTTCATTACAGAAATGGCAATGAACTTCTGTCTCTTCTTCTTCTTCACGAATTTGCTCTAACTCTGTTTTACCTAAACTAATTAACACACTCTCAATACGCTCACGTGAACACGTACAATTAAATTGAACATCCATTGTTTCTAATACTTTTACTTTATCTTCTCCAAGGACTGCATATAGTAGCTCTTCTGGAGAAAGGCCTCGTTCAATCAATGTTGATACAGGCGGGATTTTTTGCAAACGATCTTCAATGAATGAAATTGTTTCTTCCTGTGCGCCCGGCATAATTTGAAGGATAAATCCACCCGCCGCTAATACGCTGTCATCTCCATTTACAAGGACACCGACACCAACAGAAGAAGGCGTCTGCTCAGAAACTGCGAAATAATACGTGAAATCTTCCCCTAGTTCTCCCGAAACGATTGGGGATTGACCGATAAACGGCTCACGCATACCAATATCTTTAATTACTGTTACAAAACCTTCTGTACCTACCGCTTGATATACACGTAATTTCCCTTGTTCCGTTCCTTCAAAATCAACATGTGGATTCGTTACGTAGCCACGTACATCTCCATTTGCATGAGCATCCACTAAGATAGGGCCAATCGGACCATTACCTTCTACCTTAATCGTTAACTTTTGATCACCTTTTAACATCGCACCCATCATTGTACCTGCAGTTAAAGAACGACCAAGTGCCGCCGAAGCTGTCCTCCATGTATCATGACGTCTTTGTGCCTCACTTACTGTATTTGTTGTACGTACACTATACGCACGTACTTCTCCATCAAACGCTAACGCTTTTACTAAATAATCTTTCATACTTATTTATTCACCTTTCTCCTGCTGTAAATTTGCATTACGCTCATATAACATATACAAGCCTTTTAACGTTAAAAATGGATCTACAATATCAATTACATTCGATTCCTCTGAAATTAATTTCGCCAATCCACCTGTTGCAATAACTTTCGGTTCTTGTTTAGCTTCCTCTTTCATACGCTTAACAATACCTTCCACTTGTCCTACATAACCATAAAGAATACCTGATTGCATCGCACTTACTGTATTCTTCCCAACAACACTGCTCGGTTTTGTAATTTCAATACGAGGAAGTTTTGCCGCCCTACTATATAAAGCCTCTGCTGAAATCATAATTCCTGGCGTAATAACTCCACCCATATAATGCTTTTCTTCATTAATATAACAATATGTAGTAGCCGTACCAAAATCAACAATAATAAGTGGACTTCCATACAATTGGATTCCTGCTACTGCATTTACAATTCGATCTGCGCCTACTTCACGTGGATTTTCATATTTAATATTTAGCCCCGTTTTTATTCCAGGTCCTACTACAAGCGGTTTAATTTTAAAATACTTTTCACACATACGTTCTAAAGCGAACATAATTGGTGGTACGACTGAAGACACAATAATACCTTTCACATCTTCAAACGAGAGACCCTCATGATCAAGTAACTGTTTTACAAGCATTCCATATTCATCTTCTGTCTTATGACGATCTGTTTCCATGCGCCAATGCTGACGAAGTTCCCCCTCTTCAAACACGCCTAGTACAGCATTTGTGTTCCCTACATCCAATACAAAAATCATATTCTCACCACTTATCTTATTTAATCTATATTTGTGTAGTATGTATAAAACTTATAAAAACATCATATCACACATACTTATATAATCAGCTTTCCTATCCTCATCATTTTACAAAAAGATTGCTCTCTATTTCAATTTTTAATACTAGTTTTACTTAAATTACTTTATCCACTAAGCCCTCAATAGTAATTAGCAAAAATCTTAACAAATAAAAAAGGAGTGACGATAGTCACTCCTTCATTTCTTACTTATCTTCTTTATCTTCATCGTCTTTCTTCATATTGATGTTTACTTTCACATCATCTGAAGATGTTGGACGCTCAGGTAATCTGCCATAATCATATAAATGATTAATTTGCTCTGCATCTAATGTTTCTACTTCAAGTAACGTTTTTGCGATAATATCAAGCTTATCTCGTTTTTCAGTAAGAATTTGTTTCGCACGAGCATAACAGTCTTTAATAATCGTTTGCATTTCCACATCAATTTCATGCGCAATTGCATCACTGTAGTTTTGTTCTGAATGGAAGTCTCTTCCTAAGAATACCTGACCACCTTGTGAGCTACCAAATTGCATCGGTCCAAGCTTATCACTCATACCGAATTCCGTAACCATACGTCTTGCAATACCAGTCGCACGTTGGAAGTCGTTGTGAGCACCTGTACTTGCTTCACCAAATACAATCTCCTCAGCTACTCGACCACCAAGTAAACCAGTGATTTTATCAAGTAACTCTGGCTTTGTCATGAAGTAACGATCTTCCTTCGGAAGCATTACCGCATATCCACCAGCTTGACCACGAGGGACAATTGTTACTTTATGAACGACATCAGCCTCATCAAGAACAACACCAATTACAGTGTGGCCTGCTTCATGGAAAGCAACGATATTACGTTCTTTTTCAGAGATAACACGACTTTTCTTAGCTGGACCTGCAATAACACGATCCGTTGCTTCATCGATATCACTCATATCAATTTTCTTCTTATCTCGACGTGCAGCTACTAAAGCAGCTTCGTTTAATAAGTTTTCAAGATCCGCACCAGAGAATCCTGGTGTACGAGTCGCAATTGCTCTTAAATTAATATGCTCATCAAGCGGTTTATTACGCGCATGTACTTTCAGTACAGCTTCACGGCCATTTACATCTGGACGATCTACTGTAATTTGACGGTCAAAACGACCTGGACGTAATAACGCTGGGTCAAGAATGTCTGGACGGTTTGTCGCAGCAATGATAATAATACCTTCGTTTGCACCGAATCCATCCATTTCAACAAGTAACTGATTCAATGTTTGCTCACGCTCATCATGACCACCACCAAGACCTGCGCCACGTTGACGACCTACTGCATCAATTTCATCAATGAAAATGATACAAGGAGCATTTTTCTTTGCATTTTCAAATAAATCACGTACACGTGATGCACCGACACCGACAAACATCTCTACAAAGTCAGAACCACTGATAGAGAAGAATGGAACGCCAGCCTCACCTGCAACAGCACGTGCTAATAAAGTTTTACCTGTACCTGGAGGTCCAACTAATAGGACACCCTTTGGAATACGGGCACCAACTTCAGAAAACTTACGAGGGTCTTTTAAGAATTCAACTACCTCAACAAGTTCTTGTTTCTCTTCATCCGCCCCAGCAACATCTCTGAAACGAACTTTTTTCTTTTCATCATTATATAACTTCGCCTTACTTTTCCCGAAGTTCATAACACGGCTACCGCCGCCTTGAGCTTGGTTTAATAAGAAGAAGAATAAAATGAAGATGATGACAAACGGAATGATTGAAGTAAAGAATGTTACCCAAGCACTTGTTTCTTCTGCTGGTTGATACTTAACTTCGGCACCTTTCGCTTTATCATTGATTTTCTTTTGTAATTCCTCAGTATTTGGTGCATAAGTAACAAATTGTTCTCCTTGGCTAGAGTTATTGAATTGTCCTTTTACCTCAAATACACCATTTTTCGGTTGAAGTTGCACATTACGCACTTCACCGCTTTCTAGTTTAGTAATGAATTTGTCGTAGCTAACTGATGTCGTTTTTTGTGTCGAACCATTAAAATAGCTCACGATTCCAATTACTACTAAGAATATCAGTAAATAAAAGATGGTATTACGGAAGATACGATTCATTCCTAACCTCCTCTCACGGCATAAACACTATAGTAAATCGTAACATAGAAAAACTTTCCTATACAATTGTAAAGCCTGTATTTAATTAATTTGAGTAAACGCTTGGTTTTAATACGCCTACATAAGGAAGATTACGGTACTGCTCTTTATAATCTAATCCATATCCTACTACAAATTCATGTGGAACAGTAAATCCAACATAATCCGCTTTCAGATCAACCTTACGGCCTGTTGGCTTATCTAATAATGTAACAATTTTTACAGACTTCGCTTTACGATATTTGAATAAGTCTACTAAGTAGCTTAGTGTAAGACCACTATCAATAATATCTTCGACGATTAAAATATCACGACCTTCTACAGAAGTATCAAGATCTTTTAAAATTTTCACTTCGCCTGTTGAAACTGTAGAGTGACCATAACTAGATACAGCCATAAAATCCATTTCAAGATATGTATCTGTTCTCTTTAATAAATCTGCCATAAATGGCATTGCGCCTTTTAATACACCAATTGCAAGGGGTACTGTGTTTTTATAATCCTCTGCAATAACTGCACCTAGTTCGCGCACCTTTTCTTGTATTTGTTCTTCAGAAATTAATACTTTTTCGATATCTTGATTCATCATTTCATTATCCTCCCGGAAGACTCCTTGCTTTTGTAGTGAATAATCATATATTTACCCTTCTTTGCCATCTCTTTCGAAATTGCAAATGCAGATCGCTTCAACAAGGGTACCCAAATAATGTTCCCACTTGCATCACAAACGACCGGCCATTCTTCCCTTTTTTCTTTTGGTACTTTCGCTTCGATAAAAATAGCTTTTATCTTTTTCGTGCCATCCATACCTTGTATTGACATGCGATCTCCATTTTCCCTAGAACGAATACGAAGTGGATATGATATATCATTATACTTAGCAACAAATACTGTTTCATTCATGTTACTTGGTATATCTTCGCTCACCTCTGTTACAAATTCATCCCCGTTCAATAGCGTAATGATCCCGGGTACTGATAAATCTTGCAAAAAAGGAGAGACAATTTCTTGTTTAAATCTAAAGCTACACTCCTCGTATGTACGAACAATTTTCAAATCACCTGGAAAATCAAGTGAACCTGAAGGTTGTGTCCGCTTAAAAAACTCAATCACCTTGTCAATATGTATAGAAGAAAGAGAAGATGGAATCTTATATTCATAAAGATAGTTTAATATTAGTTGAATCCCTCTTCTTTGTAAAGGCATAGACATGGATTCAAAGGCAGGAATTGATAAGCTAATTTGTTTATCACTTTTTTTTGTAATTACTTTATTCATTTTCTCAAAAGCTAATTCCTGCAAATAAGCCTCATCCTCTTGCATCTGCACGCTAAATTTTTGGAATTTCTCATGCATTTGTGGATTTTCTTCTTTTAAGTGAGGAAGGACATATTTACGTAATCGATTCCTTGTATATACTTCCTTTTTATTACTCGGATCTATACGTGGAATTAAATTTAGCTTATTACAGTAATCAACAATTTCTTCCTTCGTTACCCCAAGTAACGGCCTAATTAAATATCCATTATGAAAAGGACGCTTCACTGCAATTCCTGCATATCCTTTCGGAGTACTCCCTCTTACAAGACGCATTAAAATCGTCTCTACTTGATCATCTCCATGATGTCCAAGAGCAACATATCTTGCATCATATTTCTTCATTATTCTTTCCAAAAATGCATATCTGCATTCCCTAGCAGCAACCTGTGCATTCATCCCGTATTGCTGTTGATATTGTGATACATTAATTCTTATCGTTTCACAAATAATTCCCAGTTCTTCACAAAGGTCCTGCACAAACTGTAAATCCTCATGAGATTCATCACCTCTAAACATATGATCCACATGAGCTACTACAATTTCCAACTGTTTTTCCGCTCTTTTTTCTAATAAATAATATAAAAGGGCTAACGAGTCAGGACCACCAGAAACTCCCACAACAATTGTTGAATCATTCTTTAATACATCATGCTGCTTTACAAAGTCATCTACTTTTTCAACAAATGTATCTTTCAACTTCGCAATCACCTTTCATTAAACAAGAACAGCAACATTAGTCGCCTTGTCTATAATGGTACAACTTTTACAAACATTGTGCAAAAAAAAGATATACAAAAATTACATTTTTATCTTACATCCTCCGTCTGTATTCACAAAATCAATAGCATTACCTTTTCCCACAAAAAAACCTAGGTATTCGCCTAGGTTTTTAAAATCAAATTTTAGATAAACATTCCACTTACATTTTACTGCGCCTGCATGCCTACAATCGGAATCGTAGCCCACTTCGGCATATTTTTCTTCACTTTTGCCACTACAATAGTCATATCATCATTTATATAACCATCACAAGAGCGAATCACTTCTTCCATAATGATATCAGCAATTTCTTGCGGGTCTTCGGTTTGCAATTCTTTAATTTTTCGTTTCATCCACAATTCATGATTCTCTACATGCTGCGCTCCCTCAAAAATCCCATCGCTCATCATAATAAGGATATCGCCCGTTTTTAATTGTTCACCCACCACATCAACTTCAACATCTTCGATGATTCCCATCGGCAAATTACTTGCTTCAATTTTCAAAATATTATTCGCACGTTTAACAAAACTCGGCGTTGATCCGATCTTTAAAAACCTTGCACTCGCATCTCGCAAATCTACCATAGCTAAGTCTAATGTCGTAAACATCTCTTCCGTCGTTCTCAAAGAAAGAATTGAATTAATAGACTTAATCGCTATTTCTTCGTCAATACCGGATTGGAGTATTTTTTGTAATAATTTCACCGTTTCCTTACTTTCCATATGAGCTCTTTGCCCATTCCCCATACCATCACTAATCGCAAGTGCATATTTGCCAACACTTAAATCCATCATCGCATAAGAGTCACCCGAAACAAATCCACCGCCCTTTGCGGCTGTGGCCAATCCCGTATCAAGAGAATACGTCTTTGCCGAACCGAATGATATTAAACTGTGGCCATTCGGATAAGAAGACTTTTCTTCATGTTTAACGACAATATTTTCTTTAAGGATATCCGAAAGCATCGGTGCAACTAACTTTTCACATTCACCATGTTCATTAGATGCAACGGGAATCAACATTTCAATATCAATACTTCCTCTATCTAAACAATAAATATCAACATGCTCTACTTCGACACCAAAATCACGGAACGCTTGCATAATCTGTTCTTCCTGCACCTGATGATTTTCACGCTCTCGTTGTATCTCCTTAGCAAAATCCTCCATAACCTTTGATACACCTAATAGTTGCTCCGCAACTATTCTACGATTTTCCTTCATTTGTTTTCGTAATTTTTGTCCCTCATAGAAATGATCTAATTCACCCGCTACTAAATCCGTCACTTTTTTCCCTCTCACACAATGCTTGTCCCACTCACGAACTAATTTACGATTATGTTGCAGGGTTCCTTCTTCCGTTTCACTCATTATTTGTTTCATATAATCGTACGTTTTATCGAAATTCACTACCCAGCATTGATCCTTTTTAAAGCATGTTTGACATGTTTTCGCAGTAATTGTACTCAAAAACAAATCTGCTTCTGTCTCTTTATCTTCTTCCTCTACATACCCATATACAGAAAAGCTATTAGATAAAGCAGCAAATACATTTGCAAATTGGTTGATTTTGTTCGCTGTAACATCGCGCATCCTTCTTAAATATTGTTGTTGATCTTGCGAATGCTCTTGTGTACCTGGCATAAATTTAGCAATACGATCTAAAACAAGCTTTGGCGTTAATAAGAAGATAGCAATCGCTACGCCTGACTCAATTAAAGTCGTTACAATATTTGTCTGTTTGTCTACATATAATGTAATTAAGCTTGTCCCAATTAATAAACCTAAACTAACACCTAAACGCTTCCCTTCTTTTAACAACCCACCAAGCAATCCAGAAAAAGCAAGAAGGCTAAGCTGGGACAAGCTAGATACATTTGCTAAACTTAATATCAAACCTGTTACGACCCCCACTGTAGATCCTGTAGCAGCACCCGCAATAAATGCAAATACTAGTACTAAATACCGTGTAAAAATATGTTGAATAGAAGCATCATATACAAACCAATCTGTTGTACCCGTTAAAACAGATGCTAGTAATATAATCAAACAAACAATTTCTTCCGTCTCTAACGCCTGTTGTTTTCCTTTCCTTTCTACTAAAAGCGGAACACTTTGTAAAAATATCATAGTTAATACAAAACTAAGCCCAGCCTCAATGGTACTAACGAGTAAATCGTACATGGTGACAGTTTGTTGTGCAAAATATACAACAACTAAGTGTGCGGTTAATGCGGAGATAAATACTTGAAATGGAACAAGTCCAACGGTTTTACGTGTGAATCTACTAAAGAAGATATTATAAATGAAGAAAGTAAAGATAGATGCAAAAGTAAAAAACAAATTATCTATCGAGACTGAAAGAGCTCCTCCCATTAGAGCTAAAAATGCTAGCGGCATCTTATCCCGCTTCATAACATAAACAGCAGCAAAAAATGGTAGTGCAAACGGTAAGATATTTGTTAATATATATGCTCTTCCCAAAAGAAAACCAATAACAACAATAATAAATCCCCATCTAAAGAAAACTTGTTCAAATTTCATTCGCAACTTACTCGTCCACTTTATTCCTCCAAGCTGACTCTCATTCATTGCCAATACACTTGTATTCATAGTATTCCTTCCTGCTTTAGGCATACTTTTAACACCACCTGCATAGTTTAATTACTGTCATTATAAAAGATGATTGTTGGGATTTTTGTCAAAACAACAGTTTTCACTTTTATAATCGTTCGACTTTTTATTCGAAATAACTCTACAGATATACACGGTATGTAAGTTATTTCGATTTTTTAATTAAATATTCAGAAAATATAGGGTGATTTTGTAGAAGTGTTGTATATCTTAATCCATTTAACAAAAAAAGATCATGCAAATTTGCATGATCTTTTTAGATGACCCGTACGGGATTCGAACCCGTGTTACCGCCGTGAAAGGGCGGTGTCTTAACCACTTGACCAACGGGCCGTTAAATTAAATATAGCGGCGGAGGGGATCGAACCCCCGACCTCACGGGTATGAACCGTACGCTCTAGCCAGCTGAGCTACACCGCCATGTCGTCGTATTTAACGGACAATTAGTATCTTACATCAGATATTATTTAAAGTCAACATATCTTGAAAACTTTTTTAAAATATATTTTCACATATAAAAAAGTACCCTGAGCCATCACTCTGGGTACCTCTCTATATGTTAAAAACTAAACGGTCTTATTATCCGCGACGTGCGCCACGGCCACCACGTTTAGACTCTGTGTTACGCTTTAAAGAAGTTAAACGATCTTCGCTATCCTTTAAGAAGCGTGCCATCTTTTGCTCAAATGTTTCTTTTGGAGCTCGGTCGTTACCGCCACCGCGATTATCTCTGTTGAAAGAGCGATTATTACGTTGTGGACGTCCAGAACGTTGTTGATCACCACCGCGTTGGTATTCACCGCGTGGACGATCTCCTTCTGTTTTTTCACGTTCTTTCGCTTTTTTGATAGATAAACCAATCTTTCCATCTTTTTCAACATTAATAACTTTTACTTCTACTTGGTCGCCCACTTTTAAGTGATCGTTAATATCTTTTACATAGTTATCAGCAACTTCACTAATATGAACAAGACCAGTTAAGCCTTCTGGCAGCTCCACAAAAGCCCCAAAATTTGTAATACCTGTTACTTTACCCTGTAACTTGCTGCCTACCTCGATTGACATAAAAAAAATGCTCCTCCTTAGTGGTTAAAAAGTCAAATTTTACTTTATTATATATAATCCTAAAATATAGTGTCAATAAGACATACTCTACTTCGAAACAGGAAAAATTATCTCCCCTTTACCAGAGAAGAAATAATCCCTTCTAGCAATCTTTAATACGTACTCTTCATCATTTAACTTTTGAACTTCGTCTTTTAGACTTTTTTCTTTATTCGTTAATGAATCCAGTTCTTTTTTCATGTCCTTAACTTTTGCTTCTTTTGCTTTAATGGAACTGTTTTGTTGATAAAACGTTACACTAATACTCGCAATAATTGTAAAAGTAAAGACAAGAAAAACCGCTAAACGGCGATAAAGTCGCTTCCTGTTCTCATCCGTTTGTATTATATGCTCTTTAACAGGATTTGGACTCTGTTTTTCGATTGTTCTTTGTCTCAGTTCCCTCATTTCCGAGGTCCCCCTAACTTCTTTTTTATACGCTCCCATATTTGGAAGATATGTCCCTTCAATTTTGCTATATATTGCAGGAACCCTATATGTTTCACTATAAAAAGTTTAACACGATTAGGGAGAAGTTTCCATATGAGCGAAGCAATAAATCGAACAGGCCAGAAAAAAACTTTCCATATGAAAAGTAATATCCAAATCACCATTTTCCATAACACATGTCCAATTGAAAGCAGTATACGAAATAAGAATAATATAAATGCAATAAATAGCTGCGCTATAATAATAACAGGTTTTATCATGAGTAGCTGTATAATTCGAACAAAAAAATATGTTGTTTGCATAAAAATATAGATGAGAAAATTTAACAGCTTCATGTATAGTGCTTTCAGTAAGCTTTGATATGCCGCAAAACCACATAATAATGCCAAAAACACATATATACGTAACTCAGCTTCATTTACGAGAAGCAATACATAAAAGACAAATAATGCTTGGACAATCCAAAATAGTATATCATGTATAAATACAAGCCAACGTTTACGTTCTTGACGCTTTAAAAAACGTTGATATGTATCTAAAGATGCTCCAATCCAAGCACCCATTCCAATCATTGAAAGCATTGTATACAACTGAATTGTTAAGCTCATTTAAACAACTTACTAAAGAAACCTTTAGTTTTTTCTCCTTGATTTTCATCAATATACAGCATCTCATGAACTTTCCCTTTAATCGACACAATACCTTTTTCTACATCTAAATTTTTCATTTGTAAATTTTGACCACGAATCGTTAAAAAACCCATTACGGTTTCGAGTAAAAACTCTTCGCTATCAAAACTCTCTACCTGCTTCACACCAGTAATATCAATTACACGCCTTCCACGCATAATAATATCATGCTCCACAGAAACATTTTGTTGATTAGAAGACGTAGGTGAGTAACCATTATTCACGTAAATCCCCCCATAGGTTTTTACTAGCTAATAGTAATGTATGAGGGGATAAATGATTTTAGAACAAGCCTTCTTCCGCTTTTATTTTTTCTTCGCGAACTAAGCTATACATATTTGCTGCATCTTCTTTTTTAGTTGTTTCTTTCAATTCATTTATTTTTACAGTCACTATTTTTTGACCAAAACGAATTGTTAATTCATCAGCTACTTTCACATCCGAACTTGCTTTTGCCACTTGACCATTAATAGATATTCTTCCTTGATCAGCTACTTCTTTCGCTAATGTTCTTCTTTTAATTAAACGTGACACTTTTAAAAACTTATCTAGACGCATCTCAAATCCCCCTATTAACGCTCTGTTTGTTTCGCTTCTTCCCATAAAACATCTAACTGTTCTAATGATAAATCTTCCATCTCTTTATTCATTTCAGCTACTTTTGCCTCCATGTATAAAAAACGACCAGTAAATTTCTCATTAGTTGAACGTAACGCCTCTTCTGGATCTATTTTATAATGACGAGCTATATTAACAAATGCAAATAGTAAATCACCAAACTCACCTAGCATCTTTTCCTCATCCATGTTTGTAACTTCTTGTTGGAACTCTTGCCATTCTTCCAAAGCTTTCTCTATCATAGGCTGCACATCACCCCAATCAAATCCAACCTTACCGGCTTTCTTCTGAATTTCATAGGCGCGTAGTAACTGCGGCAAACTTTTTGGAACGCCATTTAAAACAGATTCTTTCACGAATCCTTTTTCTTGTTTTTTAATTTCTTCCCAATTGGCAATCACTTCATCAGCATTGTTTACATCCGTATTTCCAAATACATGTGGATGGCGACGAACCATTTTCTCAGATAGAGTTCGAATGATATCATCTATAGAAAACCAACCTTCATCTTCTCCAATTTGAGCATGAAGCATAACTTGTAATAATATATCACCTAATTCTTCTACTAAGTGATCATCATCCTCTTCATCAATTGCTTCCAATACTTCATAAGCTTCCTCAATTAAATATTTCTTTAATGATTGATGTGTTTGCTTTTTATCCCACGGACAACCATTTGGGCCTCGAAGTTCTGCAATAATTTCTCTAAGTACATCGAACTGTTGATACAAGGATGCACGCTCCTGAACTGGCGGCACATACACACTCGTTAAATTATTCAATTCCGTTTCATGATCTAACATATACAACGGTACCTTCTTTACTTGTTCAAATGAAGTTCCTGCAGCTGTTACGATATACACTTCATAATCATCCGGCAACATCTCCATTAATGTTAATTTCACATCAGATGCAACGAATGCATCATATACTTGGCAAAAGATTAGATGTTGACGTAATTCTAATTGTCCTCTTTTAAATGATGTAGCGTCAAGTAATTGAAATCCTTCAATTGGATCAATCTTTAGGCTTGCAAACATAGGATCAAGGAAACTTTGTCCACCCTCAATTCGCAATTCAACATTTGAATCTTCACCTTTTTCCAACAGTAGCTGAACTGTTCTTTCTGCTACAAGCGGATGCCCTGGAACAGCATAGATAATTTCTGTACCTTCAGCTTGTTCTAGCAATTTATTCGCAATTGTTTCATATACAATTTCAAACGTATCATGCGCTTCATATACATCATCAAAAGCCGTATATTGCACGCCTTCTTTCTCCAATTCTTCTATAACTGGATGTTCCTTCGTCCTAACAAACAGATGATCTGCTTCTTTTATCTTTCGATATACACCCATCGTTAGCTGATCTAATTCACCAGCACCTAAACCTAAAATAGTAATGATTCCACTCACAATCTGTCACCTCTATCCACTCTTCTTCAATGAACCTTCTTTTTTCTCTTGTTTCATAACGGTTCCTAATTCTTTTTTTGTAAATACACGTAATTTCAAAATTAAAAACATATATGTCAATCCGCCGACAACTACACCTAGCAACGCTTCAAGCGTCGCGATTCCTCTATGTTCCGTATCAATTACTAATCCAGACACCTGCAACACACGTGTGAACATCATTAATACAAATCCCATACAGATACCACTAATCACTACACCTAACATATTTCGCTTATTGATAAGCGATCCTGATACAGCTCTCATAAGCAACAAACTATTTAGCCCAGAAATTATAATTAACGCACACAAAGTCGCAAAGGCTGCCCCTTTCACACCAAAATAAGGCATAAATATATAATTTAACGCTAACTTTAAGCAACCTCCAAATACAACAAATAATGCTGGCTTAAATGTTTGTCCCAACCCTTGTAAAATAGAAGCCGTCGTAATTGACAACGAGCTAAATAAAATAGATAAAGATAAAATAGATAAAACATCTGATCCATCACTATTTTCAAACAACATAATATTCGTAGGTTGAATAATACAAGTTAGTCCAATAGCTGCTGCAAGTCCAATAACAAGTGTTATTTTCATTGCTAACTTTACCTTTTCTTGAATAAAGGAAAGATCTCCTCTTTCCTTCGCCGCTGTAATAATTGGAATAAGTGACAACGAGAAAGAAGTCGTCACAACAGTACCTAATTGCATTAGCGGAATACTTCTATCATAAACACCCTTTAATACCTTTGCACTTTCAACCTGTTCTCCCGCACCAATAAGTAAGGTGTACAAGGATATTGAATCTGCCATCTGTATAAAAATAAGCACTAAATTACTAACACAAATCGCTAACCCCTGCCAAAAAAGGATTTTAATTATCCTCCTTTTGCCCTTAATTCTCGCTACACTTTTGAAAAATATAGAACGAAAATCTCGACGCATATACAACATAAGTACAATAATCCCAATAAGTCCACCCGCAATTGAGCCTAACATAGCCCCTGCACCAACTGTATATAAATCAAATCCGTGAGCAATTAGGAATAGCGATAAAAATACAATAATAGAAACTCGAATTGTTTGTTCTATTACTTGCGAAACAGCTGTTGGCATCATATTATTGAAGCCTTGAAAATACCCTCTTGCTACAGACAAAAACGGCATCAATAAGAATGAAAATGAAATAACACGTAGTAACTTATCTAAGTATATATCGCCCATAGCTATCGCAATTGTTTTGGCCCCAAAAAACAATGTAAAGAAGCCTATAAAACCAATTCCCAATAAAAACCAAAAAGATACACAAATAATTTCTTCTGCTTCTTTTTGTTTTCCCCGCTCTAGTCGTTCTGCAACCATTTTCGAAATGATAATAGGAAACCCATAAGTAGCTAAAATTAAACAAAATCCATAAAACGGGTAAATTTGTTGATAAATATAAAAACCAATATCACCCGCTATATTTTGATATGGAATACGGTAAAAAGCGCTTAATACTTTTGTAACAAAACTTGCAATCGTTAATATAATAGCCCCACGCCAAAAGGCTTGATACTTCTTCGCTTCCATACAAGAAAACTCCTTTTTCTATTCTCACCTCTCGTATTATATCATAAAGAAATGAACAAGCTGCCTTACCACCACGGGTAATAATAGGTTCCTGCACCGTTAAAAATACTCAACGAAAAAAGGTAGCAAAGCGCTACCTTCATTCAATATACATATATCTCCAAATAATTGATTTCTCAAAAAGAAAGATCATAATTAGGAAAAATTGCTACTTCTAAAATTATACACCCTTACTGTTCCATTTGTTTCGCTAAGAAACTGGCAGCAGTATTAACCGCTTTATGCTCGATTTCGCTTATAATAGCTTCTTTCGAAAAAATAATGACAGCTCCAATCGGGTCTCCGTTTGCAACAATCGGTCCAACTGTATAAGAATGAACCTTTTCTGTTACACCATCGATAATGGAAATATCACTTTCGTCCGTCATAATAACAGACTTTCGTTCTTCCATCGTTTTTTCGATTAAATCGCCAACACTTTTATTTAAGTATTCTTTTTTCGATACGCCTGATACTGCGATGATAGAATCTCGATCACAGACAAGCACATTATGTCCTAAGCTGTCATATAAAGCCTCAGCATATTCTTTTGCAAAATCACCTAGTTCACTAATTGGAGAATACTTCTTTAAAATTACCTCTCCATCGCGATCAACAAATATTTCTAGTGGGTCTCCTTCTCGAATACGTAAAGTTCTACGAATTTCCTTCGGGATTACTACCCTGCCTAAATCATCAATTCGACGTACGATTCCAGTTGCTTTCATTCTAATGCTGCCTCACTTTCTACTGATGATCAAAGTGGTGAATTTACCTGTTCATGTAAAAATCACCAACTGTTAGACATAGTATTTTACACATTAGTTCTTCTATGCACGTCGAATTGTATTTTTTTATCTTATTTTAGGCATTTATTACTTCTTTTTTTACATCTGGTAAGCCTTTTAATAAATTTTCAGCAATTGTTAACCACTTCGATGTCTCTAAACCATTTGTTTTCATAACAATTTTCAATTGTGATCCTTCCATTCCTAAACCGATCATACGTCCAAAACTATTTCCAAGCATGAATAATTTTCCACCATCAATATTTTGACTTGCTTGTTCAGAAAACAGGAATGTTACTTCAAATTTATTCTGTTTAATTAACTCAATTTGTTCTTTCATTGCCAACACTTTAATATTTGCAATTTGTAATAAATAACCGACTTCTTGTGGATAATCACCGAATCTATCGATCATTTCTTCCTGCAATTCTTCAATATCCTCAATTGCAGAAACACCTCTAAATTGTTTATACATCATAATTTTTTGCTTACTATCTGAAATATAAGCATCTGGTAAGTATGCATCTACCTCTAAGTCAATTTCAACATTAACTGTATTTTCAGCCCCATCTGTTCCTCTACGCTGTTCAATTGCATCTTTTAACATTTGAGAATATAGATCAAATCCGACAGAATCAATAAATCCATGCTGCTCTGCCCCTAACAAATTACCTGCTCCACGAATAGATAAATCTCTCATCGCAATTTTGAAACCAGATCCAAGTTCCGTGAACTCTTTAATTGCTTGCAGACGCTTCTCTGCAACCTCTGACAGCACTTTGTCACGTTTATAGGCAAAGTATGCATATGCAACACGATTAGAACGTCCAACACGCCCACGAAGCTGATACAACTGTGATAATCCCATACGATCTGCATCAAATACAATTAACGTATTTACATTCGGAATATCTACACCCGTCTCAATAATTGTTGTACTTACAAGAACATCATGCTGTCCTTCTAAAAATGATAGCATAACAGACTCTAATTCACTTTCGTTCATTTTCCCATGTGCGTATGTTACACGGGCATCTGGAACTAACATCGAAATTTCATCTGCTTTTCTTTCAATATCCTCTACACGGTTATATAGGAAGTAAATTTGACCGCCTCTTGCAAGCTCTCGCTCTATCGCCTCTCGCATTAATGCTGGATTATACTCTACTACATACGTTTGGACTGGGAAACGATTTTCTGGCGGTGTCTCAATAACAGATAAGTCGCGCACACCAAGCATAGACATATGAAGCGTCCGTGGAATCGGAGTTGCCGTTAATGTTAATACGTCAACATTCGCCTTCAATTGTTTAATTTTCTCTTTATGCGTCACACCAAATCTTTGTTCTTCATCAATAATAAGAAGCCCTAAATCTTTATAAGTAACATCTTTAGATAAAATACGATGTGTTCCGATTACAATATCTATTGTGCCATCCTTTAAACCCTTAATCGTTTCATTTTGTTGTTTTCTCGTACGGAATCTACTTAATAATCCTATATTGATTGGATAATCTTGAAAACGCTCTCGAATTGTTTCATAGTGTTGCTGCGCAAGAATCGTTGTCGGTACTAAAATTGCAACTTGTTTTTCATCCATAATTGCTTTAAATGCCGCACGAATAGCCACTTCAGTCTTTCCATACCCTACATCACCACAAAGGAGCCTATCCATCGGACGTCCGCGTTCCATATCTTTTTTAATCTCGTCAATAGAACGTAACTGATCCTCTGTCTCTTGATATGGGAAAGATGATTCGAACTCTTGTTGTTCTGCTGTATCTGGCGTATATGCATAGCCTTTTGAAGCTTCGCGTTCAGCATATAGTTTAATTAGGTCATCCGCAATGTCTTGTACAGATTTTTCAACTTTCGTTTTAACCTTCTTCCAATCATTACCACCTAATTTGTAAACTTTTGGATCCTTACCTTCAGACCCTACATATTTTTGGACTTGATCAATTTGTTCAATTGGAACGTATAACTTATCATTACCTTGATATTTAATATTTAAATAATCTTTATGAACACCATTAATCTCTAATGTCTCAATACCTAAAAATTTACCTATACCATGATTTACATGAACTACATAATCTCCAACTTTTAATTCCGAATAACTTTTAATACGTTCAGCATTCGATAACTTTTGTTTACGTTGTGATTTTTTAACTTTCTTATGAAAAAGCTCCTTTTCAGTAATGACAACAAGCTTTTGCATCGGCATTTCAAATCCTGCATGTAAATCACCTACAGCAATTTGTAACCTTCCAGACAATAAGATATCTGTACCTTCCACAATATCTGCCTCAATATCATAATCACTTAAAATATGTTGTAATTTTTTCACACGTTCATCATCTGTTCCAAGTACAACAGTCGTAAAATGCCCTTCATTCCATCTATCAATTTCTGTTTTTAACAAATTCATCTGTCCATGGAAATCTTGCATTGTTTTACATGTTACATTCACAATATTTTGCGGATGTGTGTGTGCAATATGACGCAAGAATAACGTTAAATATACAAAATTTCTTTTTTTATGATGAAGAAATCCCTCGAATGCGTGAGAGAAAGATAAATCTTGAATAATTGTTCCTTCACCAAGAAGTGATATATACCATTCCGCCTCTTCTGTTTCCAGATGTGATGCTGTTTCTTGAATACGGGAAATCTCATCTAAAATTACAACACCGTCTTCTGGTAAATAATCTATCAGACTAGCAGGTTCTTTATAGAAAATAGATAAGTATTTAAACATCTGTTCTATACTTTGCCCGTTTTTCAACATCTCAATTTCATGACTTACCGTCTCAAGTACTGTAGTCTTTAGTTTATCATCAGAAAGTTTTTGCATCGTCTTAGTCAAACCTTCTTCAAGATGCTGAATTCCTGATTTTAATTCTTCCTGTGAAAATAAAAACTCTGTTGCCGGACCAAACTTAACGCTTTCTTTTTTTCCTTGAGAACGCTGTTCATCCACATCAAATAATCGAATAGAATCGACTTCTGTATCGAAGAATTCAATACGAAATGGTAGTTCTTCAGTTAAAGGATAAATATCTAATATTCCCCCGCGCAAACTGAACTCCCCTGGAGCTTCTACCATCGACTTACGTTCATAGCCAATATGATGTAAAGTATGCAAGAGCGCATCTAAATCAATCTCTTGCCCTAGATTGATTTCAACTTGCTTTTGCTTCCACAATTCTTTTATTGGTAAAAATCTACGCAATCCTGCCACTGGAGCTACAATGATTCCATTCTCTCCAGCAGCCAAGCGATTTAACACTTCTATACGTTGCGCCTTCAATTCTGGACTTGCAACCCCAATTTCCGATGCTATAAGTTCATTCACTGGATATAGCCACACATCTTTTTCACCAAGTAACGCCACTAAATCTTCATGTACTTTTTGCGCTTGGTATAAGTTATGTGTCACGATTAATTGTGATTTTTTTGTTTTTTTATATAAAGCCGCCATTAATAATGAACGAGAAGACGTTGCCATCCCTGATATAAGTTGTTCCTTTAACCCATCTTCTAATCCATTAATAACTGATTGTATCTCTTTATTTTTATAAAATTGCTCTAATAAACCTATCATTTTTAAAACTCCTCTCAACATAAAGAGCAAGCCATTCTATTTTATGCAAATATTTCGGAAAAGGAAAACAGAAAAATGCTTTGGACATGCCAAAGCGACAACATTTTATTGCAGAAATTTTTCATATTCATAATACTCAGGATAAGATGCGAGCGTTTCTTGACACGATTCACAAATCGTTTTTATATATATATTTCCATTCTCATGAAAATGAATCATCTCTACTACTTCTTGCTCTGTTAGTTGAAATAAAACGTCGCTATATACTTTTTCTGCGTTAATGGAGCCTACATTACCTCCGCAGTGTCTGCAATAATAATACCCTTCCATACTAGCCTCCTAAAAATTAAATTACTACTAGTATGGGTAAAACAAAAAAGAAATATTCCTAATCTCATTTTTAACTATTGAAAGTATTCATGATTTGGAGAAAAGGCTTATTTAGCCACTCTTCACATGCATCCGCTGCTTTTTCAATAGAATGGTTAACATCCGGAATCTCTTCAGATGTAAAGCGTCCTAATACATAATCGACTACCTTCATTCCATTTTTCGGGCGATCAATTCCCATACGGATACGTTGAAATTCTTGTGTTCCTAGGTGTGAAATCATTGACTTTACACCATTATGTCCACCAGCACTACCTTTCATGCGAAGACGCAATTTACCTACAGGAATGTCTAAATCGTCGTACATAACAACGAAGTCCTCAACATCAATTTTATAATAATCCATGAGTAGACGAATACTTTCTCCAGATAAATTCATATATGTTAGCGGCTTTAATAAGATTACCTTTTCTCCATTAACAAAACCTGCACCAAATACACCTTTAAATTTTTGTTCATTCAAAGAAATGTTCCAACGCTTCGCAAGTTCATCAATGGCCATAAATCCAATATTATGCCTTGTTAATTCATATTCTCTACCTTTGTTCCCAAGTCCTACTATCAATTTCATTCTTGTACCACTACTTTCTTTTTTCGATACGAAAAGACGTAACCAATTTTGGTTACGTCTCATTCTATCCAATTAATTGAATAATACACTCACAGATTCTTCTTCGTATACACGAATGATTGCTTCTCCGATTAATGGAGCAACTGAAAGTTCATGTACTTTGTCGATTTTCTTCTCTTCCGGTAATACGATAGAGTTCGTTACAACTAACTCTTTAATATTTGAATTTTGAATACGTTCAATTGCTGGACCAGATAATACTGGGTGTGTACAGCAAGCATATACTTCAGAAGCACCGTTCTCAACAAGAGCGTTTGCTGCTAATGTAATTGTACCAGCTGTATCAATGATGTCATCAATTAAAATCGCTGTTTTGCCTTCAATATTACCGATAATGTTCATTACCTCTGATACGTTCGGGCGAGGGCGACGCTTATCAATAATAGCGATTGGCGCTTTTAGACGATCTGCCATTTTTCTTGCACGAGTTACACCACCATGATCAGGAGACACGATTACGATATCTTTAAGACCTTTTGTTTCAAAGTAATCAGAAAGAATCGGTACACCCATTAAGTGGTCGATTGGGATATCAAAGAACCCTTGAATTTGTGGAGCATGTAAATCTAGAGTGATTACACGAGTTGCACCTGCTGTTTCAAGCAAGTTTGCTACAAGTTTCGATGTAATTGGTTCACGAGAACGCGCTTTACGGTCTTGACGCGCATAACCATAATAAGGAATAACAATATTAATTGTTTTCGCAGATGCACGTTTTAATGCATCGATCATAATAAGTAATTCCATGATATGTTCGTTTACTGGGAAGCTTGTAGATTGAATAATGAATACATCGCAACCACGGATACTTTCTTCAATGTTAATTTGAACTTCTCCATCACTAAAACGATCAACAGAACATTTTCCTAGTCCTACTCCAATATGCTTTGCAATCTGCTCAGCAAGTTCCTTATTAGAGTTTAAAGAGAATACTTTCAAATTAGAATTTAGATATTGAGTCGACATCTAGATTAACCCTCCACATTATGATTTTTTCTTATTCAGCAATTGATCAACATAGTCTTCTTTGTTAACTTGACGTGCACGTGCTACCGATAATGCTTTTGATGGAACATTCTCTGTAATTGTAGAGCCTGCTGCCACATAAGCACCATCTTCAACTGTTACTGGAGCAACAAGGTTTGAATTACATCCAATAAATACCCCATTACCAATCACAGTTTTGAATTTATTCTTACCGTCATAGTTCACCGTAATTGAACCACAACCAAGATTCACGTCTTCTCCAACTTGTGCATCCCCGATATAACTCAAGTGTGAAGCTTTACTTCTATTACCAAAGACAGTTTTTTTGATTTCCACGAAGTTTCCAACGCGTACTTCGTCTCCAATAACTGAATCTGGGCGAATATGTGCAAATGGACCAACCGATACTTCTGTACCAAGTTTACTATCATGTACAGTAGATTGACGAATTGTCGTACGATCTCCAATTTCACTATCACGAATTACTGTATGCGGTCCAATTTCACAATCAGAACCAATTACAGTGTTCCCCTCAATAATTGTTCCTGGATGAAGAACTGTATCACTACCGATAATTGCATCAGCAGAAATATAAGTGTTACTTGGATCAATAATTGTAACACCATTTACCATGTTCTTTCGGTTGATACGGTTTTTCATAATAATTTCCGCTTGCGATAGAGCGACTCTGTCGTTAACACCTAACGTTTCATCGAACTGCTCTGTTTGATAAGCTGATACGATATGACCTTCATTTTTTAAAATCTCAATAACATCTGGAAGGTAATATTCACCTTGTACGTTATCATTTGAAACTTTAGAAAGTGAAGCAAATAAAGCCTTATTATCAAAACAATACGTACCTGTATTGATTTCTTTAATAGCTAATTCTTTCTCATTTGCATCTTTATGCTCAACAATCTTTTCAACATGACCATTCTCATTACGAACAATACGGCCATATCCAGCAGGTTCTTCTATGTACGCTGTTAGCACCGTCGCCATTGCTCCTGCTTCTTTATGTTGCTGAAGTAATGCTTCCATCGTTTCAGCAGTTATTAGCGGCGTATCACCACAAATAACTAAAGTTGTTCCTTCTTCATTTGCAAGTACACTTGCAGCTTGATCTACAGCATGTGCTGTACCAAGTTGTTCTGCTTGTAATGCAAACTCACTTACGTTTCCTAGCTGTTCTTGTACCATTTCAGCACCATGTCCAACAACCGTTACAAGTTTCTGCAATCCTAATTGAGATACTTGATCGACTACGTGTTGTACCATGGGTTTTCCACATACAGGATGCAGCACTTTGTATAGCTTAGACTTCATACGTGTGCCTTTACCTGCAGCTAGAATCACTGCAAATCTGTTTGACATATAGACCCTCCATCGCAACCTATTTATCCATTAAAGATATTATCCTAAATCATCATATATTTCAAGAAACACATTTTAACTATTAAATTTTACCATAATTCTTATAAGATGTTTTACTCTTTAGTATCTTTTTTAAGAAATAAGCTATACTATTTAAAATGATTTTGAAAAAATTAGTAGTTTCTTCTTTTTATATTAATGAATTATGAAATTTACAAATATAAAGTAAAAAAAACAAACTCCTGTAAATGCTTACAGGAGTTTGCTACAAAATTATAAGGCTTTTCGTCAAAGCCCTTTTCATTCGAATTTTACGAAGCACCTGCTTCTTCAAACTCAACCTCTTCTAACTCGCCTAAACGATGATACTCTGTTAAAACCGCATCTTGAATTTTAGAGCGTGTACCAGAATTAATCGGATGTGCAATGTCACGGAACTCTCCATCTGGAGTACGTTTACTTGGCATTGCTACAAATAATCCATTATTACCATCAATTACACGAATATCATGAACAACAAATTCATGGTCCAAAGTAATAGAGGCAATTGCTCTCATGCGGCCTTCTGTGTTTACGCGGCGTAATCTTACGTCAGTCACTTCCATCTTGTGTTCACCACCCTTTTCTAAATAAGCGATATATTTGTATAAATTCCACAAATTTTCTATTTTCCCTTTAATTTTTTAAAAATTTTTAAGATAAAAATTTTTAATGTAGTTGAATATAGAGATTAGTGGAGGTTATCGCTTACAAAAGGTTACTTAACTAGGGCGATTACTTCAATTTCAACGGAAACATCTTTCGGTAATTTTGCTACTTGCACACAAGATCGAGCTGGTTTATGAGTAGAGAAATAAGAGCTATATACTTCATTCACTGCATTAAAATCATCCATGTCCTTTAAAAATACTGTTGTTTTTACGACTGTATCAAATGAAGCACCTGCTTCCTCTAATACCGCTTGTAAATTTTGAAATACTTGTTCTGTTTGTACTGTTACATCTCCTGTTACAAGCTCCCCATTTTCCGTTAATGGAATTTGTCCTGAGCTATAAAACATATTATTTACAATAATCCCTTGTGAGTAAGGTCCAATCGCTTGTGGTGCCTTGCTTGTTTGAACAACTTTCATACTTTTCACCCTTTTATTATTTATTTTACTCTTTAAAAATAGTGTACGAAAGGCAGTTTGTCCATCTATTTTATAATCTATAAATAAAATAAAAAAAGATAGAGCTATCTGCTCTACCTTTTATTCAGCCTCTACAAGCCCTTCATCAAATGGTGCAAGAGAATAATTCCCTTTTTCCACTTGAATCGTTTTTTCTTTCACATCAACTTCCGATAGACGAATTAATGATACAAAATTATTAATTAGTCGTTCTTCAATATCTGTGGATTCTACTAATACACCAATACCAACAACATTAGCCTTGAACTCTTCTAACATACTCATCATACCTTGAATCGTTCCACCAGCTTTCATGAAGTCATCAATAATTAAAACATTCGATCCTTCTGGAAGGCTGCGTTTTGCTAATGTCATTGTTTGAATTCGTTTAGAAGAACCCGACACATAGTTAATACTAACAGTCGGACCTTCTGTTACCTTATTATCTTTCCTTGCAATTACAACTGGTACATCTAAGTAATTTGCCACTGCATAAGCAAGTGGAATCCCTTTCGTTGCCACCGTCATAACCGCATCAATTGATTGCCTAGCAAAAACAGAAGCAAACAAACGACCTGCGCCATTAATATGGCGAGGATTACTCAATAAATCTGTCATGTATAAGTAACCGCCAGGCAAAATACGATCTGGATTTTCAAATAAGCCACAAAGCTCATCAATAATTAGATCTGCCTCTTCTTCACTTATATACGGTATATATTTCACTCCTCCTGCTGCTCCTGGTATCGTTTGCAATGTGCCGACCCCTTGTTGTTCAAACGTTTGCTTAATAATAACTAAATCTTCACTAATGGAAGACTTAGCCGATTGATACCTTTCAGCAAAAAAAGTGAGAGATACTAGCTGACGAGGGTTTTGTAGCAAGTAATAAGTCATATCGACTAATCTTGTACTTCTTCTAATTTTCATACTCTCACCTCAAATCACGAATATTCTAAACAAATCATAACGTATTATACGTCTTTATTCAAGCGTTTCTCGCTCTCCTAATAAACGTACCGCATAGACCTGTTCACAAAATCCTTTTAACCCGTTATAAATGCGATGCATTCGAGAATCATGGTGTACAAGTCCAAATACAGTTGGACCACTTCCACTCATCAATACAGCATCCGCTCCGAATCGCTTCATCTGTGATTTAATACGTGCAACTTCAGGATGCATTCCAAATGTTACATCTTCTAAAACGTTACCAACAGTATCACAAATCCCTTTATAATCTCCAGAATTTATGACATCAACCATTTTATCTACATTTGGATGTGTAACTCGATTTAACTTTAAATTTCCATACACATCAGCAGTAGATACACCTATATGTGGTTTCGCTAAAATAACCCAACAAGAAGGCGGAGTCTTTATATGCTCAATTTTCTCTCCTCTTCCAGTGGCAATTGCTGTGCCGCCGTATACACAGAACGATACATCTGATCCAATTTCTGCGCCAAGCTCTGCTAACTCATCAATTGTAAGCCCTAAATTCCATAATTTATTAAGACCACGTAATGTCGCTGCTGCATCACTACTTCCACCTGCTAATCCAGCTGCTACTGGAATCGTTTTTTCAATAGTAATAGATACACCTTTTTTTACATTAAACTTCTCTTTTAATAATTTCGCTGCCTGATAAGCTAAATTTCGTTGGTCGTCTGGGACATACCGATTATGGGATAAAATTTCAATACGGTCTTCTGCTAATTCCGTTAGTTCTAGACGATCTGCTAAATCAATGGTTGTCATAATCATTTTCACTTCATGATATCCGTCTTGTCTTTTTCCCAGTACATCTAACGACAGATTAATCTTTGCTGGTGCTTTCACTAGTAGCTTCAATCTATTCACCCACTCTATGTACTCAATCTTTTATCGTTTATTTTACCATAAATTTATAGTAAGACGATGACACTTCCCTAATTATAACGAAAAGCATTCAGAATGAAACTACTTATGTAAAATGATGGCACCTTTTAGAGTACAAAAAGCCGAGGAATGTCTCCTCGGCTACCGTAGCATAGAAAGTATCTTACAACTACTGGTTTCGTTTCATTAATTGCTGTTCTGCAATTTCTATAGCACGTTTCACCATGTTACCAGCATCTTTCGCACGAATTCCGCCCCATCCTTCTTTCTGAACAACATCATAAAAGCCAAGCTCTTTTGCTAGCTCTTCTTTAAATTGGTTTGACATGACACCTCTTCGTCTACTCAATGCAGAGTCCCTCCTTATTTTGCTACGGTATAGTTAGTATGCAAAATAATATAGCTTTTCATTTATGGGAATATATGTAATGATATATGGATTATAAAATGACCTCATTATGAGGGTCTCCATAAAATGTTAACTCTACTGTCTCTGTTAAAACATCTGCATAACTATAAGATACACGTTGCAACGCATCTTCTTGTTGATCCAATTGAACAACAAAAACAGAACGGTATGTTTCTGCTAGTACACCTGATTGCTCCACAGTTTTTCTTCTTCCACTATTTGCTTTTAACATAAGTCGCTGTCCAAGATGGTGATCTAATTCGCTTTTAATTTCATCTAAACGTTTTGACATATACTTCGCTACACCTCGCTGTAATTTAGATTGAACACTTAAAGCACTATATATCTATCCTAATTATTAACCGCGATTCACAGCTAATATCATCTTGCGTTTGAATAGATAGAAGAAATACTATATTGTAAAAGTATCATTACGTAGTCTGTACGTTCTTGCCTCTTTTTATCCAAATTCATTTAAATCCTTCCATACAAAAAAGCAAGATACATATGTACCCTGCTTACTCTTCGTAATGTTGAAAAGGTAATCCCGTTCGTAAAATCCCTCTCGTTTCAATTCCACCTAGTCCCTTTTCACCAGTAATTGTATTACGTACGACATCCCATACATTGACTCTCTCCATAAATGAAGTAAAACTAATTTTACCAACTACATATACGGGATCTAGTGCATGAATATTAATTCTAGATGGTGAACTAGCGAAATTGGCCCCTGCACGAATTAGTGCCTCAAAGTGCGATTGACATGCCCCAGCAAAAATAACAAGTTGATCCAATGATGGATATTTTTTTCGCACTTCTCGAACAGCCTGTACAAAATGCCTTGAATGCCTATATGCCGCTAAATCTCCCTTCACTCCTTTCGATTTTGTATATGCATCATGCCCCGTAATAACGAGAATGTCTGGGCGAAAGTGATCTATTAAGTCTACTACTTTTTCATGCATCTCCGTTTCTTTACAATGAATACCTTGTACAGGAACGCCAATTTTGTTATATAAGTCTAAGCACTTGCGCAAATATAAAGGGTCTCCATCTATATGCAATACACGTCCCGGCATTTGAAAATAATTCACCTCACTTGTGTATCCACCAGTTGAAGTATGTTCATGCCTTTGTTTCATTAACACATAATCTTGTTGAAACAAACGATACGTGCGCTCCATTGTTTCTTTCTCACGCTTCACCCTTTTTTTATGTTCTCGTTGATCTATACTAATTAAATCTTCAAGTGGCGCATCCGCCACCAGTCTAATTTCCTCTCCAAACAATATAGCTATCTCGCCTTTTATTTCTATAATACGAAAAAGAATATCCCTCTTATGAGAATATCGTTCCACTAATTCTCCAACATGTAAAGCCATTCTCCTACCTCCAAACTCATTAGGCCATCTTACCTGTTTTTAAAATATGAATTTAGAGGGAGAAAGGTGACAAAAGGGACAGTTCAAGTTGAACTGTCCCTTTCATATTCTTATGATAATTTATGAAGAACCAATGCATTACTTAATGTTGCAAACTCTTCAATAGATAGCGTTTCGCCTCTTCGCTTTGGATCAATTCCTACTTCTGTTAAAATTCGATCCAATAATTCCTTATCTTTCGGGAAACCATTTAAATTATTTGATAAATTATTCATTAAAGTTTTACGGCGCTGTGCGAAACTTGCTCGTACTACTTCAAAGAAGAATGTTTCATCTGTCACCTCTACAACCGGTTTCGGACGCTTTAGAAGGCGAATAATTGCAGAATCAACATTTGGCTGTGGTACAAACACTGTACGCGGTACAGTCATAACTGTTTCAACTTCTGTATAATACTGAATGGCAATCGATAAAGAACCATACTCTTTCGTTCCAGGTTTAGCAGCTAAACGATCTCCAACTTCTTTTTGCATCATAACAACAAATCCACGAACTGGTAACTTTTCTTCAAGCAATTTAAATAAAATTGGCGTTGTAATATAGTATGGCAAGTTAGCTACTACCATTACATCTTGCCCTTCTTCAAATTGCTCATTAAATACTTCATGTACATCCGCTTTTAGTACGTCTTTATTAATAACTGTAACGTTACCATATGGTGCTAACGTCTCATCTAAAATTGGTAATAGTCTTTGATCAATTTCAAAAGCCACTACTTTTTTAGCACGCTTCGCTAATTGCTCTGTTAATGCACCGATACCTGGTCCAATTTCAATTGCACCACTTTCTGAACCAATTTCAGCATGATCGACAATACGATTTAATACATTTGTATCAATTAAAAAGTTTTGTCCTAAACTTTTTTTGAATGAAAATCCATACTTTTCAACAATGTCTTTTGTACGATTTGGCGTTGCGATATCCTTCATTTTTTTTCCTCCTGTATTACTTGCTTATAAGCTTCTCCAAATGATTCCTTTGAAACTTGAAACATCTGTAATCGTTTATGTAACTGTTTTGCATTTGTATAACCAATCTTTAATAGCTTACCCATTCTTTCTCTGCGGCTCTTTGCCATTTCTCCGCCCACTAAGCCTGCATCGACTAAATCACTCCAACTAATTTCACTTGTATAAACTTCCATTTCTTCATGTATATTCTCTAGAGCACGGCGGATCGACTCATTAGAAGCATGTTCGATCCCAACTCCCTTTTTCCTTTTAGCAAGCGCTTCTTCCTTCGGTAAAAAGGCATGCTTACAGCCGGGAACCTTGTCAGAAATAATTTTTCGAATACGCTCTCCAGGATAATCCGGATCTGTGAAAATAATAACGCCCCTTTTTTGTTGCGCTAATTTAACTTGCTCAATAACATGATCACCGATTGCTGAACCGTTCGTTTCAATTGTATCCGCATCAACAGCACGCTTAATCGCAACTGTATCATCTTTACCTTCTACAACGATAATCTCTTTTATTTTCATGCTTGCCTCCACACTCGTTTCGTCTCTACTTAGTAAAACAAAAAAATGACGACTTTTCCATTATTATTTTCCCCATTCTTATATTTTAAAAAATAGAATAGAAAAATCTTTGTTCTCTGTCCTTATTGTAACACTTCATCATTCACATTTATTTTCTTCATCACTTCTACTAGTGTTTTTTCAAAATAAAAAAGAACAGGTTTCCCCATTCTTTTTTATTCAACACCAAATAAAAATTTTGCATTTTTGGTTGTCATTTCTGCTACTTCCTCATAAGAAATTCCTTTTAAATTCGCAATTTCTTCTGCTACGAGTTTTACATAACTCGGTTCATTTCGTTTCCCTCGAAATGGATGCGGCGTTAGATACGGACAATCCGTCTCTATTAACAATTTCTCTAATGGAATCTCCGTAGCAACCTCTTTCGGCTTCTTAGCATTTTTAAATGTAACTGGTCCGCCTAACGAAATTAAAAAGTTCATATCAACACATCGCTCTGCTACTTCTACGCTGCCGCTAAAGCAATGCATAATGCCTCCTACTTCAGCTGCATTCTCTTCTTCTAGAATATCAACAATATCTTGAGTTGCATCGCGGTTATGTATAATAATCGGCAATTTCACTTTTTTAGCTAATGTAATTTGTTTACGGAATACTTCTTTCTGTATTTCTTTTGGAGACTTATCCCAGTGATAATCTAAACCCATTTCTCCAAGTGCAACGACTTTAGGATGAGAAGCAAGTTCTTCTAACCAAGCTAAATGTTCTTCTGTCATGTCAATTGCATCAACTGGATGCCATCCAACCGCAGCGTAAATAAAATCATAGGCTTCAGCTAATTCCATCGCCTTTTTTATCGTTACTTCATCAAAACCAACAACAACTGTATAAGTAACTCCCGCTTCTTTCATTCGGGCAATAACTTCTTGCAAATCTTCTTCGAATTGCTCTGCATTCAAATGTGAATGTGTATCAAACAACATAATACATAACTCCTTTTATATTGAAATCAAGTTTATTCTACAAAAATAAGTTCTTTAATAACTTAACGATAACAATACTACAATCTTAATGCAAAAATAGAGAGTGTAAAAAGAAAAAAGACGCTTCACACATGTTACACGTGAAACATCTCTTTTCTTGTCTTAATTACTTGATTTTTGTACCATTTGGTAGATTTTGATCAATTGATGCTAATGACAATACGCCATTCTCTTCACCCGCTAAAATCATACCTTGCGATAATTCACCGCGTAATTTTACAGGTTTTAAGTTTGTTACACAAATAACCTTTTTACCTTTTAGGTCCTCTGGCGAATAGAATTTCGCAATTCCAGAAACAACTTGACGCTTTTCTGTGCCTAAGTCTAGTTGAATTTTTAACAACTTGTCTGCTTTTTTCACAGGTTCAGCAGATAGTACTTCAGCTACGCGTAATTCTACTTTAAAGAAATCATCAATTGTAATTTCTTCTGCCTTCGGTTCTTCTTCTTTTTTCTCTTCTACTTTAGGAGCAGAGCTTTTCATTTGTTCCTTAATGTACTCTACTTCCACTTCCATTTCTAAGCGAGGGAAAATTGGGTTTCCTTTTTCTACTTTTGTTCCAGCTGGAATACAGCCAATTGTAGATAGACTTTCCCAAGATTTATGAGCCTCATCAGTAAGGCCAAGCTGAGCGAACATCTTGCTTGGTGCTACTGTTAAGAATGGCATAAGCATAATACCTGTTTGACGAAGTACTTCTGCTAAATGAGCCATTACAGAAGCTAACTTTTCACGATCATTCTCATCTTTCGCTAATACCCATGGTTGTGTTTCATCAATATATTTGTTCGTACGACTAACCAATTGCCAAATAGATCCTAACGCTACAGAGAACTCCATATTCTCCATTGCCTCTTCTACTTTTTTCAATGTATCTTTTGCAAACGTTACTAACGTTTCATCAAATTCCGTTACATTCGCTTTAAATGCAGGGATTTCTCCGTTAAAGTACTTATCAATCATAGCTACTGTACGATTTAATAAGTTACCTAAGTCATTTGCTAGATCGAAATTAATACGCTCCACAAATCCTTCTGGTGTGAATACACCGTCAGATCCGAATGGAACTTCACGAAGTAAGTAATAACGTAATGCATCTAATCCGTAACGATCGATCAATGTAACTGGATCTACTACGTTTCCTTTTGACTTACTCATCTTTCCATCCTTCATTAAAATCCAGCCATGAGCAAAGACTTTTTTCGGAAGAGGTAAATCTAATGCCATTAAAATGATTGGCCAATAAATTGTATGGAAACGAACGATTTCTTTTCCAACTAAATGCACATCTGCCGGCCAGAATTTCTTATACATCTCTTCATTTTCTGTTCCATAACCTAATGCTGTAATGTAGTTAGATAATGCGTCAACCCATACGTAAATAACGTGTTTCGGATTACCTGGAACACGAACTCCCCAGTCAAATGAAGTACGAGAAACTGCTAAATCTTCTAAGCCTGGTTTAATGAAGTTATTAATCATTTCATTCTTACGAGACTCTGGCTGAATGAAATGTGGATTATCTTCATAGAATTTTAATAGTCTGTCGACATATTTACCCATTCTAAAGAAATATGATTCTTCACGAACAAGTTCTACATCATGACCACTATCTGGACTTTTTCCTCCAACTACTTTGTCACCTTCCATAATTGGATCTACTAATTGATGCTCCGTATAGAATGTCTCATCTTGTACAGAATACCAACCTTCATATTCATCAAGATAAATATCACCTTGATCTACTAGTTGCTTAAAGATTTTTTCAACAACATCTTTATGACGATCTTCAGTTGTACGAATAAAATCATCATAAGAGATATCCATCTTCTCCCAAAGTTCTTTAATTCCTGCAACAATATTATCCACATATGCTTGTGGTGTAATATTTAATTCTTCTGCTTTTTTTTGGATTTTCTGTCCATGCTCATCAGTTCCTGTTAAATAATGAACATTGTATCCTTGCATACGCTTATATCGTGCCATTGCATCTCCTGCTACTGTCGTATAAGCATGTCCAATGTGTAATTTTCCACTTGGATAATAAATTGGGGTAGTAATATAAAAGGACTTATTTTCCTCTGTCATTGTTTTGGACCTCCCGAATAACCTCATATGTATTTATAAACAGTATATCAAAAACTCATATATAAAGTGAAACTTTAATCAGCGGGGTTTTTGTTCATCCCCACTGATTATTAGCCCACATCAATCGGGCTTTTACGAGCAGCCCGAATCTCACTTATCTTCTTTACCCCAACCTAATTTTGAATTTGGGTTCTTAATGCTCGATATCTTTATCATCTATTGCTCATATTCCAAAAAAATATACAATCTCCACTTAAAATTTGTTAATTTTTCAGAAAACAATGTAAATAATTGTGGAATTTCCTCTCAATCTATTATATATAAGAAATAAGAAATCTATAAATCTTTTTAAAAAATATAGAATTTAAGAATTGACGGAAATGTAAATGATTGGTATCATATGTCCATAGGGTATTTTGTCGAAAAATGACGAATCTAAAAATAGACTCGAAACTTATAAACTATTTATTTAGGAGGAAAAAAATTATGAAATCTACTGGTATTGTTCGTAAAGTTGATGAATTAGGTCGTGTAGTAATTCCAATCGAATTACGCCGTACTTTAGGTATTGCAGAAAAGGATGCTCTTGAAATCTATGTTGATGACGAGAAAATCATCTTAAAAAAATATAAACCAAACATGACTTGCCAAGTAACTGGTGAAGTATCTGACGGTAACCTTTCTTTAGCTGAAGGTAAAATCATCTTAAGCAAAGAAGGCGCTGAGCAAATCTTAAACGAACTTCAAGATTATATCGAAACAGCAAAATAAGCTTCTCAATTATGAGAAGCTTATTTTTTATCGACATGATAGATTTGATATACATCTCTTTTCGACAAATCTCGATCTTTAGCGACTGTTTTAATCGCTTCTTTTGAATTCATACCTTTTTCATTTATATAGTGTTCAATATGATCATATACTGAAAGAGATTCCCACCATTGTTCTTCTGGAGCAGGTTCTTCTGTCGAACCAGCTACTAAAATACAAAACTCACCACGTACCTCATTTTGCTTCGTCCACTCAATTGCTTCTTCGACTGTTCCTCGAATAAATTCCTCAAATTTTTTCGTTAACTCCCGACATAATACAATCTCTCTATTCCCCAACACTTCCTGCATCGAAATTAAAGTATCATCTAAACGATGAGGCGCTTCATAAAACATCATTGTAGTTTGTACATAACGAAGCTTTTCTAACTCCATCTTTCGTTCCTTTTTATTTCTCTGCAAGAAACCATAGAAATAAAACTGCTTTGTTTCAAGACCAGATGCAATTAATGCTGTAAGGGCTGCATTTGCTCCAGGAAGCGGAATTACATGATATTGCTCAGCTACTGCCTCAACAACAATATCGTAACCTGGATCAGAAATACACGGCATACCAGCGTCACTAACAAGTGCTACATTCTTTCCATCCTCTAATTTCTCTAATATTTTCTTCCCACTTACTTCTTTATTGTGCTCATGATAACTCGTGACAGGTGTTTCAATTTCAAAATAATTACAAAGTTTTTTCGTTTGTCTCGTATCTTCAGCAGCAATTAAATCAACTTCTTTTAAAATTCGGATTGCACGAAATGTCATATCTTCTAAATTTCCAATAGGAGTTGGTACTAAATATAAAACTCCCTTTTCATTTTGTTGAAAGCTTTTTTGTTGCCACATAGCGTTCTCCTTTTTGCATATATGCCTCTTTTTGTTTTCTCGTTAATTGCTTAAAGTAATACTCCGCTTGCATAGCTGTACGTTTATCATCATGGGTCTCTACATATTTTAAAACGACAGGAAGCCTGACGCGTGTATACTTAGCTCCTTTGCCGCTATTATGAGTCTGAATTCGTTTTTCGATATGGTTTGTATATCCAGCATAATAACTTCCATCAGAGCACTCTACCACATAAAAAAAATGCTTATTCTTCTCCATATAAAATTGAACGTATCTCCTTTGTATATTCGTTATTGTTCTCATATACAACGAGAGGTGGTAAAATTTTTAAATCTGCATTTCCATCCTTAATTCCTTCAATTAACAATGTATTTGCTTCTTTTCCAACCTTAGGATAAACAAATCGCACACGCTTTGGTTCAATTCTATATTTACGCATTAATGTGACAATGTCGAGTAATCGCCCTGGACGATGTACAAACGCCACTTTCCCACCTTGTTTTACTAACTGACTACTTGCAGATACAACATCTTCTAATGTACACATAATTTCATGACGAGCTATCGCTAAATGTTCATTCATATTTTTCTCTGAAGTTTGAGGTGTTTGAAAATATGGTGGATTACATGTAACAACATCATATTGATGACGTCCGAGTTTCTCTGGCATATCTTTCAAATCTCCATGTATGAGGTGAATTCTTTCTTCCAGCCCATTATATTGAACACTTCTTACTCCCATATCATATAAGCGTTCTTGAATTTCCACACCAGTAATCTTTCCTTTTGTTCTTGTACTTAATAGAAGGGGGACAACTGCGTTACCTGTACACAAATCAAGTAAATTCCCCTTTTGAATTGGTACCCATGCAAAATCTGCCAGTAAAACAGCATCTAAAGAAAAATTAAATACTGATGGGCTTTGTATAATCTTCATGTCTTGCGCTAATAAGTAATCTAAACGTTCATCTTCATATAAATTCATATACTGCTCCTTTTCTTACCCTTAACCTACCCTATTTCATGTATAAAAAATTACCTTTCCAATTATAATTGGAAAGGTAATTTCACTTTTTATTTAAGAATGACAGACAGAACAAACAATCTCCCTCTTTACGTACACTTCCATAATGTAGATTGCAAATATGAAAACCTTCTTGATACAGTCTCGCTAAATTGTCATAACCTTCACCAATATCTGTCTTCGGCTTCACTTCTTTACGCTTTTGAGTTTTTTGTTTTTCTTTATTCTGCACTTCTTCAAAACGGTGTCGCAAATTGTTATTTTCCATTTTTATATGCTGGTTTTCTTCCAACAACTCTGCAAGATGCTGTTTTAACTCTCCCAACTGTTTGTATAAATGTCCAATTTGCTCTTCCATACTAGAAACCGATTCAAAAATATCTTTTTTCTCCACAAGCACCCACCTCATTAATCTGTGGTTTGACTCGAAACGACCCCTTTATTCACTAACTCATCTAACGTATATTCTACTATCCGTTCCTTGTCTACTAGTTCCACTTGAATTAATCTTTCTAAAATATTTAATCCGATAACACGGCCAGTACCATGCGGGGTTTGTATACGTTGATCTAAATCAGGAAGTTGTTCCTTTGCTGCCTCATATTCATCATTCTCATATTTTAAGCAACACATTAAGCGACCACATAAACCAGAGATTTTTGCAGGATTTAATGATAAATTTTGATCCTTTGCCATTTTGATGGATACAGGTTCAAAATCTCCTAAAAAAGTAGAACAACAAAGCATACGACCACATGGACCAATACCACCTAGCATCTTCGCTTCATCACGAACACCAATTTGTCTTAGTTCAATTCTTGTTCTAAAAATTGCCGCTAAGTCCTTCACTAGTTCGCGGAAATCGATCCGACCATCCGCAGTAAAATAGAAAATAATCTTATTACGATCGAATGTATACTCTACATCTACAAGTTTCATATCAAGATTATGCTCTACTACCTTTTGTTGACAGACTTGATATGCTTCTTTTGCAGCATGTTTGTTCTCTTCAACAATGGTACGATCATTTTCATTTGCAATACGAATAACCTTTTTTAGCGGTAATACAACGTCGTTTTCATCAACTTGCTTTTTGGTAATAACTACTTTTCCGTATTCAATACCTCTTACCGTTTCTACAATGACAAACTCATTTTCAGAGATATCGAACTGATTTGGATCAAAGTAATATACCTTTCCGGCCTTCTTAAAGCGAACACCTACTACATCATACAAAACGGTCATCCCTCCTGCAACCGCAACACTAACTGTTCGAACACAAGCTGCGCATTTACATTAGCGTTGATTCTATTTTTTGCCTCTAATATATTAAAGAGAGCTGATACAATGCGCTTCTGAGCATAGGAAAACGATTCAAACATCTCTTTCTGCTCATGAAAAACAAGACGATCTTCTTCTCCAAGTTGAACATATAGTAAATCCTTATAAATAAGGAGTAACATATCTAAACCTTGTTGTAATTGTTCTTTCTCTCCAAAGTGTTTTCCCCATTTTTCTTGTACAAAAAAAATAGAGGTTTTATCTTTTTCGAGCGCTTCACATAATTTTATCACTAAAGCTCGTGCTTGTGCAAACCATTCATCACTACATAAAGCTAAAGCTTCATCAAAACTATTTGTGAGTTGAGCAGCAAGTGTCGATAAAGATGCTGTAATACCTTCTTCCTGTAATCTTCTAATTAAAGATTCCGTAGGTAACGGTCTAAACGTAACAACTTGGCAGCGAGATAAAATCGTATTTAAAATTTGATGACTTTGTTCAGTAAGTAAAATAGCGGTTGTATCACTACTTGGTTCTTCTAAAAATTTCAAAAGTGTATTTGCCGCATTTGCTGTCATACGATCTGCGTGCTCAATAATATATAATTTTTTATTTGCCTCTAATCCTGTTTTTGAAAACTCTTCTTGTAAATCATGAATTTGCTGCTTCTTAATAGATAATCCGTCTGGTTTTACAATATGTAAGTTAGGGTGGTTACCTGAATCAATTCGCTTACAATTTGTGCATACATGGCAGGGCTCTACTCCATTCCGCTGAGAACAGAGGAAACTCTTTGCCATTTGAATTGCTGTCGCAAACTTTCCCGTACCTTTCCCTCCCTCTAACAAGTAAGCGTGGGATATACGCTCTTTTGCAATGCTATTCATCAACATTTTTACACCGATGGGTTGTATAGCAGAAAGCTGCTCCCACGTCTTCATCATAATGCATACCTCACTTATTTCATTCTTTCCTTCTATTATAACAATTTATCTTCTATAATCTGAACAACTTCTTCTATAAGTTTTTCCATCGGCTGATCAGCATTTACCAATACAATACGATCCGAGAAACGTTCTACAACTTGTAAATACCCTTCGCGCACACGTTTATGGAAAGAGATATCTTCCATATCTAGTCGATTTACTTCACGTCCTGCATCTTTTTCAATTCGAGCCAAACCAACCTCAGGCTCAATGTCTAGATAAATTGTTAAACTAGGCATACAGTCCTCTGTTGCGAAACGATTTATTTCAAATACCTTATCCATACCCAACCCTCTTGCATAGCCTTGATATGCTAAAGAACTATCTATAAAACGATCACATAGCACGAGATAGTTCTCATTAAGTGCTGGCATAACTTTTTCTACTAAATGCTGTCTGCGCGCAGCAGCATAAAGAAGCGCTTCTGTACGTGCTTCCATCATCGTATATTCTTGTTTATGTAAAATCGTCCTAATGTCCTCAGAAATTGCAATACCACCTGGTTCCCTTGTCGCCATTACCTTTTGTGCTTTTTGTTCAAAATATGGTAATAAGCTTTTAATTAACGTTGTTTTACCTGAACCTTCTGGACCCTCAATTGTTACAAATAATCCCTTCATCCTAAAACCTACTTTCTATATCATACACTTTCATATATTTCGTATTACCTTGAAAACGAGCTCCTGCTCTCTCTAAATACATAATTTGCTCTTTATGCTCTGAAGTAATTCTCTCTCCATACATAACCAATGGAATTCCAGGTGGATACGGAATTACCATTTCCGCCGCTATCATTCCAACAGCCTCTTCTATAGATACTATCTTTGTTCCATATCCTTCTAGTTGTTTATACGTATACGGCAAAGGAGAGAATTCACCTTTATAAGTATAACGAATAGATTCCCTCTTGTCTTTCACGTCATAATGTTGCAATGCTACTCGGATCATCTCTATAACCTTCATATACTCCTCATTTACTTGCAGGGGTAAAATAAATAGGACATTGTACGGATCAGCCATCTCTGTATATATACCGACATTTTCAAATACGGACTGTAATTCGTACCCTGATAACTGACAACGAGTTTGTACGGTAACCTTTAGCTCGTCTTGTAACGGATATTCTAAAATGGCGATTTGTGGAATAGAACGTAACTGTTCCTTAAATCTCCGTAAAAACTCAACAATTTCACCATGTCCTTCTTCTTTTATACGCGCCATTGTAAAGCGTGCTATATCCAAGGAAGCCATAATTGGATACGATGGACTACTAGATTGTAGCATACTTAAATAAGTAGTAACCTTCTCTTCGTCTACTAAGTGACCATTTATATGTAAATAGGAACCCATTGTCATTGCGGGTAATGTTTTATGTGCAGAATGAACTACAATATCTGCACCATATGTTAACGCTGATTTTGGGAATGGTTCTCCCAAACAAAGATGTGCCCCATGTGCCTCATCTACCAAAACAGGGATTTTATGTGCATGTGCAAAAGCGATGCTTGCCTCTAAATCCATCCCCATACCATAATAATTAGGATGCGTTAAAATGAGTGCTTTCGCATTTGGATATTTTCCAATTGCTTTCTTAATAATTTCATTACGAACTCCCACTGGTACGTTATAAGCTTCATCAATCCATGGATCTAAAAAAATGGGATTTGCTCCCGCTAGTTTTAAACCATTAATAATTGATTTATGACAATTTCTTTGTACAAGAACAATATCATGTTCCCTGCAACAAGACAAAATCATTGCTAAGTTCCCGACTGTTGAACCATTAATTAAAAAATAACTTCTCTTTGTATCATACACTTCAGTCAATAATTGTTGTGCCTCATCTATACATTCAAACGGACTATGCAAATCATCCAGTCCTGCTAACTCAGTTACATCAATAGATAGAATATCTTTAAACTCTCTTATTGCCTTCTGAGGGAAGTTTAAACCATTCTTATGACCTGGAACATGAAAAGATAACGCCCCTCTTTCTTTAAACTCTATTAACGCCTCATATAAAGGCATATGATTTTGATTCATCTACATCTCTTCCTTATAATTCATTCTCCATCTATTATACAGAACAAAAAAAATAATAGGCATATGCCTATTTAAAAATATGATACTTCTAATTTTCGAAGTTGCTTTAAATAATGTATATATTTTGGATCATCTGTCTCTGTGTTCACCATATCCTTTTCACATTCATAACATATTAAATTATTATAAACATATATACCTTCTTTTCTTTTTGTCTCACAAACAATACAAACTTCACTTTGTAATTTCATAACCTTCCCTCCCTATTTAAGTGAACCTATTTTATACTTCTAATCCTTAACAATTTCCAGAAAAATATACACCCATCTCTTATATAATATGATTAACTCTTGGGCAACGTGTTTGTATTACCATTACTTCTTTCCCATTCTTTTTAACAATACAAAAAAACACGAGTCAAATGACTCGTGTTTTAGTTGCTTGGCGACGTCCTACTCTCACAGGGACAAGGTCCCAACTACCATCGGCGCTAGAGAGCTTAACTTCCGTGTTCGGTA
>NZ_JBKFAQ010000022.1:0-30133 GCF_053345735.1 Bacillus sp. D48C
GGCAAATATGGCACCAGCTCCAATTAACACCACGCTTCCTATGACACTCGCAATAATCTTGAATCCTTTTCTATTTTCCTTTCCAGGCTTTACTAGCGTTTTTACTTCATCCGCTGGACTATAAGAGGGTTCTTCCTTCCTTTCTGATGATTCTTCTTGATATTCATATTCTTCATGAAAAGGAGAATCGTTGATTTCTCTTTCTAATGTTTCTAACAGCTCCTTCTTTTGTTCCTCTTGTTCTGGATCTAATTGCATCACATTCATTTTTTTAGAAATGTGATCAAAAATGTGATCTGCATATCTCGAACCAAGCGATAACGTACCGTTATAAATTTCATTAGAATGACCATCTAACAAATCAAAATCAATATGTTCTTGCCGCCCTGCCTCTCTATAAACTCGTTCTAATCGCTTCGTTAAGATATAAGCTTCATGAAACGAATATTGCTTACCCGACTCAATTTCAGTTCCATTGCTACTCTTAAAAATGACAAACATGGCTTCTCCTTTCTCACATTTGATTTATATTTACTTTCATTTCGATTGATCTCAAAATGCATAGTACAAAAAAGAACCTAATACAAGGAAGACAGCAAATAAAAACGCTAATGGTAAAAGGTCTCTTAACAATCTTCCTAAAAAATCAAAAGCTCGCTCAGTTGACACCATACACATGAAAATAAAATAACAAACCGTAAATGCTAACATAGCTATCAATGTCACGATCAAGTAAAATCCTACTGGATTACTATAAAACTCTTTAAAGGACTGTACGATAAACCCCATAATCCAGCCTCCTTTTTGTATCAAATTCAAATTGTATTAAACTAACTATTTTCATTTCGTTTACTTTTATTAGTTGAATACTGTTTATAAATTCCTAAAACAAGAGATAATACCAATATAAAAATGGGCAATATAAAATAAAATTCTGTTGGAATCCAATCCATCTTTGGAACTGTTATTAATGGTTCCATAACTACCTCCATTATCTTGTTTTAATAACGTTTTAGTTTTCTATAAAATTCAAATTCTAATAAAAAAAGGCAACAAAAAAAGCCATACCTTTTGCATAGCCTCCTCATTGCCTTAATTATATTTTTTCACTATTTCATCCAGAAAAACGGAAATAAGATTTGACCAAATTTCACGTTGCTATTTACGCTCTCTGCTAAGTATTGGCATCCCATTACGATAACAAGTCCGGCTGCCCCACCAAGAAACCACCAAATACATTTATGTCTTCCTCGTTCGCCGCCCCAAATTAATAGGTAAGCGCCCCAGCAAAATACAATCGCTGTACTAACCATTGCCCCTCTTTGCATCCACGCAATAAATGAATTTCCTGTATTAATTAGACCGTCCATCGCATCACCTAACACTAACATTTGAGATAATGTTTCCAACATTGACATATACTTTCACTCCCTTTTCATTTTAAGTGCTTATACGTTACTAAGTTGATTTGATTCATTCGCCTTGCTGTCTTCCTTTACTTCTGTTGATGTTGCTTTATAAGCCTGTAAAGCTTTCATTACTAAATCTTGATTTTCTTCAATGTATTTCTGATGATGTAAATGAAGCCAATGGTTATAATCCTGACCATTGGCTCTTAATAGGTTTGCTACCATATCTTTTTCTTTTTTTAATTCCCTTTGTGTAATCGCCACTATATCACCACCTTTCAATGATTATGTGATTACTTCTGATATTGCTCTTTGCAATTTTGCACAAAATAGGTAACTTCTTTTTCAAGTTCTGAAGGTTTAATTTTTGGAATTTTAATATCTTTTTTCAGCTTACCTTTTTCATAATATGCCAGGGAATCTCTTTTTTGAGATAAGCCCCAATCATACGGGTTGCTGGAACCCGGTATATCTTCTCTCTCTTCATCTAATTCTTGCACTTGAATTTTTTCTTGCTGTGCTACTTTTTTTACAACATGAAGCCAATCCTCTCTTTTCTTTTTAGTGGAATTTAACAAAACAAAACCTGTGCCATCCTCACTCATGAACTTCTTCATTTCTAACGGACTAAGTTCCATTACTTCCCCTTTTCCCGAACTAAAGACAAATGTTGAACCAATACCAATTGCAATTAACAGTCCAACAATAGCGGAAATGATCCACCCTTTACGACTCATGTGTGTTCCTCCCTATGTCATATTTTTATAAGCGATTTTGAAGTGTGATGAGACACTTTTAAACTCCAACATCTGTCTTTATTTTATAACATTTAAAGGAAAGTGGGATAGAAAATGGAAATATCATTTATGGCTGGAATGACGAACCCTGTATTGGCATGCGTATAGAGACTAATCCCGACCTAGCTTCTATATGCCCAATACCGCACTACGTATTTTGGCTTGAACGTAGAACCTTATGTATCTACTATTGTGATGTTCCTCGCTTCTTCAGAATGTCAAAATGGGATATTCCTCACGAGTACTGACACAAACAGGTCTTTGATACACTGCATTTCCCAGTGGTCACAGATGAGTTTTACGATCTTACTCACCCAACGATAATCGTATACCTAACCCCTCTAGTGACCTTTCGAAGGGAGGCACGCATATATATTGTATATTTCACCTTTCTACATCATTACTGAAAGGAAGAGATACACAATATATATCTAAATTGTCAAAGAACAACTTACTTTGTGCTATGTTCTCAGCACACTTCAAAATCGCTTTATTTATTTACACTTTTGTTTGACAGCTACTAATTCCGCATGTTTATTTTTTCGTTTAGCAATTAAGTTTTGATGTTCATCTCTAACCGAGCGCACTTGATAATAAATTTGAGCTACCTTTTCGATGCTTCCTGTGCTATTTTCAATTGCGATGGTACCTTTCAGTTCGTATGTTTTTCCATCAAAAGTTTTAACACTATGAGCTTGTGATGCCGCAATATCATAAAATGTGAGTCTTTTTTCTTTTCCCATATGAACGCCTCCTATTTTTGATAAAGAAGGGAGAAAATCGCTTCTCCCTTGTCTAGTTTTCTAGCCATCTAGATAGGATGAAATAGTGAACGAGTGCTTCATATCATGCTAGGATTGTTGTGTTATACGAAGTTATGATGCGTTGTGCTGCCTCTTTTCCGTATATGTGTTGTAATGCGGATTGAGATTCAACTACGATTGAATGCTGAATGTGGTATGTTGCGCTTTCTTTCAAAAACTGCTCCATATGAGGGATTGGGTACAAATCATATTGATGAAATACCAGGTGAATCGGTCTTATATTCTTGCACTCTGTTAGATATTGAAGAAAATTTGATAATGCTTCCCCTCTCTCTTGATACGTACTCGTTTCCGTTTCTACACTGATGTACACAACGGATTTTTGTTTTAGATCCATTTGTAGCATTTCATAACCAGTTAATAAATCATGTTTGATGATGTGATACCCCTGTTTTCGTTTTTCGTGATGGGTGTCTTCATAAAAGATACCTTTTGGATCAAAAATGAAAATAAAATCGTTGGCGTTTTCTTTTACACCTTCTATGACAGTTTTATAAGCTCCAAAACGAGCTTTTATGACACCTGCAACCTTTTCCCCTTCATTCAGTTCTTTCAACGCTCTAATCACCTTTGTATACTTCTTGGATACGCCTAACATGCGTTGCACTCCTTCCTACTTCATTTTCCTCTTATGATTACTACTGAAACCAAAAATACTCTCTCTCTGGATTTAATTTTTCACGCTGATATTTCTCTAGATTGTATAGCAATGTAACAATTATCGTATCCCTTGTTTCTTCTGAATAAAAACCTAACTCATGGAAGATACAATAAGCTGGATGCTCCTTCTCAAGCGAATTTACTACTTCTACCAAGTTTGCCTCACTTTCATATAATTTTTCTGTGAACTCAATAGCTTTTTTCACATCTAAGTAATACAAATTTTTATGTCGTTGATTCAGATACAAAATACTTCCCGCCAATAATTTTGTAGCGTGTTCTATACAATAATCATGCTTTTTTATTGGTTTTATTACAGTTTGAGCGATAGAAATTGCTTGCATCAATTCTTCAGACAACCAAGCACTCTTGCGCTGCATATCGTCTTTCCCAAGTTTCCCTATTTTTTTCATTTTACCGACGTAGATTTCTGACATCTCATATCATCTCCCTCTCGGTTTCTTATATCTTGCTCCCTATCCAAAAAACAACGATCCAAATGGGAATAACGAGTATACATGCATTCCGACATCCAATAGCAAAGCCTAACGGATTTTCATCAATTTCGCTAAAATGAGCTTCATATTCTTTCATATTAAGATTGAGCTTTCTTACGGTTTCTTACTGCAAATACAGCTCCAATTAAGCCGAGTACGACACATGCAAGACCAATCCATTTTATGTATGGATTTTCGGCTTTACCGCCTGTTGTCGGAAGATACGTTTCAATTTTCTTTGGCGTTTGTTCTAGTTGTGGTTTCATAACAATCTGTTGTGGTTTCTCTAGTTGTGGAATGACAGGTTTTTCGGTTACTTTTGGTTGTTCCGGTACCTGCGGTTGTGGTGCTTCTGGTTGCTCTGGCTTTTGTGGTATTTCTGGTTTTTGTGGTTGTTCTGGCTGTTCTGGTTTTGGTGTCTCTGGTGTAGGTGGTGTCGGTTTCTTCTGGTCCTTCACCGTATGCTTAATAATTTGACCATCCTCTTTAATTTCAAAAGGGAAAATCTCTTCATTCAGTAGATATCCGTCTGGTGCGAACGTTTCTTTATACGTGTACTTTCCATATGGAAGCTTGAATTTTGCAATGCCGTTTTCATCCGTTTTTCCTTTTGCAACTTCTTTTCCTTCCTCGTTAAAGATGGTAAATTCAGCGTTTGGAAGTTTATTGTTGCCATCCGCAATATCTACCTTACTAATCTCTAACTCACCTGTGATGTGCTTATTTTTCGCTGTTAGCATGATTGTCTTTCCTTGTTCCGAGATACTAAAAGGAATAGATTCTTTCGTTAAAACATAGCCAGTCGGTGCTTGCTTCTCAACAAATGAGTATGCTCCAAATGGTAAGTCTTTCACTTCAATCAAACCGTTTTTATCACTTTTGTGTTCACTTATTTTCTTCCCTTTACTATCTTGAAGAACGAACACTGCACCTTCTAATTTTTTATCTGGATTCTCTCCATCTACTTTTAGAAGTTGCACGTTTCCTTTTACTTCTTTATTTTCGACTGTGAATGTTAGCGTTTTTCCTTGTTCTTTAATCTCGAATGGATATTTAGTTTGATTAAGAAGGTATCCTTCTACCCCTTTTGTCTCAACAAAATAATACTTTCCATACGGAAGATCCTTCACTTGTGCAATACCTTGCTCGTTTGTAATTGTTTTTGTGACTTCTTTTCCCTCTGCTGTATACACTGTGAATTCTACTTTTGGAAGTGTTTTTCCACTATCACTTAGTTTTTTAATCTCCATGTTTCCTTTTATCTTCGTATTTTGCACTGTAATTGTTGCAACCTCACCTGTTTTAACTTCAATTTGTTGTGGCTGCCCATTCAGTACATAGCCAGTAGGTGATTTTACCTCTTTAAGAGTATAAGTTCCGATTTCTAAACCAGAAAGGCTTACTGAACCTTGCTCATTTGTAGTCAAAGTGCCTACTTTTTGATTTGCACTGTTCATGACTTCAAATACGGCACCTTGTAGCAATTCTTTTTGTTCTCCTACTTTTACAACTTTCAATCCACCAAGAGATTTCCAGTTTACTTGTAGATCGGCACTCACTTTTTCCTCATTTTTTTCTAAAAGGACTGTTGCATCTTGGACTTTATCAGTTCCTTGATAAGCGACTGCCTGCAAATTAGAAAGATTAGATGTTACTTTTAAGGAAAAGTTACCTGTTTGAGAGGATTTCGGTATTAGAATACGGAATTGTTCTCCTAAATTGAATTGTTGTTTTGTTTCACCTTTTGTAGATACAACTTTCGTTCCACTCGGTGCATTAGCTAGTTGAACTGTAAATACACCGTTCTTAGCATTACTTTCAATTTCATACACTGTCGTTTCAAAGTACTCACCGTTTAACTTCGCTTCTTGATTGTCTGTTGGCGTTACATTCATGTACAGGTCTTGTGTTTCCTGGCTTGCATTTGCACCACCAATAATAGCTTTTACAGCTTTCGCAACATTTCCATTACGATGCTGAACTTCATTAATGTCAATTTGACCTAACGCTGTCCAAACACTAAGCTGTGTCGCATAATGCGCTTCTTTCCAGTCTGAAACACCTAATTCTTCAGGACTCTTTTGTGGATATCCATTTAGAAGAACTCGATACACAATATCATCTGTACGCCCCATTTCCGGAAGATCATTACCGTTTGGACTTAATTTTCCATACGTTAAGCAATACGCAATTTTCCCATTCGTATTCTTCAACAACTCTGTCCGTAGGTTTTTCCCATACATGGGACTAAAACTCCAATCCATTTCGTACTTCTCACGATTAATAACTTCAGCACTTGCCTTGGTAAGTGGAAATACAAAACTTAAGACAATTAGAAGCATACTCATAGCAATGAGTAACGTTTGATACGATCGTTTCAACATACTAACAGCTCCCTCAAATGATATGCAGTTTTCAAAGATCAGTTTTTAATCATTAATTCTATTTGAATTACTAGTTTTTTTTACTATAATTAAACTTATATGGTTACTTTGGAACTTTATTTAGTAACTTTAACTTTTTTATTTATTCTCGAACTCGATAATAAGTTGGTATAAAAAAGTATTCGACCGGTTTATTAAAAAACTCAGCAATTTTTTCTGCCCTTTCGGAATTAACACTTGTTTTTCCTTTCTCGATCGCATGAAGAACTTGAGGTTTAATGTTAACTTTTTGACCGAGTTGTGTTAAAGAGTAATCTTTTGATTTCCGTTCAATTAATAGCATAAGTATTAAATACCTCCTCTCAATTAGTATAAATTAAGTATACATCACTTTTAAAGTGAAAAACAAGTAAAATTTACTAAAAAATAAAATATTTTAGTTTTATTTACTTAAATATATGCAAAATAATATGTATTCTATACTTTTTTTAGTATTTTTAACACATTTAGAATATGAATTTATATGAAAGGACTAAAAATATGAATATTTTTAGCGAGCGTTTACGAAAATTACGTCAAGAACGTAGTTGGTCAATGAAGGAATTAGGGGAAAAATTAAGTGAAGTTGTAGGATCTTCTTTTAGTTCTGCATCTGTATCGAATTGGGAAAAGAAAGGTTCAGAGCCACCATACAACATCTTGGCTGCAATATCACAAATTTTTGATGTTAGCGCTGACTATTTAATAGGAATAAGTGACACACCTACTCTAAATAATGAAATAGCTACAGAAAAAATTGAGCATAAACAAGACATAATTAATAATGTAGAATTATATTTGACAATAAGTGAACATAAAAAGAAACAAGACATATATACAAAAGTAAAAGAGCTACATCAAGAAATTCTTTTGTTGCCTGATAAAAAACAAGAACAGTTAGAAAAAGAACTGACTGAATACCTTAAGTTTTTTGGATATAAGTACGATCAGTTACATGTAGATTTCGTTAATTTCACGAATTACCTTCAACATGAACTACAAAAAAAGGTCTCTAATCATTAGAGACCTTTTTTGAAAATTACACGCATAATTTAATTCAATTAATCTATAAACAAACTGTTTAAGTAAAAAATACTAATTATTAGATTGATATTCTATCTTAATAGTTATAAAATTAATGCATAAATAAATTTATCGTTTAAATTATTACAAATAAAAAAACCCTACCACAAGCCATTTTTAATTGATCTATCAGTTTGGCGGCTGAATCAATTAAAAATCCTAAAGAAGTAGGGGTTTTATCCATATTAAAATATATATTATCTACAACTATTATAGCACCTAATATATATAATGTGAATAAAAACCTCTACTTTTCCAGCATTTTTCTGTTTCTTTGTGGTGGAAAAAATAGGAGGTTTTTTCCGTGTTATTAAACAACTTTTTGCTTAGTCGAGCAAAAGCTGAATTAAGTCCTCGAATTAAACATTTATCAAAAACACCAGGAACTATTAATCAATCAATCAAGAAAGTTACTACTTATATTGATAATATTGTTCATGATGATGAAGGTGTTACCACAAAAGATCACCTTACGAAAAGACAATTTGAAGCCTTTGAGACTATCTTATCTTATTTAGTACAAGAAGGTTATGCCCAAGTAAGGCAAGAACAAATTTGTAAAAAATCCGGTATTTCTAAACCAATTATTAATTACGTGTTAAAGTGGCTGCAAGATTTAGGAGTATGCCAACAAATAAAGGTAAGACGGCACGGAAAGATTGCTCCTTCCGTTTACATTTTGACTATACATAACAATTATTTAAAAATCATTGAATACTTCAAGGTAAAATGGGCTTTAGCTGTTGATATATGCTCTACTTTTACAGAGTTTTTAAAGAAGAAAACTTCACAAGGAAAAAATGAATCTGAAGAGGAAAATCAAATATCTGTTTCTTCTAATGGATTAGATATTTTTGATATTAAAACAGAGCGAGAAGAAGACTTAAACACTTACTTAAGTGAAGATCAGAAAAGAGCTTACCACCATATAATGAGTCAACGTGTTACAAGTTTAACTGAAAAGGATGCTTATGTTATTGCTTTAAGATTGCCACCAGATTTAAATAACTTAGAAACGTCTGGTGAGTGGGCTTTTGATGAATCTGTTAAATGGTTCAGAGATAACAAAGCTGATTATAGCGCTCCAGCTCATTTTATGACAATGTTTAGTGAGAAATTAAAGTTTTATCAAAAACAAAGAATAATTGAATCTCAAAAACGTCTTGCAAATATGGGGATGGATAAAAAGAATAATAGTACAATCCCATTGGATTTATTCAAAAAAATGCTTATTCCGAACCTGTAAACCTCATTTTTCAAAAATACTTATCATTTAGCCTTGCTATGCTTGAAAAAATCAAGCATAGCAAGGCTATTCGTCATGTCTTTATTAATCCTCCACTTTCTTTAAGTTTCTTCAAGCACTTAAAGAAAAAAACAACCACATTTTTTACTAGAATTTTCCTATTACGATGCAAAATTCTAGTAAAAAAAGCCTCCTCTTTTAAAAATAAATACCCCAAATTTACCCACATTTTAACCTAGAAATTTACTAAGCTATATTTCTAAATCGCTTGTGAGAGTAGACATCAAAGGCTATATTTTAGTTCTAATGTTTTTATTGGTTTTACTTTTTTAAAACAAGATTTAATAAATAAGGTATTCTAATAAAAATTTGTAATTATTTAGCGAGGCTTATCAAACTTATAAAATACAAAGGGAAGATTGTAATTAACTTACAATCTTCCCTAAATTTCTATACCACACTTTGAAGCACAATTACTTTTTAAATAGTTTAGTAAACCAGGATTTTTCCTGTTGACTAGATGATATTAATTTTTTGGTTTCTTGCACCTCTTGAATTAGTTCTAACAATTGTTGATCCTTACTACTTATTGTAGAATCAAAAATCTTTTGTTGTTCCTCAATTTTGGTGAGAAGTATTTTATTAGTTGCCTCAACTTCTTTCATATGTTGAATGAGCTGTAGATTTAGCGCTTCTTGATTTTGAAGATGTACAGCAACTTCTTTCATATTCTCGTACATCATTTGAAGAATTGGTTTATTCATAAGTTCATCCTGTGTAGCTTCTTCATCAACCACAATATAGTTTACAGTTCCCTTTAATACGTTCTCAATTACATCAGGAGGTTCTTGGGCATCCTTCATATTGGCTATTAGCTTAAAAAGCTCTAGGGATTCCCTTTGGTATCTTAGGGTTCTTCCCTTTGTTCCTGGTACTGTTGCTAAGTATGGTTTGAATTGATCTCTCCAAGCTTGAATGGTTGTACGGGGTTTTTGAAGTATCCGTGCAATATCAGCAAGAGAATAAGTTTTTTTATACGTACTGTCCTGGCTGCCGTGCCACGATTCCTCTGTGTGATCTTCCCTAGTCGTCATTCGTCGTCACCACCTCGTTTTATGTCTTTAATACGTTATTTCAAGTTGGCGTTTTATCGTTAATGGTTAAAATCAATGTTCGTCATGTTGTTGAATGTTCGTTATTCGTCTAATTCGATTACAAATAGGTGTTTTCCTTTCATAAAAAGTTTCTAAAAATAAGTACGACTTAAGTCATACTTATTTTTAGAAAACAGTTGTTTTTTTGGTTAAATGTGCTAAAATAAGATTATAAGTAATACTTAAGTCGTACTTAGATACGAAAGGGAGGAATTTTTAATGAAAATTGGAAGAAAAGTAGCCGATTTCGGAAACAGTTTTAATAATTTCATGGTGGATGGCTATTACTTTGAATTGGCAACGAATGTAGTAAAAGTTTCTAAGAAAAAAGCGGAAGATTTACTTGTTGAACGTATTTTAAATCCAGAGGATTTGTTAAATAGTTTATTAATTTCAACTGAAATTGACGGAGAAGAATCTTATTATGTGTTGGGACGATTAGCTGAAGATAATCAATTAGCAAATTCTCATGTAAATAAAATGCACGATAAAATTAAAAGCCCGATTCCTTATATAAGCTTTTTAGGAGCAATTGCATATTATCACGCACTGAACGCTGATAAAGACGATAATGAAGTTGAAATCGAATATATGAGCATGATGTTACCAATATGGTTGTTAAAACGTGAAGAGAAATTTAGCATTGCTCACAAGATGATGGAGCAAAGATTTATAGATGAACATAAGGTTAAAGTTTTAACACCAGGTATGGAAAGAGAGTTAACTATTACTGTTAACACAGCAAAATGCCGAAACGAATCAGAAATTGCTAGACATTCATTGAAATACAAAATGGTAGCAAAAGATAAAAATTCAGATGTAATCAGTATTGAGAAACGTTTGGAAGCTGAAAAATTTGATGATTTCGAAGTTGTACTTACTGATATTGGTGGAGGATCAACGGATGCTGTACGTTTAGGAAAAGGGCTTACTACACCTAAACACAGAGATTCATTCCAGGTAATCGATATTGAACCATTCTTAGGGTATATTGACCGATTTAGAAAAGAGAAAGTACTTCAATATTTTAAAGATTTAAGAACACTAGAAACATTTATTGTTAAGAATTATAAGGATCAAGAGTACGTGCTAACGGATGAAAATACAGGTCAAGAGCATGATTTTACTTCTGAAATTGTAGAAGCACTACAAGAATATGCAAAAATTTTAGTTGCTAAAGTACTAGATGTGTTTATTCCTTCAAGTACAAATACAGTTTTAAAATTCATCTATATTGGTGGGGAAGCTCCAGTTTTAGAACCATATATTAGATTGGCGTTATTAGATCATATGAATGAAACGGCTGCAAAGAATAATCATTTCTTCTTAAGTGATATTATCAAACGTGATGAAAAAGAAATATTCGCCCCAACATCCAGAACAATTAACTTAGCTGCTTTAGAGTTGAAAGCAATTGATGAAACAAAAGAACAGTTAGCTTAGAATAAAAGGACGTGCTAATATATGGCTAAAAGGAGAAAAATGGCATTAGGTGCTGAAAACATGCCCGATGACGTATATGAAATCCTTAATGAAAAGTCTAGTAGTAGGCAATTAACAAGCTATGTTGTCGATTTAGTACAAAATGAGCAACGGTATGAGCAACTAATGCAAAAATTAGAAAGTGTAGAAAAGAGATTAAATCTTTTAAACACAGTTGAAAAAAAATTAGATCAGTTACTTTCCAATGGGTTTGTTACTATACAAAAACAAACAGATTTTAAAGGTGAAGAACCAGATCTTAAAGAAGGTAAAATTATAAATGCTACAGAGGTAATTGGTGGTATTGCTAAAGAAGATAGTGAAGAAGCGGATTTTTAAAATTCAAAAAGCAAAAGACAACAATGCATACTAACAGAGTGGAGTGCTTATTTTTTATAAAGGCACTCCATTTCTTTATACTTTAAGGAAATACGCTACTATAAGAATAAAAGAGGTGAGCAAATGGAAACTCAAGTGAATAAACCCCAAAAAAGTGCTGGATTTTTAAAGTCCGTTTGGTTTTGGGTATTACTTATCGGCATATTATATTTATGTAAAGCATTTATTTTACAAATCATAGGTATTCTATTGATTATTGCTTTTATTTGTTTAGGGTTTTATTATCTTGGTTACTTGTTGTTTGGACTAATATCCTTAATTATAGTTGTAGGTAGTGTTATATGTGCCATATGTATTTTAGGATATTTTTTATAATATTGAAGTGTAAGAAGGAATGAGGATTATGGAAAAGTACCCAGTGGAATTTACAATTAAATCTCCTAACGGTGAAGTGTATGAACCGGATATTGTATACATTACAGCAAATACCCCCGATGCTGCTATCGAGCAAGTGGAAAAAGAGATCGAGTCCAGAATGGGAAAGTATTATACATATAAAGTTAAAATCAGTATTCAAAATGAGGAAAAGCAACTTACTTTATTTTAAAAGCTTTTAATAAAGTAAAAGGGGAGAAAGAAATGCACACAGGACTACGAATTAAAGCCATAGTTAAGAGTGATTTTAGAAAAATGATTAATAAAATCAATAATGAGGAAGCGTATTTTTCTGAATATGTAGACCAGTTTTCGTTTTTGGATAAGTTAGCAAAAACAAGAAGGTCAGATTTAATCCCAACTGGAACAACAGTGTATATGCCGACAGGCTGGCTAACAGGAGAATACCCTAATGAACAAGCCACTGATGGTTTTGAACGCAACATTGATATGAATACAGGCTTATGGACATTTCAATGCTGCCTTAAAAATTACGATAACGAAATAGATATTTTTCTAACAGATGTATTAACAAATATTATTGAAGAGGCTCATCATATTGAAACTAAACATGAAGAAGATGAGGAAAGTAAACGGTTTGAATACGTATATGGTGAAATCGTTAGAGTTGTATAGATTGCAAAACACTTTTCGCATGATATAATATAAGTACTAACAAAGGTATACTCTAGTTAATAAAATCATACAATTAAAAAAGAGAGCAACATGCGCTAACATGTGCTCATCTTTTTACATAACCATAGCCGTTAGGGTGATGGTTATCGTTTAACGTTTTGTCTTACGAGATCCACCCTTTTTCTTTTGCTTGCGACGGCGATAAGAAAGGGTGGATTTCTCGTTATCTAAATACTTTTTCTTAAAAAGGTGTGCGACGCTTTCACGTAATACACCTTTAAAAATTTCTTTAAGAAATTCGAGAAATGTTTCCATGGCTTTTTCACCCCCTTCCTCCACTACAAGTAGAAAGAAGAGAAATGACAACCATGCACCCTAACTTTTCGGTTACTAAGATAGTATAGCATAGTTTCGTATTGTTAGAGACTAATGTTATATTTCATTGTGCATTTAGCTACAAAAGAAAGACTACTAGAATTAAAATTAATTATGTATGTAAATTAAAATAGAGGGGATTAACCCCCTCCATTTCCATGAGCGTATTGAACAACCAGGTCTTTGACAACCTTGCTTACCGGAGTTTGTACACTGAATATTAAAGCCACAGTTATTAACAATCCAATAGATTTATGATGTAGTTTCTTCATTTAAATCACCCTTTTTAAATATATTCTTCGTTTTCCTGGACAACTCGAAATATTCGCACGATTTAAAGTAGTTCTTTTCCTCATAAAATTTATGCGCTAAATATTCTTGATATTCCTTAGTATACTCTGATATATTTTGTTTTTCAAAATATTCAATACCCTCTAAAGTAATAATCTCTAATTTTGAAGCAACTACATTATCATTTAATGCTTGTAATATACGGAAATGATGTAAATACTCTTCAATACCAAGATTCTTACAGATGTTTATTCCACGCTCGATACGTTCGCAAGCAACTTCTTTTTCGAGTAATTTAACGTATTCCCTTGCTTCTACAAATAAAGCTTTATAGTTGTTTAACATTTTTTTGTTAACTTCTGAAAGAAATTGAATGGCTAAATCTGGACGTTCCTGTTTAGCATACATTAAAGCTATGTTTTGTTTTACCATCAATATGAAGGTTTCTTCTTTTATGGTTTCGAATGTATTTAATGCTAATGTATAATACTTATTCGCAAGTTCAAATTCATCTAACTCTGCATAAGTTAGTCCTAAAAGATTATTACAAAAAGCAAGGTTAGTTTCACATTCAGCGTATTTAGAAAATATTTCTTTAGCCTTTGATAATTCTTGTAAGGCTAAAAAGCCATTGTATGAATCATACAATGTATATCCTAACATATAATGAAATTCGGCAATTTCTAATTCATTATTAATATATTTTAACAAAGGTTTCGCTTTATCATAGAAAATTCTTGAAGATGGATAATTTCCGATTGCATTATAGTAAATTGCTTTAAAAAAATGATAATAATATGTTAAACAATTATCCTGTGGTATGGCAAATGTATTGATAATATTAAAACTATCTGTAGAAACGCCTAGGTTGTTAAGTAAGTAATTATGACGAAAATCTATGAGGTAGTAATGTAACATCAAATTTTGGTCTTCTTTAAATTCATTTATAACTAAGTCGATCTTATCTTTTAAAGAAATTGCTTCATCAAGATCTCTGGCTCGAATTTTAAAGTACCATTCATTTAAAGTTTGTATAAATTGTTCGTTCCCTTGTTCATTCCCTTTCACATGAACTTTCATATCTTTCTCCCCCATCATCCCATAATCCCGTAAAATAATGGGAATATTCTCATAATAAAATAATAACAGAAAAGCAATTATATATTTTATTGAAGTCTATGTTTCAATATTATTCCGAATATTCTGAGTTCATGTTTAGGATCGTAGTGTAGTGAGATTTTTGGTTTATTTGAACAGAATAATATAAATTTATCCAATTATAGTATAACATTTACAAAGTTTTTACAAAATGCATTTTTACATTTCGTTAATATTGAATAAAGTGAAGTATTAATAATGTATTTTTTTAGGTACAAATTCAAAAAGTGGCGCTTCTATCATATTTATTAATGTGCCTAGAATTTTATATGGATGGTGAGGAAATATGAATCATTATCAAATGTTATATAGTACACCGTATCTTTACCCTTCTAGAATGCTTAAGCAAATGTATAACGAAACAAAGAAGGAAGAAAATGTTTGTGCTATACGAGATCATATGTTGCGCTATGAGGTTTATTTGGATCGGCAATACAAATTTTATTATTACTTAAGTCAAAAAATTGAAGAAGATTTATATGGCGATGAACAGGCTGTCTCCTGGAATGAGCTATTAGATGAGTATCAACTTTTTAAGGATTGTAAAGGAAATTTGTCCATTAAACCAAAAGGATGGGATTAATATGACAATAATTGGAGAATTAGGTATTGTATATGGCGTGACAGGAGCTTCAGTTTTAGGAATTAAATTTTTGAAAAAGAAAGGTTTTTACCTTCCAGGTTGGCTGCTACGTGCGGGTCTAAAATGTCTGCTAATTGGAACTGTTTGGTACGTTCTAATGGATATACTAGATGTGTTTCTACGTTAGAATTACATCTGGTAGTTGAAAATGATTATACTAACGCATCTTGAACGTTTTTTTTAAGCTTCCACACAAGCTCAACTACCTTAAGGAGGTATGGAGGGAATGTTATCACTTTTATTAATTCCAGCAACCTTTATAACTGTAGCTTATTTTTACCAAAGTAATGGACCGAATGATAAGAAAAAAATTGCAACGTTTTTTGAAATTACAAAGGTATGCGTACAGCACAAAGGTGAATTACAATACCCCATTTTTATAAAAGAAATCGAAGATGACATAAGTATGAATTATGTTTACAAGTTACCACTTGGTGTACCTAGCCAGCTTATTAAAAAGTTAGCTGAAGTATTAGAAGAAGGATTATATAAACCTGTTAAAATATCGTTTCACCAAAGAGAGCTTCATATTCGAGTATTTAAGCGACGAATACCTGAAATGTGGAATTGGTCTAAAAATCTATTAAAAGAGCATACATGGAGAGTTATGATGGGGAAAGCGTTAGATAAACATGTGTATCATGATTTTGAGAAAACGCCGCATATGTGCGTGTCGGGTATGACACGGTTTGGAAAAACAGTATTTTTAAAAAATGTCATGACTAGTTTAATTTTGCAACAATCTCAACACGTAAAATTTTATATTATCGACTTGAAAGAAGGGCTGGAATTTAGTCCCTACAAAGAGCTATCCCAAGTTGTAGAAGTAGCTGAAAATCCAGAACAGGCGTTAGAAATGTTGATAAGGGTACGTGAAAAGATGGTAAAACAGATCGAAATGATGAAGAAGTCCTATTTTACCAATATCATAGATACATCAATTAAAGAACGCTGCTTTATCATAGTAGATGAAGGAGCAAACTTATGTCCTACACAGGGATTACCTAAAAAACAACGTGATGTATTATTTTTGTGCCAGGAGATGTTGTCCGAAGTCGCAAGAATCGGAGGTGGTTTAGGGTTTCGGCTCATATTTTGTACGCAATATCCTACATCTGATACGTTACCAAGACAAATTAAACAAAACTCTGATGCGAAAATAGGCTTTCGATTACCAACGGCGGTTGCCTCCCAAGTCGCCTTGGATGAACCAGGCTTGGAGGATCTGCCATCCCTGCCAGGAAGAGCATTATTTAAGACTGATCGTACAGAAGAAATCCAGGTACCTTTTTTAAAGGATACAGATATGTGGGAGTTACTGAAGCAATACAAGGTGGTGAAACAAAATGAGGCACCAGAAATTCAAACAGATCGCCAGACAAATCGAGATTTTATCGAGTTTAAATAAGCTGGAATTTGCTTCTAGGAGGCAATTACAAGCAATTCATGCTCTAGGTAGTATACGAAATGCAAATCGTGTTCTGAAGGATCTACGGCAATATTGCCATGTGACCTCTCATAACCGAGAGTATGTTTACTATCTTAATAAGAAAGGTTGTGCCTTGTTAGGTTTAGAACCGAATGAACGAAAAAAGAAGCATCAACTTGAACATATTCTTTTACGCAATGAGGCTTGGATGTGGTTAGATTTTCCGGATTGGAAGACTGAACAAGTTATAAAATTTAGATATCAAAATGAAGAAAAAATAATTGTACCAGATGCATATTATTTAGTGGATCAGATACCGCATTTTGTTGAAATTGATAGGTTACAACACATGAAGAATAATGAAGAAAAAATACAGTATTATAGTTTAATTACAAAGCTATATAAAAAACAAAGTAATGTAGTACCAAATATTTTATTTTTTACAATATCAGACTATCGTGAACAAAAGTTAGAGAGCTATGGAATGAAATATAATGTGTATGTACGTACATTTCTTTTAAAAGAAGTTTTGTAGCTTGCAACTGAATTACCTAAAATATAGATTTTTGGCAACCGAAGTGATGAAAAGGACTACATTGTTTTATAGTCCTCATCATGTCCAGAAATCGGTATTATTGACATTCTTTCCTGTTAGTTTCCGTAGAGCACTGACGATTTTATTAGCATTTTTCATACTTGGTGAAACGCTGTCTATATTGGCTAAACGACTAACTGTTGATTCTCTTAGTCCACTAATCTTCGCAATATCTACCTGTTTTAAATCGTGTTTATCTATGAACTTTCCAAGTTTTGAACGGGGTTTTTTAAACCAGCTCATATATTACACCTCATTTGTTTTTTAGTTATAATTTGTCCAAAACTTCCATTTTTCAAACTTCGAAATAAAGAATAAATGTAAAATTAGAGCATATAATAAAAATATAAAACTAAAAAACTGTAATAATTTTGTGTAATATAGCATTCATAGTAATAGCTACAAGATGCGATACGCTGAAATATACTTGCATCTTGTTGCAACTGATATTACAGAAAAAATAAAAGCTCAAACCTCTTTGATACCAAGGGTTTGAGCTTTTTATAATAATCTGATTGAATAACTACAAAACTTAAAAAAAGATTATGACTATCGAAATTTAACTGTAATTGTCGCTTCTATACTTTATAGAAATTCAATGTATTTTGATTTTGCATATTAGGAGGATTCTAGTCTTTATTTTTTCAAGATTGTTTAGCTTTTTCACTTTTTTCATAATCAGAATTTCCAGTACCATACTTTTTAATGAAGTCATGGAAAGACAATGTTTCTATTTCTGTTTCTTTCTTCATTGGTGCAACAACCTCTTGCTCATCAAATCCCTTAGTTCTAAAAGAAGAAATATCAATTGCCTTATTAGAAGCAATCACTATAACAAATCCTCTACGTTTCTTTTCACCAAAATAATTTGAAGCAATAACATCTACATCTTTTGTAAATGATACCCAATGATTATCAAAACGAATAGCCTCAACATTATTCTCGTTTAACCATTCCTTATATTTATGCTCATAGACTTTCTTTTGATCTTCTCCACGATCATCATAATCATCATAATCAGGCTTATCATTTCCGCCAATATGAACTCTATATAGCAAAGTATTTGGCTTAACAATTAAAGACTGAATTTCTAAATCATTTTTGTGATTCTGCATATCTATAAACGTTTTATCCCACATTTCATCAGTAGTAACTAATTTATTTCTTCCCCTAATACTCATATCATGTTCAGCCCATTTTGAAATTTCCACCTTTAGATTTTCTATATCTATGACTTTCGTATTTTCCATGTTCCCCACCCTTTTTATGTTGCGTATGTAACTTTATTTTACAGTGAAACCATTACTATAGTGAAATTTTTGTGGTTATTAATAATTTCAAAATTTCACGTACCATATTGATAATAAAAAAATATTTTTCAAATGGTTGTATAAGGCTAAACAATAGGTTTATAATAAGAACAAACGTTCTGTTTTTGGAGGGTAAAACAATGTTTGATTACTCGAAATGTATGAATCGAATGATTTTTTGTATAGACCTTTGTTCATTTTTTGCCAGTTGTGCATGTGTAATGAGAGGATTAGACCCTTTAAAAGTAAAATTAGCTGTGGTTGGGGATGTAAATAGAAAAGGATCAATAGTGCTTGCTGCTACTCCCGAACTTAAAAAAATGGGCATTTCTACAGCAACGAGATTGTATGAAATCCCAAAAGATCCGAACATAATTATTGTGAATGCAACAATGAGAAATTTCGTTGAAATTTCAAATCAAATTACGGAAATCTATACAAAATATGTAGCGCTTGAAGACCTACACGTTTATTCAATAGATGAGTGCTTTCTAGATATGCAACAAACAGCGCATCTTTTCGGACGTGAACCAATTGTGATTGCGAAAAGGATTCAAAAAGAGATATATGATACAACGGGTATAACGGCATCAATTGGAATTGCACCTAACCTATTCCTTGCAAAAGTTGCTCTTGATGTAGAGAGTAAACATTCAAAATCAAGGATTGTTAAGTGGTCATACGAGGATGTTTCGAAAAAGTTATGGGAAATCAAGCCTCTAAACAAAGTATGGGGAATCGGAACGGCTACTGAAGAGGTATTGCACGGAATGGGGATATTTTCCTTGAAGGATGTTGCAAAAACGCCTAAAGAGGATCTGATTAAGAGGTTTGGGAAAGTAAAGGGTGAAGAGTTATATCGCTTCTCATATGGTATAGATGAGAGTCGGATTGCAAATAAATACATTCCCAAAAGTACCTCTATAACAAAAGGACAAATCTTGCTAGAGGACTGTTTCAGCCCAAATAAATTAAAATTACTTCTTTTAGAACAAATTGAAGAAACTTGTTTTCGTTTGCGCTCTATGGATAAATGCTGTCGTACGGTTGAGCTTTCTATAGGCTATAGCAAATACATCGGTGGAGGTTTTAAGCGAGCAATAACATTAGAGCAACCGACATGTTTAACGGAAGATGTCTACGCTGCTTGTTTAAGCTTATTAAAAAAGTTTCACTCTGGTCATCCAGTGCGCCAAATAAACATTACACTAAAGAATTTGACCAGGGACGATGCAATTCAAATGTCACTGTTCGAAGATACTGCTCAAAAAGATACTAAAAGGAAATTAGCAAAGACGATGGACGGAATCCGGCATAGATATGGTAAAAATTCAATTATGCGTGGAATTAGCTATATTAAAGGGGCTACACAAAGAGAAAGGAACGGAAAAATAGGTGGACATAAAGCATAAGGAGGAATATAGACCATGATTGATAGAGGTATGATGCGATGGGTTCCATTTTCAGCAATAAAAGAACAGTTCGAGGGATTAAATGAATTGTATGAAAGACAAAATGAAGTACCGATACCTATTTTAGATGAACAAAAACTAGATCTTATAAATTCTGTTGTGTGTTGTGCAATGGCTGAAAATAAGCAAGTAAGTATCTCATACGAAAAACAGAACAAGGTATATTCCGAAGTGGGCTATATTCATTACTGCGATATGGTCTGTAATGAATTAAGATTTAAGAATCAACATGATAATGTACTATATATAAAAGTTAATCATGTTACAGATATCCAATATACATAACACTTAAAAAATTATGGGATGGGGGAATTATGATGAAAAGTCAAAAAGAGCTTATCTATCATTTTGGAGAGTTTTGGGATTTTGAGTATATTTGTTTGGAGAAAAAAGGCTTGGGGTTCCCAGAATTAGAAGAAGTAATGTTGAAATATCACATGTATAAACCTGATGAGAATTTAGAATTTAAAGAGTGTTGGATACATCGTGAATTTGTGGATGAAGAAGAATTAAGAACAGTTCAAATTATATATGAAGATAGTAAAATTAAAAGGGTTGTTCGTTTATGGGGATCTAAGAGAAATAAAGATGGAAAAGTTCTTGCAATGACCATGGATTTTTTAAATATAGATACAAAAGAACTTGAATGTGAGATAGATATATTAAATAAAGTTGGAGATAATTAAATATTCATAAACACATTTAGAATTTTGTCTTTACAGGAAATCAGAGTATGAAATAAAAAATGAGTAGGGATTATCTTTTCCTACTCATTTCTTTTATTACTAAAATTAATTCTTTTTCTTATAATCACTCATGTATTTCTTCATGAGATTCAAAATCCCATTAGCAATTGTTTAAGGTTTTAGGAAGCCTGTTTTTTACGAGAACGAATTTTTCTATACCGACCGTGTTTTACAACATGACGAACGTCTAATTCTTTATAGCCCTTATTTTGGATAGTTTCTGAAACATCTACGATGATTGTGTTAGTTAAAATGTTTACTACATAACCATTTAATTTTAAAGAAGGATTCTTGCGATCTGAAAATTGTACATAGTCACCAATTTTAATTGTTGGAACTGAAATAGTCTTTTCCATAAAAATACCTCCAAAATTTGTAATGTTATAAACTAACCTTCAAATTATTAAGTATGTTTTCCGTTTTTAAGAATTTATTCGCTTTTATATAAAGCTCGAATAGTTCAGCGCTTAAAGTAACAGTCATATTATCCCTCATACATTTAAGAACTATGATATCTTGTTCTTCATGTTCAAACATTTTTGCATATCCTAATACTTGATATACCCAACTATTCTTTTTATGAACATAAAATTCTCCACGTTTTGCTTTAGCTGCTTTCATATTTGCTCCTCCTCTAATTTTGATATTTTAAACAAATGTATTTGTTTAAAATCCATAGAGAAATCCAGCAATCAAATATGTAGTCAAAAGCATTACTATAGCAATACCAAACGTTCCGAAGAACCAAATTTGAGAATTAATACAGTCCTCAATTCCAAACCATTCACATAAGGATATATAATTATTTAAAGCATCCTGCTTGAAACTTATATGCTCTGATTCCTTTGATTGATTCTGTGTTATAATGGAGTTACTATCGTTAATTTTAGATAAGGTATTTGCCAATCGAATCACCTTCCTAGTTAATGATGTAGGAGAAAAAGTCCTGACTATCTGGCGGTGGTAAGGGCTTTTTCTTGTTTATTACTTACGAGTACGGCTGACCATGCTATTACGTGTAAGTAACACTATTCTTCAGCTTGTTTCGATTTAATCACTATATAATTTATAAAGAACCAGAAAGATAATATTATAAAAGTAACCATTCCTATTCTTACTATCCTAAGTAATAACAAGTCCATTCCCTTTTTAGGATCTGATAAAACTGTAGATATCTCAAAGGAATAATTCCAGAACATAAACATAAGTGTTGCAACACTTAATACAGAAATGATACCCAATAAGATAAGGTGAAAAAATTTTTTTACCACTTTTTATCCCCCTTTCATCGAAATTACCAATCAAATAACCTTCCTAATTAAGGATGGAGGAAAAAAAGTCCTGACTATCTGGCGGTGGTAAGGACTTTTTCTCATTTAAATTATCACTCGTGTTTAGTTTTATATATTAATGTTAATCTCAAAATCATATTGCACATGCTCAACACCTAGCTCATGATTTGCAAGTATAATCCCCTTATAAGCATTGTTAAACTTTTCTTTTGAATCATAAGTAAATTCTTCTTTTACATCCATATCGAGTTTTGGAGAATTATATACAACAATTAGCTTATACATTTGTATTCCTCCTTATTTATAATAACATTCAGCCTTAACAAAATAAGGGTTATGTTGTAAATTACATATTTACAGCACGTTTGAATTTATTTTCTTCAGCTACTATGCACATTTCTGGTAAATTTGCTCGTACTAGTTGCTCGGCAAATGGTGGAGGTACTGCGTTTCCGCATCTAGCAACTTGCTCTTTTTTAGGATAAGGTTTCCCATAAAAATCATAATCAATAATGTAGTTATCTGGGAATCCTTGAGCTGCATATAGCTCATGCGGTTGAAGCATCCTCATTCCAATATCTATAATTTTGTAATTGTTTCCCTTTAATGCGATAAGTCCAAATCTATCTCTAGTGGTGATAGTGTGTAGCGGTTCTGAAATTGTTTGTCCCACATCTGATCCATAGTATTTTGTTAAGAAAGCTGTTACTAAACCAAATCTATTTGCGGTTGGTACTGTTGCTAATGGTTTATCTAATCCACTTGCCCTTGTTTCCTTCCCTTGATGTGTGTAGTAATGTTGAATAAAACAAGCTTTACCATCAATGATATATGGCTTATCATTGTTCACTACGAATTTTTGAATACCTCTACTAATACGAAGCATCGTGTTTTTAGCTAATGGCTTTTTCCTTTCAAAAATTGAAGGGGTACCGATATTCCAGTCGATTATTTCGGCTGCTGCACGCCACGGTTTTAACTTTCCAGCCTTTACGGCTAAACTTGTTGGGTCTCCATGAGTTGGTTGTGGCCATACAATAGGTTTCCCGTCACATCTAGCAATCATGAAAAACCTCTTTCTAATCGTCGGTGCTCCATAATCACATGCTCTTAATTCCTTAAATAGAACTTTATAACCTAATGCCTCTAACGACTTTAAAAATGAATTAAACGTAAGTCCTTTTTTATTTACATCAGGATAACCATCTTTTATAGGTCCCCAAGTTTTAAATTCCTCTACGTTTTCCAGCATAATCACACGTGGTTTAACAGCTATCGCCCACTTAACGGCAATCCAGGCTAACCCTCTTACTTTTTTTTCAACAGGTTTTCCGCCTTTCGCTTTTGAAAAATGTTTGCAATCTGGGGAAAACCAGGCAAGCCCCACTTTTCTTCCTTTGACCGCTTCAACAGGGTTAACATCCCAAACACTTTCGCAATAGTGCTCTGTCGTTGGATGATTTACCTTGTGCATCGCAATGGCTGCTGGATCATGATTGATAGCAATATCAACTGAAAGCCCCGTTGCCATTTCAATTCCTGTCGAAGCGCCACCTCCTCCAGCAAAATTATCCACTATAATTTCCCGAAACAAATCTAACTGCAATTCAAATCACCTTCTTAGTTAATGATGTAGGAGAAAAAGTCCCGACTATCTGGCGGTGGTAAGGGCTTTTTCTTGTTTATTACTTACTAGTTAGTCTGTTCATGCCATTACGAGTGACTAACCAAACTTTTCCGCTTTTTCTTGCTTCATTTTCGTGAAACTTGCCTCGGTTGCACCATTTATTTACAGTGTTCTCCGCAAGTCCCCATATTTGTTCAGCTTCTCTTGTTGTATAAACGAAAAATAGAGCTTCCTCTAATTTTTCATTTTTAATTTCATTCATTAGTTGCTATTGATCCCTCCTTTGTTTTCTTATACTTATTATAATACTTATATGTCTTGTTTGCAAGACATAATTAGAAAAATTGATCATTAATAATTCGACATGTATCCGACAATACAAAAAAGAATCTAATTAAAATTAGATTCGGAATGTATCTAGTACATTATCTTTTTCTTCTTTATTAATGCCAATGTATCTAAGTGTAATTTGTGGCGTACTATGATTCAATATTTCTTGTAACATAGCAATATCTTTTGTTTGCTTGTAAAACCAATATCCAAATGTTTTACGCATGGTATGCGTGCCTAAAGATTCGACTCCGGCAAAATCTCCGGCTTTTTGTAACTGTCGATAGGCTTGAATTTTACTAATGGGTTTATCCCCTTTTCGAGAAGGAAATAACCAGGGACTTTTTAAACTTTCAGCGTATGGAAGTACTTCCTCAAAAATGGACGTAATATTTATGATACGCTCCTTTTTTGTCTTTCCTTCTTTTACCTTAAATTCTTTCCGTTTTTTTCGCTTCAGTTTTAAAATCTCAACCGTTTCCATTTTAAGTAAATCACTTACACGTAACCCTGTATTAATACCAATTAAAAATAAAATGTAATCACGATCTGAACAATGACGTTTAAGAGACCATTTCATGTCTTCGAGCTGTTCTTTGCTTCGAATTGGTTGTACATCGATTAAATGTTGCTTTTTATCCATCTGTTTTTCAATCCCTTTAATTTCAATGATTTGAATGTATACTTTTTCTGTTATTTTTAGAATATCAGTAAAAATAGATAAAAGTCAATGTTTAAGGGGAAATGAAAGTAAACTTTTGGCTAAAAGTTTACTTTCGGTTTTTTCATCATTTATAGTTGAGATTGTAATGATTTTCTCAATATAGATATATATGTTATTTATGGTTTTATATAGAAAACTAACGAAAAATATAATATTATAAAAAATAAGCTGGTTTCTGTCATTTGTTTTTCCCTTACGTTAAAGATAAGATCATACTCTCCGATCTTATCTTTTTCATTTGTAGTTTGGTAATATAAAAAAGAGAATCCTTATAACAAGACAAGGATTCTGCAACAGGAAAGAACAAACATATAATAATAAAAATAATTTATTTTGAATTTTCTTTTAATTTGAGTTCTACTAAAAAAAGAGTCAAGTCTCATTTAGGCTATGTATTTTACAAAACCCCAATTCTAACATACGAGAATTGGGGTTTTGTAGTTTGTTTCTCTTTCCTAAAAAAAAGAACAAGAATTACTTAAGAATTGTGGAAATAGCTTGTTTGTAGATTAATTGTTGCTTACCATGAACCATCATAAGAACGGTGAATTTATCCATTGCAAGGATCTGTCCACGTACTGGAACGCCATTCTGTAAAAATACAGTAACTATCCCTTTATTCTCTTTCAATTGCTCAAACATCTCTTCTTGTAGGTTATACATGAAATTCCCCCTATTTATATCTACTTTTCTTTTAATACTTGCTGCGGCTCATTGTTGTCTATTTCCCATTTACCTACTAGTCCAGGGCTGTATTATTTTAATTCCTACATCCTTTTTATTAATGCAAAGATGATCTTTCCCTTTTTTCTCGCATATACACTGCAAATTGCATCATTTCTTTTTGGGTAAATTGTTTTCCTTCAGTTGCCCCTTGTTTAGCCGACCCAATAAATACTAAATCATCCCATTTAGAAAATGGTTCTTCTCCTTTAAAGACCATTTCACTATATCTTTTCCATTCCCCGTCAATGTTTACTACATTATATCTTCCCTCATTAGCTAAGAAACTCATTGCAAACATTTTATCAGAGTAATAGAAATCACATTCCCTATTCGGATCGAGTAATTCTTCCCAACTAATATTAGCCTTTAAATCTTCTTCTGGAATTTCACGTTTCTCTGTTTCAATAAGTTCATAAGATGAAATAGGTAAATCGTCTAACTCATCATAATATACTTCTTTCATGATCCAACAGTCTTTACTTGCGCCTTCTGCATAATATTGATACCAACTATTGTCATGCGTTTTAAATACATAAATAAATCCATCTGTAACTGTCTTACGATAAGTTTCAACGATATAACTGCGGTCAAAATACCCCGTTTGGTCATATAGTGTATCATCATCATGATAAGTTTCAGTTTCAATAATGAGTTTCTTTTTCTCGCCCTCAATTACATATTCATAGCCGTCGACTACTGGAAAGTCTTCTGGATAATCATTCATACACCTTTTTTCCATTAAGCAATCCTTTACTTTGCTTATGGCTGCTTCAGGAATTTCCTCTAACTCTACGAACTTTTCAAATTCATTATTAATATCTATTCCATAAGGTTCTAATATTTGATGCAATTGTCTAGCAACCCTTGTTTCTTCATAAATCATATATTCATACTCTTTAGGATTGAATTCTGTTACTAAAACATACGTATCCAAAGGGTTTATCGTATATGTATTTACCCATTTATTAGGCTGATTGAAAACTCCGTGTGGGATTAAATATCCCCATAGCACTACATACTTCTGAAATTTCTCTTCTGGCACTACAAAATAGGATGAACCTTCGTTTGTTTCTCTTTCTAGTACACGTTTTCCACTGAACAATTTACGCATATACATACCCCCATGATTAGTACAAAATAATAAAATATAAGGCTCATACTAAGTGTAATACTATCATATTTAAATTGAAATACGGCTCTAGGTACATATTTCACAAGAAATCTATCCAAAATAAAAATAATATCTCCATTTCACACAAAATAGTATCCAAAACAGACGAGACCGAATCCATTAAGCGGACTAATTAAGCACAAAATTAAATGTAGACTATTACTATTGTGTTTTCTTTTTTATTAAACATTACGGTACGTGAAATTTTATATATCACTTATTAAAAAAGCCCCCATAGATCTTACACCTATGAGAGCTACCTAAGGGTATTTAGACTTTCGACTCCATTCTATTGTAACAGGCTTTCACCATACATGAGAAACATAATGAACCAAAAACAGACAATCATAATAAGAAACTCTTTAACCCCTTGCTGAAAGGAAATACGCCCTTCTTCCATTCTACATGCCCCTTTTCTCTACAACTTTTTATATGCTAAAATATAGAGGAAAGAAACCTGCCAATTTCTTTCCCAGACGGTCACTCATGACTTTGCTCTTTGTTTGCTTTTGCAAATGAAGAGCTTTTATTTTGCATACTTATGCTTACTTTCTAACATCGCATAACGCAATAGCTTTAATTTTGTCTCTCTTTTCAATGCTTTCCACTCAGATACACCAATTTTCATTTTCCATTCCTCCAATAATTAAATTTGTTATTTATATAGCTTATAAGTTCCAGTTGTAAATCTTTCTAATTTGTTTATCGCTGAATCCTTCATGGACAGCGAATATTTCTGGAAAATCGGAGAGACACAAATCAATAATTTTATTATCAGTTGTTCTTATATAATAATACTGAACAGCCCCTTCATAATTCGAATATAAATAGTATTTATTAATTTTATAATTTAATCCATTTTTCTCTAATACCTCATAAAGCTTATTTTTAGTTTCATCCATTACGTCAAAAATCGTTAACTGCTCCATTATTAACAGCCCCTCATTGCGTAAATTTACTAAACTAATTCTAAGAACAAGGTTGTTTCATTATGTTCATTGGTATGCACATTAAACTGTTTTCCTGTAGCTTCTAATGCACTAAAAAGCATTCTTTTATATCCTTGATCCATAAAATCTACACTTATTTGACCATGATTCATAATAAATTGAAGATCAGCCATCATCTTTTTAACTTTCCGTTCCATATAATAACCTCCTCAATAAAGTTATATAACTTATATAACTATTCTATTACTCATTTTTCTGGTTGTCAATATAAGTTATATAACTTATAATATTTTTTATAGAGGAGGTTGCTATATGGCTGTTAATAAAGACAAGTACACTCAAATTTTAGTTACTTTTACAAAAGAACAAGTAGAACAAATAGAAAATTATTGGCATGAAAATAAGCTGAAGAACCGAAACGAAGCAATTCGTCAGATCGTAGACAAAGGGTTAAGTCGTAAATAATGGCTACCCTTTTTATTTTTCCTAAAAAACCTAAAAACGCATATAAATCCCCTTTCTCCCTTTACATGCGTTTTTATAACAAATACGAATTATTATATTAAAAACCCCTTCAAAACCCCATACAAACAAATCTGAAGGGTCGTTTTTTAGTTAAACTGATTTTTTCATGTATTCTTTATACAAATAAAAAAAGAGCCGGATTTTCATCACAGCTCATGAATTAATTGGTTCTGTATGTGTACATGTGGGATATTGTGAACAGCCAAAAAACTTATTACCTGTTTTATTCGAATTTCGAATGACTAAATCATGTTTACATGTGGGACATTTCCGTTCTGCAGGTTTTACCCCTTGATACACATCTTCAGCCGAATATTCGGGATTGATTTTATTAATCAATTTCTGAAGTTCTACACGATCTATTAGTTTTACATTACAAGCTTCAGCTAATTCTTTCGCCTGTCTTGTATACACACTGTTCGTTACAACCCAGCCCTCATTTGCTTTGTAATAGGCTTGTGCTGCATATATCTCTTGTACGGCACTAATGCCAACTCTATTTTTCATCCCGTAGCGTTTTGCCTGGATGACAATACGATTTTTTCCCTTCAATACCAGATCCGCCCCGAAATCATTTGACTGTTTTGTGACTGTTGGAGAATAACCCAACTCTCGAAAGAGAGCTTTTAGGTATACTTCGAATTGATGTCCGTCCATTTTGTCTATATAACGAATACCAGACTTAGCCATTCGCTTTAATATTCTTCGCTCCTGGATCTTCCGGTACATGAATTTACAAATACGAAAAAGAACGTAAAGGATAAAACCATACATCAAAATTTGTAATATGTTTGGCATTTCTGGTAGATTAGACACTTCGCTCCACCTCTTTAATTGGTTTCATTTTCTTTGGTTGGGCTGTTTCTTTTGCCTGTTGCTCATTCACTTGTTTCTTCCGGACATCGTTCCAATCCTTTTCATTTGTTGGAATATCCTCTTTAAGGTCTACAAAGCATTTCATTGTCTGAATGAAGTCTTTCCCAGCTTTATCATTATCAACTGCCATAATGACCTCTTTAATATCGTGCCCTTCTTTTTTCGCATCCATTAAAGATTGAATTACTGTTTTTGACTTCAATCCATGCATAGAAACCAGGCGAGCGTTTTGTATCTTATTTTGTTTGATACTCCAATGAGATAACATGTCGATAGGATCTTCATAAAAATAAATCTTATCCGGTTTACCTACATCAACCGTAAAACCGGCATTGATTTTTTCATAATTTGGGACAATTTGCTTAAAGCTTCCTCTTTTATTCTCCATTTTGACTGTACCTTGACGGTTCATACCAATGACTTGCCCTTTTCCTCCTTCTTCCCTCCATTTAAACACCACATTATTTTTCTTATCCTGGGCGATGAGATCTTTTTTAATCAACCAATTCACCAAGCGAGGATCTATTTTCCGTTCATCAATTAAGTATCGCTTGATTTCTGTTTGTTTCGGCACCTCTAAGTGTTTTGGATAGCTAAACGGCTGCTGTTCTTTTTTGCGCTCCTCTTCAGCTTTTGAACGATCAAACTCTTTGTAGTCCCCCTTCTGAATGTCCATCACGGCTTGTGGGAATGTCATGTCATAGTACATCATCGCAAAGCTAATCGCTCCATATCCTTTTTCCCCTCGACTATTCCAGGCGTATTGATTGCCTTTAATGATGAGACTGTCATGCTCCGTATGACGATAATAGTTTCCTTCTTTCTTAAACGTTTCTCCTTTTGCTTCCAGATATGAAATCAAGTCAACTTTTCTTGCTTTCATCGCATCCTCCGTACTGACACGTGCC
>NZ_JBKFAQ010000023.1:0-18680 GCF_053345735.1 Bacillus sp. D48C
GTTAAATATTAAGGAATATTCGGATGTGTAAAATTAAAAAAGAGCACCTTCGAACAGTGCTCTTTCTCGGAGTGAATTTAAAACATTTAAGCAGGCCTTATGAAGGTGTATTGAAAAGTGTTCAATACAAAGTATGTCACTTTATAAAAAAAGTGATAAAAAATAAAAGAGCAGCTAGCAAAAGCTAACTGCTCAACCCTTAAAGAAAGGAAGGAATTAATGGGTATATAAAAATTCCTCCATCTACAGTATTGACAAAATATTGAGTTTCATTCAGGAGAGGAAGAAGAAAATGAGGCCACGTAGATTTGAATATTTGATTTCTTATAAGTATTACCAAAAAAACGGTAATGCGGATTGCACGTATTTATTCAATAGCCGTTCGAAACTAAATAGTAGAAAAGATGTCCTGGATCTAATGGATCTGTTAAAAGAAAAATGCAATGCTCATACGGTTGTAATTAATAACATTCAGTTACTAAGAGAGAAAAGAGCATTATAAAACCAAACAAAATAATCCTTTTAATAAAAGTACATTGAAATTTCGCATAAAAGTTAAAGAAGTTGAACAGCATATATGTTGATTGTAGATTTTAAAATATGTTGTATAAAGGAGTTTGAAAATGTTTAATACAGGAGATGTATATCCAAGACCACAAATGTTATTTAATACTAATCAGTATAAATTCGATGTCCCAGCAGGAAAACATTCAGATCCTAAATCAATCAATGCGAATCCTGACAAATGCCTTATTAATTTCAATTGGAAAAGTGATAGTACTAGTAGTCAAGTTTATCTAACTAAGTGTGAATATACATCACCAAGACAATGGGAATTACAATTCTTTAATCCAGATCCAAAGAATGATATCGTAGTTTATGTAAACCCAATAGAGTATTCATTTATTATACAATAAGGAGATCGATTATGGTTGCATTTAAAGCCGAGTCCTTTAGAGGGTTTTACCCTTTAAAACCAGGATTAAATACCATAGACATTGAATTTACAGAGCCTTTAGAAATTGGCCCTATACGTTGGGAATTAGATAAAAATGATACGCCAGTGTTCTTATCTCAAATTATTTTTAAGGATTATAAAAAATTAACATTACATTTATTTTGCTTAACTAGTACACCTGATATTAAGTTGAATATTGGATTTTACATTCCATATAATCCATATATTTTATAAATTTTTTTGTAAGAAACAAGTATTTAAGATTAATTTGAAATGTTCAACATGGGGTAGAAAGATATTTGTAATAATGTCAGCTATGTAAGCGAACTATTTCTTTTGAAAAGTTAATAAAGAAAATATAGTCTGGCTAGAAAACTAGAGGACACCAATTCATTAAAGCAGCAATTAAAGCTGTTTTAGGAATAGGTGTCTTTTTTATTTTGAAAAGGGAAATGGGGAATGAAAGCGTTAAAGGATCCGCTACGTGAATGGAAAAAGCAATCAAAACAAGCAAAGAAGAAAAACAAGAAAAAACAAAAAGAAAAATTAAGTACCCGTGACATTGAAGATTTAATGGGAATTCGTGGGCCACGCTATGAGCGTAGACGTGGAGCACTAAGACAAAAGTAAGATTAATTAAGGAGGAACTCAAAATGAGAGAACAGTTATTTTTTAATATGCCAGTTGTAGATACAAAGAAAACAAAGAAAGCGGTAGAAGAAGTACTGGGGAGTTATCGTGAGTATTTGAATACATTGCCAAGTAATTTAATGCCGAAAGTAACGACAATGTTTTCAGAGGTTCCTCCGACATTTACAAATCAGTTTCATAGTTCTACTGAAGATATTGCTATTGAACGAATTGAATTAGAGCAGCAAAGAAAAGAATACATGGATTGGGTACATCAAGCTGCGAATACGCTAAAACCTGATGAAAGATATATTATTTTTAAAAGTTATATGGAAGAAGAAATTGAATCAGACTTAAATATTTGGCTTGAATTAGGCGTAGGAAAAACAAAGTATTATAAGTTAAAAGGTTCAGCGTTACTACGTTTAGCGTTTAATTTAAAAGTGGAAGTATACAAGAAGAAAGCAAAACGTAAGGAGGGGGTGAAGAATGTATGAATCTTGTTCAGCCCATTAGAGATAGGGAAGCAATTAAGGAAATGAAGGAGTTTTTCAAGGAGCAGAATGAAAGAAACTACATTCTGTTCCTTCTTGGTATTAATACAGGATTACGCATATCAGATATATTACGTCTTCGTATTCGCGATGTGGAGGGTTGGAGTATCTTTATTCGTGAAAAGAAAACAAAGAAGGTAAAGGAAGTGAAGATGCCTCCAGATTTAAAGAAGGCAATACGTGAGTATGCGAAGGGGCGACCGAAAAATGAATTTCTTATTAAGAGTAGGAATGGTAAGAATAAGCCAATCACTCGATCCATGGCCTACGTCATATTAAACCAAGCAGCAAAAGAGTTTGGTTTAGAACGTATTGGGACGCATTCTCTCCGAAAAACATATGGATACCATCACTACAAGCAGTTTAAAGATGTAGCAGTGTTACAACAAATGCTCAACCATACAGATCAAAAAGAAACACTAAGATACATTGGGATAGAACAAGATACGCTAAATGATTATCAAAAGAAATTTAAAATCTAGAGACCTATATTTTTTTAGGTCTTTTTTGAATTAGCTACAAAAGAAAAGTGTCAAATTCATTTTGAAGAATTAAAGCAAAGCCTTGTTACTCTAGGGAAAAACGGAAGAGGTCAATTCAACACTCTATGGTTTATAGTGAATTCGTTTTTAGAGATTATTTATCTAAAAGATTAAAAAGTATATAAAAAGAAGGATAATTTGTAATGAAAAAAGGAAAGTGATCCCGAAAATCGGAAGACCTTGGAAATTGATATGATATAATTGGAAAGAATTATTAATAAAGGAGTGTTTTAGTTTGAATATTTCTAATCGAAAAAGATTTGAAGCAATCGATACAATATTTACTGGTTTTACTAATTTTTTTATTGTGAATCCTGTTAAGGAAACTCCTATTTATAAAGAATTTGAAATATTAGGTTTAAAGGATAACACGGAAGAGATTAGAAAGATAACGGCAGAGATAGGTGAGATTTTAAGTAGTCGCAGTAATGAGGATTTTTTAAGTGGGTTTAGCAGTCCACAATATAAAGCCTTAAGTGCAAAAGTAGACAAGTTATCTGAGGAAAAAGCTTGCTTTGGTAATGTGAAAAAAGAGTATAATATCTTAACTGAAGAAATCAAGGTAACAATAGAAACAGCAAATGAAGTTAAAAAATTTGTTTATGGTTCAGAAGATACAATGGATGATTTACTAGATTATATGCAAAATCTAAGTAAGGTAGCTAGGGAAGAATATCAAAAATAAAACGCGAACTATTTGCGAACTATTTACGGACTCTTTTTGGATTTTGACATGTTATATTTGTATTGTGAGAAGTGGCGGAAAACACAACTCATAAAGATTCCTTTATAATCTATATGTTGTCTAAACGGTTTCATAATGACGGCACATAAAATCCGAAACCAGCAGATGGTAATGATTGAATGATACCGTTATTAAGGAGAGCTTTTGCTCTTCTTCCAATTACTTAATGGTGTTGGCGCAGATGAATGTAAAAATATTAGGTAACTGGAAAAAGAATAAAACTTCACGTACCACAATCGAAATACAAATCAATAATTGAAAGAAAAGCATCCATTTGGGTGCTTTTTATTTTGGAGGGATAAAAAATGGATAATCAATATCCTGAAAAGAGAGTTGCTGAATTAGAAAAAAGTATTAGTGATTTACAAAGAGATAAAGATAAATTGGTTGAAACGATAAATGTTATGTCAGATAGCATAGAGGGAATAAAGCAAACTATTATTCACCTTGAAGGTTTGGTTCGGAAGTAGATAAATACTGATGAAGAAGGAGGGAGAACAGAATGGCTAATAACAAATTGAAGATTAGTATTGATGCTAATACATCAGAAGCGTTAAAACAAATGAAGGAAGTAACTGAAGCTGCTAATGAATGTGTGACCGCATTAGAGAAGTTGGAAAAGGTTATGGGAAAGTTTAATAAGGATGACGATGTGCTTAAATTTAATGTGCCTTTGATTTTAAACGGTAGAGCAATAGCTGAGGATACTAAACGAATTCAACAAGATATAATCCGAGCGACGCCGTTTGTTTAAATTAATAACAATTCTTGTAGGCGCCTTGTTTTGTTGTTGGGGAAAGATAAGTGCAAACGTGTTGCATTTAAATGTAAGGAGTGAGGATGGATGTGTGAGCATAAGTACCGTGTGTTAGATAGTGAGACTATTTCTTTTCATTCTGATAATAAGCGATTCATTAAAGGAGTATCAGCTACCTTCTATTGCGAGAAGTGTCTTGATATTCAACACCGAGAGAAGCGAATTGATATAGATATGATAGAGGTAAAGGGAAGTGAATGAATATAACACCAAGCAACAACGAAAGTTCTACGATAAATACAAACGAGATAAAGAAGCAAAGAAGTTCTATGATAGCACAGCTTGGCGAAGGTGTAGGGAGTTAGCATTGATACGAGACAGTTACCGTTGCCAAGAGTGTATGAAGCATGATCCATTGATACCAGTACCTGCTGATATGGTCCATCATATCAAAGAAAGAAGTGAATATCCTGAACTTGCATTAACATTAGATAACTTAATTAGTTTATGTAATGCATGTCACAACAAAGAACATCCTGAAAAGGGTGGAGGGAAAAAGAAAAATAAAAGAAAGATTCAGTTCGTAAAAGTAAAAGCGAACAAAGAATTCATATAGCCCCCCTCCTTTTATTGTTCAGAGCCGTTTCCACCCAGACCGGACGCCTCCTTCGTGGGTAGCGCAAGTGATGTTTCTAAAGGGGGGGAAGCCTGAAAATAAGAGCTATTTATTTCTGAATCGGTACTTTTTATCCATAAAATGTAAGTGAGGTGATATCGTGGATAAAGGATTGATTGAGAGGAAACCGCCTACGCATTTAAAAAAGGTAGGAAAAGATACTTGGATTCGTATTTGGTCTGTTTTAGAAGTTGAAGGAAAGGCTGACATCAACGATCCTATTGTAGTTGAAGCGATTGCCTTCAGTTATCAAATGTTTAGAGAGATGGCAGCTAACGTTAAAAAAGAAGGCCTGACGATGGAGTATACAAATAAAGCTGGTGCTACAAATCTGACTAAGCACACTTTGATACCAGAGATACCTAAATATTTACAACAGATTCGACAATATTTAGGGGAGCTAGGGTTGACTGGGGCAAGTCGAAAAAAGCTTCAGGAAGAGCTAACTGGAGATTCTGATGATGATTACGACAACTTCTAAGCCCTCTGAAATAGCTAAGTGGTATAAAAATTGGCGAAATGAGCAGATACAGCATTTTAATATTCTGGTAGATCCATCTCCTGAACTAAGAACAACTTGGTATGCAGAACAAGTTGTGAAAGGAAACATAATAGCTAGTAAGAAAAATGTCTTGTCTTGTCAACGTCATCTAAACGATTTGAGGAGACAGGGGACTGAGGAGTTCCCTTGGGTTTTTGATGAAGAAAAAGCGCATCGACCTATACGATATATAGAAAAGTTTTGTCGTCCATCAAAAGGTGATTATAAAAGGTTGGTTCTTCAACCGTGGCAACACTTTGTTATAGGTTCTTTGTATGGATGGATTCATAAAGATACAGGTTATAGGCGCTTTCGTGAGGGCCTTATTTTTATTGGACGTAAAAATGGAAAAACTACAATGATTTCTGGTTTATCTAATTATGCTGTTGCTAAAGATACTGAACCAGGTGCTCGTGTTTATGTTTTAGCAAATACAAAACAACAAGCTGGGGAGTTATTTGATGAAAGTCGTGCAATGGTTCAAAAATCACCCCTTCTTCGGAAACATTTACGCGAAAATCAGAAAGGTATTTTCCATGATAAAACGCATTCTAAAATTGAACCTCGTGCATCCGACAGTAAGAAACTAGACGGATTAAATACACATCTTGGTATTTTTGATGAAATACATGAATTCAAAAACTTTAAGTTAATTAATGTTATAAAAAAATCACGTGGTGCACGTAAACAACCAATGATTGTTTATATCACTACGGCAGGATATCAGCTTGAAGGACCACTTGTTCAATACTATGAAATTGCAACTGATGTTTTGGAAGGAGTTATCGAGCAAGATAGAAAGTTTTATTTCATGGCCGAAATGGATAGTGTGGATGAAATTGAGAATCCTGAACTATGGATTAAAGCAAATCCTAATATGGGAGTTTCGCTAGATCTTCCATCGCTTATTGATGACTGGAATACAGACAAGCATACAGATGCGGAAAAGAATGACTGGATTACAAAACAATTTAACATCTTTGTTGATAATGATGAAATGTCCTTTGTAGGTATTGAGATATTAAAAAGAAATGAAGAGGTTATTGATATAAAGGCATTAGCTGGTAAAGAATGTGTTGCAGGTTATGATTTATCCGCAACAGAAGATTTTACAAGTGCTTGTTTAGAGTTCCCTTTAGAGGATGGAAATGTTTTTGTGCTATCTCATAGTTGGGTTCCGCAGGCTAAAGTTGATCGTGATAACGAGAATATTAGTTTCAAAGAATTTAAAGACAAAGGTTGGCTCACTATTATCCCTGGTGAGTATGTGAAATATGAGTATGTGTATGATTGGTTTGTCGAGCAATCTGAACAATATTTTATAAAGAAAATCACTTATGATCCAGCCAATGCTTACCGTTTAAATGAAGATTTGAAAGCATATGGATTTAAAACCGAACCAGTTCGACAAGGGCATTTAACTTTAAGCCCAGCATTAAAGGATGTAAAAGAATTGTTGTTGGATGGAAAAATAATCAGTAATAAAAACCGTCTTTTTCGTTGGTATATGAATAATGTAAAGCTTGTGGAAGACAGAAACGGGAACTTTTTACCATCTAAACAGAGTAAATATCGAAAGATTGATGGATTTGCAGCGTTTTTAAACGCTCATACGGAAGTAATCCCTATGTTATCTCAATTACAAGGTGATGGAAATATTGAATTTATATCAGTTAACGATCTTTTTAAATAGAAAGGCGGTGAGAAATTGAAACTGATTGATCGTGTTAAGGGAGCAATCAAAGGAGCTTCATTGGGATGGAAAGGTGCTGGATATGACTTCACTTCATGGTTTGGAAGGAAGTTTTGGGGTATTGATAATGCAAAGTTAGCTACAAATGAGACGATTTTTAGTGTGATTAGCAGATTATCTAATACGGTAGCATCTTTGCCATTAAAGCTCTATAAGGATTATGACACTGTTGTTAATCAAGTGTCTGATGTTGTGATGAATGAACCTAATCCAAACATGACCGGATTTGAATGGATAAATAAAATTGAAGTTTCAAGAAATGAAACTGGAAATGGATATGCAGCTATCATTCGTGATATTAGATTTCAAGTAGAATCATTAATCCCTATTGAGTCTGCTTATGTAACGCCTTTTTTAAATACGGATGATAATAATTTGTGGTATGAGGTACGTGGAATTGAAGGAACGTATTACATCCACAATATGAACATGTTTCATGTCAAACACATCACAGGTATTTCAAGATGGAAAGGTATTTGTCCCATTGATGTTTTGAGAAATACTCTTGAATATGATAAGGCAGTACAAGAATTTAGTTTGTCAGAAATGCAGAAAAAAGATAGTTTTATTTTGGATTATGCGACGCAGGTAGATAATGAAAAGAGACAAAAAATCATTGATGATTTTAGACGGTTTTATCAAGAGAATGGTGGTATTTTATTTAGGGAACCAGGTGTCAATATAGAAGAAATGGAGCGGAAATACTTCGCTTCAGACACGTTAGCATCGGAACGAATTACACGTTCAAGGGTTGCTAACGTTTTTAATGTTCCGGTTACATTTTTAAATGACACGGAAGGGCAAAGTTATAGCAGTAATGAACAGTTGATGATTCAGTTTGTTCAAATGACTTTGACTCCTATTGTTCGTCAGTATGAGCAAGAAATGAATCGTAAGTTGCTGAATAAAAAAGAACGACAAGAAGGCCATTACTTTAAATTCAACCTTGGAGGGCTGTTAAGAGGTGATACAGCTTCAAGAACAGCTTATTACCAAGCCGCAATTAGGAGTGGATGGTTATCACAAGATGATGTTCGTCAAAAAGAAGATGAACCGCCTGTGGGTGGTAATGCTTCAAAACTTTGGGTAAGTGGTGATTTATATCCGATTGATATGGACCCAACTCAACGGAAGGGGGTGAAAAACAGTGGCAAAGAACAAACAGAATAAGTTTTTCAAAATGAAAGCATCCGCCAATGGTAAAACGGCCGATGTTTTTATTTATGGAGAAATTACAAAGTATGCATGGGAAGAGTATGGAGAAGTATCTTCTATTACGTTCAAAAATGAACTTGATAAATTAGGTGACGATATTGAAACGATTAACCTTTACATCAATAGTCCAGGTGGATCTGTCTTTGAAACGATGGCTATTATCGCAATGTTACAAAGGCATCAGGCGAAGGTAATCTCTTATATTGATGGAATAGGCGCTTCATGTGCGTCAGTATTACCAATGATTTCGGACAAAATTATTATGTATGCTAATTCAATGATGATGATTCACAATGCATGGACATATGCATCAGGAAATGCCGATCAGTTACGTAAAGCAGCGGATGATATTGAACGTATTAACCAATCGATGGTACAACACTATCTAACCCGTGCTGGTGACAAGTTAGATGAAGATACATTAAAACAATTACTAGATGCAGAGACATGGTTATCAGCTGAAGAAGCAATGGGTTATGGACTTTGTGATGAAATTATCTCAGCAAATAATGCAGCAGCATGTCTAGATGAAAAGTGGATGAAGGAATACAAAAATATTCCACAACAATTAGTTAATGCACAAGCTAACATATCATCAAACGAAATGTTAGAACGACAAAAAATTGCCGAAGAAGCGAAAGCTAATGCGGACTATATAAAAACAATTTTAGGAGGAATTCATTCATGAAAATGAAAAATAAATTTCGATTATCCCTTGGTAACTTTCAATACTTTTCAAAAAATACATTATTTGAATTAAAACAAAATTTATCTACTATTGGTCAACAACTCCAAAAAGTAGAGAGTGAACTTTCTCAGAAGGCAATTGATCCATCCGCAACCATGGAAAGTCTACAAACGTTACAACAATCTAAGAAAGATCTTCAAATGCGCTTCAATGTAATTAAAGAACAACATGACACGATGGAAGCTGAACAAAAAGCACAATTTCAAACTCAAACTGGTTTACAATCTATTGAAGATCCAAAGCAAAAGGTAATTGCAGCGAAAGCAGAGTTAGTTCGCGCTACAATTCGCGGTGGTACTTTATCGCAAGAAGCACGAGCAGCTCTTGGTGATAAGAACTCAACAGGTGGAGAAAAAATTCTTCCAAGCACAATGACGAATGAATTATTACATGAACCATTCGTTAAAAATCCATTAAGGGAAGTATCTACATTTACAAGTGTAACGAATCTTGAAATTCCTAAAGTTACATTTACATTAGATGATGATGATTTTATTGCAGATACAGATACAGCGAAGGAACTAAAAGCAGAAGGTGATGTTGTAATATTCGGACGTCACAAATTCAAGGTTTTTGTACCTATCTCAGAAACTATTTTAGCGTCAACAGATACCAACTTAGTACAAGTTGTAGATCAGGCGTTAGAAAGCGGTTTAGCAGCAAAAGAAAAGAAAGTGGCATTTACAACAACTCCTAAAGCTGGAGAAGAATCCATGTCATTCTATAAAGCTGGCATTAAAAGCGTTAAAGGTGCTACTTTATATAAAGCTATTAAGTCGGCAGTTGCAGATTTACATGAAGATTTCCGTGCAAATGCAACTATTGAAATGCGCTACGCGGATTATTTAGAAATAATTGAAACACTGGCTAATGGTAGTGCTACTTTATATAATGCTCAACCAGAACAAGTTTTAGGGAAACCAGTTAAGTTCTGTGATTCAGCAGTGAACCCTATTGTGGGTGATTTCAGGTATTCTCACTTCAACTACGATCCAAATATGATTTATGATCGTGACAAAGATGTGAAAACAGGCATTGAATTATTTGTTTTAACAGCTTGGGTTGATCATAAAATTAAACTGAAATCAGCATTCCGTATCGCTGAAGTACAGACTACACCCTAATCCTCCCCAAGAACCAACAGGATTAAAAGTTGATTCTACAACAGTAACTACGGCCAACATTAGTTGGTCTCCTGTTGTGTATGATGGGGGCATTAGAGAATATCAAATATTACGTAATGGCAAACAAGTAGGAACGTCAGTAGCAACAAGCTATAAAGATATAGGATTAACAGGTGATACAACATATTCTTATCAAGTAAAAGCTGTTGGGAATAACGGATTAAGTTCAAAGTTAAGCGTTGAATTATCAGTGAAAACAAATGCTTCAGGATCGTAGGTGATAGCATGCTGGAGCTTATAAAAGGAAAATTAAAAATTGATGGGAATGAAGAGGATATAGTTATCCAACTTCTAATCGATGGAGCAAAAGAAGCTTTACTAGGTTCTGGTGTTCCTGAAAGTGAAAAGGCCCTTTACAAAATAGCGGTAATTACACATGTTTTATTAAACTATGAGAATCAAGATAAATCATTAAATGTCCCTGCGTTAAAACAGTCATTAGAAACTACTATATTACAATTAAGGGACTATAATAACGGTGATAATCATGAATCCAAGTAAATTAAATAAACGAATAACAATTCAAAAGGAAATTACAAATAAAAAAGATGAAGAAGGGAATCCAATTCCACCAGAATGGAAAGATGTTGTCACTGTTTGGGCAAGAGCAAAAACACCATTTGGAAAGGGATTTAACTATGAAATATTCGCTGGAAATACTGAAAATGCGGTACGTACAGTGAATTTTTTTATGCGATTTCGTAGGGGAATTGATTCGAAAATGCGAGTCTTATATGATGACCGACTCTTTGAAATAAAAGCTGTTGTAGATGTTGATGAACAACATAAAGAGACATGCTTGGTGTGTGAGGAGCGATCTATATGGCAGAAGTAACAACCTTTGGGATACAAGAAGCTATTCAACGTTTTGAAGCTTTAGGAAGAAGTGTAAAAACAATTGAAAACTCAGCATTAAAGAAAGGTGCTGAGGTAGTAAGGGATGCTTTAGAGGTAGAAAGCCCAGTAAGTGCACATCCAAAGCCACCTTCACCAAAAGAATCATGGAGAACAGGTAAACATGCAAAGGACGAGGTGCTTGTCGGAAAAATAAAAACTCGAAATGGAGTCAAATCAATTAGTGTGGGGTGGGAAAGAGATGATAATTCCCCACACTTTTATATGAAGTTCCAAAACTGGGGAACAAGTAAAATGCCACATCCACCACATAAAGGCTTTATTGAGAAGACAGTAACTCACACAGAAGTAAAGGCAGTTCATGAGATGCGAAATGTCTTTGCAACGGCATTGCATATCGTATGAGATTCTTAGAAAAAGATGTGTTACGTGCACTTACAACGCCTTTTATTGTAGAAAAAATTGGTGGAGAATATATCTACAATATGATTCGTGGTGACGATAACGGAAAAACATGGATTACTTATTCTGAGTTAGATAATAGTGCTAGGAGATACACGGAGGGTGCGGAATCTACTAGCACTATTTTATTTCAAGTAGACATTTGGTCTTTTAGCCCTGTTAAGGGTGATTTAAAAGAAGCAGTAAACACTTCTATGAAAAATATAGGATTTCAGCGTATTACAACAGCAAATTTATATGAACCCGATACGAAAATATATCATTATGGTATGAGATTTCGTACAGAATTAAAAATTTAGGAGGAAAACAAATATGGCAATTGCAGTCGATTTTAGAGATTTACATTATGCGATTTTGACAGAAACACCAGATGGTAAGTTTACGTATGCAGTACCTAAGAAAATTGGAGATGCAGTAAGTGGCAAGGCTTCACCTAAAAATGAATCCGTAACGTTCTACGCAGAAGGAGGTCCACTAGCAACAGCAAGCGCCTTTGGTGGTGTGGAGATTGAACTAGAAACAGCGGATATTTCACTATCTACTTACGCTGAATTATTAGGAAAGAAACTAATTAAAGGTCAGGTAATTGATAATGTAAATGATGTTGCTCCATATGTAGCATTATTATATCGTTTACCAAAAGACAATGGGAAAAATCGTTTTTATTGCTACTACAAAACGAAGTTTGAAATTCCTGAAGATGAACACAAGACAGCTGAAGACAAACCGACGTTCCAATCAGCTAAAATTAAATGCAAAGCGATCCAACGTTCAGATGGAAACTGGAGACATCGTTTAGATGAAGAAGAAACTGGATACGATTCAACTGTTGCATCGAACTGGTTTAAAACAGTTCCAACACCACCAACAGAAACAGCACCATCACTTAGCAAATAAAATTATAAAAAGGGTACAGCTTAATGCTGTGCCCTTTATTTATGAAGGGAGATTCAATTATGCAAGAAAATCAAAAAACAGAATTGTTTAAATTGGTTTTAAATCTACCCGTTGGTAAAAAAACTTTCTTTTTACCAACATACATTTCGTCTACTGACGGATTTGAAGCAGCTGAATGGACAGAAAAATTAAATGTTGAAAATGTTCGTTTTGATGTACTAAAAGAAGCTACTCATTTTGTTGTTAAAGTGTTTGGAAATCGATTTACAGCGGAAGAATTTCTTGAGGGAGTACACATTTGGTTTTTAACATCAACTATTTATGCAATTTGTTTAGCAATTGTAGGTCGTATCGCTGAGGCTGTGGCAGTTATTAATGCTATTGATTCAAAGACAAATACAGCAAAAAAAAAGAGACAGAGGAACAGAAAGAACCGTTCAAACCTACAGAAATGATGTTAGGGATATATAGTATGTTACAAGATTCTGGCATGTCCCAAGCGGATATTAATCAGATGGATCTAGTACTTTTCTTTAAAACGTTAGCTTATAAGAAAAAGCAAGAAGATAAAAATGTAGTCCGTACAGCAAATCAAGCACCAGATTGGTTGTAAAGGTAGGTGAGATAAATGGCTGGAGATATGGAAATTGGCGCACGAGTCACGTTGGATACCCAACGTTTTGAAAATGGAGTAGCAGGAATTAATCGTGGTTTACGTTTATTAGATTCAGAGTTCAATTTAACGAGTGAAAGAGCTAGATTACTTGGTAACTCTGTTGAACAGTTACAAAATAAGTTAACTCATTTGAATGAAAAATTCACATTACAGGGACAAAAGGTAGAACATTACCGTCAAAAGATTGAACAAGCAAGACAAAAACAAGAACAATTACAAGCGTCTAATCTAACATTAGCAGCTTCTATGGAGCGACTTGAAACGCAATATGAACAAGCTGTTCAGCAATTTGGACGTAACTCACAAGAAGCAAAACAATTAAAACAAGAGTTAAAACAACTTCAAGCTGAATACACATCTAACGGTCAAGCGCTTCAACGATTAAATACGCAAATCGATAACAATACGATTGCTATGAATCGTGCTGAAACAGCTCAAGAGCGAATTCAAAATGAAATAAGAGAAACGAACCGTGAATTAGCCGAGCAACAAAATCGTCTTCATCGTACCGGAGAACGGATGCGCGATACAGGAAATAAAATGCAAGATGTAGGTGGACAGGTTGGTACTACCTTTGCAGCCATGACTGGGGTTATTGGTGCTGGACTTGCGATGGCTGTAAAGGAATCTATGAATTTTGAGCAGAAGATGGCTGATATTCAAGCAGTTTCTGGTGCAACTGGCGATGAAATGAAGAAAATTAGCGAACTTGCAGTACAGATGGGAGAAAAAACAAAATATTCATCTGTGGAAGCAGGGCAAGGTATTGAAGAGCTAATTAAAGCAGGGGTAAGCCTAACTGACATTATTAACGGCGGTTTAGAGGGTGCCTTGAACTTAGCGACAGCTGGGGAATTAGAATTGGGGGATGCAGCAGAAATTGCTTCTACAGCTTTAAATGCATTTAAGGATGATAACTTATCAGTAGCACAAGCAGCTGATCTATTAGCTGGTGCAGCAAATGCTTCAGCAACTAGTGTTGGAGAAATGAAGTTTGGATTATCAATGGTTTCAGCGGTTGCATCTGGTGTGGGACTTAGTTTTAAAGATACAACAACGGCATTAGCTTTATTTGCACAGAACGGCTTAAAAGGTTCCGATGCAGGTACTTCATTGAAAACCATGCTAGCAAACTTAATTCCAAAATCTAATGAAGCTTACGATATGTTTAGTGATTTGGGATTAATAACAATCGATACTGGCAAAGCAATGCAGTTTCTTGGTGAAAGAGGGATTAAGCCAACTTCAAATTCATTTAAAGATGTAACTGGTTCTTTATCTGAGTACGCAGCAAAACAAGCAGGTGTGAAGGTTGGATCTGAAAAAGCAGAGAAGGCGTTTCAAAAATTAACTTTTGAAACGGGTATTATGACAAATGCCTTTTTCGATTCAAATGGTAATTTGAAAGAAATGTCCGATATTGCTGAAATTCTTCAAATGGCAATGCAAGGATTAACGGCTGAGCAAAGACAGTCGTACATGTATACATTGTTTGGTTCAGATGCTATTCGTGCCGCTAATATTCTTTATAAAGAGGGATCAGATGGTGTGAAAAATATGTATACGGAAATGTCAAAGGTAACAGCATTAGAAGTTGCCGAGACAAAGATGAATACAACAAAAGGAAAAATTGAAGAATTAAGTGGTGCTGTAGATACTCTTAAAAAGTCATTTGGTGATGCGTTATTACCTATTTTAGTTGATGTAGTATCTGGTGTTCAGGGTGTCGTAGATTGGTTTAACAATTTAGATGAATCGACACAACAAATGATTGCAAAAAGTGCTTTATTGGCTTTCGGGATAGCAGGGGTAACAACAGCTGTAGGATTTTTAGCAATGGGGATAGGTGCTTTATTAGCAAACCCGATTGCTTTAGCTATTACTGGAGCTGTTCTTGCTGTAGGGGCGCTAGGTATAGCAATAGTTGATCTGAACGAAAAATCCAAACAGGCACAAAATGATATGGATAAGTTTGGTCAAAGAGTAAGTGACGCAACGAGTAAAGCAGCTGGTGCTTATGTAGATTTAAAAGATAAAGCTATCAATAACATGATGGATTTAAAACTTAAAACAGGTGAAGAAGCGAATAAAGCAGCGGACGAAACCATTAAAGCTTTTCAAAGAATGACAAATGAAGTTATTAAAGAGTTAGAAGGAAAGAAAAGCGAATTCAATAAAATGTTTAGTCAGTTGATGGGAACTGTTCCTGAGGGTGCTAAACAAACCCTAGAACAAGTGAAAAATAATGTCATTGAATCCATTAATAAAGAGATTGAAGTTGCTACACAAGCGGAAAAGATTTTGGAAGAGGGTATTAAAAGGTATCAAGGAGATACCATGAAGATGCCCAAAGATTTCGCTCAAAAATTCGAACAAGCATTACAGGTTGCTGATAAAAACGTTCAACAGTTTTACACAAAAGCAAAGGAAATCACGTCTATTTCGAAAGAGATTGAAGCTGGAGGGATGCTATCTTTAGATGCTGGTAAAAAACGGTTTGAAAGCATCATAAAGGTATATGAAGATGGTGTTAAATCTTTAGAAAAGCAAACCAAAGGTTGGCGCGAAAATGTAGAAAAAGCGTTTAAATTAGGTGAAATTAAACCGGAAGAAAGAAAAGCAACATTAGATGCTATTGCACTTTATGAATCGAAGCATGTAAATGACTTGCAGACAATTAGAAATGATGGATTTAAAGTGTTACAGCAACATATGAAGGAAGAAGATTCAGAAGTTTTGGCATCACAAGCTAAAAGGATAGAAGCAGAAGATAAGGGATGGGGCGAAAGATTCAAAGCGGCATATGGATTCCGTGAAAAATCGGCTGATTTGGAACAACGCTTTAGAAGTGATCAAGAGAAAGCCGAAAAAGATTATCAAGATAAATTGCTTCGATACGAGTTGCAATATGGCAAATCTAAAATTGAAAGTATAGGAATGTATCTTTCTGAATTACAAAAGGGTACAGAATCATCTAGATTGTTAGCCGAATCAATGGCAAAAGAAATTGATGGCAAAATGAAAATTGATTTAGGGCCAGCTGGACAGTTCACAATTGATACATTCTTACAGAAACTTCAAAAGGGTGAATTAGATTCTTCAGCTGTAGCAACCGCAAATGCTAATAAATTAAAAGAAGTTTATAAAGTGGATTTATCACAAAGTGGTATTGAATCCATGCAAAAATGGATTGATGGTATTAAAACAAAAGATACTGGTGAAGTAAGAGAATTCCTAAGTAAGAATATGCAAGGTAATACCACAATTGATTTAGGAATCTACGGGAAAATGACAATGGACTCGTGGATTACAGGACTTCAAACAGGGACTTTATCTTTTGATACTGTATTCCAATTCTTTCAACAAAACGTTAAAAACGGAATGAATGTTGACGCTACTCAAGAAGGTCAGAATAACATTCAAACTTTAATTAATGGAATGCAAATTGGGGCATTATCTTTACCACAAGTCGCACAGACTATGGGGCTAGATATTAAAAGTAATGTTCAAGTGGATCTTGGTGAAGCTGGACAATTTAATGTACAGACACTCGTTCAAGGTATGCAAAACGGCTCCATTAACGCTGAGTTAGCAGCGAAAGCAATTGCTTTACTAGTTGAAAATGGAGCGAAGTTAGATTTAACGCAAGTTGGATCTGATATTAGTCAAACGCAGGCTAATGGTATTTCTGGTAATACAGCTCCTGAGAATGCGGCAACAGGAAAGAAACAAGCCGTAGAGGGTATCATGGGAAGTACTACAGATGGTGGTGGTGGAAGTAAGAGTGGCAGCGAACTAGGGCGAGGGATAATAAGTCAAGATGGTTATATCAGGGGGAGCGCTTTGCAAGTGGTTGCTAGTGCTCATACCGGTTTTAACACAATCAATGGTAACCCAGCAGGTAATCAAGGGGGACAAGGATTCGGGAGTGGTATTGTAAATCAAAAAGGTTATATCAGAGGAAGTGCTCTAGAAGCCGTTACTTCGGCTCATGCTGGTTTTAATACAATCAATGGTACTCCACAAGGTCAAAAAGGTGGTAGTCAGTTTGCGCAAGGCATGGAAAATACAAAAGGGCAAGCGAGATCGAGCGGTTCTAATGTAGCGGAAAGCGGTAATTCTGGTCTGAAAAGCGTTAGTACTACTAGCCCCGGTGAAGCATTTTCTAGTGGATTTGCTAAAGGTATTTCTAATGGAGAATGGAATGTAAAAAATGTAGCGTCAGCTTTAGCTCAAAGTGCTTTTATGGCGTTAAAGGCTACACTTAATGTAAACTCTCCATCAAGATTGACACGTGATCAAGGTGGTAAACCTTTTAGTGAAGGATTTGCACTAGGTATTCAAAAAGGATCTTATATGGCTGAACGTGAGAGTCGTACTCTTGGTTCAAGGGCAAATAATGCTTTAGTAAATGAATTAGCGTTAGGTAGCAGATCGAATAAAATGCTATTTACAGGTGTTCAAATGGCAAACGGAATTGCAGAAGGGGTTAAAACGCAATATTCTGTTGTACGAGATGCATTACAAAATACAGTATCTGGAGCTATTGATAGTATTCGGAGTATAAAACCACAAGAAATATTTAGTTTCCAAGGTGATGATCCATTAACAAAGTATTTTAATGCAATCTTTGTAGATGGAGATTGGCAAAACGATTGGATCACACATATCCCAGAAAGTATGCGTGATATGGTAAGAGAAATTGGGCGTCAAATGGAACGATTCGAAGGGCTTTCAATCCACGATGTGGGCAGCCTTTCTAGATGGAGAGAGGTTCTATCCGATAATCCGAATATCATACAATACAGACCTGACAATGATAATCCAGATAAGCAACCATATATAAAACCAGAACCTACTTATATTGAAATTCCGGTCATACTAGAAGGAAGGGAAATAGCGCGTGTGAGCCATCCGTATGTAACTGAATATCAAAATAGAGCACAAGCAAGAAACTCAGTCTTTTAGATTTGGGTTTCTTTTCTTTTGTGCAAAAGGAGGGAGACAATGAGTTCCTTTGAATTTAATGGAGAAAGAAAAAGTTATATTCATATTGAAAGAGGATGGAATCCTCCAACATGGGCACCTTTAAGGAGGAATTTTCTAAAAACCCCCGGATATCCAGGAGCAAGGTTATTAAGTACAGATACCGAAACCCGTCCTCTTCTTGTACCTGTGGGGGTTATTGTTCCAAATGGGACAAATTTAGAAACATTAAAAGAAGAAATAGCGGAGTGGCTTATTACTGAAAATCCAGCAGAACTGATTTTTGATGTAATGCCTGATAGAACATATATGGCAGTTATAGATGAAGATTTTGATATTGATAAATTTGTGGATATCGGAAAAGGTACTTTGAAATTTATTTGTCCAATGCCTTATAAGTTAGGGAATGAGCAAACGGTTGATTTTGAAAATGATGGTCGAGGGTTAATTGCTAATGTCAAAAACAAAGGCTCTGTGCATTCAAATCCGATTATTGAAATT
>NZ_JBKFAQ010000023.1:18829-20394 GCF_053345735.1 Bacillus sp. D48C
TTGGAGCAATTGCCTGTAGAAAGAAATCAACGTCTTATATGGGATGAAATGTCCACAACTGTAGGGTGGAGTAAGGTTAGTTCTATGGAAGACGGTAATCCAGTTGGTGAAATGAAAACAGATAGTTACCAATTCTATTGTTCAGATTATGGATCGGGTAATGGATGGCATGGCGCGGCTGTTAAGAAGAGTATCCCTGGTGGGCCAGTACAAGATTTTATTATGCAAGCCCACGTTACATGTAAAAGTAAAAAGATTAATGAAATGGGACGAGTTGAGATAGCGATACTCGATGAAAACAGCAAAGTACTTTCAAAAATTGCTATGAATGACCTCTATTGGCAAGCCGAACAAAATTTTGGAACGATGGTAATTGGATATGATAATAAGCCTGGAAAAACAGGTTTAATTTATGAGAGTGGTGATTACCCGAATACATGGAATCAGTATTATGGTAGGTTGTGGATCGCTAGAACCGGTAATGATTGGGAGGCTTATATTTCAAAATTTCTTCCTGGAACAGAAAAAGATGATTCAGAACGCTTTGCAAGATGGACCGATAAAGACAATAAACATATGGAAAAAGCAGCTCAAATACAGATTAGTATCATGCAGTGGCAAGATGTTCCGCCAGTGGAAGCAATGACAGTTTCTGATTTGAAATTTTGGAAAGTGAATTTAAATAATCAAAATACACCGCCTTATATAGTCGATGTTGGTGACAAAGTCGTGATTGATACAGAAAACAGTCATGTCAGTATTGAAGGGAAAAACGCTATTAACATAAAAGATATTTTTAGTAATTTTCCTGTTATCAATAAAGGCACTAATAAACTTGAAATCATGCCTTCCGATATAGGAACAGCAAAGGTTAAATATAGGGAGCGATTTAGATGAGAACACCAAGTGGGTTACTCCATGTTGTTGATTTCAAAACAGATCAGATTATAGCAGTCATGCAATCAAAGGACTATTGGGATGATAAACGCCATTGGGAAATCAAAAATAACATTGATATGTTAGAATTTAAAACTTTTGATGGAACTCCACATGCAGTTACATTACAACAACAGAACTTAGTGTTAAAGGAAGTACGCGATGGTCGTATTGTTCCGTATGTTATCAATAATGAAGTAGAAAAAGAATCTAATGATAGAACGATTACTGTACATGCTTCTGGCGCCTGGGTTCAAATAGCTAAAGATGGGTTCATTAAACCACAACGCATAGAGAGCGAAACAGTTAATACGTTTATTGATATTGCTCTTGCGGATTCAAAATGGAAACGTGGAAAAACGGATTATTCTTCATTCCATACGATGACTATTGATGAATTTATAGATCCGCTCGCTTTTTTAAAGAAAATCGCTACTTTGTTTGAGTTAGAAATTCAATATCGTGTCGAAGTAGTAGGTTCTCAAATTACTGGCTGGTATGTCGATATGATAAAGAAACGTGGTCAAGAAACTGGAAAAGAAGTAGTGCTAGGAAAAGATTTAGTTGGTGTTAGACGTATCGAGCACTCAAGAGATATTTGCACAGCACTTGTCGGTTTTGTACGAGAT
>NZ_JBKFAQ010000024.1:0-16129 GCF_053345735.1 Bacillus sp. D48C
TTCACGTTGTTTGTTTCGTTCAGTTTTCAAAGAACTACTTAGTCGCTCATTTGCGACTTCCTTATGTTAACATCTTCATCTTTCAATGTCAACTAATTTTTTCATTTCATTTGTCGCTTGCGACGTTATTGTCATCGGCGACTTGTTCTATATTACACCTCTAATCTCTAATCGTCAATATGTTTTTATAAAAAATATAAAAAGGCTTATTTCTTTTAAAATAAGCCTTTTTATCACATATCATTCTATTCATTTATTATTTTTCTATAATTGGTAAAGAGACGATAAATTGAATAATACCATCCCTATATTCCGCTCGAATACTACCACCTTGCAACTCAACAATACTTTTCGCAATCGCTAAGCCAAGTCCCGATCCTTCCGTTACTCTACTTCGAGATTGATCCTTCTTATAGAAACGTTCAAACAAATTCACTAACTCTTCTCTCGTAAACTCTTCACTATGATTCGCAATTACAATTTGTATATCCCTACGCTGCCTTTGAAGAGAAACTTTTATCTCTCCATCATCTTTACTGTACTTAATCGCATTCATTAGTAAATTATCAAATACACGAACCATCTTTTCCGAATCAATCGATGCATAAGTACGTTCCTCAGGAAACTTCTTAACAAACGTAAGTCCATGTTCTTCCGCCTGCGGTACTAACTCTTCTATTAATTGCTCAAGCAACTCATTTACACATACTTCTTGTTTTTCTAATACAACTTGTTCATTTGTTAACTTCGTATACTCAAATAAATCTTCTATTAAATTCTTTAACTGCTCCGACTTTACAAAAGCAATTCTTGTATACTCATCATGTTGTTCTTTATTTTCATATTTAGAATCTCGAAGTAATCGTAAGTAACCCATAATAGAAGTAAGTGGTGTACGCAAATCATGAGATACATTTGTGATAAGCTCATTTTTCTGCTTTTCTAATTTACGTTCCTTTTCTATATTATTCATAAGCTCTTCCGCCATATTATTAATATTCTCAGTTAAAGACGCAATCTCATCTTCACCTTTTTTCTCAATGCGGTACGCTAAGTTACCTCTTTCTATTTCCTTTACACCTTGTGCCATTGCTTCAATCTGCTTCATCTTTCTCTTTGTTATATAGAAGAAAGAGAAAATGAATACAAGAACACCCATTAAAAACGGGAATGGTCCTTCTACTTTATAGTACACTACCTCTCCTTGAGGAATCCCACTTACAAACATATATAAGTTCTTACCTTCAATTGTAATAGGCGAGAATGTAATAAACTCTTTTCTTGACCTTTCAATATCATTATTATTTGAATAATTGATAGCAAATGAAGTCGCATTACGAATTGTATTATGCAAATTAATTTGTTCTTCTTGCGCTTGCTTCGTTTTATACAAAACTTTACCATTTTCGTCAGTAACTAATATTTTAAAGGCATCATGCCCTTGCTCTAAATTCTCATTTTCTAGCTCTATCATGTTTTGTACAGCATCTAATTTATTTTCAACAACCATCATTTCCGCTGTACTTTGAGCTTTACGATTAATTTGCTCCATACCATCTCTGTAATTAATCTCGGCATGTTGGCTAGCATCTTCAAAAATAGGTGCTACTATCTTCGTTGATACAAAGAGACCTAATAACGCACAAGCAGTAAACGCCGTAATAAGTTGAATCCTTATACTCCGTTTCACGCTCTTTATTATCTTTTCAATTAATTCTCGAATTTTCCGAACGTAAGTAAACGGATTAAATATCTTTTTCAATCTTATATCCCACTCCCCATACCGTTTTTATATATCTAGGTTTCCTTGGATTCTCCTCAATCTTTTCACGCACTTTTCGAATATGCACCATTACAGTATTATCAGACTGGAAAGATCGTTCGTTCCACACCTTTTCATAAATTTGCTCCGCACTAAACACCATACCTGGATTTCTAGTTAGCAATTCTAAAATTGAAAATTCCCTCGGAGTTAGTTTCACTTCTTCTCCCTCTACAATAACTTTATGGGTCGAGATGTTGATTTTCATCTCTCCAATTTCTAACTCGTCCTCATTTTGGACAGCGAAACCATTCATTTTCATATAACGGCGTAACTGAGATTTAATTCGTGCAATTAACTCTAATGGATTAAAGGGCTTCGTTACGTAATCATCTGCTCCTGTTGTTAATCCTAAAATCTTATCCATATCTTGCGTTTTGGCAGAAAGCATAATAATAGGCATCTCTTTCGCTTCCCTTACTTTCATACACATATGAATACCATCCACTTTCGGCATCATAATATCTAATACGACTAGATGTACTTCATTTTCTTCTAGTAAACGTAATCCTTCTTCCCCGTCTCCTGCTTGCAATACTTTATATCCTTCATTCTTTAAATAGATTGTAATTAAATTTCGAATTTCTTTTTCATCATCTACGACAAGTATTGTTTCGTGTGCCACAATATCTCCCCCATCACTTTTTTAATCCCTAACTTTTATTATAGGAAAACTTCTGAAGAAAAACGCTCGGAAATCCTTAAGATTTTCTGAAGACGCAAAAAAGGTCTAGACTCCCCTTAAGTCTAGACCTTTTAAAAAACCCCTTTTATCCCGCATTAACGGGCAGTAAGACTCCCACTTCAAAAACTGCCCAAATCAACGATGTTACGCGGCAGATCAACTGCCCGTAAAAGCCCGATTGGTTCAACTAATAATCAGGGTGGGGTTTCCCCCACTCTGATTAAAGTTTCACTTTATTTACGAACGTAGATGAAATATAGTACAAATAAAACTCCCATAACATACATAATCGGATGAACCTCTTTACGACGACCACTCACAACCATTGTAATTGGATAGAAGATAAATCCAATCGCAATCCCAGTTGCGATACTATACGTAAGTGGCATAGAGATAATTGTAAAGAATGCTGGCACTGCAATCTCGAATTTCTTCCAATCAATTTCCCCTAAGGAAGAAACCATCAAGATTCCTACAATAATTAAAGCTGGTGCCGTTACAGCTGGCGTTACAACACTTAGTAATGGCGAGAAGAATAATGCCAGTAAGAAGAATCCTGCTGTTACAACTGCTGTAAATCCAGAACGTCCTCCTGCTGCTACCCCTGCAGAAGACTCAATGTAAGACGTTGTTGTTGATGTACCCAAGATTGCACCAATTACAGTTGCAATCGCATCTGCAAATAATGCTTTTCCTGCACGTGGTAATTTATTGTTCTTCATTAATCCAGCTTGATTCGCAACCGCTACAAGCGTACCTGCTGTATCAAAGAAATCGATAAAGAAGAACGTTATAATAACAATACCCATTTGAACAGTGAAAATATCTCCAAAGTGCGTTAACGCAGCACCGAACGTTGGTTCTAGGCTCGGTATTGCTCCCAATACAGCTTTCGGAGTATCAATTAATCCTGTTGCTACCCCTAAGATCGCTGTAAGAATCATACCGTAAAATACTGCACCATTAACTTTCTTAATCATAAAGATGATTGTCGTAACAACCCCGAAGATTGCTAGTAACGTTGTGCCCTTTGTTAAGTCCCCCAACCCAACAAGAACAGCATCATTTTTCACGATAATTCCGGCATTTTGGAATCCAAGAAATGCAATGAACAATCCGATACCTGCTGCTACTGCAAACTTTAACTCCGATGGAATTGCATTGATGATTTTTTCACGAATACCTGAAGCAGTAAGAATAATAAAGATAATACCTGACATTAATGTTCCGGCAATGGCCGTTTGCCATGGAATCCCCATCGTTAACACTGCTGTATAAGCAAAGAACGCGTTAATTCCCATACCTGGCGCTAAAGCAATTGGATACTTCGCGAAAATACCCATAATTAACGAACCGATCGCTGCCGCTAATGCCGTAGCAACGAATACTGCACCTGGATCCATCCCTGTACCTGCTGGTAACCCTTTAACATTTCCAAGCGACAGCGTAGCAGGATTGACAAATAGTACGTAAGCCATAGATAGAAATGTCGTTAACCCTGCTATGAACTCAGTCTTATAATTCGTACCGAGCTCATCAAACTGAAAATAGCGTTTCATCCTACGTTTCCCCCGTTATATGATTACTCGCCGTATTTCCCCTAGCCCTCTTTTATCCCGAGAAATAAAAAAGGCTTCCATTGCATATATACATGGAAGCGTTCTATAAACAAAGACAAGTTTCCCCTCATCTTTATACAAACGCCTCGTAGTCAAGCCATTTACGGTAGCTAGGTAGAAACTTTCGGGCCATATCCCCGATATTATACGACGGCATAATATTCACTTTTCGTTTGAATTACATACTCATATTAACTCGCATAGGCACTTTTGTCAATTTAAAAACGAACATTTTTATAAACTTTTATACTTTCGTTCGTATTAATGGTAAAAACAAAAAGATCCATCTATTCATGAATGATAGATGGATCTTTTTTATTACAATACTATTCCCACTCAATAGTTGCTGGTGGCTTACTCGTTACATCATACACGATACGGTTAACGTGTTTTACTTCGTTTACGATACGAACAGAGATTTTCTCTAGTACGTCCCAAGGGATACGTGCCCAGTCAGCTGTCATACCGTCAATAGATGTTACTGCACGGATACCTACTGTGTAATCGTAAGTACGCTCGTCACCCATAACACCTACGCTACGCATGCCAGGAAGCGCAGTGAAGTATTGCCAGATTTCGCGGTCTAATCCTGCTTTAATAATTTCTTCACGTAAAATCGCATCAGATTCACGAACGATTTCTAATTTCTCTTCTGTGATTTCACCTAATACACGAATACCAAGACCAGGACCTGGGAATGGTTGACGCCATACGATTTCATCAGGAATTCCTAGTTCAGATCCTAATACACGTACTTCATCTTTAAATAACGTATTTAAAGGCTCAATTAATTTGAACTGCATGTCTTCTGGAAGTCCACCAACGTTATGGTGAGATTTAATTGTTTGTGCAGTTGCTGTACCACTTTCAACGATGTCTGTGTAAAGTGTACCTTGTGCTAAGAAGTCCATACCTTGTAATTTAGAAGCTTCATCATCAAATACGTAAATGAATTCATTACCAATGATTTTACGTTTTTGTTCTGGATCTTCTACACCTTTTAACTTGTTCATGAAACGTTCTTGTGCATCCACTTTAATAACGTTCATGTGGAAGCCTTCGCTGAATGTTTTCATAACGCCTTCCGCTTCACCTTTACGAAGTAAACCATGGTCAACGAAAATACATGTTAATTGATCGCCGATTGCTTTATGAATTAATACTGCTACAACAGAAGAGTCTACACCGCCGCTAAGTGCGCATAGTACTTTTTTGTCTCCAACAGTTTCACGAATTTTCTCTAGTTCTACTTCGATAAAGTTCTCCATGTTCCATCCTTCAGAACAACCACATACACCGAATACGAAGTTTTTAATTAAATCGTTACCGTGCTCAGAGTGACGTACTTCTGGGTGGAATTGTACACCGTATAAGTTTTTCTCTTCATTGCTCATACCAGCAATTGGACAAGACTCACTTGTTGCGTCTACTACAAATCCTTCAGGTAAACCAGTTACTAAGTCGCCATGGCTCATCCATACAACTTGCTCTTCTGGAAGGTTCGCATATAATTTTGATTCGTTCTCTACTTTAAGAACAGCTTTTCCGTACTCACGGTGGTTGGCACGCTCTACTTTACCACCGAAGTGTTGTGTCATAAGCTGCATACCGTAACAGATACCGAAAATCGGTAATCCTAGTTCGAAGATTTTTTCATCACAATGTAATGCACCTTCACCGTATACGCTATTTGGTCCACCAGAGAAAATAATCCCTTTTGGATTCATTGCTTTAATTTCTTCTGCAGTAATTGTATGTGGATGAAGTTCACTGTATACACCGAACTCACGAATTCGACGTGCTATTAACTGATTGTATTGACTTCCAAAATCTAAAACGATAATTGTATCGTGTTGCTTCTTCAAAATAATCACCCCAACGTTAGTTCTCGTATATAAATATTTTCACCAATTTGGCGAAAAGCATTACTAATATAATAAAAAAAGCCAGTCCTCCGCCTCTAGTCTCATAACAAAGAAAAGGCAGGGGTCTGGCTTTATAAAGAAAGATAGTCTCCGCTCTTTATAAATATAAGACACACTGCCTTCATAGTCAGGTTGTTTACGGTAACCCGGTAGAGACTCTCAAACCATATCATTGAGGATATATGAAGGATCGTTTTATATTATCTTCCTAGATTCTAACAATGAAGTATCTATATGGTCAAGAGAGAAAGCGACAAAATTCTACAGAAATTCATTTCCTTTTCTAAAAAACATAAAAAAACATCCATTTCTATATAGAAATGGATGTTTTTTAGGGCAAACGGAATTACATCATTCCGCCCATACCGCCCATGCCCATGCCGCCCATGTCAGGCATTGCTGGTGCATTTGGTTCTGGCTTGTCAGCTACTACAGCTTCAGTTGTTAAGAACATAGCTGCAACAGATGCTGCGTTTTGAAGTGCAGAACGAGTTACTTTAGCTGGATCTACGATACCAGACTCAAGCATGTTAACCCATTCGCCAGTAGCTGCATTGAAACCAACGCCTACTTTTTCGCCTTTTAGACGCTCTACAACTACAGATCCTTCTAGACCAGCGTTGATTGCGATTTGACGAACTGGCTCTTCTAGTGCGCGAAGTACGATGTTGATACCTGTTGCTTCGTCGCCTTCAGCTACGATAGAAGCTACTTTCGTGTATACGTTCATAAGTGAAGTACCACCACCTGCAACGATACCTTCTTCTACTGCTGCACGAGTTGAGTTAAGTGCATCTTCAATGCGAAGTTTGCGCTCTTTTAACTCAGTTTCAGTTGCTGCACCTACTTTAATTACCGCTACGCCACCTGCTAGTTTAGCAAGACGCTCTTGTAATTTTTCACGATCGAATTCAGAAGTTGTTTCTTCTAATTGCGCACGGATTTGACCGATACGAGCTGCGATTTGCTCTGTATTTCCAATACCTTCAACTACAGTTGTGTTTTCTTTTGTAACAACAACTTTACCAGCGCGTCCTAAAGATTCAACTGTAGCAGATTTTAAGTCACGACCTAATTCTTCAGTGATTACTTCGCCACCAGTTAAGATTGCGATATCTTCTAGCATTGCTTTACGACGGTCACCAAATCCAGGAGCTTTAACAGCTACTACGTTGAATGTACCACGAAGTTTGTTCACTACTAATGTAGCTAAAGCTTCGCCTTCTACATCTTCAGCAATGATAAGAAGTGGTTTACCTTGTTGTACCACTTGCTCTAATACTGGTAAGATTTCTTGGATGTTAGAAATCTTTTTGTCAGTAATTAAGATGTATGGGTTATCAAGAACTGCTTCCATTTTGTCAGAATCAGTAATCATGTAAGGAGATGCATATCCACGATCAAATTGCATACCTTCTACTACGTCTAATTCTGTTGTGAATCCTTTAGACTCTTCTAAAGTAATAACGCCATCGTTACCAACGCGCTCCATTGCTTCAGCGATTAATTGACCTACTTCTTCGTCAGCTGCAGAAATAGCAGCTACTTGCGCGATAGAAGATTTGCCTTCGATTGGTTTAGAAATCGTTTTTAATTCTTCAATTGCAGCAGTAACAGCTTTTTCGATACCTTTACGAAGACCCATTGGGTTAGCACCAGCTGTTACGTTTTTAAGACCTTCACGAATCATAGCTTGCGCTAATACAGTTGCAGTTGTTGTTCCGTCACCAGCTACATCATTTGTTTTGCTAGCAACTTCTGCTACTAATTTCGCACCCATGTTTTCGAATGCATCTTCTAATTCGATTTCTTTTGCGATTGTTACACCATCATTTGTAATAAGTGGTGAACCGAATTTTTTCTCAAGTACAACGTTACGACCTTTTGGTCCAAGCGTTACTTTTACTGCGTTTGCAAGAGTGTCGACACCGCGAAGCATCGAACGACGTGCTTCTTCACTAAATTTAATATCTTTTGCCATAATAATTGACCCCCTTGGATTTTTTTAAGATTTATATAATTAACCGATAACTGCTAAAATGTCACTTTCACGTAAAATCAAGTAGTCTGTACCTTCATATTTCACTTCAGTACCTGCATATTTTGAGAAGATGATAAGATCACCTGCTGCTACCTCTAAAGCAACACGCTCACCATTTTCAAGCACTCGACCAGTACCTACTGCAACAACTTTACCCTCTTGTGGTTTTTCTTTTGCAGTGTCTGGTAATACAATACCACTTGCTGTTTTTTCTTCTGCTTGAACAAGCTCAATTACAACGCGATCACCTAATGGCTTTAGCATGAACAATAACCTCCTCATTTTGTTATGTAAATTTTATTTATTAGCACTCAAGTCACCCGAGTGCTAACACACTTATAATAATAAATAATCTCAATTTCTTTTGCAAGTAAAAAAATCATAATTTTTTCGCAAATTACTATATAAACTTTCTATATAGAATACTGCCTCTACTATATGAATCGTTGTTTCCCCTACTCGTATGTTACAATATGAAAGACACCCTAAGTTGTTTTCGCTAAACGTACAACTTTTTCCTGTCTCCTACTTTAATTTAAAATACGTATTTACAAAAAAATCATAATTCGAATGAAAGTTTATATCGTAGATAACATATTTACATGTTATCCTACCTCATCTCATACACTAGAGTTAGAAAGGATGGTTAAACCATTTGAAGAAACAATACTGGTGGATTATCGTTACATACATTTTAATGCAATTATCTGGCGCTGTTGGATTACCACTTCTCCTAAAAACAGGACTCTATGATAATAGAGGATTTACCATTGAGGAAAAAGGACAAATCATAATGGGACACTGGGCAATTATTAGCTTCTTTGTTGCATTATGTATCGTACTTTGGTTACTTAGAACAGATATTCGCGACAGACATTTAGATGCAACGCGCTCTTCTGTTCCAGCTACAATTGGGTGGATTTTCATCGGATTATTCTTAGCTTTCTTTTCACAAATAGTTGCCGGTATGATCGAGATGCAGCTACTAGGAATTAAACAAGGTTCAGAAAATACAATGAAACTGATGGAAATTGCACGAACTACTCCTTGGTTCCTTATTGTTGTATCTATAATCGGACCTATCTTAGAAGAAATCGTATTTAGAAAAATTCTATTCGGTGCACTTTATAAGAAGTTCAACTTCTTTATTGCAGCTATCATTAGTTCACTTGTATTCGCAGCAATTCATTTTGATTTTACTCACTTATTGGTATACACTGCTATGGGGCTCGTATTCGCCTTCTTATATGTGAAGACGAAGCGCATTATCGTTCCTATTGCAGCTCATGTTGCGATGAATACATTAGTCGCTATTGGGCAAATTTTTATGAGCAATGAGCAAATTCAAGAAATGATTAAAGAAGCTGAAAAAATGCAAGGATTTATCGGAGGATTTTTTGTATGAGAAACTCACCATTGTTCATGGCTGCACTATACTTCCTTCTTGGATGTATCTTTACACGCTTCGCCATTACGAACGTGACAGATACAATCTGGAATGTGTGGACAATACTATTTGCAGTTATGGCAACAATTGATTTTAATTTGGCACTTCGCCTTATATTAGTTAAATTCACAAAGAAGAAACAATAATAAAACGCAGAGGTCGCTTCCTCTGCGTTTTATTGTGGATAGTTTTTCAAAAAGTAAACTAATGTTTGTAACTCTACAGCTAAATCAATATGATGAATTCTAATATTCTCTGATACGTTTAATCGTGCTGGTGTGAAATTCAAAATACCGTGCACGCTCGTTTCAGCTAATCTATCTGCTACAGCTTGTGCTACTGTAGCCGGTACTGTTAATATTGCCACTTGTATATCATTTGATAATCTCTCTTCTAATTCATCTAAATGATATACAGGAATGCCCCCGATTTCTGTTCCAACTTTCTCTTCACTAACATCAAATGCCATTTCAATTTTTGTATTATTGTTTTTCGTGAAATTATAATGTAAGAAAGCGGTCCCTAAATTACCTACTCCAATAAGTGCTACACGCGTTATATCATCTTGATCAAGTGTTTCGCGGAAAAATGATAATAAATAATTTACGTTATATCCATATCCCTTTTTCCCTAATGCTCCAAAATACGAAAAATCTCTTCGTATTGTTGCGGAATCTACTTTTACCGCTTCACTCAATTCGGCCGATGAAACACGCTGCTTACCAGAAAGAGATAAGTTTTGGATAAATCGATAGTATAGAGGCAATCTTTTAGCAGTGGCTTGTGGAATCTTTTGCTGATCCATATGACCTCTCCTCTCTTCCTATCTTTATTCATATACTTTAATCAAATACAGAAGTTTAGCACTCATTAAATTCCTTGTATAATAAAGAGAAGAAGTATTCTCTCTTTATTTTAAACTATACACTATTTTTAGTATGATTGAGAAATATAAACATGGCAAAGTTAAGAAATTATTTGAGGTGAGAACATTGATTTTATTACAAGTAAATGGACTTTCGAAATTATACGGTGCAGAAACAATTCTTGCAAACATAAAATTGGAAGTACAAACAAAAGATCGTATCGCATTAGTTGGAAGGAATGGAGCTGGAAAATCTACATTATTAAAAATTATCGCTGGTGAGTTATCACATGATGGTGGCGAAATTATAAAACCGAAAGATGTCTCAATCGGGTATTTAGCTCAAAATACTGGCCTAGAAACGTCTTTAACAATTTGGGATGAAATGCTAACCGTCTTTACCCACTTACAGCAAATGGAGACAAAACTTCGAAAGCTTGAGCAAGAAATGGGAAAAGAAGAAAACTTTTCAAACGAAGCTATATATGAAAGATTGTTAGCTGATTATGACCAATTGCAACTCAATTATAAAGATCAAGGTGGATATCAATACGAAGCGGATATTCGCTCCATTTTAAGCGGCCTTGGCTTCCCAGTTGAAACACACCAGACGACGATCTCTACTTTAAGTGGCGGGCAAAAAACAAGATTAGCTCTCGGGAAATTATTATTAACAAAACCAGACTTACTTATTTTGGACGAGCCTACAAACCATTTAGACATTGAAACATTAACATGGCTTGAGCAATATTTACAAGGTTATCCTGGCGCAATATTAATCGTTTCCCATGACCGTTATTTCTTAGACAAACTCGTTACACAAGTATATGAAATTTCGAATAAAGAAAGCAGACGATTTGTTGGTAACTACAGTAAATATTTAGACTTAAAATCAGCATTATATGATCAAGAAATGAAACGTTACGAAAAACAACAAGATGAAATCGCAAAACTTGAGGACTTCGTTCAAAAGAATATAGCTCGCGCTTCTACAACGAAACGTGCTCAAAGTCGCCGTAAACAACTAGACAGAATGGAATTATTAACGAGACCATTAGGGGATTCTAAGTCAGCATCATTCCACTTCGATATTGAAAAGCAAAGTGGAAATGATGTTTTACAAGTAAAAGATGCAACCATCGGCTATGAGGAGGACCCTATAATTGAACACGTAACTATGCGCTTAACTCGCGGAGATAGTGTTGCCTTAGTTGGTCCAAACGGAATTGGGAAATCCACATTATTAAAATCTATTGTGAATAAGTTACCACTATTAAATGGTAATGTTTCTTTCGGATCAAATGTATCTGTTGGCTATTATGACCAAGAACAAGCAAATTTAACATCTTCTAAACGGGTTTTAAATGAACTATGGGATGAATATCCACTGCAACCTGAAAAAGAAATCCGTACTATACTCGGGAATTTTTTATTCACAGGAGATGATGTACTGAAACCAGTATCTTCCCTTAGTGGTGGACAAAAAGCTCGATTAGCTCTTGCGAAACTTATGATGCAAAAGTCAAATTTATTAATTCTGGATGAGCCTACGAACCACCTTGATTTAAATAGTAAAGAGATTTTAGAGAATGCTTTAATTGATTATCCAGGGACTCTTCTATTTGTCTCACATGACCGCTACTTTATTAACCGTGTAACAACGACTGTGGTTGAGTTATCAACAGAAGGCGCACAGGAATATTTAGGGGATTACGATTACTATGTGGAGAAGAAAAATGAAATGATTGAACGTGCAGCATTTGAACAACAAGAACAGCAAGAAAATCAGGCACCTGTTCAAAAAACTGTAGCTCAAGAAAAATTAAATTATCTCGAAGGAAAAGAGCGTAAACAATTAGAACGTCAACGCACTCGAAAAATTGAAGAGCTAGAACAAAATATCGTAAACTTAGAAGAAGAAATTGCTACGTTAGAAGATCAACTTTGCTTACCAGAAATATATGCAGATTATGAAAAAGCTAGTGAAATTACAACTAAAAAACAAACGCTACAAGAACAGCTTGAAACTTGTATGGCAGAGTGGGAAGAGCTGCATGTATAAGAGTATTTAAATAAGGAAGATGTCTCATCAGTCATGATTTTTGACTATGCGACATCTTTTTTCTTTAAGTACATAAATAATTTTTTGGATATATCAATGGTAACTGGGAATATATCAACGATTTTTCAAATACATCTATCGTAACCCTATATACATAAACGATTCGACACGAAATATCGATTTACCGACAAGGATTGACAATATCAGCACCCTCTATAATGGAGGGATATTAAAAAATGTTTTTCGGGGATATCTTCTTGCTTTTTATTTCCCGAAAAACAATACACTCAAAGGTCAGACTTCATCTAGTTTATCCACAAGTTTATACACATATCCACCTTTATAAAATAACTATTAAACCAACTTTTCCACATTACCCACAGCCAACGAAAAAGTTATCAACACTTTATATACACAATAAAACCCACATTATCAACAGATAACATGGGTTTTATCCACAAGCTGTGGTTAATTATGTGCATAACTATGCTTCAATATCTAATCCTGGATTCGCATTTAAGGCTAATGTTGCACGCTTGCCTTGTTCATACGCAATTGTCCCTGCCGCTGCAATCATTGCTGCATTATCTGTGCATAAAGATAGCGGTGGAATAATTAGTTCAATGTTTTCTTTTTGTGCAAATTCTTCTTCTAATCGGGCACGAAGTCCTTTATTAGCAGCTACTCCACCAGCAAGAAGTAATTGCTTTACATTATAAGCTGCTGCTGCACGAGCTGCTTTCGTTACAAGTACATCTATTACACTTTCTTGGAAACTTGCCGCTAAATCTTCTGGTTTAATTTCTATACCACGTTGTTTCGCGTTATGCACAGTGTTGATAACTGCTGATTTCAATCCACTAAAGCTAAAATCATATGAATCCGGTTCTAGCCATGCACGAGGCAAATCAATTGTTGGTTCTCCTTCATGTGCAAGGCGATCAATATGAGGACCACCTGGATATGGCATAGATAACGTACGAGCTACTTTATCATATGCTTCTCCAGCTGCATCATCTCGCGTTTCACCAATTACTTCAAATGAACCATGTTCTTTCATATAAACAAGTTCTGTATGCCCACCAGATACAACAAGTGATAATAGCGGGAATTGCACTTCTTTTACTAAACGGTTCGCATAAATATGACCAGCAATATGATGAACACCGACTAGCGGAATATCATGTGCAAAAGCTACTGCCTTCGCTGCATTTACCCCAATTAGAAGTGCTCCTACTAAACCAGGCCCTTCTGTTACAGCGATTGCATCAATATCATCAAATGTTATGTTTGCTTCTTTTAAAGCTTCTTCTAACACAACTGTAATTTCTTCTACATGATGACGGGATGCAATCTCTGGTACAACGCCGCCAAAACGTTTATGACTTTCAATTTGTGATGCAACGACATTCGCAATAATTTCCGTCCCATTTTTAACAACCGCTACCGCTGTTTCATCACAGCTCGTTTCAATCCCAAGTATAATCGTATTTTTTTCCATTATATATTCACCCACATTACAAGACCATCTTCCTGATTGTCTGCATAGTATCGTTTACGAATTCCACCATTTTGAAATCCATATTTTTTGTATAACTGCTTTGCTACTTCATTTGATACACGTACTTCAAGCGTCATTGTTTTTACCCCTAGTTCTTTCGCTTCTGAAATAACTGCTTTCAATAAGGCATCTCCTAACTTTTGACCTCGGTATTCTGGCAAAATAGCTATATTTGTTATATGTGATTCATCAATAATTATCCACAATCCACAATACCCGATTACACGACCATCTTTTTCTAACACAATATAATGTGCATGTTCATTCATCGTTAATTCACGGTGAAAAGCATCTGCAGTCCAAGGAGTTGAAAAAGATACTTCTTCAATAGCTACAATTTGAGCAATATCATCAAGTTCCATCTTTCTAAATATCATATCCATCTTCTGCAAGGCCCCTACTTGTTTTGACTTTCTAACCACTTTGTTTCAGCTTCAGCTAAACGAAGATAGCTCGGAACAAACGTATGCACATCATGTTCTTCTTTTTGTAATCCTAAAAATGCTAGCTCACTTGGTCTTGGATTATTTTTAGTAAAAGGAGCGAATACAGCTTGATCACCTAAATATTCTATAATTGTTTCTTTATGCAATTTAACATCATTACCGATAAATAAAACAGGCTGTCCTTTATCTTTTAACATTTGCAACCAGTCTACAATAAGAATAATTCGGTCTTCTTCTATTGAAGTTAACTGCTCTCCTTCGTATGTATATAATCCAGTATAGATTTGCCCACGCCTTCCATCAAATAAAGGACAAATTAATCCATTAAAGTTAGCACCGTTTGCAGCTACTACCTCTAAACTTGATACACCTACAATTGGTATTTGAAGTGACCAAGCTAATGTTTTTGCCGCTGTCACGCCTATGCGAACACCTGTATATGATCCAGGTCCAGCAGCTACAACGATTTTAGTTAATTCCTTCGGTTTTACACCACATTCTTTTAACAGTTGCTCTACAGCTGGCATAAGACGTACAGAATGGTTTTTCGTCAAATTTGTAATGATTTCCCCAATCACGTTTCCTTCCTCAATAAGGGATACACCCATTACGTAATTTGAAGTATCAATTGCTAGTACTTTCATCTTGTAATAGCTCCTCACATAATCTAATATAGCGATCTCCAATTGGCTCGAGTATAATTTTTCTTGTGTCATCTCCCGCATGGAATAAACTAATTTGTAACTTTTCATTCGGTAAATATGCTTCTATTAAATGAGCCCATTCCACTACCGTAATTCCTTCACCGTAGAAATACTCATCAAAGCCTAAGTCCTCTTCGCTTTCTGCTAAGCGATACACGTCCATATGATATAGCGGTAATCTTCCTTTATATTCTTTAATAATATTAAAGGTAGGACTATTTACAACTCTTTTCACTCCAAGACCTTTTGCTAGTCCCTTTGTAAAAGTCGTCTTACCAGCTCCAAGATCTCCTTCTAAAATAATTACATCTTGTGCCTCTACGAGTTCACCTAGTTTTTCTGATAATCTTTGTGTTTCCTCAGAAGACTTTGTTGTTACTTCATATTTACTCACAGACTTCACCTACTTTACTCACAATGTTCTCTGCTCTTTATTATACAGGTTTTGAATATATAAAAAAGTCCTTAGGAGTTGTCCTAAGGATAGTTTGACTGTCTTTATTAGTTTTTTGTTAAAACAAATAAAAAAATACGAAACAACTTGTTTCGTTCTTTTCTTTATATAAAATGGCGGTCCCGACCGGGGTCGAACCGGCGATCTCCTGCGTGACAGGCAGGCATGTTAACCACTACACCACGGGACCATTTGGTTGCGGGGACAGGATTTGAACCTGCGACCTTCGGGTTATGAGCCCGACGAGCTACCGTACTGCTCCACCCCGCGATGATATAAATAGCTTGGCGACGTCCTACTCTCACAGGGACAAGGTCCCAACTACCATCGGCGCTAGAGAGCTTAACTTCCGTGTTCGGTATGGGAACGGGTGTGACCTCTCTGCCATCATCACCAAACTATTGAAGGCATATTCCTTCAAAACTAGATAACATTTGCTACATATTATATGGTTAAGTCCTCGATCTATTAGTATTCGTCAGCTCCACATGTCACCAT